>JAGPFA010000015.1 GCA_018056765.1 Syntrophaceae bacterium
ATATTGGGGTACGAGCAACGCGGGTACAAACAGAGGCACCCTTAAATCCTTAAAGGGCGTGCTATGCCTCAATATCCATATTAAGGAAAACAAAATGTCAAGGATAAAGATTCGACCCCAACTCCCAAGTTCTTTATTCATTTTGTCAAATGTTTTTTGGGGAGGATCGGAGGGGTACGGATCTATGAAATTCGAACCGAAATGCACCAGAATTTTTCACGAAATTCATAACACGATTTCATGCCGCCATTTTTATGCATACATTCACCAAAGCGAACATGACTCCGGTAGCCAATATTGGGGTACGAGCAACGCGGGTACAAACAGAGGCACCCTTAAATCCTTAAAGGGCGTGCTATGCCTCAATATCCATATTAAGGAAAACAAAATGTCAAGGATAAAGATTCGACCCCAACTCCCACAACTCCCAACAAGATTCGACCCCAACTCCCAACCCCAACTCCCAAGTTGAAATATGGGCATCAACTAAGCCTTTTATGATCTGCTCAGCAGTCAGTACATATTTTGCTTTAAATAAATATGGATTCTTTCGTTTAAGAACGTTTGCCAACTTTAAGCCGTCAAGGCTTTGGATTCGCTTTTGGTGAAAATTGCCGATGTTTTGTTCAACGTACAGAAGAACGTCTTTTATGTTTAGTTTTTTCATATACCGCCTTTGGTTCAAATAGATATAATTCAACGGGTTTCAGTTTTTCTTGCGCCATTTCACAATACGCACGGACATTATCAATGCCGATTGAATTGCGTTTCATTCGGTTTGCAACAATTAAGGTTGTGCCTGAACCCATAAAAGGATCAAGAACCGTGTCATATTCGCGTGTGAAAAGTTTAATGAACCATTCAGGAAGTTCTTCAGGAAAAGTAGCACTGTGATTTTTATTGTTACATTCCGTTGCCAAGTGAAGAACATTTGTTGGATATGCCTTGTCTCTGTTAAGCCAATTAGAAATATTTTTACCAAAGCCACTTCCGACTTTTGAATTATCTCGTGTCTTATCTGTTTCAGAAAGCTTCTTCAATCTTGACTTTGCCCAGTCACCCATTGGCACCATTACTTCTTCTTGATACATATTAAATTTTCTACTTTTGTTAAACTGAAGAAGTCTTTCCCATGCATCTCGAAAGCGATTAGGCCATTTTCCAGGATAGCAATTTTTCTTATGCCAAATAAACTCTTCCGTCCATAGCCAACCCTGCTTACGCATTTCTAGTATAAGCTCCATAACGTAAGTACTGCGCTCACCATCTACCACTTTCTCCTTGATATTGAGAATAAAGGAACCTGTCGGCTTGAGCACACGTAAAAGTTGTGCCGAAATAGGCAAAAACCATTTTACATATTGATCAGGGTGAATGCCTCCATATATGTTTTTTCGTTGGTCTGCGTAAGGTGGTGATGTTACTATGAGGTCAACAGAATTAGACGGAACATCCCTTAAGACCTCTTTGCTATCGCCATGATATACGTTTGAAGTTACTTCCATTTTCTTCACACGACTTTTTTTCAATTACATATACTTAAAAAAACCCATTAGCAAATATTTTATCTCATTAGTGTCCCAATGTGTTGTAAAATGCCCGTTTGCGACGCCTAAGTGCTTGATTATTCATGGCTCGAATTTTATAAAATAATTGAAATCTATAAATTGTCGCATGCCTTGAAACCCTTGTCAGATATGGCTTTTCAATGCCTATGTCTTCTAACGTGGGACACTAATGATTTTATCTATACTGTTTATATGCAACCCAACAGTGTAATAGACGGAAAACGTTCCATCATATCAACCCATACAGATGGAACTATTCTCCGTTTAATAAGTTATAAAATACGGAAGAATGGCCAGGATATTTTCCATTTATTACAAAATCGCTTGCCATATTCCACTTATTATTACGTTGTTGAATGACAAACATGGAAAACAAATCGAAGTTCTACCCAAATCCAAACTCAAATTAATGGGCCAAGTTCGAGGAGTCCTTCGATATCATCGCTATGCCTATGACTATAGCACAGAGAAGACCTATTGTCAATGGATTCTCCATAATATCAGATACTTCGAATTATAGATTCATTCAGGGGATTTCGCCAGTCAAAATGCGAAACCTTCTAAAACTGCTTGGCCCGCGATATCCGCAACCCGTAAAGCCCGCAGATAATTTATTTACTCCAAAAGCCGTCTGAAACGGGTTGGAAAAGGCGCAGAAAAATAAATTTATTTTATATCCGCGTGGTAGCTCTGCAGTGATTTGGCGCGGCCGTGGCCCTGGCGGGCGGCGGCGATGCCTTTCACGGCGGCAACGGCGGCGGCCACCGTGGTGATGTAGGAAATTTTGTATCTGATCGCGTCTTTGCGGATATATGAGTCGTCATATTTGCTGGTGCGCCCCGCCGGCGTGTTGATCACCAATTGGATCTCGCCGTTTTTAATCGCGTCCACGATATTAGGCCGTCCCTCATGCATTTTCAAAATATGTTCGGAGGCGATGCCCTGAGCGGCAAAGAATTTGTGCGTGCCTTCGGTAGCCATGATTTTGAAGCCTATATCGGCAAATGTCCGGGCCACTTCCAGAATGCCGCCCTTGTCTTTTTCCCCCACGGTAATGAGTACCGTTCCCTCAGACGGCAGGCCCTGGCCGGTTCCCTCCTGCGATTTGTAGAACGCCAGCCCAAATGAATCAGCCAGCCCCAGCACTTCTCCAGTGGAACGCATTTCGGGACCAAGCACCGGGTCAACTTCCTGGTACATGTTGAAGGGGAAAACCGCTTCTTTCACGCCGAAATGGCGAAAAACATGATGCTTCAGATTCAGATCCTTTAGTTTCTTCCCCAGCATGATCTGCGTGGCCAGCCTGGCCATCGAAACATTGCATACTTTGGAGACCAGCGGCACGGTACGCGAGGCGCGGGGGTTGGCCTCGAGAATATAGACCATGTCGTCAGCGATGGCGTACTGGATGTTCATCAGTCCCACAACGCCGAATTCCACGGCAATTTTACGAGTGTAGTCGTTAATCGTATCGATATGGCGTGCCGGGATGCTTATCGGGGGTATGACGCAGGCTGAGTCGCCGGAATGAACGCCCGCAAGCTCGATATGCTCCATGACGGCCGGAACGAATGCATCATTCCCGTCGGAAATCGCGTCCGCTTCCGCTTCGATCGCGTTTTCCAGAAACTTGTCGATGAGAATCGGCATTTCCGGCGTAACTCCAACGGCCGCACGAACATATCGTTTGAGCATTGATTCGTCGTGGACGATTTCCATGCCGCGGCCTCCCAGCACGTAGGAGGGACGAACCATCAGTGGATAGCCGATACCATCGGCCACGGCAAGCGCTTCTTCGAGGTTGGACGCCATGCCTGATTTGGGCATGGGGATGCCCAGCTTGTCCATCATCTGGCGGAACAGATCGCGGTCTTCGGCAAGATCAATTGTGGCTGGCGAGGTGCCGATGATTTTCACGCCTGCTTTGGCCAGCTCCGCCGCAATATTCAACGGGGTCTGGCCACCGAACTGGACGATCACACCTTCCGGCTTTTCTTTTTCATAGATGCTAAGCACATCTTCTACTGTGAGCGGCTCGAAATACAGTCTGTCGGATGTGTCATAGTCTGTGGAAACTGTTTCCGGGTTGCAGTTGACCATTATCGTTTCGATGCCTTCGTCGCGCAGGGCAAAAGCCGCGTGTACGCAGCAGTAGTCAAATTCAATGCCCTGACCGATACGGTTCGGTCCGCCGCCCAGCACCATGATTTTACGCCTGTCGCTGACCGGCACTTTATCGGGTGCATTGTAGGTGGAATAATAATAGGCGGCGTTTTCCACACCGCTTACCGGAACCGCGTCCCAGGCTTCGGCAAGACCTGAGGCGAGGCGCTGCGAGCGAATCTGCTCTTCTTTCACATCCAGAATGATCGCCAGATATTTATCCGCAAAACCGTCTTTTTTCGCGCGGATGAGCAATTTATCGGGAAGTTGCCTGCCTTTGTACGTCAGAATTTCCTCTTCGAGCTCCACAAGCTCCTTCATCTGCTCGATGAACCATTTTTTGATAAAGGTCCTTTTGTGCAGCTCTTCCACGGTCGCGCCCTTGCGCAGGGCCTCGTACATGATGAACTGGCGCTCGCTGGACGGCTCATTGAGGCGCTCCATGAGTTCGGTCAGTGACAGGGAGTGAAAATTCTGGGCAAAGCCCAGACCGTAGCGTTTTTTCTCCAGTGAACGGATGGCCTTCTGGAAGGCCTCCTTGTAGGTTTTACCGATACTCATCACTTCGCCCACCGCCCGCATCTGTGTGCCCAGCCGGTCGGCCACGCCGGAAAATTTTTCAAAATCCCAGCGCGGGAATTTAACGATAATATGATCGCCGGAGGGAGTATATTTATCGAGCGTCCCCTCGCGCCAGTAAGGAATCTCGTCAAGCGTCACGCCGGCAGCCAGTATCGACGAGATAAGAGCGATCGGAAAGCCGGTGGCTTTGGAGGCCAGCGCCGACGATCGCGAGGTGCGCGGGTTGATTTCAATGACAACGACGCGGCCTGTTTCCGGATTGTGGGCAAGCTGCACGTTGGTGCCGCCGATAACTTCGATGGCCTCGACAATTTTATAAGCATATTCCTGAAGGCGTTTTTGCAGCTCGTCGGAAATCGTCAGCATCGGCGCGGTGCAGCAGGAGTCACCCGTATGCACCCCCATCGGGTCGATGTTTTCGATGAAGCAAACGGTGATCATCTGGTTTTTGGCATCGCGGACAACTTCCAATTCCAGCTCCTCCCAGCCGATGACCGACTCTTCAATGAGAATCTGGCCGATGAGACTTGCCGAGATGCCGCGGGCGGCCACCAGCCGCAGCTCTTCGAGGTTGTAAACGATGCCGCCTCCCGTGCCGCCCATGGTGAAGGCGGGGCGAACAACAACCGGATAACCCATGTCTGCGGCGATTTTTTCCGCTTCTTCCACTGAGGTGGCCGGCGCGCTTTTGGGCGTTTCAATGCCGAGCCTGCTCATCGTTTCTTTAAACGCGATACGATCCTCGCCCCGTTCGATAGCCTCCACCTGCACACCGATAACTTCAACACCGTGACGCTGCAGTATCCCTTTCCTGTAAAGTTCTGAAGTGAGGTTAAGACCGGTCTGCCCCCCAAGGTTGGGAAGGATGGCGCAAGGCTTTTCGTTTTCTATGATTTCTGTGAGTGCCTGAGCGTTCAGCGGCTCAATGTAGGTGACATCAGCCATGCCTGGATCGGTCATAATGGTGGCCGGATTGGAATTCACCAAAATAATTTCGTATCCGAGACGCCTAAGCGCCTTGCAGGCCTGGGTACCAGAATAGTCAAATTCGCAGGCCTGACCGATCACAATGGGGCCGGAGCCGATAATCAGGATCTTTTTAATGTCTTCGCGTTTTGCCATAGCTGTCCTCATGCATAATTCTGACGCGGCCTTTGCGCATCATAAAGAGCGGTTTTGCGCGCGAGTATACGGACAATGGTGGTGTGTGTCAAAGGAATTATGAAAATTCGGCATCTGTCGCTTGGGTGCCGGCAAAAACCAACTTCTCAGGAGCTGTTTTTGTGCTTATTATTTCTTTTTTTTGCTATATTCCGCATCCACCGTGATGGCAATGCCGCCGCGCACGGCGAAACAGGCGGTTACTTTGCACCAGCGGGGCGAAAGTGCGGCCACCAGATCGTCGAGAATCATGTTGGTGACGTGTTCGTGGAAAACTCCTTCATTGCGGAAAGACCAAAAGTATAGCTTGAGCGACTTGGATTCGACAATTTTCTTATCAGGAATGTATTGAATTGTTATTGTAGCAAAATCCGGCTGGCCGGTCATCGGGCAAACGCAGGTAAATTCTTCGGTGGTCAGGGTGACGGTGTAGTCGCGCCGGCTGTGGTTGGGAAATGTCTCCAGCCGACGCACGGGAGCGGCTGTTTTCCCCGCACCCAGCAAGGTCAAACCTGTTAAGTCTTTGTTTATCTTCTTTTTGGCCATCTTTCAGCTCCCAGATTACGTGGGTTTTGGTTTAGCGAAAACGGGCGAGGATATCAAGGAAATTCAGCAGATAAAATATGGCGCCGCTCCGGGTGAACCTGGCGGCCCAAAAATAATTGTTGCAACCGGGTCGGTTGATGATTATGTTCATGGTTGAATACCAGCTGGAACCAAAACCCAGCGGGCGGCACAAAGGAGGAAAACCATGTCTGAGAACAAAGCGAACCTTCCGGAAAACACCTGGAAATGCGCAAACTGCGGTAATACTGTAGTGATGGCCACACCCCCCCAAACCTGCCCTGCCTGTAAACAGAAGTGCGAATTCATCAATGTGACCTGCTACCAGCCGGACTGCGGCTTCACCGGCATGGACAACCGTCTCAAGCCGTCGAAATAGGTCGGTTAAATTTTCAAACGACAGGTGACCACAGAGATAAACGTTCACGAACCGGTGAAAGTTAACTCTGCGGCAGGAAGCGATCCGTTGCCGATGATGTACTGCGTAAAAATTAACATAACCACGTTTACCTTCTTTGAAAAAGTGACTCCTGTGGGGAGCGACACACAAAAAACCTTGTAATCAAATTCGGCAAATTGTCAGGAGGAAGAGGATGGCGCTAAAAACAGGCGAGCAGTATGAAGAAAGTATCCGTAATATGAAATTCAAGATTTACCTGATGGGCGAAAAAATTGACAATTGGGTAGATCATCCGATTATCCGGCCATCTCTTAATTCCGTAAAAAAGACGTACGAGCTGGCCCATAAGCCGGAGTATGAAGACTTGATGACGGCCACGTCTCATCTCACGGGCGAAACCGTAAATCGTTTTACCCACCTGCATCAGAGCACGGAAGATCTGATTAAAAAAGTAAAAATGCAGCGCCTGTTGGGGCAGCAGACTGCCTCGTGCTTTCAGCGCTGCGTAGGCATGGATGCAATAAATGCCGTGGACAGCACCACCTACGAAATGGATCAGAAGCTTGGCACCAACTACCATGAAAGATTCATCAAGTTTCTGAAAATGGTGCAAAAAGAGGACCTTACCGTCGACGGGGCGATGACGGACGTCAAAGGAGACCGCAGTCTTCCCCCGCACAAGCAGGCCGACCCGGATATGTATGTCCACGTCGTGGCGAAAAACGACAAGGGTATCGTAGTGCGTGGAGCAAAGGCCCATCAGACCGGCGCGATAAATTCACATTGGGTTCTCGCCATGCCTACCATTTCTATGAGCAGGGACGATGCAGACTATGCCCTGTCGTTTGCCTGCCCGGCAGATGAAGAGGGTATTTTCTATATCTATGGCCGCCAGTCCTGTGACACTCGCAAGCTTGAAGGAGGAACCATCGATGTGGGAAACTACAACTTCGGCGGGCAGGAAGCGCTGATGGTGTTTGACAATGTTTTCATCCCCTGGGAAAATGTTTTCATGTGCGGCGAATACGAGTTTTCCGGTATGCTGGTCGAGCGTTTCGCCGGCTATCACCGTCAGAGTTACGGGGGGTGTAAAGTGGGGGTCGGCGATGTGCTCATCGGCGCGGCGGCGCTGGCCGCCGACTACAACGGCGCGGCCAAAGCCTCACACATCAGGGACAAGCTCATTGAAATGACCCATCTTAATGAAACGCTGTTTTCCTGTGGTATTGCCTGCTCGGCCCAGGGACATAAGACCGCCTCCGGCACCTATCTGATAGATCTTTTGCTGGCCAACGTCTGCAAGCAGAACATCACCAGATTCCCCTATGAGATCTGCCGCCTGGCCGAAGATATCGCCGGAGGAATGATGGTGACGCTGGCGTCGGAAAAGGATTTCAAAAATCCTGAAATCGGCAAGGTTTTGGAAAAGTATTTAAAAGGTGTCGAAGATGTTTCCAGCGAGGAACGCGCCAGAATTATGCGCCTGGTCGAGAACCTGACGCTGGGGACGGCGGCGGTCGGCTACCGGACAGAATCGATGCATGGCGCCGGTTCCCCTCAAGCGCAGCGTATCATGATCGCAAGGCAAGGCAATCTGGAAGAGAAAAAAAAGATGGCAAAAAACATTGCCGGCATCAAAGACGGGAAAAAATAATCTTCGCGTTGGCACTTGAGATACGATAGCTCGCGGCTCACAGCGATCCGCTCCACCGGGTGGAAATTTGCTTTGGCTAACTTGTTGATTACGTGATAATGGCGAAGTCGGTCAGTAACCGATAGTTTATGGTGGATAGCGGAAATGAAAAGGGACATCGGGCGGGAGGAGAGCCTCCCTGCCTGATGTCCTTCCCCTTTTCCCCTCCGTGGTTTTAGGCCGCATTTTTTCTGCGGCGATTTATTTTCTCAACAAAACTGGGAATCATTGCCTCGTTTTTGGCCTGACGCAGGTATAAATTCATCAATTCACTGCATGTCAGACCGATTTCATCGGCAAATTTTTCAAAGTAACAGCTTACGTCCTCGTCCACACGTAAGCTGAGAGGCAATTTTAATGGAATGTCTGTCTTCTGTGCAAGCCTGGGGGCAATGGAGTCTTGATGGAGCTCGCCTTTGTCATCGTTGCCTCTTTTTCCTTTCTTTAATATCGGGCTGCGGTACAGGTCCGGGTATTCATGGGCGCCCGGTTTGCATGATTTCATCCTCGCTTCCCAGTTACGGTAAAGCCGGCCCTGCTCGTCAAAGGCCGCTTTATAAATACCCGCCGGTGAATAAGAAAACCCGCACTTCATCATATTTGCCTCAAAAAGACGTTCCGCCGTTTGCTTGACTATCAGATCATTCATCTCGTTCATGAGGAGGCTCCTTCATCAGCACCATGTTGGCTTGCTCGCCGTAAAATAAAGAAATACGCCCTGAGGCCTTAGCCGGCGTGCGACCGCCGCTTTTACGAAATTTTGGTTAATCGCATCACGGGGAAAAGAAATAGCAAAAGACATACCAGATGACGCCGGCCTTGGCCTATATGGCTCGGGTCAGAAAAGTGATCTTCAGCGAAAATTGCTGACAGTAAATATAACTGTCGATTATTGTTTAATTTATTGACTTAAAAAAAAGAAAGACACCCGCATGCCGGTATTTCGCCCTTCGCCCGCTCCCGGAAAAAAAGGAAATGATGCATCGCATCAATCACAGAGCTACCGAAAAGGAGTAATTAGTGTAGGCATAATCCTACACTATATTCATAAAATATGTCGGGTTTTCCCTACAATGTGACGGGGCTGGCTATTCTTTTTTTTCGCTCTTTTTGAAATCGTCCGGCTTTATATTGTATTTTTGAACCAGATTGGAAAAATCCGGTCTGTACTTATCGGCAAGCTTTGCCGCCTTGCTTACATTGCCCCTGGTGAATTCGAGCAGGCGGACAATGTAGCCTTTTTTAAAATCCTCAACGGCTCTTTTGTAGGGCACGAAAGATTGAGCAGGCAGTTCCTTTGTGCACACAATGATCTCGTCGCCGATAATGTTGTGAGGCGTCACCGCCACCGCGTGCTCAATGGTGTTTTCGAGCTCCCGGACATTTCCCGGCCAGTCGTAAAGCATGAGTTTCTGCATCGCCATGGCAGAGATTCCCTTGACGTCTTTTTTCATTCTCTGACTGATTTCCCCCAGAAAACGCTCCGCCAGCAGAGGCACATCTTCTTTTCTCTCCCTGAGCGGCGGAAGTTCAATCGGCACGACATGGATTCTGTAATACAGATCTTCGCGAAAGGCGCCTTCCTTAATCATTTCTTTTATGTTTTTGTTTGTTGCCGTAATTACCCGAACGTCGACGTCGTGCTGTTTTCCGCTCCCCAGCGGGGTGACTTTTTTCTCCTGTAAAACCCGCAGAAGTTTTGCCTGCACCGAGACGGGCATGTCACCAATTTCGTCGAGAAAAATCGTTCCGGTATGGGCACGGACAAACATCCCCTTGTGGCTTTTTTTCGCGTCCGTGAATGCGCCTTTTTCGTAACCGAAAAGTTCGCTTTCGAGCAGCGTCTCGGGAATTGCCGCACAATTGACGGTAATAAAAGGCCCCTCCTTTCTTGTGCTTGCCAGATGAATGGCCCGGGCAATCAATTCTTTTCCCGTGCCGCTCTCCCCGGAAATGAAAATCGTGGAATCAGTCGGAGCGACGCGGGCGACCAGATCCAGAATCAGCCGCATCTTTTCGCTGCGCGCGATAATATTTTTAAAATGATACTTGTCTTCCAAAAGTCCTTCGAGACGTTTCACTTCAGCGATCAGACGCCGGTTTTCAAGGGCTTTTTCCACCTGCAGGAGGAGTTCTTCCGGATTAAAAGGTTTATTGAGAAAGTTATAGGCTCCCTTCTTCACCGCCTCGACGGCGCTTTCGATGCTTCCGTGCGCGGTCAGAATAATGATCGGCAGATAAGGATTGATCACATGCAGCCGCTCCATGAGTGAAATTCCGTCCGCCCGGCCAAGCCTCAAATCGACGATGGCCAGGTCCGGAGCCTCATCGCGGGTTTTTATTAAAGCTTCGTCTTCATCGGCGGCGGTGATTACCTCATAGCCGGATATCTCAAGCCTTATGCGAACAAGCTCCAGAAAATTGGCGTCATCGTCAACAACCAGGATTTTTTGTGCCAAAATCGGTTTCATTTCAGCAGCTCTTTCTTTTTCATATCGAGCTCCAGGTCGATCTGTTTGGCTTTTTTGATCGTGGCCTTAAGTTCCTGCACTTCTTTTTCCAAACGTTCATTTTCCTGTGTCATTTTCTCGTACCTGTACACCACGCCGAGCAGGATTTTTGCCTGACCTGCAAATCGGCTTTCAGGAAAAAAAGTCAGCAGATTTTTGAAAGAAGCAGCCGCCTTATCCGGATCTCTTTTGGGATTGCCCGGATGAGCGTAAATCAATCCCAGATTCAAAAACGCCTCATCAGCAGGATACACATTGGCACAAGTCGATATGATCCGTATATTTTCCCGCTCAGCCGCGTCATAATCACCCTTCTCCAGGTAACGGCGCGCCAATCCCATAGCCTCGTTTGTTTCCTGTTTGCCTTGCAGGCCGGCAATCACGGAACACCCTGCCAGAAACACAATGACTAGGCCGGCAACTGAAATGTAAAAATACTGCCGCGTCCTCTCTCGCTTGTCGCCCAAATTCTGCCTCCATGTGCGGTTATAATATGCTTTACTATGGCCAGTCCCAGTCCTGTACCCTTGATTGTACTGTAACTCGTCATAGCACTCTGTTTAAATTTATCAAAGATAACTTCCAGATCCTCAGGCGGAATGCCTTGTCCGGAATCAGCGATGGAAACTTCAACACCATCGGAAAAGGGACGGGCACTGATGGTTATCCGGCCGCCTTCCGGCGTGAATTTCACGGCATTACCAATCAGATTCCTCAGTGCCTGAAGCAACCTTTCCAGGTCTGCATTAACCGGCGGCAGTCCCGCGGGCGCTTCCCAGCTGATGTCGACATTTTTCGTCATGGCCAACGGCTCCATTCCGGAGACGGCATTGTAGATCAGTGCACCGATATCGGATTTTTCACGCTGCAGTGAGAGCATCCCCGCTTCCATCTTGGAAAGGTCCAGAAGGGAATTGACCAGGTCCGTCAGACGATTACTCTCTTCCGTGATGATGCGCAGAATCCTGCTGCGCATTTGGCTGAAATCCTCTCCCCTGTTGTTTAGCAAAAGATTGGTACCTTCCCTGATGGAGGCCAGCGGGGTGCGTAGTTCATGAGCCATCAGGGCAAAGAAATCGGACTTCATTTTATCCGCTTCCTGTAATTTGCCGCACATCGCGTTGAAATCACGCGCCAGATCCCGGATCTCGGGGGGAGAGGAAATTTCCAGGCCGCAGTCAAAATCACCGCGGGCAATGCGCCTTGTCTTGCGTCGCATAATGGTCAGAGGTATCGCAATGCTTCTGGTCACCATAACCGATATGATTATCCCCAGAAGGACACAGCCGGCAACGATGGCCATTACTATACGGCTGGCCTCAGAAACCGATTCTCCCAGATTCTCTACTTGCTCGTAAGTTTCCCTCTCGGCCAGCATCCTGAGATTTCTAAGCTCCAGAAGGATGCCGTCCGTCAGAATACTTTTTTTCTCTTTCAGATCGTCCGGCAAATAGGTTTCGTTGTTTTCCACGTGGGACGCTTCCTGATAAAAGACCTCTTTATATTGCTCATAAGAGTCGCTGATCAGAGCAATTGCCTCTTTTTTCTGATCGCTCGTGGCAATTGCCATCGCCTCCTCCAGGATGGTGCTTATCTCTTTTTCCATCTGTTCAAACTGGTAAAAATACTCCAGGTCCCGGGTGAGAATATACTTCCGGTCGAAGCCTGTTTGAGACAGAACAGATTCCGCCGCACTCTGTACAAGCTCTCTGAAGCGCTGGTCACTGTGAATGATTTCGTCCGTCGCCGCCCGGAAGGCGCTGAAACGGGAAAAGGCGTAAGCGCTCACCGCTGCCAACGGAATAAGTATGGCCAGATAACCGATAATCAAACGTGTGAGAATTCCCGGTTTCATATCAATGAGTTGCCTTTAATCCCGACTGCGCGCCCGCGGCCTTCATCAGAAAGACGCGGCCGCATGTCACAGGAAAAACGAGACGATTATTGTTCATCGGAAAACCATTTTGCTCTGCGGGGACAGCCCCGCCGTACGCAGGGGAGCTTACTGCGACCAAACGGCATTGTCAAGATGCAGCTCAGGGTCGAACTCTATCCGGACGAAAAATTATGCCGTCGAGTGAGCTTGCCACATTCCGCTTGAATAAATTATTCCCTGTGCGTAAAAAGAAAATATAATTTTCCGGGGTCACCGGTTTCAGGGGTTGGCAAAATCGAATAAAGCATAAAAACAAACGGCGTTATCGTGCCGGTTTAAAGAACGAACCGGCGGACGTATAAACCTGGGATATTATTTGTTGGCGTGAGGACAGCATGACGGGAGCGGAAAGTGTCTTGATAACGGCCGCACACGCGGGAGTCGAAATGTGTTTTGCCAATCCCGGCACCACGGAGCTGCCTCTTGTGGCCGCTTTGGATCAGCTAAGAGAAATCCGGCCGGTGCTGTGTCTTTTTGAAGGTGTCTGCACCGGCGCCGCCGACGGTTATGGACGGGTGAAAGGAAAACCGGCCATGACGATTTTACATCTGGGGCCGGGACTGGCCAACGGCATCGCCAATCTTCACAATGCGCGACGCGCCCGCACGCCCGTAGTCAATATCGTCGGCGAGCACACCACATGGCTCAAGCCGCACGACCCGCCACTGAACATGGATATCGAGGGACTTGCAAAAGCAATCCCCGGCTGGCAAAAGCAAAGCGAGTCGGCCGATGAACTCTCCGCAGACACAGCCTGGGCAATCTGCAACTCACTTTACGGCCAGGTATCCACTTTGATTGTGCCGGCGGACATTCAATCCGCTCTTGTCGGGGCAGGCCAAATCACGGCAAGGGAGTTTGCCTTCAATCCGGTCAGTGAAGAGATGATGCCTCATGCCGTGTCCATCATTCAGGAAGCAGCGAACCCCGCCCTGATTCTGGGAGGTCGGGCGCTCGGACGCAAAGGGCTGGAGGCGGCGGCGCAGATTAAGGCAAAATCCGGCTGCGATCTGATTATGATGACCTTTCCTTCTCTTTTTGAAGCGGGTGCAGGACTGCCCGTCTTAAAACGCATCCCTTATTTTCCGGATGAGGCACGAAAACTACTGAAAAAGTACGACGCCTTCATTTTAGTCGGCGCGGGCGAGCCGACTGCCTTTTTCGGTTATTCTGATGGGATTATTTCCTTGCTGCCGGACAAAGCGCCGCGTCTTAGGCTGGACACCAACCGGCAGGACGCAGCCGAAGTGCTCAGGGAGCTTTCTCTGGCCCTCGGGCCGGAGGCGCCATCCGGTGAGCTGCAAGCTGTGCTGGCCCGCCTGGACATACCGTCCCTGCCCGCTGGCCGGCTGGACGCCGTTTCGCTTTGCGCGGCCATTGCCGCTCTTCAGCCGGAGGAGTGCATTGTCGTTGAAGAAGGCATATCTTCGGGAGCTTTTTACTATGCCTACTCACCATATTTAAAGCCATATCGTCATCTTACTTTGACCGGCGGCTCAATCGGCTCTGGCATGCCTATGTCGCTGGGGGCGGCACTGGCCGATCCGGAAGCTAAAGTCATCAACATTCAGGCGGACGGCAGCGCCATGTACACACTGCAGGCTCTGTGGTCACAGGCAAGGGAGAAAACGGATGTGATTACGGTAATCTGTGCCAACCGCAAATATTTCACAATTGAACTGGAAGCCCTGCGCGCCGGATACCCTTCACCGGGAAAGGACGCACAGTCTCTGACGAACCTGACCGGTCCGTCACTGGATTGGGTCAAACTGAGCAAGGCAATGGGAGTACCGGCCGTCCGCGTGGACACGGCAGAAGGTTTCATCAAAGCTTTCAGAGGCGCCCTCGAGGAGGCCGGGCCTTTTTTAATTGAAGCTCTTCTTGAGTAAAATAATGACCGACATGATGAGATACATAGATCACGGCCGCGGCGGCCCTCCTTCCTGTATGATTGTCCGGCAGTCGCCGCTACCGAAACCGCAAAAGGGCGAAGTGCTCATCGATGTCGCCTTCGCCGGCGTCAACCGACCTGATCTTCTCCAGCGCCAGGGCCTTTATCCACCGCCGGCCGGCGCCTCACCAGTGCTGGGGCTGGAAGTTTCCGGGACAGTTGCCGCCGCACATCCTGATGTGACCGACTGGCAAGTCGGCGATCCGGTCACGGCACTTGTTCCGGGCGGAGGGTATGCCGACTTTTGCACAGTTCCGGCGGCCCATTGTCTGCCGATTCCCGCGGGGCTGACTCTTGCGGAGGCGGCGGCGCTGCCGGAAAATTATTTCACCGTATGGTCCAATGTTTTTGAGCGGGGGAAATTACAGGCGGGCGAAAATTTTCTTGTCCACGGCGGAGCGGGCGGTATCGGGTATAGCGCCATTCAGCTGGCCAAGGCTTTCGGCGCCAGGGTTTTCACCACCGTTGCAGGTGCGGGGCAAATTGCTGCCGCCGGACAACTGGGGGCGGATGTCGTGCTGGATTATACCGCCGGGGACTGGGCGGGCGAAATATCCGGAATGGTCGGCAGGCGCGGCCTGGACTGCATTCTCGACTTTGTCGGAGGGTCCTATATCCAAAAAAACATCAATCTGCTGGCGCGCAACGGTCGGCTGGTACAGATCGCATTTTTGCAAGGCTCCAAAGGCGAGCTGGACCTGATGCCCGTCCTGACCAAAAGTCTGACCATCACCGGCTCCATGCTGAGGCCGAAATCGATCGAGGAAAAAGCCGCCATCGCCGGAGCTCTTCGCGAAAAAGTCTGGCCGCTTTTTGCACAAAAGAAATTAAGGGTTCTCATTTCCGCGGTATTCGATCTTGCGGATACTAAAAAAGCGCACGAGCTGATGGAGGCGTCCGCTCATGTCGGCAAAATAGTTCTTAAAGTGCGTGGCTGATCCATTGGAGCTGTTTGACGCTGCGGCAGGCCCAAATACCGCAGATGCTTTTAGTCGCCTGACACAACCACTGTATATTTGCCGTAGATCCCCAGTATATTCTGCACGTCCCAGTCAACATGGGTCACTTTTGAGATGCCACCGTTTTTTTTGGCCGCATCGACACTGCAGTCACCAAACGAAACCATACTCAAAATACTGATACAGGTGGCCTCGCCCGTCTTGGCCGCAGCGCCGCTGTTGGCGGTTGCTCCCAGGGGCATTTTCACGCCGGTGTAAATCGAGCCGGCCGGCATAAGCCCGGCACATCCGTATAAAGCGAACAACATGGTCAACACAATAGCAACCAATACTTTTTTCATGGTTCCCTCCAAAGTCGTAAGTAGATAGTTAACAATTTTGAAATATCAAACGCCAAGGGCGTTTTAATACTTCCTCTCTATTTACAACACCTGAATATTTTGGGCCTGCCGCTGAAACAAAGAAACAAAGACAAAATTAGCCATCAGGCTAGTTATGTTTTTCTAAAGGTACGTGGAAATACTTTTAAAAGCGCAACCGCCCCCCGCAGGTGCTGCATCAGACCACGTCCGTACAACAACCAGGTAATGCCTCTTAAACCATCGTAAAGCTTTCGGCTGTATGGATGCCACCAGAAATTGCGGCGCACGCCCGGCAAAGCATCATTGATGATCACCCGCGGACGGGTCATTTCCGCAAAACCCAAATGTCCATGCGTCCGGCCAATGCCGGAGTTCTTAAATCCGCCCCAGGGAGTTTCGGCAAGGCCGTGACTCATCAGGTGATCGTTGACCGTAACGGCACCGGCCATGAGCCGGCGTGCAATGCCCCTGGCTTTTGACGTGTTCCTCGACCAGACGGAAGCGGTCAGCCCCAGATCGGAATCATTGGCCAAAGCGACGGCCTCGTCGATATGTTCAAACGGCATCACTCCCAGAACCGGCCCGAAGGTTTCCTCTTTCATCAACAGCATTTCGTGGTGGACATCGGTAAGGACCAGGCAGGGCAAAAATCGCCCCTGGATATTGTCTGGCGGTTCACTGCGGGCAAAAACAGTGGCGCCTTTTTCCAGTGCGTCCTCCACATGACGATTCACGGCCGCCAGTTGTCTGCTTGTTGTCATTTCACCGATGTCCGTGTCGAAGTGCGAAGGCAATCCGATACGCAGGGCTTCTACCTCTCTTTTGAGTTCATCGAGAAAAGGAACGTAGGCCGCTTTGTGAACATAAATGCGCTCCACGCCGCCGCAGGATTGTCCGGCGTTTTGCAATCCGGCCCACACAGCGCCTTTGGCCGCGCGGTACAGGTCTGCATCTTCACAGACGATCATCGGGTCGTTACCGCCGAGTTCGAGGCTCAAAGGAGTCAGGGTCTCGGAAGCCTTTTTCATGAGATACTTCCCCACGGACACAGATCCGGTAAAAAACAGTTTATCGATGCCCGCTTCGAGAAACGCATCTCCGGCGATGCGCCCCGGCATATTGATGTGATGGAACAGTCCCCGGGGCAGGTCTGCCGACTTGATGCAACGGCTGATAAAATCGCTCACCGCCGGGGTTTCCGAGGCCCCTTTAAAAATAACCGCATTTCCAGCCAGAAGGGCAGGGATAATTTCTGAAAATGGGATGGAGGCGGGATAATTCCAGGGTGAGATAATTCCGACCACACCATAGGGAACCTGCGTGAGCACACTTCTTTTGTTGACCATCAGCAGGTTGCCCGCCGATATTTTTTTATCACGGAGAAAGCCGGGAGCTTTCCTGCAGTAGTAGCTTATGGCCATCGTCATCGCCACGCACTCCGCCGCCATCGCGTCCACACGGGTCTTACCGTTGTCTGCGGCAATGACGTGGGCCAGCTCATCGATATGATCAACGAGAAACCGCCGTATTTGCAAAACACGTTTCGTGCGTTGTTTCACAGGCACAGTGGCCCACGTTTCCTGAACAGCACGCGCCTGTAAAACAGCACCACGCAGATCGTCGATGCTATGGACGGGGGTTGCCTGCTTTTTTGCTTCGTTGTTGCTGTTTGTATCAAACGAGATTGTTGTTTCCATATTCCTCACACTTCTCTTACTTTGCCCGCCCGCTTTTCTTACGCGCGGCGGGGCGCTTGTTTTTTACAAGCAACTGGTTACACAAAGGTATCTCTCAAAAAACTCATTTATCGAGAGTTAAAACGTGTTTGAGCCGTAATGTATCTTTACGGATAATGGAAAACTTTGGGTCATTATAGGAGTATTGTTCATGGATGTCAATATAATCGTAGGGAAAAAGTCATTGAAAAAAACAGGAAACAGCCATAGAAACGCATAAGGATTTTAAATGCCGGCCAGCCGGGCGGCGGAGAATAATTCATGATTTCAAAACGTGCATCTGAATTCACCTCTTTTATCGTGATGGATGTGATGGCGAAAGTCCAGGATCTTGAGCGACAGGGAGAAAACATTATCCACATGGAAGTGGGTGAGCCGGACTTTTCAACACCTTCCGTCATCGTAGAAGCAGCCATCGAGGCGTTGAGGCAAAACAAGACCCGCTATACGCATGCGCTGGGACTGCTGGAGCTCCGACAGGCGATTTGCGACTATTACCTCGCCCAGTATCGCGTAAGTATCACACCGGATCAAGTGCTTGTATCGACCGGCACGTCGCCGGTTTTGCTCTTTGCCATGCTGGCCATACTGGATCACGGTGACGAGGTAATCGTTTCGGATCCGCGCTACCCCTGCTACCAGAATTTTATCCTCGCGGCAGGCGGCAAACTCCGTCCGATCCGCACCTATCCCGAAGAGGGATTTCAATACCGACTAAACGATGTTGCCCTGGTCATCTCGCCCAGGACCAAGGCGATTTTGATCAATTCTCCGTGCAATCCTACCGGCATCGTAATGACTGGCGGGCAGCTTGCCGAGATTGCCTCATTCAATGGCCAGTACATCATTTCCGACGAGATCTACCACGGCCTTGTTTATGAGGGCCGCGCCCACTCCATTTTGGAATTCACCGATAAGGCATTTGTGATCAACGGCTTCTCGAAGCTCTACGCCATGACCGGCTGGCGTCTGGGCTATCTCATTTTTCCAAAGGAATTCAGCTCTGTCATGCAGCGGATTCATCAGAATTTCATGATCTCGGCCAACTCTTTTATTCAATGGGCGGGTGTCGCCGCTCTGACCAGGGCGCATGACGACGTCGCCCGGATGGTGCGACTCTATGATGAGCGCCGCCGGTATATGATCGGACGACTACGCGAGATGGGGTTTGTTATTCATGTAGAGCCGACCGGCGCTTTTTACGTTTTCGCCGACGGCAGAAAAATTTTTAGTGACTCATACCGCGAAGCCTTCCGGATCACCGAAGAGGCAAAGGTGGGCGTCACGCCGGGCATCGATTTCGGCCCGGGCGGTGAGGGTTTTTTACGCTTTTCCTATGCGGCCTCACTGGAAAACATAGAAGAGGGCTTAAACCGCCTGGAGCTTTATCTGAAAAAAAGATCCGCTGTACGCCAGTGACAAGGTTGTGCGTCGCTGACCTGCAAAAATTAAAACCCGTTGTTTATCATCCGTCTCTAGCGCAACGCCCCGGGGTTGTCACGCAGATGCGCGGCATATTCCATATCCAGCCTTGTTGTGTGGTTAAAAATCCACTCCTTCATGTAGATGATCATTTTCATGCCCAGGTCTTTATCGCCCTGTTTATATGACTCGATGAATTCCTCCACCTTTTCGGTGAATTGTCGGTGCTCCTGATTATGTTTGTCAAAACCGGGATAGCCCGACTTCATCATAACAATGTTTTCATCGTGGAAATGGACGGACACATAATGAACCAGATCCCGGATTATCGGCAGCAGCTGGTTGGAGCCGAGCTGGACTTCATCGATCAGATCATTGACAATGTCAAACAGCTTTCTGTGCTGTTCGTCAATATGTTCCACCGTAACGCTAAAGGCAGGCTCCCAGGCAAGATAAGAAATTTTGTTCATCGTCGTGCACCTCTTTGTAATCTATTGTCGCGGCGTGGCCGCAAAAAATATCATAAATACTAAGCGTCCTGCCGGCCATATACGTCGACGCGGCAGCGTTCTTCGAACCCGGCCCGCCGGTACATCCGGTAACCGTCCGGCGATGATTGCAAAGCGGCAAAACCGGCACCGTATTTTTTGGCCGCCCGCATAGCTGCCTGTGTCATGGCCAGGCCGATTCCTCTTTTTCGATTATCGGCCGAAGTAGTCAAAAAATAAATACCGCAGCCGCTTTTTTCCACAAACAGCATCGCGGTGGCCACGGCAGTTGCACCGATCCGGCCCAGCAGCAACTTGTAGCGGGAATTTTCGCCCAGGTCAAAAGCGCTGACAAACCGATGAAACTGCTGTTTTGTGTCGGGGGTAAAGTCAAATCCGGAAAAAGAAACCGCCTCCCATAAATCACGGTCGCGCCGGTTTTCCACACGGCAGACACCAAGAGGCGGGACGCCGGCAGATTTTTCGGGAACCTGTTTCAAATCCGCCAGCATACACGGCAGCGATTTAATCAGGGGAAGCCCCTCTGCCGGCAATAGCTCTCTTGTGGCTTCTGACCGGGCGGAAGGAAAAACCCACCACCAAAAAGGCAAATGGCGGCGCAGAAATTCTTTTTTAACAAAGACAAGCGCCTCTTTGTCGTTCTTTGTGATGGGTTTCTCACTCCAGGCCATATTGAGATCGGCCGAAGCAATTCCTGTGCTGATGCAAGAGACCGGTCCTCTGCTGAGAACAGAGTTATTCAGACCGCCCCACTGGAGGAAGTTGGACAAAAACAGTTTTTCCATCTGAGAAACAAAAGGCATCGTCGGTAGCTTGGCGCAAAAATTACTTCTTCGGCTCCGGCTTCGACTGGCCGGACGTATTTGGATAATGCTGGAAATGAGGCTTGATGGTGGGATTTTCCAGATCTTCTTTGGACATTTTCATAATGGTTTCGGCCGCGGCTATATCCAGCTTCAGCCTTTTGATCTTTGCGTCATAGGCAGGCAGCGCCTTTCTGTAACGCTGTCGGCGTGAGTATTCCATGAAAGGCTGTTCCTTGAGCTGCTTCATGATTGCGTCCCGGGTGGCGTTTGTATCCACCAATACCTTGCGTAAATACTCCATCCTCTCGGCCGCATTTTTGTGCTCGACAGGTGCGGCCGCGCCCAAATCCGTTTCAATTTTAGACTGAAGAATATCCGGTCCCGGCTCCGGCATGGACGGTCTGCCGAATACTGCCGGATTATGGGCTTTGGGATCAAAAGGGGTTTTCTGCGCTGCCTGTGTCTGCGCCGGCCGCGGCATCTGCTTGATATTCGACTTCAGAGATATATCAATGACAAACTCGCCGAAATCCGTCTTGAAAGGAATGACGATACTGGGACCTTTAACGACATGGCGCACCGTGTGGGATCTGCCGAAAACAATTGTGGGGATAGCCGCGGACACCTTGAGATTGTCTTTTTCCATTCTCTTGCGTGCCGAACCGGAAATCATGTTGGTCAACTCACCCACCGCATCGAGCACTGCCCTGTTCATTTCCGTATGCTTCTCGCCCAGCATTTTATCTACAATACCGATGATGCAGGACTCGGAAAAACTCATCGCCAGTGAGCCGAGAGCATCACCGGTCATGCCGATGATGCCGGAGACTTCTCCGCGGGCGATCTCGTCTGTTTTGGCAAACGGTTTGCCGGCAACCGGTTTAACAAAAGCCATCGTTTCCATGACTTCCACCGTTGCGTAAATAAAGGGATTGATAAATTTAACATCCATGCCCGGCTACAGTCGCATGCCTTTCTTAATTCTGGGGTAATTCAGAGACCCGGCAGAAGGCGCCTCTCGTTATCGTCCTACCATCCCCTTGCAGACAATACCTGCTGGGGGGGGATTTGCCCGATTTCGAGTCCGGGCATGGCTTCGCCCAGACCCATCGAGGCTTCCAATACTTTCTGCGGATCGCGGAAATTGGCCGTAGCTTCCACAATCGCTCGGGCCCGCCTGTCCGGCTGGGCCGACTTGAAGATACCGGAGCCGACAAAAACCCCGTCGCAGCCCAGTTGCATCATCAGCGCCGCGTCTGCCGGCGTGGCGATACCGCCGGCGGCAAAATTCACCACCGGCAGGCGGCCCAGCTCTCTGACTTTCAGTGCCAGCTCGTAGGGAAGGCCGTTGTTTTTGGCAAACCCGGTCACTTCTTCGACCGGCATTTGCGCCAACTGACGAATTTCACGATTGACGGTCCTCATGTGGCGAACCGCCTCGACAACATTACCCGTTCCTGCCTCGCCCTTGGTGCGAACCATCACCGCTCCTTCGGCGATCCGTCTTAGCGCTTCGCCGAGATTGCGTGCCCCGCAGACAAAAGGGGTGGAAAATTTAGTTTTGTCGATATGGCACTCTTCGTCGGCGGGAGTCAGAACTTCACTCTCATCGATAAAATCAATACCCAAAGCCTCCAGGAGCTGAGCTTCGACAAAATGACCGATTCTGACTTTGGCCATCACCGGGATAGAAACCGCCTTTTTTATCTCGGCAATCATCGCCGGATCCGACATTCTGGCGACTCCGCCATCCTTACGAATGTCCGCCGGCACCCGCTCGAGCGCCATCACGGCTACGGCACCGGCTTCCTGGGCGATCTTAGCCTGTTGCACATCGGTTACATCCATGATGACACCGCCCTTGAGCTTGAGCGCCAGGCTGTCATTAAATATATAATTTTTTGTTTCCACCTTAAAAACCCTCCTTGAATCGAGCCGCCCGGAGCGGCCCAAAGCATTGTTTACAAGCTATATATGAAAATACAAATACCCGGTTTCGTCAAGTATTAATATCGGCTGCCGTGTCCCGGCTGCTTTGCCGCCGTTACACAAGGATTACATTTCCTAAAGCAAGACAGCCGGCTGCATCAGGCAGTTTTTTTGTTGAGTTTTTTTATACGCAATACTATGGAAACATATGGGTACAAGCGTCGGGATTTCAGGAGAAAATGATGCACGATAGGTACGATATAATCGTCGTCGGCGCCGGTCATGCGGGCTGCGAAGCAGCGCTGGCCGCCGCACGCATGGGTTGCAGCACATTGTTGTTCAATATCAATCTCGATTCAATTGCGCTCATGTCGTGCAATCCGGCAATCGGGGGGCTCGCCAAAAGCCAGCTCGTGAAAGAAGTGGATGCGCTGGGCGGCGAGATGGCCAGAACAACGGATAAAACGGCCGTTCACTTCCGCATCCTCAACGCCTCTAAAGGACCGGCCGTGCAATCCACCAGAATGCAGTGCGATAAGCAACTGTACCGTCTGGCGATGAAAGCCACCGTGGAGAGGCAGGAAAATCTTCATCTCAGGCAAGCCATGGTGGAGTCACTGGTTATCGAGGGAGGACGTGTGGCGGGTGTCCTCGATATGACCGGTCACTTCTATGAGGCGAAAAAAGTCATCCTGACCGCCGGAACTTTTTTAAATGGGATGGTTCATATCGGTTCGGCCCGTACTTCGTCGGGACGTGCCGGCGAACTGGCCAGTACCTCTCTGGCCCGCCAGATGGCGGAAATAGGATTTGAAGTCGGGAGAATGAAAACAGGTACGCCACCCAGGCTCAAGGCCTCGACCATCGATTTTTCGATCATGGAGCGCCAGGACAGCGACACCGATCCTTTGCCTTTTTCTTTCACCACCGAGCGGCTGCGCACCGAGCGCCTGCCCTCCTATTTTACTGCAACATCACCAAAAACCCATCGCCTCATAGAAGAAAACATGTGCCATTCGCCCCTCCACACCGGCGCCATTAAAGGCGTCAGCGCCAGATACTGCCCTTCGCTTGAAGAGAAGGTCATGCGTTTCGGCCAAAGGCACAGCCACCCGGTAGTTCTTGAGTATGAAGGACTTGATACGGAAGAAATTTATGCCAAGGGTTTGGACAACTCACTCCCCATTGAACTGCAGTATCAGATAGTCCAAAGCGTCAAGGGTCTCGAACAGGCCCGTATCATCCGCCCCGGTTATGCGATCGAATATGATTTTATCCAACCGACCCAACTGAAAATAACCCTCGAGACAAAGCTTGTTTCAGGCCTTTACCTGGCAGGACAGCTAAACGGTACGTCCGGTTATGAAGAGGCGGCGGCCCAGGGTCTATGGGCAGGCATCAATGCGGCCCTGGCGCTTGGCGGGGCACCACCGTTTATACTGGACCGCTCCGAAGCCTATATGGGTGTGATGATTGACGATTTGGTGACGAGGGGCGTCGATGAGCCATACCGTATGTTCACCTCGCGCGCCGAATACAGGCTGATTCTGCGTGAAGACAATGCTCTCATCCGCCTGATGGGCAAAGGGGAACAATTGGGACTGATCGAAAAAAAGCATTATTTTACCCTTCAGGAAAAAATGTCGCAGATCGCAAAAGGCATTGAGCACTTGAAAAACGCCACGGTCAAACCTTCGGAGCTGGTCAATCAAAGCCTGGCCGCCGTTGGCTCACCCCCCCTTAGTCAGGCCACCACTCTTTATGGCCTGCTCAAGAGAAATGAGATCTCGTATGATGATTTAAGACCGTTTCCCGGATGGGAACCCCAGGACGATCCCTTTGTGAAAAAGCAAATAGAGATAGAAATTAAATATGAAGGCTATATCCGGCGCCAGTCTGAAGCGACCAGGAAACTAAAGGAAATGGAAAGAAGGAAAATACCGCCTGATTTTGATTACTCATCCGTTCCCGGACTTTCCAGAGAACTCACCGCTAAACTAAGCCAGGTCGCGCCCGCCACTATCGGCCAAATGGAGCGCATCCCGGGTATTACGCAAAGTGCGATTTCTTCGGTCGTGATCATGCTCAAAAAGCAGGAGGCAAACGACGGCGCCGAATAGGTGGTAAGGCTTCCACTTGTGGAACCTGCCAGGTGCTTTTTACCACGGCAATGGGCAATACGCCCGTGGATGGCAATTACGGGGTGATATTGCGCCTCTTCATTTCCATGCGGACTTCAATGCGGCGCTGGCGCAAATCGTCTGCCGTGTAGGCCGTCCCACCCGTTTCCACTCCGACACCGGTGCCGATCCCGCCGCGGCGTCCCAGACCGATTCCCCCGAAACCTACTCCTACAGAGGGACCTGTTTGTTTTTCCTGTTTTTCGATCTCGTCGTTGAGGCGGTAAAAATATTCCAATAACTGTTCATTGTTCATTGTTTTGTAATTCTCTCCGAGAAGCTCCTTCGAGTGGCCGGCACAGCCGACAAGTAAGCCGAGAATCAAAACAACCGGGATCCACACGGGCAGTTTTGCACTTTTCATATCTCCTCCGTTGGAAAGTTCGTTTGTGACGCCTGCCTTCCCCGACCGCAACCCTCCTGCCGCCGCAGGTGAATTTTTTTAGAAACGGAAGGCCCTTAGCAACAGAAATACTCTAAGACAGCAGATGAAACTAAGTCAATAATTATTATGCAGATCAAAGCCTCCAGACCACGTTCCTCCTGCTCCCTGCCCTGAGCCTGGCGTACGGTATGTTTAAGATTGACAAATAAGTGCCTCTCATTATATTCACACTATCCGTTTACGAGAATACTTTTTTCAAGAGAAGTCGCTTTTTCAGTCAGGGGGTAAGTATCATGAAGACAAACAGAAAATCATTTTTTATGTTCCTGATGGCCTTTCTGGTCGCCTTTTTCATCGTTTCGCTCGTCGGTGTCCTCAGGTCGTCATTTACCGATTCGGGTGCACCGGAAATCCCGGCCGCAGAAGCGGTATCCGCCGCGGCGCCGGCAGGCGCGCAAACGCCTTTGTCTTTTTCCGATCTCACCGAACGAGTCAAGCCGGCCGTCGTAAACATCAGTACGACCAAAACAGTTAAAGGGGGAGGCATTTATCGCTCACCGTTTGGCGGGCCGTTTGGCAATTCACCATTCGGTGATGACTTTTTTGAACGTTTTTTCGGAGATATGCCCCGGCGTGAATTCAAGCAACAGAGCCTCGGCTCCGGCTTTATCATCAGCAATGACGGTTATATCTTCACCAATAACCACGTTGTCGAGAAAGCTGATAAAATCATCGTCAAAGTGTCCGACGGCAATAAGTATGAGGCCAAAGTTATCGGCACAGACGCAAATACGGATATAGCCCTCATCAAGATCAAACCGCAAACAAGCCTGCCTGTAGCGGACATCGGCGATTCCGAAAAGGTAAAGGTTGGCGAGTGGGTTATCGCCATCGGTAATCCCTTCGGGCTCGAAGCGACGGTGACAGCCGGTATTGTCAGCGCCAAGGGAAGGGTCATCGGAGCCGGGCCATATGATAACTTCATTCAGACGGATGCCTCCATCAATCCCGGTAACAGCGGCGGGCCTCTTTATAATATGGAAGGGAAAGTCATCGGCATCAATACGGCAATCGTCCAACAGGCCCAGGGAATCGGTTTTGCCATTCCCATCAATATGGCCAAGACGATCCTCAACGATCTGAAAACCAAAGGCAAGGTAACGCGCGGCTGGCTGGGAGTTTCCGTGCAGGATATTTCCGATGATCTGGCCGCCAATTTGAATCATAAAAACAAAAACGGCGCTTTGATCTCTGATGTTTTCAATGGAGATCCGGCCGATAAGGCAGGCATCAAAGTTGGTGATATTATTACGGAAATAGACGGAAAGCCCATTAAAGACAGCCATGATCTACTCATGGCCATTGCCTTATTGCAAGTCGGACAAAAAATTAATGTCAAAGCGGTGCGCGACGGAAGGGAAATGAATTTCCGGGTAACCGTAGGCGAAAGAAAGGACAAAGCGACGCTGGAAACGGAGACGTCCGGCGTGAGCAAAGGACAGTTCGGCATTACGGCGCAGGATATTTCAGCGGAAATGGCACGCCAGCTCGGTGTTGCACGCGGCAGCGTTATTGTTACAGAAGTGGAAGCAGGAAGCCCGGCTGACGAAGCGGGCATTCAGCCACAGGATGTCATTGTGCAGGTCAACCGTGTCAAGATTTCGTCCGTCAGGGACTTTGAACAGGAAATGGCCAAAGCTGCACAGAAAAAGAGCGTGTCATTGTTGCTGAAACGAGGTCGGGCAAGTTTCTTTGTCACCCTCCGCAGCGAATAATCAAACGGCCGGTTGGAAAATAGGAAGGCAGGTCTGAAGGCCTGCCTTTTCCATATCGAGCTCCGGTTCCAGGTTCGAGAAACGTAAATGAAGCTTTACGACTATACGGGGGTTATTCATTTTCACTCGTCGCTGTCTTTTGACGGCCACTCCCCCATCGAGGATATTTTACGGGCGGCGGAAAAAAACGGTATCGATTTTCTGATGCTCACGGATCATGACCACCTTAAGGCAAGAGAAGAAGGATGGGAAGGATGGCAGGGAAAAACCCTGCTCATCGTCGGCGAAGAAATCGCTCCCCGCTACAATCATTATCTCGCCTTTAATATTAAAGAACCTGTCGTCTCCCACGATGGCCGCACCGCGAACTCTCCCCAGAAATATATGGACGAGGTTCGCCGCCAGGGTGGCATCGGCTTTATCGCCCATCCAGACCATCAGGGAACCAAATTGTTTCACGTGAAACAATACAACTGGAAGGACTGGGAGGTGAGCGGTTATGCGGGGATCAGCATCTGGGACTTTATGACCGACTGGCAGAGCTCTCTCTCCAGTTACCGCCGTGCCTTTTTTTCCTTCCTTTTTCCCGCTCACTTCCTGAAAGGCCCCCGCCGCGTGACGCTGGAAAGATGGGACACCTTGAATCAGACAAATAAAGTAGTCGGCATAGGAGAGCTTGACAACCACGCGAGCACTAAAAAAATCGGCATCTTTAATATTGTCGCCTTTCCCTTCGAGCAAGCGTTTCGCTTTGTCTGCACACATATCCTGACTAAAGAACCTTTCAGCATGGATAAAGACAAAGACATCCGCCTCGTTTATGACTCTCTATTACGGGGCCGCTGTTATTTTTCGCTGGAATACTTCCACAAAGCCAGAGGATTTCAGTTCCTGATCGAACATAACGGTGATAAATTTTGCATGGGGGATTCACTGAAGCTTTCCGGAAGCGCCCGTATTTTCGTCTCCTGCCCTAAAAAAGCCAATATCCGCGTCCTGCGTAACGGATCTGTCGTGCAGCAGGCGACTGCCGGCAATTTAATTCTGCCGGTCGAAGAGCCAGGCGTTTACCGTGTCGAGGTTTATCTGAAAGCCGCCTGCAAATATCGTCCCTGGATTTTCTCGAATCCTATTTTTGTAAACTGACTTATGTGCAAACGTTCCTGAGAAGTCTAAACCACGCCCCTCCGTTTAGTCTTTTGCCTCTTCAAGCCATCGGGCATAGCGATACATTTTTGCCAGCACATTGACCGCCCGCTCGGGGCTGGGAAAAACAATCCCCTTATATTTTTGCCCTTCGATTTCAATAACCGTACGCGTGGTTTCGTCAGTGAGCAGATATACTCCGATAACCGGTTTGTGGTACTTACCCATGATATCGGTTGTTTTGGCCACCAGTTCCCTTTCGTAGACCTTTAAAAGCTCCAGTGAGTCTTCTTTATATTTTTGGTCATAGGCTTTGTCCACGGCTATGGTGGAATCGAGCACCCCTTCTATCATTACTTTTCTGCCGATAATGCCCATGTGGATTATCGCGTCGCATTCCTCCCATTGCAGCAGCTCTTCGGTAATTGCCACATGAATGTCGGTGTTCATTTCTGCAACCAGATCGATAGGATTGGCGTGACTCCAGAAAGAAGGAAGCCAGTGATTTATTTTATCAATAATTCTTGGCGCAAGGGGCTGGACCACCAGCCCGTTTTCATTGCACAGATCGGAGGCAACCACCCCCCAGCCGCCGCCGAGAGTCAGGATGGCCACACGGTTCCCGCGCGGCAGGGGTAAAGACGAAAAAGCCGCAGACAGATCGAGCAGATCCATCGGCTGACCGGCCCTCACAATACCAGCCTGGGCGCAGGCGGCTTCAAACACTCTGATATTGGAAGCCATCGCGCCCGTATGACTGGCGGCAGCCGTCGCTCCTGCCTCTGTGCGCCCGCCTTTGAGAGCAATGACAGGTTTTTTCATCCCCACCCGCCTGGCCGCTTCATAGAACCTTTTGCCGTTTTTAACACTTTCCATATAAAGAACCACCGTCCGGGTGAGATCATCAACCTCAAAACCTTCCATGCAGTCTTCAATGGTAATCATCGCTTCGTTTCCCGTTCCGGCAAAAGCACGGATACCGATCCCCTCTTTTTCTGCAAATGCCAGTAGTTGAGTTCCCAGATTTCCAGACTGCGCCACAAGAGCGGTACCGCCGGGCTTTGGCCGGACATGCGTGCCGGTACAATAAAGGGAAGCGTGTGGGTTGCAAATACCCATCGTGTTCGGCCCGAGGATGAGGATACCGGCCTCGCGTGCTTTGGCAACCAGCTCATTTTGGAGCTTCTTTCCTTCCGGTCCTGTTTCACCGAACCCGGACGATATTAGAAGGACATTTTTAACGCCTTTCATTTTAAGTTCGTCAATAACCTGCATAACGCCCGCCGCCGGTATGGTAATCACCGCGAGGTCAACCGGCTCTTCAATTTCAGTTACCGAAAGGTAAACTTTCCTCCCTGCAATCTCTCCACCGCGGGGGTTTACCAGATAAACCTCCCCCTTGTAGTTTCCCGCAACTACATTACTGAACATCAGCTGCCCCCATTTGCTGAGCTCCGCCGAAGCTCCGATGAAAGCGATCGACTGCGGGTAGATCAAAGCGCCAATATCTCGGGGGTTTACCGGCACCTGCGCCGTTTGGCGTTTGGAGGTTTCTCCTAAAACGATCAGCGCATCGACCGCCGTAACTTTGCCTTGAGGAGAAACGATCAAAGGATTGATATCGATTTCTCTGATATGAGGCACTCTCATGGCAATTTCAGAAAGACCGGTCAGCACCTTGACGAGTTCGTCCGCATCAGGGGCTGCCTCGCCGCGGAAAGCCTCCAGTAATTTCCGCCCTCGAATATCGTATATCATTGATTTTGCTACTGTTTCATCAATCGGAGCCAGCCGGAAAACAACATCCTGGAGGGCTTCCGTGAATATCCCTCCCAAACCGAACATGATCACCGGCCCGAATTCCTCGTCATAAAAGAGGCCTGCCACAAATTCTCTTTTTCCCACCAGCATCGGCTGAACCAAAAAACCTTCCAGGTCTTGTGCCGCCTCTTTTTCTATCTTTAGGGCAGCTTCCGTGAGCTCCTTTTCATTCTTTATATTGAGAATGACCAGCCCCCTCTCCGTTTTATGAGTAAGCCTGCTGCCAAGTCCCTTTAATACGGCCGGGTACGTAACACGGCTTGAGTTTCTTTTCAGTTCATCGACACTCTCAAACGTTTGCTCTTCGACAACAGGTATGCCGAATTCTTTAAGCACCTGCTTGGCCTGCGCCTCTGTCAGTGCCGTCTTGCCTTCTATTATTGCTTTTTCAATAATTTCCATATGTTTCATTACTTTCTCCCGGATTTTTCCATTCTTCCTTTTTCACCACATAATTACTCATCCCGAGGCGAGAACAATCTTGCCCCGAGATAAAACGAAAACGATTTTTTGTACCTACCTGCTTCTCATTTTGGCACAACTTTGTTTATGACTTTAAAACCATGTGTAACGTCAAATATCCCTCTCGTCATTTCTGGCACTCCTGGCAATAGTAAGTGCCCCGGCCCAAGTGTTTCACACGTATGATACTGCCCCCGCAACGGAAACATTTATGTCCTGCCCGCCCGTAAACTTTCAGCTCATGCTGATTCTCGCCCGGTCTGCCGTATAAATCTCGCCAGTCGGAAATGGATGTCCCCCGCTTTTGAATTCCCTTTTTCAAAATGCGCCGTCCTAAAGTGAAAATCTCCCTCCACTGGCCGCGCGTAAGTCTATCCGCTCTTGTCTGCGGCATAATACCGGCCGCGTGCAGAATTTCACAGGCGTAAATGTTTCCTATTCCTGCCACTGCCTGCGCATCCATAAGCAAAGCTTTAACGCTCACCTTCCTCCGTGAGTGGCGGAGCATAAATTCATCGAGACTGAAACTCTCCATCAGGTCGTTGGTGTCTGCCCCGACGGGGGTCTCCTCTACCGTGACCGTCGCAAAACGCCGCGGATCGATCAAATCAAGATTCCTTCCCGTCAGCTCCAGGCGCATCCGGCTGTGAGGAAGGATTTCCTTACTTGAATTTAGTAAAAATCTTCCTGTCATACGCAGGTGGACAACGACACTTTTTGAATGATCGAGCACGAACAAAATATTTTTGCCCCGGCGTCTTACCCGTCTGATGACACTTCCTGCGATATTCTCCCTGCCCGCCAGCTTTGGGTCATAAATATGCACTGCATTAATCACCTCACCGGCAATGCTTTCCTGCAACTGGCGGCAAAGAGTTTCGACTTCGGGCAGCTCCGGCACTCTTTAGCTTCCTTCCCTGATTCTTCTCAGCCCTGCTTTTGAAAGACCATTTTGTTTTTGTCAGGCGAACATCGGGGACATGTTCTTTTTTATTCTATCTCATCAGCTGATCACATGCAATATTTTCGATGAGCTTTTGCCGCATGAGGGGCAGCCCGCGGCGGCCCGAGGCAAAAAAAAACGACTCATTAAGAGAAAATTCTTTTTGAAAGCATCAAATATTTGTTGACAAATTTTTTTGCGTGCGTAAATTCACATCAATGCGTACAGATCGCAAATAATAAGGATAATCATAAAGGAGCGCCCATGGAAAACGACTCACTGTTCGGCGACGATACCGAACCTCCCGGCCCTTCAGTTGAAATTGTTTCCTCTGCAAGCGAGGCTGCATCTATTTTTTTAGACTCCCCGGCAGAGGCATTACCCGTTGTTTCCAAAGTAAAACCCCAACGTCAGTATTTTCCTTTTAAAGATTCCCTCCGCGCAAAATTATTCCGCCAAAAGCACTATCCCGATATCAGCCGCCTGGAGTGGTTTGACTGGCGATGGCAGTTCCAAAATGCCATCCGCGATGTTGAAACTCTGGGCTCAATCATTCGTCTGTCCGACAATGAGCGCCAGGCAATGATACAGCCATCGTACGGTCTTCCTGTGGCCATTACACCCTACTATGCAAGTCTGCTTTCGGTAGATAACGAGGCCTCGCCTCTGCGCCGGACGGTTGTGCCTGTTGTCGATGAGTGCCTGTACACAAAAGGCGAAGAGGAGGACCCTCTCGGCGAAGACGCGGACTCGCCCGTACCCGGCCTGGTGCACCGTTACCCGGATCGCGTCCTTTTTTTAGTCACGGATCTGTGCTCGACATATTGCCGCTACTGTACACGCTCTCGTATTTTCGGCCGACGGCATCAGTGTTTTGTTGACCTGGAAAAATGGGAAAACGCTCTTTCTTATATCGAAGCCAATCCTAATATCCGCGATGTGCTGCTCTCCGGCGGCGACCCGCTTGTCTTGTCCGATGACCGTCTGGAATGGTTGCTTTGCCGACTAAAGAAAATCAGACACGTCGAACTGATCCGTATCGGCACGAAGGTGCCGGCCGTGCTTCCCCAGCGGATCACGCCTGCACTGGTGGCCATGCTGAAGAAATATCACCCTCTTTGGATGAGTATCCACGTCACTCACCCTGATGAGCTGACCCCGGAAATGAGCGCGGCCTGCATCCGTCTGGCCGACGCCGGAATACCACTGGGCAGTCAAACCGTTCTCCTGACCGGTATCAATGACTCTGTCGCAACGATGACCCGTCTGGTGCACGGTCTTTTACAGATCCGCGTGCGCCCCTACTACCTGTATCAGTGCGACCCGATTGCCGGCTCCTCTCATTTCCGCACACCAATCAGCAAGGGGCTGGAAATCATCCAGGGTCTGCGCGGCCACACCACCGGCTATGCTGTGCCCACCTATGTGGTTGACGCACCCGGCGGAGGCGGAAAAATCCCACTGCTGCCCGAATACGTCGCCGGCCGGGACAAAGACGGTCTGATCCTGCGTAACTATGAGGGTAATATCTTCCGCTACCCGGATAACCACGCCGCCGCGAAAGACATTCACTAGCATCATGTCCGCCGCACACACAAACACAAAACGCGCTCACCGGGAACTCATCATCGGCCTGACATATGACCTGCGTGACGATTACCTGCGCGAAGGCTACTCTCCGGAAGAAACTGCCGAATTCGACAAGCTCGATACCATTTGGGCGATTGAAAATGTCATCGCACAAAACGGTTTCGGCACTGATCGTATCGGCAATGTCAAAGACCTCACGCTCCGCCTTGCCGGAGGCGATCGCTGGGATCTGATCTTCAACATTGCCGAAGGGCTTCACGGATTCGGCCGTGAGGCACAAGTGCCGGCTCTTCTGGACGCCTTTTCCATTCCCTACACCTTTTCCGATGCGCTGGGTCACAGTATTGCCCTGCACAAGGCAATGGCCAAGCATATCGTTCGCGACCTGGGCATCCCCACACCGGACTTCGCCGTTGTCGCCTCCTTGGCGGACATTGACCGGGTGAACCTGCCTTATCCTCTTTTCGCCAAGCCTGTGGCGGAGGGCACAGGAAAGGGAATAACGTCGCGCTCAAAAATCGACAACGAGCAGGACTTAAGAGAAATCTGTCTGCATCTTATGGAGACCTTTTCTCAGCCGGTACTGGTTGAAACTTTTCTGCCGGGCCGGGAATTCACGGTAGGCATTGTCGGCTCGGGGAAGAAAGCACGGGCCCTCGGGGCGATGGAAGTCATTCTCAATTCGTCCGCAGAACCGCACGCCTATTCCTACGACAACAAGGAACATTATGAAAACCTCGTCAGATACATTCTTCGGGAGGATCGGGAAGCACGTGAGGCAATGGAGGTCTCTCTTGCCGTCTGGCGCGGCCTGGATTTGCTGGACGCAGGCAGGGTTGATGTACGCTCTGATCAGAACGGACGAGTACATTTTATTGAAGTCAATTCTCTGGCCGGCCTTAACCCGGAGCGCTCCGACCTTCCCATACTGTGCGGCCTGGCCGGCATTCCCTACGCCCGGCTCATCACGGAAATCCTGAACTCGGCACTGTTGCGCGCCGGTATTATCAAAGACAATCTGACAACAACCTGACGACCGGTAATCATCTATGAAAAAAATTGTCCTCCTCCATACGGATGTGGCGCCGGATGCGCCAGAAGATGAGCTTGACTGTCTCAGGCAGGCCCGGACTGTTTCGGAAACTCTCAACGCCGTAGGCTATGATACAATCTTGATGCCGTTTGTCCCGGATTTGGGGCACAACATGGATACGCTGCGCCAAACCGACCCCGTCGCGGTTTTTAACCTGGTGGAAACTGTTGCGGGTAAGGGAAGCCTCGTCTATCTGGCTCCTGCATTACTCGATATACTGAATCTTCCCTATACAGGATGCCGCACGGACGCAATGTATCTTACCTCCAACAAACCGCTGGCCAAAAAGATGATGCATCAGTCGGGTGTCGCCACACCTTCGTGGATCTGTGAAAACGGTTCTCTTCAAGGCATCCCTCAATCGGACACCTTCATTATTAAAGCATGCTGGGAGGAAGCATCGGTGGGGCTGGATGAGAGTTGCGTCATTGACTACACGGGACCTGACAATCTTACCCTGGCCATACAAAGGAAAAAACGCCAGACCGGTATTGGCTGGTTTGCGGAAGAATACATCGACGGCCGGGAATTCAATATCGGCCTGCTGGCGGGAGACACAGGACTCATCGTCCTGCCCGCGGCGGAAATCCTTTTTGTTGATTACCCACGAGAAAAACCTAAAATTCTTGATTACCGCTCCAAGTGGGTCGAAGGCTCCTTCGAGTATGAGCATACAGTCCGCACATTTGATTTCGAGCGGCGCGACGAGAAGCTCATCTCCAGCCTGCGCGAGATTGCTCTCCGGTGCTGGGAGTTATTTGGTTTGCGCGGCTACGCACGTGTCGACTTTCGTGTGGACTCAAACGGCTTCCCCTGGGTGCTGGAAGTTAACGCCAACCCCTGCCTGTCACCGGACGCCGGCTTTGCCGCCGCCCTGGAACGGGCGGAAATACCCTATCACAGGGCAATAGAGGCAATGATTCATGATGCTTTTAAATAATGAAATGAATTCTATAAGCTATCGCCAGGAAATTCGCCCGTCAGACCCGGAAGCGGTTTTGCAAATCGTCCGCTCCAGCGGTTTTTTCTCGTCCGCGGAGGTCGAAGTCGCCCATGAGCTTGTCTGCGACGGACTCGCCAACGCACAGAGTAGCTCTTACCGGTTTTTGTTTGCACAGTACCGCAAAGTAGTCGTGGGCTACACCTGCTATGGGTTGATCCCGGCAACGGCCGGCAGCTATGATCTTTACTGGATCGCCGTTACAGACCAGATGCGCGGCCGGGGACTGGGGAAAAACCTGCTTCAAAAAACGGAAAATCTGATCAGGGGAGTCGAGGGCAGGCGACTTTACGCGGAAACATCGTCACGTGATTTGTACCTGCCGACCAGGCTCTTCTACGAAAAGTCCCACTACCTGCGCGAGGCTGTTCTGGTTGATTTCTACGCTCCGGGCGACAGTAAGATCATTTATTCCAAGTTTTTAAATGACAAATAAATATAATTATTTATCTGTTTTTTTGTTTTAAAACCTTGCAATTTGACTAAGAATTGGCTACAGGTTCGCTGGCTTTAGTCAATGTAGTTTTATACTCACAGGAACGAAGGAGGTCAAATCCATGCGCCTGTTTCCGAAAGAAGAAAATTTTTTTGAGCTGTTTGAAGAACTGGCAAACAAAATAGAGGAAGGCGGCCGGTTTTTTTTGGAAATGGCTCAAAACCGCGATTTTTCAGCCCCCAAAGTCACCCGCCTGAAAGAACTTGAACACGAAGCTGACGTCATTACACATAAAACCTACGAAAAAATGCATAAGACTTTCCTGACACCCATCGACCGGGAGGATATTTACGCCCTGGTCAATAAAATGGACAGCGTCATGGATGTCATTGAGGCCACGGCCGTGCGCATCTATATGTACAAGGTTAAAAAGCCGGAGGATGAACTCATCAAGCAGGCGGAAATCCTCTATCAGGCGATTCAGAAAATCAAGGATATCGTGCATGGCCTGCGCAACATGAAAAACTCAAAAATGATCCTTGACGGGTGCGTCGAAATCAACACACTGGAAAACGCCGGCGATATCCTTTTAAGAAGCATCATTACCGAACTTTTTGAAAAAGAAACAGACGCCATCGAACTTATTAAATGGAAGGAAATTTTCGAACGGCTGGAAGAAGCTCTTGATGTGTGTGAAGACGTTTCCAACATCGTGGAAGGGATTGTCCTGAAGCATGCTTGATTCCATGGCCTTTGTCATTTTTCTGGTCATCATCGCCCTGGTGTTTGACTTTTTAAATGGCTTTCACGACTCGTCCAATTCGATATCAACTATTGTTTCCACACGTGTTCTGTCGCCCCGTCAGGCGGTCCTCTGGGCAGCTTTCTTTAATTTTGTCGCTGCTTTCCTCATCGGCACACAGGTCGCCCATACCGTCGGCAAAGGCATTATCCACATCGATATCGTTGATAATCTGATTATCCTGTCCGCCCTTTTCGGCGCCATCAGCTGGAATATCACCACCTGGTTTTTCGGCCTGCCCAGCAGTTCTTCCCACGCGCTGATCGGCGGTCTCATCGGCGCGGGTATCGCCAAGGGAGGCATCGCCACACTGGTGTGGTCGGGCATCATTAAGACCACTCTGTTTATTTTTCTCTCGCCGACCATCGGCCTGATTCTGGGGTTTATATTCATGACGCTCTCGATGAACCTCAATCGCCACTCCAATATCGCCAGAACAGATAAATTGTACCGGAAGCTGCAACTGCTCTCCTCGGCCGTTTACTCCACCGGACACGGCATGAACGACGCGCAAAAAACCATCGGCATCATCGCCATCGTCTTATACAGCAAGGGGCTTATCGGATCTCAATTTCACATTCCCTGGTGGATCATCATCATGTGCTATTCAGTGCTGGCCTTCGGCACCATGTTCGGCGGCTGGCGTATTGTCAAAACAATGGGTACCAAAATCACCAAGCTTCAGCCGATAGGCGGTTTCAGTGCCGAAGCGGCGGCGGCCTGCGCGATCATCGGCTCATCGGTTGCCGGGATTCCCGTTAGCACCACTCATACCATCGCCGGCTCAATTGTCGGTGTCGGAGCGACGAAAAGACTGTCCGCCGTGCGCTGGGGCGTGGCCGGCAATATCATCTGGGCCTGGATTTTGACGATACCGATTTCCGCCGTCATCTCCGCATTGTTTTTTCTTGCACTGAAAAATTTTCTCTATTGATAATTTCCACTTTTTGCCGTAAAGCCCTCTGCGGCATGAATAACCCGAAGTCAAGCAGGAGACCCGACCATGGCTGAAAAAAAATTGCCCTTCTCCAAAAAGCAGCTCGACGCCATTATTGATAAGCATCCGACACCCTTCCACATTTACGACGAGAAGGCCATCCGTAAGAACGCCAGAGAATTTAAAAAAGCCTTTGCCTGGAATAAGGGTTTCAAAGAATACTTCGCCGTCAAGGCCTGCCCCAATCCCTACATACTGAAAATACTGCAAGCTGAAGGCTTCGGCACTGACTGCAGCTCCCTTGCCGAGCTGGCCATGTCGGAGAAAAGCGGCATTCTCGGCGAGGAAATCATGTTCTCTTCCAACGACACACCGGCGGAGGAATTCATTAAAGCCCGCAAACTCAAAGCCATCATCAATCTGGACGACTTTGCCCACATCGGGTATCTGGAGAAACACGCCGGGCTGCCGGATGTCATCTGCTTCCGCTACAATCCGGGCCCGCTGAAAAAAGGTAACTTCATTATCGGCCACCCGGAAGAAGCAAAGTACGGGTTTACACGTGAACAGCTCTTTGAGGGCTACCGTATCTGCCGGGACCGGGGCATAAAACGCTTCGGCATCCACACGATGGTGGCCTCCAACGAGCTTGACCCTGATTACTTTGTTGAAACGGCCGACATCCTTTTTAATCTGATTGCCGATATCTCCCATGCTTTGCACATCCGCTTTGAATTTGCCAACCTCAGCGGAGGCATCGGCATTCCCTACCGGCCGGAACAGAAACCCTTTGACCTGGCGGCTATGAGCCGGGGCATCAAAGCGAAATACGATAAAATCATAGCCGACGGAGGCTTTGCACCCCTGAAAATCTTTACCGAATGCGGGCGATATATCACAGGTCCTTACGGCTATCTGGTCGCAAAGGTTCTGCACATCAAGGACACTTACAAAAAATTCGCCGGTCTCGACGCCAGCATGGCCAATTTAATGCGACCGGCAATTTATGGCGCCTATCATCACATCACTGTGCCGGGTAAAGAAAAAAAACCCCATGACTTCATGTATGACGTTACCGGCTCATTGTGCGAAAACAACGACAAATTCGCCATTGACCGCAAGCTTCCGGAACTGGCCCCCGGCGATACTCTCGTCATCCATGACACAGGCGCGCACGGCTACGCCATGGGTTTCAACTACAACGGCAAACTCCGTTCTGCCGAGCTTCTTTTGAGAGAAGACGGCTCCGTCGTTCAAATCCGCCGCGCGGAAACGATTAAAGACTATTTTGCCACTCTTGATTTCAAGGGACTAAGAGAGTTTTAGCACCTGGCGGCCGCTCATTTTAAATCCACCTGCCGGGTGCCATTGCTTCAATTCATCTTCTGCAGTCCTGCCAGTGGGGCGGTCTTCTTTTCTCCCCTTGCCTTTTGGCTCTTCCGCCATTATATTTACATCATGTCGAAGATGAGGATACCCCAAACACCCGCCCTGCGGGCATTGAGAGCCGCCGGAGCAGCTTTCAGCCTGCATACATATGCATATGAGGAAAAAGGCGGCACAAGGGTATCATCTGATAAGCTCGGCGTCGATGAGCATATCGTCATCAAAACACTGGTCATGGAGGATGAGAAGGCCAGACCACTCCTCATCCTGATGCACGGTGACAAGGAGGTTTCCACCAAAGAGCTCGCCCGCACCCTCGGGGTAAAATCAATTACCCCCTGTAAACCGGAGACGGCCCGACGCCACACTGGCTACATGGTCGGCGGCACGTCACCTTTCGGCACTAAAAAGGAGCTTGCCGTTTATATGGAAAAAACCATCGCCGATCTGCCGGAAATATTGATCAATGCCGGTGCGCGCGGCCTTCTGGCAAAAATGAGCCCCGCAGAACTGACACGTATTTTACATGCCCGTGAGGTCAGCGTGGCTATATGACGGGGACAACGGTCCTTTGAGGAATTTTATATGCCGGACAATATTATTATCCGATGCCTTAATTGCGGCACCAAGAATCGCATCCCGGACCGGAAGTTCAAGGGACGCCCAACCTGCGGCCATTGCCACGCCCCGCTGGATGATCTGATCATCCGTTGCCTGAAGTGCGGCACAAAAAACCGCATGCCGGAAGAGCGCCTCAACGCCAGGCCCCTGTGCGGAAAGTGCAAAGAACCGCTCGTCATCCCCCGCCAGGAAGTCAAACCTGTTGATGTAACCGATAGTTCTTTTGCCAGAGAAGTGCTGGCGGCGGACACGTCCGTATTGGTCGACTGCTGGGCTCCGTGGTGCGGCCCCTGCCGTTCCTTATCACCGATTATCGACGAATTGGCCGTTGACTATGCCAACGGCGTAAAAGTAGCCAAACTGAATGTTGATGAAAACCCGCTGACGGCCTCTCAGTATGGTATCCGCAGCATCCCGACGATGCTGTTTTTCAGGGAGGGGCGACTGGTCGAGCGGCTTACCGGGGCTTACCCCAAGCAGGAAATTGAAAAACATTTGCTCAATATCATCAAAACAAACTGATCAAGACCTTATTCATTATGGAGCAAAAAAAAGTTTATTCCTGCCGCATCTTCACCGTCTGGGAAGAGCAAGTTTTACTGCCCAACGGTAAAACCACCTGTCAAAGCTGGGTGGAGCATAAGCCGACGGTGGCGGTGGTCGCCGTCAATGACCAAAATGAAATTCTCCTGGTGCGCCAGTATCGTAATCCTGCCAAACAAACACTATGGGAAATTCCGGCAGGCACGATGGACAACGGACAGGAATCACCAACAGAGTGCGCTGTGCGTGAACTCGCGGAAGAAACGGGTTTTAGCGCCCGGAACATCACCCCTCTTTTTTCCGGCTATTTGCTGCCCGGCTACTGTAATGAATACATGCACTTTTTTCTGGCAACAAACCTCGTTTACAAACCTCTGCCGCCGGATGAAAGTGAGTTTATCGAAGTTGTGCCGGTCTCGGCCCAACAGGCAGACATGCTGATTGAAAAAGGAGAGATCATTGACGCAAAAACAGTCCTCGGACTGCTGCTCGCCCGGCAACACCTGACGCGCATCCCTACTTGAACAAAAGAACAAATTTTTCGAAAACGTCCTTATGGAAGTGATCCAGCATTTCTTCTTTCATGAGTTGTAACGCGTCAAACGGCGTTAGTGGAGATTTGTAGGGCCTTTTCGAAACCAGCGCATCAAAGACATCCGCCACGGAACAAATCCGGCCGTAAATATGAATATCTTCACCCCGTAATTTGCGGGGATAGCCGGTGCCGTTATGACGCTCGTGGTGCTGCAGCACGACCAGACGGCTTTCTATGGTGATCTGCTTTGCTTCATTGAGCAACTTGAAACCTCTGGCCGGGTGTTTGCGCATAATGGCCATCTCTTCTTCGGTTAGTTTCCCTTCTTTGTTGATGATTGCCTCATCGACATGCACTTTCCCGATGTCATGAAGAAAAAACCCCGCCCCCAGCGCGTGCATGTCGTGCTTATCTTGCTTATGTAAAATTTCTTTGGCCAGAGCAGTGGCGAGAATTCCGACATTAACGGAGTGAATATAAGTATTATAATCGTAGGACGTGATTCTCATCAATTGTCTGCTGACTGCGTCATCGGAAAAAACAAGATCAACAACACCGGTAACTGTTTTCTTGAACTGGGCTATTTTTTCTCCGGTAGGGTTTTCCAATAAGCCTCTCATCAAGTCGGCCGCATGGTGGTGCACGGCCTGGGCACGCCGGGACGGCGGCATTTTTTTGTCCGCGACCACTTCCTGGAGGTTTTCCGAGGCGACCGTCTGCAGGTCACGGGTAAAATCCTTTTCCGGCTCTTCTATCTCCTGCTTCGGGGGCCTGTAAGGTGCTCCCTTTACGACATCAATAATGACATGCCGAATACCATGGTCGATCAATTTTTGAATTTGCTTCTGTGAGGTAATTGTAAAACTGTTTCGTAAAAATGGGTGGGCGCGCCAGGCACTTGGTAAATTTACATACATCCCTGGCTTTAGTTCGCTTATGGGAATATTCTTTTTCATCGAAGTTTATCGTGTTTGTTCAAAGAATAAAGCAAAATTTTTCTTCATACAGCCGGTCATCCACGGCCTGGTTCAATTTCTCTCCCTGTAACATATCGTTACACGCCACGGAGGTGCGCTCCGCCAAGAATCTTGAAGCAGGATAGCATAAGAGCTGCTCTTTTCGGAGACATTTTTCCTGCGTCGAAAAAGACACACCACCGCATTTTCCGCTCAGACTGCGCCTTCCACTGCCGTCTTTTTACTTTTTTAAAGTCATGCGGCAACGGCACTGTTTTTTTTCTTGCCTACCGCCGTCCGGCGGAGCAAAAAAACTACCGGACACCCTTTTGACCAAACTGTCCCTCGTTATTACTCGGCTTCTTTCGGTAATTTCTTTAATTTACCCGGGGGTAAGCCCTGCTTACCTGCTTCGGCTGCGAGGCGTCAGTTTCGCGCCCTTCCCGGCATATCGGATTGTACATAAACTCCCGCAGATTTCAGCCGATTTGTTTAGAGCTATTCTGATCCAGGACAATCGGTACGAAATAACGACAGTTCCAGCGATTCCCGCACAAACCGGTCCCATTAGGAATGTTTTCGTAGAGATCGGATATGCTTACTTTTTTTCAGCCGCTATTTTAACCCTCTTGCCACGAACAAAAAGTTTTGTTAATGTTCTTTTAGGCGCAAAGTCGCTCTTTCCACAATCCAATACCCGGGCGATGTCCCTATGTCTCGCCTGAATACATGGAATTTACGAGGAAGGAAATAATTTATGATCTATAATGAGGAGTTTGAAACCCTGCCGCGTGAGGCGCTGAAAGCCCTGCAGCTAAAAAGGCTTCAGCAGACGCTGCAGCGCGCCTACCATACAATCGGCTATTACAAAAGATCTCTGAGCGCCACAGGCGTCTCCCCTCAGGATGTAATTTCTCTGGATAATTTAAGGAACCTTCCTTTCACTACCCGTGAGGACGTACGCAAAAATTATCCCTTCGGCCTTTTTTCCGTTCCCATGAGCAATATTGTCCGGCTGCACGCCACCACCGGTACTTCCGGGCGTTCCTCTGTTTTCAGCTACACAAGGCGGGATATCGACACCTGGACGGAACTAAATGTCCGCTCTCTGGTCGCGGCAGGCGTAACCAAGAACGATATTGTTCACAATGCCTTCTCTTATGGTCTTCTACCCGTCGGGCTCGGAGTGCACTACGGAACGGAAAAAATAGGCGCCAGCGTGATTCCCATGTCCGACGGCAACACCAAGCGACAAATCACTCTTTTACAGGATTTCGGTCCCACCGTTTTGTGTTCCACCCCTTCCTACGCTCTGCATCTGGCACATGAGGGGGAAAGCCAGGGCGTGAACATGAAAACACTGCAGCTGCGGGTGGGCATCTTCGGAGGTGAACTCTGGAGCGATGCCACCCGTGACGCCATTGAAGACGCCTTCAGTATCCGGGCGCTCAATATTTTCGGCATCTCCGAAATAATGGAGCCGGGGATCGCCTGTGAGTGTCTTGAAGGAAGACACGGCATGCATATTTTTGAGGATCACTTCCTTGTCGAAACCATTAACCCCCAAACAGGCGAGGTCCTGCCGGAAGGAGATGAGGGAGAACTGGTTTTCACCAGCCTGACCAAAGAGGCTTTCCCTCTTATACGATATCGTTCAGGCGACATCTCCCGCCTGATCACGGAGCCCTGCCGCTGCGGACGCACACATGTCCGGATGGAGCGGGTACTGAAAAGATGCGACGACATGCTCACTATTCGCGGGATTAACATCTTCCCCGGACAGATCGAAGCGATCCTGCAGGAAATTGAAGGAGTATCAACGGATTATCAACTGATTATTGATAAGGCAGACGCGCTCGACACGGTCGAGCTGCATGTTGAGGTGGGAGAAAAGTATTTTGCCGAGGCAGGCGGCGTAAAAGAATTGCAGGCCATTGAAAAACGCATCGTCAAAGATATGAAGGATTACCTGAGCATCCCGCCGCGCGTCAAACTGGTCGCGCCGCAGACATTGGCTCAAAAGAAAGCAAAGGTAATTGACAAACGCATTATTTGACGCCTTACCCTCGCCGGATACGGCGGTGTGGGCGGTGTGCTGACCGGATATGGTCATCACCGGGGAGGAGCAAACTCATGAAAGTTGAACAAATTTCCGTCTTCCTGGAAAACAAACCTGGTTCACTGGAGCACGCCACACGTGTGCTGAAAGAAAACAACATCAATATCCGCACTCTGTCGATTGCTGAAACGGTCGACTTTGGAATTTTGCGCCTGATTGTCAATGATGTTGACAAGACAAATAATGTTCTGAAAGAAGCGGGTTTCCGGGTAAGTAAAACCACAGTGGTTGCGGTTGAGGTTCCCGATCAGCCAGGCGGTCTGCACAGTATCATGGAGGTTTTGAACAAAGAAAATATCAATGTTGAATATCTCTACGCCTTCGTGGAAAAAAGCGGACAAAACGCGGTCATTATTTTCCGTTTCGATAACCCGGAAAAAGCGATCGAAATACTGCTGGCGCACAAATTCACGGTCGTGCCCGGAAAACAACTATACGAATTATAACGGGTTATATTCGGAAACGGCCGTCTTGAGTGTTAACCCCGGTTTCGCTGATTTTTATGATTGATTGAAACAGGCGGCTCATAGCGGTTTCCCGCATTCCTTGCATTTGCCGTCCGGACCGATAACACCGATACAGGCCTCGTCGCTGCATAAGACCCTTTTTTCCCAGTCCTCGTCAGAGTCGGTAATTTCTTTATCGGCTTCGTGTGACTTTTCTATATCACCAAACTCTGCCTCTGACTCGTTTGCCGGCGGCGGTGTCCCATCGTAGGCCCTGCCGCATTCCTTGCATTTGCCGTCCGGGCCGATAACACCGATACAGGCCTCGTCACTGCATAAAACCCTGTTTTCCCAGTCTTCGTCTGCATCAAAAATGATCTCTTCCATATCCGTCTCCGGCCGTTCTCTATAGTGTCTTATGATGTGGGGCGCGAAAAGTCAAAAACGTTTTTATTTGCCGTCTGCAACCTGCCTGCAAAAACCGCCCCTGTTCGTTCCAGGCAAGGATACGCAAAAGAATATTTTATCCCTTGATGCAGGCAACTGCCGCGAGTCTCGCCACTTTTTTTGCCAGCCCTGCCTCATGAACCACCCCAACAACGTCATCAACGTTCTTATATGCTTCGGGCATTTCTTCGGCAAGTGTAGCTTTTCCGGCAGACATGACCAAAACACCCAGGCCGGCCAGCTCACGGCTGATCGACCGCCCCCTGGCCGCCCTGAGTGCGGCAGAGCGGCTCAACACGCGGCCCGCCCCGTGGCAGGCACTGCCGAAAGTCTCGGTCATTGATTTTTCGCCGCCCGCCATGACATAAGAGCCGGTTCCCATATCACCAGGTATCAGCACCGGCTGCCCCACTTCGCGATAGGCCCCTCCCACCAGTGGATGCCCTGCAGGATAGGCACGTGTCGCGCCCTTGCGGTGGACACAGACCTTTTTATCATGGCCGTTGATATTAAAGGATTCAATTTTGGCGATGTTATGACACACGTCATACACCAGGCGCATCCGTAATTCGCGCGGCGATGCGCCCAGTGTCTTTTCAAAAACTTCACGTGTCAGGTGCATCAGAATCTGCCGGTTCGCCCACGCGTAGTTTGCCCCGCATGCCATCGCCGCCAGATAACTTTTGCCCCCGGGTGAGCAAAGGTAGTCGCATGCCAATTGCCTGTCGGGAAGCACAATGCCTGTTTTGTGCTGGTTTTTGACCATCGAGGCCAGATAATCATCGCAAATCTGATATCCCAGGCCGCGTGATCCACTGTGAATCATGACCGCGATACTGCCTTTGCGAAGCCCGAACACGTGTGCTGCTTTTTCGTCGTAGATTTCCCGGACAACCTCGATTTCCAGAAAATGGTTTCCCGATCCGAGTGTCCCCAGCTGATCCCTGCCCCGCTCCAATGCTCTGGCGGATACTTGCCCCGGGTCCGCCCCCGCCATACAGCCTCTGTCTTCGGTAGCGTCCAAATCCTCAGCAAAACCAAACCCGGCTTTTATCGCCCAGCCCGCTCCCTCCTCGAGCACTTTTTTTTGGTCACGCCCGGAAAGCTTCACGTGTCCTGAAGATCCGACACCGGAGGGTATGTGTCTAAACAAGGCGCTCGTCAGCTCCTGAAGGCGCTCCCTTATATCGTCCAGCTCAAGAGACGTCGCCACAAGACGGCAACCACAATTGATGTCATAGCCGACGCCGCCCGGCGAGATAATCCCCTCCTCCATATCGAAGGCGGCAACCCCGCCGATAGGAAAACCATATCCCCAGTGGACATCAGGCATTGCCAATGAATAGTTGACGATTCCCGGCAGGCAGGCGACATTGGCCACTTGTCTGGCACTTTCGTCTTTTTCCAGCAGGCTCGCCATTTGCCGGCTGGTATAAATCATTCCGGGCACGCGCATGGCACCGGTTTTAGGCACCAGCCAGCGGTAATCATCGATCTTTTCCAGTTTGATTTCCTGTCGCATTTGCCAAGTGTGAAATTACATGGATAAAGAGAAGACAGCCGGATAATAACCGCCCTACTCGAAAACCAACATGACAGCACGCACCGGGAAGACCCTATTCTTTCAGCCGGCGTGCCAGAACTGTCCAGTTGAGCTGACCTGTTTTTTTAACGTGCAGTGTCCGATATTTGCCAAAAGGGATGAGTGGAACGATGAGACACAGCCACAGTCTCTGGATGACCGATCCGCATCTGGGGCAGGTACTTTTATCATGCGTGATAAACGACGGACCAACAGAGAAACCTTCTTTTTTGCTGGTCGCCATTTCCCAAAAAATTGCGTTGAGACCGGTTTCTTCCACATCTTTGGTTTTCGAAAGGCAGGTCCGGCAAAAAAGCGCCTTTTTGGCGCAGTTGATGGAGCAGTAGACGCTCTCCCCGACCGTGTATCCCTCGAAGTCCGAATACTGTTTGCAATAATCACATGTCTTCATCTCATTTCCTTTTTACGGAGGTGAATGAAAATGCACAAAACACTGGATGTTTCTCTTCGCCTCAAACAGGCACGCCGATCATGTTAATATCTTACCATGTAATACATTTTTTATAATAAACAATTATTGAACAAATGTCACCATAAAAGATAAGACCGCACAAACACTGTAACTGCCGGTAAACAATCGTTAAGATGTGCCGCTCATATATCGAAGATCACCCGCGCCGCCCAGCCGGATTTTTCTTTTGAAACACGTAAACCGTGGTACGTGACCGCCTTTATTTCAAGTTGCGGCCTTCTCCGGGCCGGCTCAAAACAAATGACCGCCGCAAGCCTCCTGCGTCCGCCTTTTTCAATCCGGCAACCACACAACACAAGACCTCTGCTGTTTTGCAAATAGAGGATTTCACGTAAAAAATTAACAAGCAAGTCTTCCGTGTCCGCTCCCTCGATATGGATACTTTCTTCCTTTTCCCCTGAATAATGCGTCGCTGGCGCCCCGGTCATAAGATGAGACATGGCCAGTGCGGCGCGGCAAAAAAGTTCCTTTTTGGTCCTGGCCTGAATTTCTATTCCGATATCGGCGGTGTGATCAATCAGTGTGTACATTGCCATGTGCTATATATAAACGATAAGCCCCGCTCCGGCAAGAAGAGGTTCTTACCTCTTGAGCCACCTGATGGGTAAAATCGTTTCTTCTTGCATTGTGATGATTTCGCCTGTATTGTCTGGCCTGCCGTTCGGGTTTTATTACCCGTGCTGCCGATCTTTCACCGCCAGTGTGTCTGCGCCAGACCGACGCAGTAAAATAATAGTGCAAACGACAGGGGGACAAATGACACAGACAAATGAAGCAAGGCCGCCTTTCCCGCCCTTCAATGCGGAATCAGCCGCGCAAAAAGTGAGAATGGCGGAAGACGCGTGGAATACGCGCGATCCGGAGCGTGTCTGTCTGGCCTATACAGCAGACAGTACCTGGCGCAACCGCTCGGAATTTATCCGCGGCCGTGAGGAGATAAGACTTTTCCTGCAAAGAAAATGGGCCAGGGAGCTCGACTACCGCCTCATCAAGGAAGTATGGGCCTTCCATGAAAACCGTATTGCCGTACGTTTTGCCTATGAGTGGCACGACGATTCGGGAAACTGGTTCCGCTCATACGGTAATGAGAACTGGGAGTTTTCACAATCCGGCCTGATGCAAAGACGCATTGCCAGTATAAATGATCTGCCCATCAATGACAGACAGCGCAAATATCACTGGCCGCTGGGCAGAAGACCGGATGATCATCCCGGTCTGTCGGATCTGGGTCTGTAAATCTTCCGCGCCATCACAGAAGATTTCTTTAGTTTATTCGTCGCTTTCCTGTGCGTCCGGCGCGTCTGGGTCGTCATTCCCATTGCTTTCATCATCGCGGTCATCTCCCTCGGAGGTGGTGCGAGCCAGGCCGACCAGACTTTCTTCGGCATCGAGTTCGATGAGCTTGACCCCCTGCGTCACACGATGGTTTACAGGAATTTCATTTACCCTGAGACGAATGACCTTGCCGGTGGAGCTGATGAGCATGACCTGTTCGTCGCCTATGACCTGAAGCACACCCGAGACATTGCCGATCTTGGCAACAGTCTTTAAGTTGATGATTCCCTTTCCGCCACGCGCCTGTACACGGTACTCATCGATCGGCGTGCATTTGCCGTAGCCGTTTTCCGAAACAGTCAACATAAAAGTTTCCTGCGCCGGTATTTCCACGCCAATGACATCGTCTCCCTCATCCAGATTGATGCCGCGCACACCACGCGCCGTTCGCCCCATGTCTCGTACGTCATTTTCTTTAAAGCGGATTGCCATACCCAGACGCGTCGCCAGGAATATGTCCTGACTGCCGTCGGTGAGTTGCACATCCACCAGCTCGTCTCCTTCATCGATGGAGACTGCAATGATTCCACCCTGGCGCGGGTTGGAATAGGCGGTCAGATCTGTCTTCTTGATGATGCCGCGTTTGGTTACCATAACGACGAACCTGTCTGATACAAACTCTTTAACCGGCAAAGTGGCACTCACTTTCTCGTCGGGCATAAGGTTGACGAGATTGACAATCGCCTTCCCTCTGGCGGCGCGCCCCGCCTGTGGAACCTGATAAACCTTGAGCCAGTACACCCTGCCTTTATTGGTGAAGACCAGGAGGTAATTATGGGTGGAGGTAATAAATATTTTTTCGACAAAATCTTCCTCTTTGGTACCCATGCCCACTTTGCCGCGGCCCCCGCGCCTCTGGCTCTTGTAAAGGCTGACCGCATTTCTTTTAATATAACCGGCATGCGATATCGTCACCACCATGTCTTCTTCCACAATCAGGTCCTCAATATTGATATCCTCCGAGGAGGCAACAATTTCGGTGCGCCTTTCATCTGCGTATTTTTCCTTTATTTCCGTAAGCTCTTCAACGATCACCTGCAGCACTTTTTGGGGATCGGCCAAAATCCCCTCCAACCGGCTGATGAGCGTGGTTACCTCGGCATACTCCTGGTCGATCTTGTCGCGTTCAAGCCCGGTCAGGCGCTGAAGCCTCATCTCTAAAATCGCCTTGGCCTGAATTTCGGAAAGGTTGAATCTGGCACAAAGTGCGGTCATGGCCTCCGCGGGGCTTTTGGACATCTTGATGACATGAATGACGTCATCGATGTTCGCAAGCGCGATGATATACCCCTCCAGTATATGCGCCCTTTCGCGCGCTCGCGCCAGCTCGAATCTCGTCCTGCGGGTGACCACCTCCTGACGAAATACAACGAAACGCTCGAGCATTTCCTTGAGATTTAAAACAGCCGGGCGGCCGTCGGCTATCGCCAGCAATATAATGCCGAAGGACACCTCCATCTGGGTAAACTTGTAGAGTTGATTGAGGATAACGGCCGAATTTTCGTCGCGCTTGATATCGATCACTACACGGATGCCGTCACGGTCGGATTCATCGCGCAGATCGGAGATTCCGGAAATTTTCTTGTCCCGCACCAGCTCGGCGATTTTTTCAATGAGGGAGGCCTTGTTCACCTGGTAGGGCAATTCGGTGATCACAATCGTTTCACGATCGTTGCGCGCGTTTTTTTCGATGAGAGCACGCGCGCGGATACGTACGATACCACGGCCTGTACGGTAAGCGGATAAAATGCCTTCTCGACCATTGATGAAACCGGCTGTCGGAAAATCTGGTCCGGGAATATGTCTGATGAGGTCATCGACGGATATTTTCGGGTTTTTGATAAGTGCGATTGTGCCATCGATAATCTCCCCCAGGTTGTGCGGCGGAATATTGGTCGCCATGCCTACTGCGATACCTGCGGACCCGTTTAGCAAAAGAAGGGGGATCCTCGTGGCCAGCACAGATGGCTCGGTCAGAGACTCGTCATAGTTGGGAACGAAATCGACCGTGTCTTTGTCCAGATCGGCCAAAACATCTTCCGCTACCCGATCCAGACGGACCTCTGTGTAGCGCATGGCCGCCGGCGGGTCATCATCAATGGAGCCGAAGTTTCCCTGTCCGTCAACCAGAATATAACGCATGGAAAAATCCTGCGCCATCCGTACCAGCGTATCGTATATGGCCGCATCTCCGTGAGGATGATAACGGCCCATGATGTCACCGACGATGCGCGCCGATTTGCGGTAGGGCCTGTTGTAGCGGTTGCCCCCTTCGTACATGGCGTAGAGGATTCGTCTGTGCACCGGCTTGAGACCATCGCGAACATCGGGAATCGCCCGTCCGATGATTACGCTCATGGCATAGGCCATGTATGATTTCTTCATTTCATCTTCTATGTTCACAGGCATCTGCCTGTGGTGCATATCTCGTTCCATTCTTAGCTTCCCCTTAATTGTCTCACAACATACCGTGCACCGCCCAAGGACTGCTGCCTTGTTCGATACGGTAATTCGTTACTTTTTTCTAAACATCCAGGTTGGATACGTAGAGGGCATTTTGATAGATAAAGTCACGGCGCGGCTCCACCTGATCGCCCATCAGCGTTGTGAAAATCTCATCCGCCTGCACTGCGTCGTCAACTGTAACCTGCAACAGTGTGCGCTTTTCCGGGTTCATGGTTGTTTCCCACAGTTGTTCCGGATTCATTTCACCCAATCCTTTATAGCGCTGAATCGTCAGACCTTTTTTACCCATATTGACGATGTGATCAACCAGTTCTTTGGCAGAAACCAGGGTGACCGGCGTGGCGGCATCTTCAGGCTGATCCAGATAAGGAGGCTCTCCTAAAACAGCCACCTGCGTCAGTTGATTGCGAATCTCTCCGAATTGCGGTGTCAAAAAAGTTTCCCGGTCGATGCAACTGGTTGCCTTTGTACCGTTTTTTCGGATACTAAAGATCATTTTGTACCCGCCATGATCCGGATCCTCGTCAATACGGTAGTCGGCTATTGTCTCGTTACCCAATGCCACTACCGTCCGTCCGGCTATTTTCAAAAGTTCGTGCTCATTTTGAAATGTTGTTTCCAGCAGGCCCGGATCTCCGGCCAGCACACGCATCAGGCGGCGGTCACGTCCTTCCCTTTCGAAGCGATCCAACATATCCTCAATGCGCATCACTTTTTTAATCAGCGTCAGAAGCTTTGTACCGGATACAGGGAAGGGACTGCCGTCGCCCATCTGCAGCCGCACTTTATCGACACCGTTTTCCAGAACATAGTTTTTCATTTGTTCTTCGTTTTGGATATAGAGTTCCTTTTTCTTTTCGACAACCTTATACAAAGGCGGTTGAGCGATGTATAAATGACCCCTTTCGATCAATTCGCGCATCTGCCGGAAAAAGAAGGTCAGCAAAAGCGTGCGGATATGAGCTCCGTCAACATCGGCGTCCGTCATGATAATCACTTTATGGTAGCGCAGCTTGCTGATGTCGTAATCATCGGCGCCGATGCCTGCGCCGAAGGCTGTAACCATCACTTTGATTTCTTCATTTTGCAGCATCTTGTCGAAACGGGCTTTTTCCACATTGAGAACTTTACCTCTGAGCGGCAGAATCGCCTGATATTTGCGGTCACGCCCCTGTTTTGCGGAACCACCTGCAGAATCTCCTTCCACCAGATATATCTCACTGAGCGCGGGGTCTTTTTCCTGACAATCGGCCAGCTTCCCTGGAAGAGAACCAACCTCCAGAGCTCCTTTTCGCCTGGTCAGCTCACGCGCGCGACGTGCCGCCTCACGCGCCCGGGCCGCCTCCATACATTTGTTTAAAATTTGTCTGGCAACGGATGGATTTTCCTCAAGATAGGTGCCGATTTTTTCATACACTATTCCTTCGACAAGACCTTTTACATCAGAGTTACCCAGTTTTGTTTTCGTCTGACCTTCAAATTGGGGGTTCCGGACTTTTACGCTGATGACACAGGCCAAACCTTCACGCAAATCCTCCCCGCGTAGTGATTCTTTGCCGTCTTTGATGATTTTATTGGCTGTGGCGTAATTATTGAAAACACGCGTCAGTGCGGAGCGGAAGCCGACCATGTGCGTGCCGCCCTCGATGGTATTGATACTATTGGCAAAGGAAAATATATTTTCCAGATAACTCTCGTTATACTGCAGGGCCACTTCAACTGTGCAGTCTTCACGTGCCCCTGTCACATAAATGGGGTTTTTGTGAAGTGTTTTTTTGTTGCGATTTATATACTCAACAAAAGATACGATACCTCCTTTATATAAAAATTCTACAGATTTATCGTCCCTTTCATCAATCAGCGTAATTTTTATACCGGAATTTAAAAAAGCCAGCTCTCTCAAACGGTTGGCGATAATATCAAAGCTGAACTCCGTTTCCTCAAAAATTTCATTATCGGGTAAAAAAGTGACGGTTGTCCCCTTTCCTTTTGTTTTTCCTACCTTCGCCAGTGGTGCATCCGGCACGCCCCTTTTATATGTTTGACGGTAAACATTACCGTCGCGGCGTACTTCCAGTTCACATGTACTAGATAGTGCATTTACGACGGAAACACCTACACCGTGCAGACCGCCCGATACTTTATATGTATCGCTGGTGAATTTTCCTCCCGCATGCAGCTTGGTCAGGGCAACTTCCGCCGCCGAAACCCCCTCTGTTTTATGAATTTCCACAGGAATACCGCGACCATTGTCATCTACCACAATACTATTGTCGACGCGTATCTTCACGGTAATATTGTCACAAAATCCCGCCGCGGCCTCGTCAATACTGTTATCAACGACTTCATACACCAGATGGTGCAGACCATCTTTTCCGGTTGACCCGATATACATGGCCGGACGTTTTCTGACCGCCTCAAGCCCTTCTAAAACTTTTATACTGTCCGCATCATACATCTGTGTCATAAAACCTTTCCAATTCCTAAATCTTTAACGGCATGACAATGCACAAATAATCATCACCTTCAGAAGGTTTGATCAGCGTCGGCTTCAGCCCACTGCCGATTTCCATGATAATATTTTTAGTACCAACGGCGGAAACGGCGTCAATTAGATAATTTACGTTAAACCCGACGTCAGCATCCTCGCCATTGTAATCGATAAATATTTCTTCGGTTGCTTCGCCGACATCGAGGTTTGTTGAATTGAGCGTCATTTTACCTCCGGTAAAAGATATAATCACGCCACTGTATCTTTCAGAAGAAACAACATTCATTCTCCTCAACGCACGAAGCAACGATTCTTTATCCATGGTTACCTCCACCCCTTTTTCCGTGGGAATAACCCTCTTATAATCAGGATAATCCTGATCAACCAGGCTTACCTTTAAAACAGCATTATCCGTTTTCACCACAAGCATACTCTTGTCAATGCCTACACTGATGGTTTCATGCACGTCAGTTATTTTTCTGACTTCCATCAGCCCCTTACGTGGGATTATTATTCCCTTTCCAGTATTAAGCCCTGCTTCAGTCGTATTTACCTTTGCCACCGCCAGCCTGTGTCCGTCCGTCGCCACCATCCTCCAGATGTGATTTGTACCGTCCGTTGATGTTTCCAGAAATACACCGTTGAAGTTTTTCCTGCTCTCATCCAGAGCCATGGCAAAAGAAGTTTTGCTGATTAAATCCTTAAAAGCCGCGCCGGAAATATGGGCAAAGTTATCTACATGACTATCGACTATTGTGGGAAAATCATCCGCAGGCAGACCCGGTATTTTGTAAACAGCCATTTCCGATGTGATTTTGACGATGTTATTTGCGCTCTTTGTAAAATGTACATCCTCTCCCTGAATTTCCCTGATCATTTCATACAGTTTTTTGGCAGATAGGGTGATTTCCCCATTTTCGGCAATTTGTGCATCATATTCACAAAGGAGGCTTATTTCTCTATCTGTGGCGATAATTTTTAGTTTGTTCTGCTGCGTTTTTAAAAGAACGTTATTTAAAATAGGCGTAGTCGTCTTTTTTTCGACAATACCTAACGTCTTTTGAATTCCATCAAAAAAGGTATTTCTTTTTATTTTGAATTCCATTTCCGCCTCCCTGATAATTACTTTTTATTTTTGTTATTAATTAAATAAAATCAGTATTAGTAATATTACTTGTGGATATGTTGAGCGTTTCAAATTGCTTTTTAATTTTAAATATTTTCATCCTCACTGCCTGTTGATGAAATGTTTATGCCGCTATTAAGATCTGTTGATAATATTTTCTTCAATATCGCTAACTATTTTTTTTATGTCTGCGCTGGTTTCCATAAGTTGCGAAATTTTTTTATTTGCGTAAATCACAGTAGAGTGATCTCGTCCGCCGATTTTCTGACCTATGTCCGGGAAAGAAAGATTGGTAAGTTTTCTGGCCAGATACATGGAAATCTGTCTGGCTAAAACAAAGTTTTTGTTTTTATTATGCGCTTTAATGTCTGCAATTTTAACATTTAATTTAGAGCCGACGCTTTTTATTATTCCTTCGATGCTGACATCTTCTTTATTATTGTGTTGAACAAGTTTTTTAAGAACTTCGCGGACCAGATCGAGATTGATTTCCCTGTTGGTCAGGGAAGAATAGGCTGAAATTCTGATTAAAAACCCTTCCAGTTCCCTGATGTTCGACTCAACATGCGAGGCGATATACTGGGCAACCGCAGGAGAAAGTTCTATTTTGTTTTCCTGCATTTTTTTTTCGATAATCGCTATTTTGGTTTCTGTTTCCGGCGGCTGAATGTCGGCAATCAGTCCCCATTCAAAACGTGAGCGCAACCTGGCCTCCAGATTTGGGATATCTTTGGGAAACTTATCCGAGGTGACGACAATTTGTTTACCCGAATCATGAAGAGTATTGAAAGTATGAAAAAATTCTTCCTGTGTTCTGTCTTTACCGGCTAAAAATTGAATGTCATCAATGAGCAATGAACCGACATTACGATATTTTTCACGAAATTTGGCCATCCGGTCAAAGCGGATGGAATTGATCATTTCATTCATGAATGCTTCCGCCGATACATACATGACATTTAAATCTGGATGGGTTGCGGCCGTCAGCAGGCCGATCGCGTTTAACAGATGAGTTTTTCCCAGACCGGAACCTCCGTAAATAAACAGTGGATTATAGTACTTCGCCGGTTGCTTGGCCACTGCGATGGATGCGGCATGGGCAAATTGATTGGAAGGTCCCACCACGAAACGCTCAAAAGTATAACTGCTGTTGAGATGAGATACATTTCCCCTCGACGGGGAAGCGACGGTGTTTTTTCCCTGCTCGAAAGGCAGCGCAGCGATTTCCAGTGATTTTTCCTTATCTTTACTCAATTTAAAGTCTATATCGACACTGACGCCGGTCACTTTTTGCAGAGAATTCTTAATCATGGACAGGTAGTTATCCATCAGCCAGTCTCTGAAGAACCTGTTGGGAACCGCCAACTGCACTCGTTTGTCCTCCATGGACACGATCTTTACCGGTTTTATCCAGGTGTCGAAGTTTTGCCTCGAGACTTTATCCTGAATAATTTTGGTGGCTTTGTCCCAAACTGTTTCCATTACGAACCTTTTGTCAATATGGTTATCAACAGGTGTTGATAAAAAAAAATCAGCCTGCCCTTACAGCTCGTCGAGCAGAAAACGGCTCAGGCGGTTTAACTCATCCATTGACTTGTAGGAAATTTCGATTACACCCTTACGCGCTGAACCTTTTATTTGAACTTTGGCCATGCATCTGGCGGTGAGTGATTTTTCCAGATCCGCGATATGCCGGTCTTTTTCCGGGGCCCTTTGCTCTACCTTTTTACTCTTGACTTTGTTTATTATTTTTTCCGTTTCACGAACGTTGAGTCCCCGCTTCAAAATTATACCCAGAGCAGACAACTGTTCATCAATGGAAGTCAGTGCCAGCAGGCAACGGGCGTGTCCGGGGGATATCTTTTTCTCAATTATCGCGGTTTTCACCGCGGCCGGCAGCTTTAAAAGACGGATTGTGTTGGCGATGGTCGAACGGTCTTTCCCCACCTGGGTAGCGATCGATTCCTGGGAAAGATTGAACTTTTCCATCAATGTGACATATGCATCCGCCTCTTCAAGAGGGTTTAATTCTTCGCGCAGCAGGTTTTCGATCAGCGACAGCTGGGCCGCCTCCTGGTCGGAGGCATTGCGAATGACTATCGGCACATCTTTGAGACCTGCCGCCTGGGCGGCGCGCCATCGTCTTTCCCCGGCTATTATTTCGTAGCCGGCCACAGCCCGGCGCACCACTATCGGCTGAATGATGCCGCTTTGTCTGACCGAGGCGACAAGTTTTTTCTGCTCTTCATCATTGAAGTTTTTCCGGGGCTGATACCGGTTGGGTTTAAGCTCTTCAATGGCGCAGTAACTACTTGCTTCCTGTTTGGCTCCACTATTATTCAATAAATCTGGAAGTATGGCCCCCAACCCTTTTCCCAGTACATCTTTTCTTTGTGCCATTTACACTCCCTCTCTCATTATTTCCATGGCCAGTTCCATATACGCCTGAGCCCCGCGCGATTTCGAGTCGTACATAATAACAGGCAGACCGTGACTGGGACTTTCCGAAAGCCTGACATTGCGCGGAATGATAGTTTTAAAAACCTTGTCTCCCAGATGCTGCCGGACATCCTGTGTAACACGGTGCGCCAGTGTGTTGCGCGGGTCGAACATCGTCAGCAGTATTCCATCAAGCGCCAGCTTCTGGTTGAGCCTTCCTTTCACCAGCCTGACTGTGTTGAGCAGCTGTCCCAAGCCTTCCATAGCATAGTATTCACATTGGAGCGGAACAATCAAGGAGTCTGCAGCCACAAGCGCGTTGACGGTCATAAAACCCAGCGAGGGGGGGCAGTCGATAATTATATAATCATAAATACCGTCGAGCGGTTTGAGAATTTCGCGCAATCGGATCTCCCGATCTTCCAGCTGTACGAATTCAACCTCCAGTCCGATAAGATCCTGATTTGACGGCACCATTTCCAAATTACGCAGGCCTGTTTTTACAATCACAGAGCTCAGAGGCAGCTGACCGATCATCGCATGGTAAAAGTTGGCTTTTTCGGAGACACTGCGGTCGATGCCCAGGCCGCTGGTGGAATTCCCCTGGGAGTCTGCATCGATAAGCAGTATTTTTTTATTGGCCACGGCCAGCGACGCGGACAGGTTAATGGCCGTTGTCGTTTTACCGACCCCGCCCTTTTGATTGGCGATGCAGATGATTTTATTCATTGTTTTCGTGCAAATCTTCCGGGGTTTTTTACCTGAAAAAGCTGTGTATGGACTAACACAAAAAAAGGTTTTTTAGAAGGAGTTTTTGCTTTATCCGACCTTTTGAAAAACGATTATTTCACGAAGCGGAGCGTCCTGCTGTGTTTGTGTAATATACTGATTTATTAGATATTTTGTCGATATATGAGGATCCTTCATTAGTTGACTGATTTCCCCGGCGAGATCCTCTCCTCTGAGAGTTATCAACAGGCCTTCCCGACCAAGAAAGTAATCCGCCAATTCCAGCAGATAAGGCAGCTTAAAGGCGGCTCTCGAAACGAGAATCTCAAATTTCCCCCGCCAAATTTCTCCGCGAAGGACGTTTTCCGTGCGGTCGTGAATGATTTGCGTCTGATTGAGTTTCAGCGAGCGGATCACGTTTTTTAAAAAAGAAATCTTCTTTCGGTTTGCCTCCAGAAGGTGGAGCTTGATGTCCGGATGGGCGATTTTCAGCGGAATGCCCGGAAAACCGGCGCCGCTGCCCGCGTCGAGCATGCATCCTCCCCCTGGCGGGATATACCGGGCAGGTGAAAGGGAATCCAGAAAATGGCGATTGATAATTTCGCCGGCGCTTTTTTCCGAGATGAGGTTTATTTTTTCATTCCACTTCAGAAGTTCACTGCGATAGACATCGAATTGACAAAGCTGCTGGTTGTCAAGCTCAATACCTAACCGGGCGGCGCCATCTTTGAGAAGCTGCATTTCTTCAGACATAGCCAGGCCATAACAAAAAATAACTTAAGCGGCAATGCAAAACGATCCGGTTTAGCCGACAGACCTTTCCCCGGCGGCTTCTCAGAAAAAGATTAAAGTTTCATTTGCCCAGGTCGATTACCATTTTAAGGAGCTTTGCCGCCATGAATGACATTACCAGCATCGCCTCGGCCGTTTTGGCCATGCAGCAGTCACAAACTCATGATTTGATTAACGTCGCCATGCTCAGGATGAATGCCGAGGCGGAAGCGGCCATGGCGGATATGTTGCTGCAGAATGCCCGTCAGATTGAAGCCCTCACCCATGCCGCAGCAGGCGGTGTCATCGACCTTTTCGCCTGAGCAGTGTAAATATTTCGTGCAATTCCAGGGCGCCGGATTTATAAGTTCCCTACTTTTTCCAGGGAGCTGAGTTCATGGGCGCGCAGAAGATCAACAAAAACATCAGTATTGTTTTATTCAGACCCAAACATGCCGGCAACGTCGGGGCTGTCGCCCGGGCCGCAAAAAATATGGGCATGGGAAAGATTATTGTGGTCGGGTCAAGCGACCTCGACCACGAAGAGATGGAGCAGCGCTCGACTCACCTGGCCAAGGATATGCTGGATGCCATCCAATACACGGACACTCTCCGGGAAGCACTGGGTAATTTTCAGTATATCATTGGCACCACAGCCAGGACCGGCAGAGCCCGCGGGCCGTTTGTAACACCGCGTGAGGCGGCCCGGAAAGCCGCCGCGCTCGCCTCACAAAATAAAATTGCGCTTCTGTTCGGCCCCGAAGACACAGGGCTTACCAACGAAGAACTGCGCCTGTGCCATTGTGTCGTGACGATTCCCACCTCACGGGAATTCACCTCGCTTAACCTCTCCCATGCAGTGATGATTTTGTGCTATGAGATTTTTCTGGCGACCCGGACGACGGCCCCGTCATCCGACGGACCACGTCTGGCTATGTCGTCAGAGCTTGAGGGCATGTACGGGCAGATCGGCGAACTTCTTTTGCGGGTAGGCTTTTTGAACAGGGAAAATCCCGAATACTGGCTGCTCGACATTCGCAGATTTTTTTCGCGTACCGGTTTGTCCTCGCGAGAGGTAAAAATTGTCAGAGGGATTTGCCGCCAAATCGAGTGGTATGTAAATAAAGGCGGCAAATAGCACCACTGCAATATTTTTTCTCCCTTTTCCCAAACAGCAAAATCGGGTCAGTTTTGCCCGGTTACTTTTTCTTCAGCGATGCGGCGATCTGCTTTGCGCGGTTAAATTCCTGCGTATTAATAATTGCGCCTCTGTCGGGGCTTTGCGCCGCCAGCTCTTTCATTTGTTGGACTCTTTCCACGCTGGGCGGGTGAGTACTGAAGGCATCCGACAGGCTTTTCATCAGCGGATCAGCATTTTTATTGCCGCTTTTTTCCATTTCCAGCAGTCTTTCATAAAATTTCCCGACATGATCCTTGTGGTAGCCTGCGGCCACAGAGTAGCGGAAACCGAGACGATCCGCCTCCATTTCATCCTCACGCGAGTTTACAAGAAAGGTGTATTTCTGTGCCAGAAATCCGCCTCCTGCCCCGACAACTCCACCGAGTGCCGCTGCCTTGGCCAGGCAGGCCTTGTCGCCCTTGTCGCACAGCAGAACTCCCAGGCCCAGCCCGGCGGCCGCGCCGACTACCGCTCCGCCGCCCACGTACATCCATGTTTTGTTCTGGGCTTTTTCCATTTGGTACATCCTTTCGGCGGAATGGCGGGAAACGACGTGGCCTATTTCATGCGAGACCACGCCCGCCAACTCTGCTTCACTTGACGTATTGGCAATGAGCGGCGCCGTAACAAAGATGGTGCCCGCCGGCATGGCAAACGCGTTGATGTCCGGTACATCGACGACTGTAAAATTATAGCGGTAGGGATTGCCTTCGAGGTTATTGGCGCGGACTATCTTCATGCCCAGGCCGGATAGATATTTCTGGAGTTCCTGATTCTGTACCGGCGGGTAGTCCTTAAGCATTTTAGGCAGAGCCTCTTTGGTGAGCCTCTCTTCGTCCTGTACTGTCATGTTGGTTTCCTGGCCGACATTGGAACCTTCGCGATAGCGTGATGAATGTGTCGGCGCGCAGGCAATCGTTGTCAGCATCAACAATACAATCAAAAGGCTGCTTATTCTTTTCATGATTTTCCTCTCCATAAAAATATTTACCGTCTCTTTGATGATGAAGTAATGCCCTTTGACGGCGATAAAAGCAATCCCTTTTTGCACAGGTGAAATTGTCATATGCCCGCAGACTGTTTACAGCGCCGATTTTTACCCGTTTCGGGAACGCCGGCTGCCATAGGGAGGCCTGGCTTTCTTTTGTCCCTCTCTTATTAAGATTCCTCCACTTCCGTCACTTTCCCGTCGTTTAGCCATGTCTGCACGGTAAAACGTTATACCAAGTTTGTCGCCCGCGTTTGCTCTTTGGACCTGTTTGTGATAAGTCATTGAAAATAATGAGCCATTTTTCAAAAGAGGTTCACGTCTTGCGTAAAACGGGAATTGTAAAAGATAAGCGCTACTTAAAGCACAAAGCGGGATTTTCCCATCCGGAAAGCCCCGAGAGGCTGGCGTCTGTCTATGAAATACTCGAAAGCCCATCGTGTGCCCGTCATTACGTCCGCATCGAACCTCGTGCGGCACTCCCAGAAGAAATAGCCTACGTGCACACGCCCCATTACATCGACTTTGTATCCTCTACCTCAGGAAAAAGCCACGTGATTTTGGATTCTGATACAATAACGAGCGCAGACACCTACAAGATAGCCCTACTTGCCGCGGGCGGTCTGCTCAATGCCATCGACGCGGTCATCGCGGGCGATGTCGATAACGCCTTCGCCTTTGTGCGCCCCCCCGGTCATCACGCCGGTGCCGGCAATTCGGCCGGCTTCTGCATTTTCAACAATGTTGCCATAGGAGCCATGCACGCCCGCTACAGACACAATGTCAAAAAAGTGTTGATTGTCGACTGGGACCTTCATCATGGAAACGGCACACAAAAGATGTTCTATGCAGACCGGCAGGTGCTCTATTTCTCCACCCATCAATACCCTTATTATCCCGGCACGGGAAGCTGGCAGGAAGTGGGCGAGGGTATGGGGCTTGGCTTTACCGTAAACGTACCCCTGAGCCGGGGGGCGGTGAACGGTACATTCGTGGCGGCCCTTAGAAAAATTCTCCTGCCGATTGCTTTGGCCTACCAGCCTGAGCTCATCCTGGTATCAGCCGGCTACGATACATATTACAAGGACCCGCTCGGCGCGATGCGTGTTACGCCGGAGGGGTTTGCCGCGATGACGCGCATTCTTATGGACATCGCCGATGAATGTTGCGGCGGAAAACTGGTGGCTGTTCTGGAGGGAGGCTACCATCTGGGCGGCCTGGCGCAATCGGCAAGAGCCACGTTAATGGAGATGAGAGATGAAACACACATGACCGATGAGCAGCTCCTGCGCCTGGAAGGGGAGGCGGATGAGGCCAACAGACAGGTATTGAAAAAAATTGTTTCCGTGCAACGCGCGTACTGGGATGTGTTTTGAGGAGGTCGTTTTGAAGATCGGTTTAAATGATGTGGAGCAGGCTGCCCGGGCGATGCACCTGGAAATTACCGGGCAGGAGAAAGAACAATTTGTTGCCGAGCTTAATAATCTTTTGCTTTACGTTAGCAGCATCAGTGAACCGGACACCCGAGGCGTTCCTCCCACTACTCATCCGGGCAGGCTTACCAATGCCTTTCGTGAAGATGATGTGTCAGCATCACTGGGCACACAGGGGGCGCTGGCCAATGCGCCGGACAAGCGCGGTGACTTTTTCCGTGTGCCGAAAATCATCGACTGAAAAGCCCGCGCATTTTCCCCTCTTATTTATCTTCCGGGGAAGAGCCGCCTGTTTTTTCGACGCGGCAAAAAGGAAATAAAAAGCATGTTTTATACCAAGAGGATTTTATGGAGTTAGCTGCACTGACCATTCACGAGCTGCAAGATAAGATACGCGCCGGTGAGGTGACGGCAATGCAGATCACCCGCTCTGTTTTTGAGCGAATTGATGCGCTGGAGGAAAAAGTCCATTCCTACATCAGCCTGACAAAAAAAGAGGCACTGGCCGCGGCAGAGCTTGCCGATCGGGACATAAAAAGAGGAGACATAAAGCCGCTGACGGGCATTCCCGTGGCACTCAAAGACATCATCTGCACCAGGGGAGTACCGACAACGTGTGCTTCCCGCATGCTGCAGAACTATCTTTCGCCATACGACGCGACGGTTGTAGAAAAGCTCGCCGCGGCAGGCGCGATAATCACAGGCAAGACCAATACTGACGAATTTGCCATGGGCTCCTCCACCGAGACTTCCTGGTTCGGACCGACACACAATCCCTGGGGCCAGGATCTGGTTCCCGGCGGCTCGAGCGGCGGCTCGGCGGCGGCCGTGGCCGCGGATGAATGTATCGCGGCGGTCGGCTCCGACACGGGCGGCTCGATCCGGCAGCCGGCCTCCCTTTGCGGCGTGGTCGGCCTGAGGCCCACCTATGGACTTGTCTCCCGTTTCGGCCTCGTTTCTCTGGCTTCATCGCTTGACCAGATCGGCCCTCTGACCAAAGACGTGGAGGATGCGGCGATTATGCTAAATGTCCTGGCCGGCCACGATTCCCGTGACGCCACTTCTGTGGCGGCCGAGCTTCCCGATTACCGGACGTTTTTAGGACGGGATATTTCCGGGATGCGCATCGGTGTGCCGAAAGAGTATTTTGTGGAAGGCATCGATGAAGATGTTTTGCGCCTGATCCGACAGGCCATCGGGACACTGGAAAAATGCGGTGCGCAGATCATCGAAATTTCCCTGCCGCATACAAAATATTGCGTGCCGGTATATTGCGTTCTGGTACCGGCGGAGGCATCGTCCAATCTGGCGCGCATCGACGGCATCCGATACGGCTTCCGGGCCGGGGATGTTGAGGACCTGGCGGGGTTATACACACAAAGCCGCACAGAAGGTTTCGGGCCGGAAGTGAAGCGCCGCCTCATCATCGGCAGCTACTGGCTTTCCTCCGTCCGTCGCGACGCCTGTTACGGCAGGGCAACGCAGGTGCGGACGCTGATCTGCCGCGAGTTTGACGAGGCCTTCCGCAAATGCGATATTATTCTGACACCCGCTACCCCTACACCTGCATTTAAAATCGGCGAGAAAACTAAAGACCCGCTCAAGATGTATCTATCCGATATGTTCACCATAGCGGCAAGCCTGGCGGGCATTCCCGCTGTTTGCGTCCCCTGCGGCTTCACACATGCCGGCCTGCCGGTGGGGGTGCAGTTTATGGCCGGCCGCTTTGAAGAGGGCAGACTGTTACAGTTTGCCTCTGCGTTTGAAAAAAACGCCGCCATTGAAAAAAGGAGGCCCGCACTTTAATGGATCTGGAAACCGTCATCGGGCTCGAAGTGCACGCCCAGTTGCTCACCGCTACAAAAATATTCTGCGGCTGTTCCACTGAATTCGGCCGTCCGCCCAACAGCCTGACCTGCCCTGTGTGTCTGGCCATGCCCGGCACTCTGCCGTCGCTGAACCGCAAGGTGGTCGAATTCGCCATGAAGATGGCGCTGGCGACCGGCTGCAGGATCAACCGGCGAAATACTTTCGCGCGGAAAAATTATTTTTACCCGGACCTGCCCAAGGGCTACCAGATATCCCAGGACAATCTGCCCATTGCAGAAGAAGGGCAACTTCTGATTGAGCTTGAGGGCGAAAAAAAGAAAATCGGCATTACGAGGATTCACATGGAAGAAGACGCGGGCAAACTGATCCACGATGAGGCGGGCCGGGCCAGCTATGTGGATCTGAACCGCGCCGGCGTGCCGCTCATAGAAATAGTCAGCGAGCCGGACATCCGCTCTCCTGCGGAAGCTTCCGCGTATCTGAAGAGCCTGCACGAAATTCTCGTCTATCTGGAAATATGCGACGGCAACATGGAAGAGGGATCGTTTCGCTGCGATGCCAACATCTCGCTCAGGCCCCGCGGCCAAAACACCTTCGGCAGGCGCACGGAGTTGAAAAACCTCAACTCCTTCCGCCATGTCCAGCGGGCCCTCGAATATGAGGTGGCGCGACACGCCCATCTTATTGAAAGCGGCCTTAGTGTGGAGCCGGAAACAAGACTCTGGGACGAAGCCGCCGGCGTGACCGTAGCCATGCGCAGCAAAGGAGAAGAAAAAGACTACCGCCTGTTTCCCGAGCCTGACCTTGTGCCGGTTGAGATCGATGATGCCTGGATATCCTCTGTGATGGCCGGCCTGCCGGAGCTGCCGCAGGCCAGACGCGAGCGTTTCGTTCGGGAATACGGTATCCCCGCCTATGATGCGGGAGTGCTGACCTCCGAAAAAGAGCTTGCCGAATACTACGAAAGAGTAGTCAAACTCTGTGGCAGACCCAAAATTGCCGCCAACTGGATCATGGGCGATGTCATGAAGCTCTTAAACGAAGACAAGCGCCCCGTGCGTGACTGCCCCATTTCGCCCGGGCATCTGGCAAAGCTCATCGGTCTTATTGAAGAAGGGGTCGTAAGTGGCAAAATGGCCAAGGAAATCATCGAAGACATGTACAAAACAGGCCGCGCACCCGACGAGATCATTGCCGAAAAAGGCATGGTGCAGATAACGGACGAGGATGAACTTGCCGAAACGATCGCGGCCGTCATCGCGGACAATCCCGGCCAGCTTGCCCAATACAGAAGCGGCAAGGACAAACTCTTCGGTTATTTTGTCGGCCAGGTGATGAAGCGCACCGCAGGCAAGGCCAACCCCCAACTGGTTAACGATTTACTCAAAAAGGCTCTGCATCATGATTAGACCGGTTTTTTGGAAAAACAACTCGCTGGTGTTGATCGACCAAAATGCTCTCCCGCAAAAAGAGCAGCAGGTAATTTGCAGTAATTACCGTCAGGTGATTGCCGCAATCAAAGACCTGACCGTACGCGGCGCGCCGGCGATCGGTGTTGCGGCCGCTTTTGCCACGGCGCTGGGTGCGCAGGAACTTACCGGTTTGCCGCCGGAAAAATTCAGTAAAAAGTTTGACCGCCTCTGCGAGGAGATCGCCCGCAGTCGCCCCACGGCGCGCAATCTTTTCTGGGCGCTGGAGCGCATGAAAACAAAGCTTGCCGACCTTCATGGGAAGGGGGTGAAAAATGCGGGCACCGGCCTTGTGGCTGAGGCCAAACTCATCTGCGCCGAAGACATTGAAATCAACAAGCGCATCGGGCAGGCCGGATGTTCCCTCATTGATGACGGAGACGCGGTGCTGACTCACTGCAATGCAGGGGCGCTGGCCACCGCCGGCTACGGCACGGCGCTGGGCGTGATTTATGCCGCCCGCGATGCGGGGAAAAAAATCTCGGTCTTTGTTGATGAGACCAGGCCGGTGCTGCAGGGCGCCAGACTGACGGCGTGGGAGTTGAAAAAAGAAAAAATTCCCGCCACACTGATTACGGACAACATGGCCGGTT
>JAGPFA010000065.1 GCA_018056765.1 Syntrophaceae bacterium
AAAAAAAGGACGGGAAAAAGTGGAAATCAGTAAATTTGCAGAACTTGAGCAGAAGATAAAAAAAATTGTCAGCGAACAGATTTTTTTAAAAAAACAGATTTCAGCATTGGAGGATACTTTAAAGGACAAAGAGACAGAGATAGAGGATTTCAGGAACAAATTCAAGATATTAGAAGAGGAAAGGAACAGCGTACGCACGAGGGTGGATTCACTGCTTGATTTACTTGCAGATATAGAAGTGGAAAAATAAGTTTCCAGGGCGTGAGTTTTGAAAAAACGTTACGAGATCAAAATTTTGGGTCAAGAGCTTGCAGTTTTGAGCGATGCCGAGGATGAACAGGTTCATGATATAGTAAGCTATGTCAATGATAAGATGGAGGAAATATTGAAATCGAGCAGCGGACTCCGGACATTGGATGTAGCGATCCTGGCAGCTTTGAACATTTCAGAAGAGTTTTTAAAATTAAAAGGAGTCAGTGAGGACTTGTGCGATCGTCTGGAAAGAAGGTCAGAACAATTGATCCAACTGATTGAAAACGTTAGTTGATTATAAATAATTACCCCTGCGATGCGCGTGATTGTCATTTGTTTTTGAGCCAACACTTTGAACCCGGGGCCTGCACTTGTTTGCGGTGAGCATGTCCGCCTTGTTCCGCTGGTCGGCTGGCAGAAAGCCTGAAACAAACAACATTTGGCACCCACTTGTTTGAAAAGGTTCAAAATCGTGAATAACACGGCATAGGCGGGGGTTTTTTTATCCCCACTTCAATCCTCTTCCTCACCCCAGAGAATTTTTGTTTATGAGTCCTTCTGCCCGGGCTTACAGTGTCCCGGTATGAAGGTTTAAATATAATCCTGTCCAATCGGCTATCGCCGGCAAAAGGGAAAATTCAGTGCCCCAGGAGTGACGTTTGGCGGGATCCACGAGGAGGTAACAAAATGTTTGACGGCGGTTTAATTATTCTGCTGGTGATAGTAGCGTTTTTGGCGGGAGCGGTTGCAGGGTATGTTTTAAAACAGGTTTTTACCGCGAAGAAGGTCAAGGCGTCGGAAAGTCTGGCGGCCCGTATCGTCGATGAATCCAAAAAAGAAGCAGAAACCATCAAAAAAGAAGCGATTTTGCAGGCGAAAGAAAATCTGCTGAAAATGAAGGCGGATTTTGACCGGGAAACTAAAGATGCCAAAAACGACCTGGAAGCGCTTGAGCGGCGCATTCGGGCCAAAGAAGAAAACCTCGACAAGCGTGTCGACACACTTTCTCACAAGGAAGCCAATATCGAAGGGCGTGAAAAAGGGTTGATTCAGAAAGAGCATGTGCTGGAAGAAAAAAACAGGCGTCTGGATGTGCTGGTTGAAGAGCAGAAGGTAAAGCTCGAAAAGATCGCCGGAATCACCCCGGAGGAGGCGAAATTAACTCTTATTGAGTCCATGGAGGCTCAGGCCAGGCACGAGGCGGCCGCTACGGTCCGCAAAATAGAGGACGAGGCCAGACTGACGGCAGATCGCAAGGCCAAGGAAATTATCGCCTATGCGGTGCAAAGATATGCGGGAGACTATGTTGCGGAGCGCACCGTTTCCGTCGTTAATTTGCCCAGCGAAGAAATGAAAGGCAGGATTATCGGTCGGGAAGGACGAAACATCCGCGCCATTGAAGCCGCCACCGGTATCGACCTCATCGTGGATGACACACCGGAAGCGGTGGTGCTTTCCAGTTTCGATCCGGTACGCCGCGAGGTTGCCCGTATCTCGCTGGAGCGCCTGATCCAGGACGGCAGAATCCATCCCGGACGCATCGAAGATATTGTAAAAAAGGTGGAAAAGGAAGTTGAGCAGACCATCCGGGAGGCGGGCGAAAAGGCGTCTTTCGACTGCGGTGTTCACGATGTCCATCCGGAAATCATCAATTTACTCGGCACACTAAAATACCGCACCAGCTATTCACAAAATGTTTTGCAGCATTCCATTGACGTTGCCTATTTGACCGGCCTGATGGCGGCGGAACTGAAGCTTAATATTAAAGAGGCCAAGCGTGCCGGGCTTTTGCACGATATCGGCAAGGCTGTTGACCATAAGATCGAGGGGACGCACGCGGCGATCGGGGCGGACTTTGCCAGGCGGTTTGGAGAGAACCAGCGTATTGTGCAGGCCATTGCTACGCACCACGACGACGGCCGCAGCAACACACTGCTGGGCGTGCTGGTCCAGGCGGCGGATACTCTTTCGGCGGCCCGTCCCGGGGCGCGCCGTGAGATGCTCGAATCATATGTGCAGAGGCTCGAAGAGCTGGAAAAAATAGCCAACTCATTCACCGGCGTCGACAAAAGTTTTGCCATTCAGGCGGGGCGTGAAATACGCATCATGGTGGAAAACGAAAAAATATCAGACAATGACGCAGTCATGCTGTGCAACGATATTGTGAAGAAAATTGAGGACGAACTCACATATCCGGGACAGATAAAAGTCACCGTGATTCGTGAGACCAGGGTTTCCAATTTTGCCAAATAGGGTAGTGAAACGGACGAAGGCATGGTCATTTTGTTTATTGGAGATATTGTCGGTAGACCCGGCCGCCGCGCAGTCCGGGAGATACTGCCAGCGCTGATCGAAAAACATAAGGCGGATTTCGTCATTGCCAACTGCGAAAACGCCGCCGCCGGTTTCGGCGTTACCAGGGATGTAGTTGAAGAGCTCTTGGCATCACAAATCGATGTGCTGACGTCCGGCAATCATATCTGGGACAAAAAAGAAACACTGGGGTTTATTGACGAATACCAGACGCTGCTGCGTCCTGCAAACTACCCGGACGTCGCCCCCGGACACGGCAGTGTTTTGTATCCCACGGCGTCAGGGCAGTATGTCGGTGTTCTGAATCTGGCCGGGCGTATTTTCATGTATCCGTCAGACTGTCCGTTCCTCCGGGCAAGACAGGAGATTCAACGTCTGCGTGTCCAAACGAATGTGATTGTTGTTGACTTTCACGCCGAGGCCACATCCGAAAAAAGAGCGCTTGGCTGGTATCTGGATGGATCGGCAAGCGCTGTTTTGGGAACCCATACCCATGTGCAGACAGCCGACGATGAAATTTTGCCGGGAGGCACTGCCTACATCAGTGACGCGGGGATGACCGGGCCGTTTGATTCGGTTATCGGCATTGAGAAAGAGGCAATTATCGAAAAATTTCTGACGCAGATTCCCAATAGATTCGAGGTGGCGAAAAATGACATCCGTCTGCAGGGCGTTGTGCTGGAGATCGATGCCGCAAGCGGGAAGGCCAATGCCGTCGAGCGTATCAGCGTCAAGTTGAATCAGTAAACGGAGGCAAGATGGAAAGCGGTTACGAAGTGCTTAAAAACAGGGGCTTTATCGAACAGGTCACGGACGATGCTCTGATTGAACAGCAGTTTGCCGGGGGGCCGGTCACCTGTTACATAGGGTTCGATCCGACAGCAACCAGCCTGCACATCGGCTCTTTGGTGCCCATCATGGCTCTTACTCATATGCAAAAAACCGGCAACCGTCCGCTTGCCCTGGTGGGCGGAGGTACCGGTCTCATCGGCGATCCCAGCGGCAAGACGGAAATGCGGCAGGTTCTTACCCGTGAGCAGATCGACTACAATGTGCAGTGTCTGGGCAGGCAGCTTTCCAGGTATATCGACTTTTCGGAAGGGAAGGCTCTGCTTCTGAACAATGCCGATTGGCTGACCAAAATAAATTATATAGAATTTTTGCGCGATATCGGCCGGCACTTCAGCGTCAACCGCATGTTGGCGGCGGAAAGCTATAAAATGCGTCTGGAGAAGGGGCTTAACTTCATCGAATTCAACTACATGCTGCTGCAGGGGTATGATTTCCTTTATCTGTTTCAGCGCTACGGCTGTGCCCTGCAGATGGGCGGTAACGATCAGTGGGGAAATATGCTGGCCGG
>JAGPFA010000066.1 GCA_018056765.1 Syntrophaceae bacterium
CCACGCCCGTGTGTCTGCCCATCGGTGCGGAAGACAAATTTCAGGGCATTGTTGACCTTATTTCCATGAAGGCTTTCACTTTCACGGACAACAAGGGAATCGGCAAAGCTTCGGACATCCCGGCCGAGCTCCTGGAAGAGGCCCAGGCCATGCGCGCCTCCATGGTCGAGGACATTGCCGAAGCAGACGAAGATCTGATGAACAAGTATCTGGAAGAAGGAGAACTATCCGATGAAGAGCTGAAAGCCGGCTTGAGAAAAGGCGTCATCTCCGGCGGTATAATTCCGCTCATCTGCGGCTCATCGCTCAAAGGAATCGGTGTCACTATGCTGATGGATCTGGTGGTTACATCATTTGCCTCGCCGGAGGATCGAGGCTCCGTCACTGGACATAAACCCGGGACTGACGAGGTTGAAGAAAGAAAACCTTCCGAAGACGAAGCCTTCTCCGCGATTGTTTTCAAAACCATTGCCGATCCCTACGCCGGCCGCCTGACACTGTTTCGCGTCTATTCGGGGAAACTGAATTCCGACTCGGCCGTTTATAATTCCACCAGGAAAATCACGGAAAAATTCGGACATATCTTCTATCTAGAGGGAAAATCTCAAAAACAGGCGGAAACACTTGTACCGGGCGACATCGCAGGCGTGGCCAAACTCAAAGATACAGTCACGGGAGATACACTCGCGAGCGAAAAAGCCCCCATCATTTTCGAAAAAGTCCCTGTCCCGCCGCCCATCATGTCCTTTGCCGTCGAGCCTAAATCGCGTGGCGACGAAGATAAAATTGCCTCTTCCATAAACCGTCTGATGGAAGAAGACCCGACAATTGTCTTCTCACGTAACACCCAGACCAGAGAAATGATCCTCTCGGGGATGGGGCAGGTGCATATCGAAGTAAATATCGAAAAGATGAAAAGAAAATTCGGTGTGGAGGTCAACCTCAACACTCCAAAGGTGCCCTATCTGGAAACCATCAAAGGAAAAACCAATGTCCAGGGCCGCTATAAAAAACAGTCCGGCGGCCGCGGCCAGTTCGGTGACTGCTGGATAGATATTGAACCCCTGCCCCGTGGCGGCGGATTCGAATTTGTGGATAAGATCGTCGGCGGCGTGATCCCCGGCCAGTACCGCCCCGCCGTGGAAAAAGGGATCGTCGAAGCGGCCGCCAAGGGCGTCATCGCCGGATACCCGGTGGTGGATTTTAGAATTTCGCTCGTTGACGGCACCTATCACACGGTGGACTCATCGGAAATGGCCTTCAAAATCGCGGGCTCGATGGCCTTTCAAAAAGGTGTGCTGGCCTGCCAGCCGGTGCTGCTTGAGCCGATTGTCAACATTTCCATCGAAGTGCCGGATGAGTACATGGGCGATGTGATCGGCGATCTCAACAGCCGCCGGGGACGTGTGATGGGCATGGACACCAGTGGCGCCAACCAGGTGATCAAAGGTCAGGTTCCGCTGGCCGAAATTTTGAAATATGCCCCTGATCTGCGCTCGATGACCAGCGGCCGCGGCAACTTCACCTATACCGAATCACACTACGAAGAGGTTCCCGCTTTTATCGCAGAAAAAATTATTGCTGAAGCTAAAAAGGACGCGGAAGAATAAAGCTCAATGTACCGGGCAGGAATTATCACGGTAAGCGACAAAGGCTCACAAGGACAGCGTGAGGACTTAAGCGGTCCGGCCATCGCTCAGGTGCTGGCCGGCGCCGGCTTCACCGTCTCCATAACTATCATCGTTCCTGATGATATCGGGCAGATAGCCAATGCCCTCATTGAGCTGTCCGATCGTGAAAGACTGGATCTGATTCTGACCACCGGCGGAACGGGTCTGAGTCCCCGCGACCTCACGCCGGAGGCAACCCTCAAGGTGCTGGACAAGGAAATACCCGGGATGGCCGAGGCGATGCGCTACTCGGGCATGATGGTGACGCCTCACGCCATGCTTTCACGTGCCGTGGCCGGTGTGCGCGGCCGGTCGCTGATTATCAACCTGCCGGGAAGCCCGAAGGGTGCCACGGAAAATCTTGCGGCCGTTGTGCCGGCACTTGCCCATGCCATAGGTAAAATTAAGGGTGACCAATCCGATTGCGCCGCTCCGCTCTGAAACAGACACATCACCTACCCTATCCCGATACCATTTCTTTTAAAATAATCGAGAACCCGGCCTACATGGCTGCCTTCCCAGTAAATTCTTTCGCACCTGGGACAACGGGTGTATTTTTCGTGGTTTTCAAACACAAACGGTGGGACCAGATCGCGCACTTCCGGACGAGGGACCTCTTCGAGGGGATGATTGCACACAAGGCAGATGCTGAGCATTTTGTCCCGGCTGATCTGCAGGGAAAGACTTTCCAATATGTATTTAAGCTGACTCCCCGGATCAGCGGCCTGCATCAGGAGCAGCCGCCCGGAAAATTGCCTGGCCTGCATATCGCGTCGGCGCGTGAGTAAAATGCGTTCTTGCGCCTGGGCCTGGCGCATCATGGCGCGTCCCGCCTTGCCCTGAAAAACAACTGTGTCGAAACCGCAAAGCCTGAGCCACCTGGCCACGCCGGCAAGTGAGTGATCGGTGATGAATCTGACCCCGGCTTTCATTGTTCCGGAGGGACTTCTTTTTTGGGCGTTTCGATGATCGGAGGCGCTTCGCTTTCACGCAGTTCTTTTTTCAGGTCTCTGATAATTTTGTTTTGCTTGGATATGGTACGGTTGAGGCGGAATCTTTCCACCACGCCGAGCATCCAGGTAATAATCACACCCAGAAGCAGTGCCGCGAAAATGAGCATGTAGGCGGGAACAACCAGGTCCTGCATATAGAAATACTTGATGGTCACCTCCTGATCGTTGAACTTGGAAAAGGTGACAATAAAAAAAGCCAAAATGATCAAAAGAAGCAAATAAAATATTTTCATCGTTTTTCCCCTCCACGGGTGTATTTCTCAAACAGCGGCATGAGTTTGGCGGCGGTAACAGCCGGATCTTCCGGCACCACGCGCACATTCCCGACCACTGTCATGAAATTTGTGTCTCCCTCCCAGCGCGGGATCACATGCATATGCACATGCTCGGCAATCCCGGCGCCGGCGGCCTTCCCCAGATTCATGCCGACATTGAAGCCGTCCGGTTTCATAGCCTCTTTTAAAACCTTGACCGACACATCAAGGAGGTCGAAAATTTCTGACCTCTCTTCGGCGGTTAATTCCTCCAGACCACCCAGGTGCCTGTTGGGAATAATCATCAGATGCCCGTTGACGTACGGATAGCGGTTCAAGATGACAAAACAGCTTTTCCCTTCGTACAATACATAATCATCGCAGCGGGTCGAACATTTGCAAAAAACACAACCTTCCTGTTTTTCACACACAAGATACTCCATTCTCCACGGTGCAAACATGGTTTCCATTTTCTTATCACCCGAACATCCGGTTCATTCAGGACAAAGCTATTATTCTGCCCTGTATTTGGGAATCTATTTCGATAACCCCGATGCTTGTGACACGCGCAAACCGCTTGTCCACAGCAGAACCGGGATTAAAAAAATATGTGCCATTTATTGACTTACCGGCCGGCCAGTGGGTATGTCCAAAAACGATGCAATCCAGCGGGCCAAGCTTTTCGGCCAGTCTTTTTTCAATCCCTTCAGGCGCCCCCCAGCCGTGAATAAGGCCGACTTTGAATCCGCCCAGCTCCATGATCAGCTCTTGGGGCAGTTCGCTCCTCGTGCGGGCATTATCCATATTGCCGCATACGGCACGCACATCTTTATCCCCGAACATCTCCAGAACTTTTAAGTCAACCAGATCACCGGCGTGAAAAATCATATCCACATCGGCAAAGTGATCCTGAAGCAGACTTTTTAAAGTTTCGTCCGGCCCGGTCAGATGCGTATCAGAAATAACACCAATTTTCAGCTTTTT
>JAGPFA010000016.1 GCA_018056765.1 Syntrophaceae bacterium
CCGGAAAGGGCTTCCCTTTCCATGTCCATGATCGTCTCACATAGCATTACGCCAAGCTCCATTTGAAGTGCGTCAAGGCCTTGTTTGCCAGTCTGCAAAATAGTAAACATTCGCTGTGTCAGCTCACGATGTCCATAAACTTGCTCAAATCCTTTTCTTGCTTTTTTACGCTTTTTTGTGTCTAGTTTCATGTGTGGCTCCTTTCTTTAATGGAAATCAGCAATCCGCGGTCACTACCACGGACGGAGCCACACTTCAACTTTCAACTAAAAATTGTATATCCCCTCTGGGCTGGATCATGCGGATCTTAGTGTTCAGGCCAACCATGCGCCGGGTAAGCCCGACAGGCCTGTCCGCTATGACAAGAGTTTCGCGTCTCACGTCATTTCGGGCGTGGAACAAACGACATAGCCTTGGAACAACTGTAGTTGGCCGTAAAAAAACTTGCCAACATATTTCCGGCGCTTTCATGCCAATAAGAGGCTGGTATATCGTCACCTGATGCCATCTTCCAAAGGTCGGCGCATTTTTCTTTAGCCTCAAAAGTCATGACGCAGGCTCCTGTGTTGATTGAATTATCAAGCTCTACACAACTGACCAGTATGATTGATAAGAATTTCTTTTTGATAGGTGAAGTGTAAAAAGCCATTTGGTATGTCAAGAAAAACTTGACCAGCGGTAATGGAATTTCCATCATGAAAAAAAGGCAGGCCGGGTTTTTTCCGGTCTGCCTTTTTGCACGGTAAAGTATTTGGCCACGTTATTTTATTTTTTTGCGGCTTTCTTTTGCTGAGGAGCCTGGGGCGCCTGGGTCTTTTTCTTTTTGGATTCTTTTTCTTCGGGCGCTTCTTTTTGTTTTTTCTTTTTGGGCTCTTTTACTTCTGCCGCTTTTTCCGCCAGTTTCTGCTGTTTGGCCTGCCTGAGGTTCTCGACTTGCGTCGTGTTTTTATCAATAGCGGCAATGCGCAGGTTCGCTTCTTTAATTTGTGCTTTCAGGTTCTTCACAATCGCGTCTTTGGCAATTTTCTCTTTTGCGGCTCCTGCTTCCTCAAGCTTTTTAAGCCTCATTTCCAGCTTCTGTTCCAGTACGCGACGCTGCTCAAGCCTGACTTCCTTACTTTTTGATGCCATTTTTATCCTCCCTGAAATAGAACGAGCTTATTTTCATGACGCGGGAAAATAGCAGTATTTGCTCCGGAATGCCATCATTTTTTCGTGTAGGTTTTACGGAGAATCCAGAACTTCCCTGGCTTTGGTGGACAACTCCTCGAGGCTGAACGGCTTGGGCATGAACGCCCGGCAACCACGTTGCATCACGGATCTGATTTTCTCGTTATAACCATAGGCGCTGGCCAGGATGACCTTAACCTGCGGGTTCATCTGTTTCAAGGCCGTAAAAACCGCAGCGCCGTCCATGCCAGGCATGACCATGTCCTGAATGACCAGATCGATTTGGTCTTTTTTTACGGCGTAAATATCGACGGCTTCCTTGCCGCTCAGCGCAGAAATGACCTGATAGCCGAGATATTCAAGCATATCACGGGTGACGTCGATGTTCATCTGAAGGTCATCAACGATTAAAATCGTCTCTGTGCCATAGGCCAGTTTATCGTCGCTTTCGCCTTCCGAATCGCCCAATTCCGGACTGTTCACATATTCGGCATCGTACCGGCTGACTCCGGCAACTCTCAAATCATCCGACAGATTGTATGAATCTTTTTCCCCACTCATCGGCCACCATTATAAAACAAAACATCAGTCAAATTCAACCAAGGGTTGTGATTGAAAGTTTGTTTTCACGGCCACGATATTGCGTCGTCGCAGGCTATCCGGCCATATTCATGAGCGCAATGACAAAAGAAACAAGAGGCAGAAATCAGCGGTGCTCAATGTCCTTATCACAAAACGACAAACTGAAACGGCACTTAAAAAAATTGTTTCCTGCCTATACCGTTCACCGCCATTTGTCAACCAAAAATATGCCTCAGATTAAAAATCAGTCCGGCCAAAAAAAATGCCATGGAAATACTAATGCTTTCCGTATCTGATGGTTATTTTTGCAAAAAGGCAATCACTTCAACGTGCTGTGTTTGCGGGAACATGTCCAAAGGCTGAAGAAATACCAGGCTGTAGCCCTTTTCCATCAGAAAACGGACATCCCGGGCCTGCGTGGCCGGGTCGCAGGAAATATAGATAATATCCGGTATGCCCATTTTGCCAAGCATTCCGAGAGCTTCCGACGACAGACCGGTGCGGGGCGGGTTCAAAATGGCCAGATCGAGCGGCTCCTTACATTGATGATGGCTTTTGAGGACATCCTGCAGATCCGCACAGATAAAGTCTGCGTTGGCAATGTTATGACGTAAAGCGTTTTTCCGGGCATGCGCCACGGAATTTTTGTTTATTTCGACGCCGATCATTTTCCGGCAAGCCGGCGCCAGCGCAATGGAAAATAACCCCACTCCGCAGCAGGCATCCATTACTGTTACTCTGGGTGTCCGGGTGAACAGACGCCCCACTTCTTCAACAAGGCGGCCGGTCAGATGCAGATTGGCCTGGAAAAAGCCGTCATGCGGGACGGAAAATTCCTTCCCCATTACAAAACGGGAAACGCCGTCCTTGAAATTGCCGTGCGGAGAGGACCAGAAGATCATCTCATCCGGCATGCTCTGGCTTCCTTCAGCGCTGCGGGCCTGTCCCAACTGTTCATTGATGGTTTCATCAACAATTTCACAACGCCCGATATCCACAATCCTACCGCCGGAAATATCCATAAAACCCAGTTTGAGCTTACCGTCCGTATAAACAACGTGCAGTCTGGCCTTGCCGCGATAGGCATATGTGGCAGGAGAGGCAATTATCCCGCAGGCCGGCGCATCCGAGATTCCGCCGATTCTGGCATAAGTTTCCAAAATCTGTGTCTGCTTGATTTTCAGTTGAGCTTCGTAAGTAATGTGCTGATAGGCACATCCACCGCACCGGCCGAAGTAGGGGCACAGGGGCGTCGTCCTGTGGGGCGAGGGCCGGATAATTTCCCTGACCCGGCCACGGGCATATTTTTTCCTGCGGGCGGTTATTTCAATTTCGGCAATGTCTCCGGGTGCGGTAAAGGGAACGAACACCACCAGACCGTCGGCACGGCCGACCCCGTGGCCGCCAAAAGCAATTGTCTCAATTTCCAGATTCAGAATTTCCTTCATTGTTCAGCCGCCTTGTTTCGACCGGCAATATCATGCATCCGGCTCTGCCTGTCAACCCGGTGGACGCATTTTTCTTTACAACAGGGTTTATAGTTGCTAAATGGGCACTCAAATACAGGTGACAGCGAAAAAAAACGCCGCGTCACGCCAAGCACCGACACTCCGGAATGGGCAATGAAAACAAGAAGAAACTCCATTTTGTGCCCCAACTGCCGCAAGCTGATCAGCCTCGATGAAGAGATCTGCCCATACTGCGGGCTTGTGCGCCCCGGCGCACACGAAACAATGGGAAAAATCCGCACTGTTATGTTTATGTTCAACCCGGTGAGCGCCATCTTGTATGTCAACATCGCCTTTTTCGCCCTTTCTTTGATTCTGGATCCCGCGGGCATCTTCCGCGGCGGCGGGCCGCTTGGTTTTTTGTCGCCATCGGTGCCGATCTTACAGCGCCTGGGGGCAAGCGGTTTCATTCCCGTTGTTCATAATCACAGGTATTGGAGCCTTATCTCGGCGTCGTTTCTGCACGGCGGCATCCTGCACATACTGTTCAATATGCTGGCCTTTCGTCAGCTTGCCCCTTTCGTACTTGGTGAATTCGGCCTTCACCGCTTCATGAATCTGTACATTCTGGCGGGTGTTGCGGGATTTGCCGTTTCCGTGGCGGCAGGCGTCCCACTGACAATCGGCGCCTCCGCCTCCATATGTGGCCTGATCGGCGCGATCATTTATTTCGGAAAGAGCCGCGGCGGGTATTACGGAGATGCCATTTTCAAGCAGGCGCTGGGCTGGGTGATCGGCCTGGCCATTTTCGGGTTCATCTTCAGCGGCATCAATAACTGGGCGCACGGCGGCGGTCTGCTTTCCGGCCTGCTTCTGGCCTATATGATGGGCTACAACGACCAGCGGCCCGAAAGCGCCTGGAGCAAAATTCTGGCCTACATCTCAATGGTCCTAACGGTGGTTATTCTCTTGTGGGCCGCGGTAAGCTCGATTTTTTACAGCTTTGCCGCCTGAAGATTGACACAAGGCAAAGCTTACTTTATAAAGCATCAATATCCGTCAACAGGGAGGCAGATGATGAAGAAAATAATTGTTGCGCTCGCCGTTTCAGCCGTTCTTCTTTCCGGATGCAGCAGTGCTCTGGTTATTAACGGCAAGGTTATGGGGTTTCACTCCGGCAAGTTTATTTATCAGGACGGCTATCTGACCACGCAATACAAGGCCGATATTGAACCTGTCTGGCAGGCCTGCCTGAAGGCAGTGGCTGATCTCCGCGGAGAAGATGTTGAAAAGGATCGCAAAATCTCCGGCGGTGTAATCAAGGCGGTCATCTCCGATGAAAAAGTCAAAATCCGCGTCGATTACATTGACCGTGAGCTGACCTCCGTCGGCGTGTTTTCAGGTGTAGCCGGAAATAATATGGCTTCGCAAATCATCCAGGACAGAATTGCCGGGTATCTGGTGAACCCCTGACAAACAAACGCGCCAGGGCCGAGCGCCTGTGGTGAAGGTAGTTAGTAAAGGATTAGATGCTTAGAGGGTTAGAGGAATTGTGGATAGCTCATGGCTAAAGAGGATAAAGGCTAAAGGCTAAAGGCTAAAGGCTAAAGGCTAAAGGCTAAAGGATAAAGGATAAAGGACGCTTCGACAAGCCGAGCGACCGGAGGATTGGATGATTAGAAGTTTAGATGGTTGGCGGGTTGGAGAAATGATGGCTGGCGATTAGCGCGAAGCTCATCGTCCATGGGATATTTGCTTCTTTAGTTGCCTGAGGCGGTTATTAACCGGTAACTTGAATCTTTTTTAAAAGCACCAACAACCAGTCTGTTGCCAGGAGAATAGCTAATGTATGCACTGATCATGGCCGGTGGACGGGGCGTGCGCTTCTGGCCGCGCAGCCGCAATAGAAAACCCAAGCATCTGCTCGATATCGTAACGGACAGAACCATCATCCAGGAAACGGTGGACCGCATCAAACCGCTGATACCTACCCGGAATATTGTGATCGTGACCGGCAAAAGTCACGCACGCGAACTGATCCGCCAGTTGCCGGAAATACCACAGGAAAACATCCTTATTGAACCAATGGGCAGAAACACCGCCGCCTGTATCGGCTATGCCGCCGTCCATATTCAGAAGAGAGCCAAAGACGCGGTGATGGTTGTGCTCCCCTCTGATCACGGTATCGGCGATCCCGGTCATTACCGTGAAGTAATCGCGGCGGCGGCCGCCGCGGCCCAAAAGAAAAACGCTCTTGTCACCATCGGCCTCAAACCGGATCAGCCGCACACTGGCTTCGGCTACATGGAGGGCGGCACGGTCGCGGGACGTGTGAAGGGTATGAAAGTATTACGGGTCAGGTCTTTTCGTGAAAAGCCCGGTCTCAGGCAAGCCAGGTCATTTCTGGAAAAGGGAAATTTTTTCTGGAACAGCGGCATGTTTGTCTGGAAAACATCGGTAATCATGGAGGAGATAAAACAATTTTTACCGCAATTGCATGCGGGGCTGGTGACCATTGCGGCCGGAATGGGCAAAGCAAATGAAGCATCGACCGTCCGCGCCGTTTACAAAAATCTGTCTCCGATTTCAATTGACTACGGGGTGATGGAAAAATCAAAAAAAGTTCTGATGATCCCGGCTGATTTCGGATGGAGCGATCTGGGAAGCTGGGACACTGTTTGGGAGATGTCCGCAAGCGATGAAAACGGTAATGCCGCAACCGCCGGGTCGCAGACTGTTCTTGAGGACACGAAAAACTCCTTTGTTTACAGCCCGCAAAAACTGGTCGCGCTTATCGGCATGAAAGATGTAATCGTGGTGGATACAAAAGACGCTCTGCTCATCTGTAAAAAAGGGCGCTCGCAGGACGTGAAAAAAGTGGTCGATGCGCTGGAGGCGGGCGGGAAAAAACACCTCCTTTGAGTCAGTCACTAAAATGCGGGCAAATAAACAGGCTTGCCCCGGACAGGAAAGTTGCCACCTTCCAAGGCGTTGGTAATTGCTTCAAGAGTGGCTTTCTCATCATCATACAGGACAATCAGTATGTCAGGCCGCTCAAACCTGTGTTTTTTAACGCCGTCAATTTTTTTCAGGATAGTCCCTATCCTGCGTGCCGCTCCTCAGGTAAAGCAGCCGGGCACTGTCAGCCGGACAATCTTTTCCGCAGCGGCCGCCGTCAGGGCCGGACCTGCAATCAATAAAAACACAAGCATCATTGTTGTCGCCGTTTTTTTCATCATCACCTGTACCCCCTTCTCCGGAAACAAACTGCGGATGCCGGAGAGTCGAACCGCCGTCGTTGCCCGATGACGTTACGTCACAGAGCAATTTCCATTGACAGACTATATTTTATCTGGAATAAAAAAGCCCGGGTTTTTTACGGAACTTATGCAATATGCCGATAAGCTTATCCCTCCCTCTGATTCTGGCCTCCGCTTCGCCCAGGCGCAAAGAGCTTTTACGCCTGGCCGGGTTGCCCTTCAAAGTAAAGCCCGCACAGGTGGATGAAGCGGCCCGCAGGGGAGAAACCCCGCAAGATCATGTGCGCCGGCTGTCGCTGGAAAAGGCCCACGCCGTGGCGCTGGAAAATCCCGCCTCTGTGGTGCTGGGGGCAGACACGATTGTGGTGATCGACGGTATAATTCTGGGCAAGCCGGAAAATAAAAAACAGGCTCGGGAAATGCTCCGAAAACTTAGTAACCGCTCGCATACTGTCTTTACCGGTTATACCCTGTCATGCGTAGCTGAGAAAATCTGCCGGACGGGCATCGCGCGCTCGTGTGTACGTTTTAAAAACATAGAGCCTGAGGAAATAAACTGGTATATCAACACAAACGAACCTTATGACAAAGCGGGCGGGTATGCAGCCCAGGGTCAGGGCGCGGCTTTTATCCGCTCGATCAGCGGCTCCTACACCAATGTCATCGGACTGCCGCTTGCCAATGTTCTTGATATGCTGAAAAGAATGAACGTCCTTCGCTATACGTGAGGGTCTGAGAAAGAAGATGGTTTACAGACGGCGGCCGGGCTTGATTGTACAGGAAAGCCACGTGGACGGCTTCTCCGTTCGTTTTGGACAAGGTGAAAGTTTCCACCAGAAAAAGGCCGCCGGCTGAAATGTAAATGATGCCGGGCACGGTATGTAAGTTTTTTACGAGTTGCCACAGGTGAAATCGTGACCGAATCAATCACCGCCAACATCGCCGACATCAGGGAGAGGATCACCCGCGCCGCACTGCGGGCGGGCCGCAACCCGGAAAGCATTCGTCTGATGGCGGTTTGCAAGACTGTCGGTGCGGAGCGCGTCCGTCAGGCACTGGATGCAGGCATCACTTTGTTTGGTGAAAATTACGTTCAGGAAGCGCGGGAGAAAATACCTCTGGTCGGTGAAGCAGCCGAGTGGCACATGATCGGCCATCTGCAAACCAACAAGGCCAAATATGTCGCCAATCTTTTCGAATGGATTCACTCGGTGGACCGCCACGAGCTGGCGCAGGAACTCGACAAAAGAGCCGCCCGCACCGGACGGCGACTCAATGTTCTGATGGAAGTCAATGTCAGCGGCGAGGTATCCAAAAACGGCATCGAACCTCAACGTGCCGCCGGGCTGGCCCGGCAGATATCCGTTCTGCCCAATCTGCACCTGCGCGGTCTGATGACCATGCCGCCCTACTCGGATAATCCGGAGGACTCCCGTCCCTATTTCGTGGCCTTGAGAAATTTGCGCGACGAAATCACCCGGGCCGCCATCCCCGGCATATCCATGGATGAGCTTTCCATGGGGATGACGGACGATTTTGAGGTCGCCATCGAAGAAGGGGCAACCATTGTCCGCGTGGGGCGTGCCATCTTCGGCGAGCGGAGGAAAAAGGCCTGACGATTTTCGGCATGGCCAAAGAAGCAACATGACCATCAGGGAGATCATTCAGCACACGGCGCACATGCTGGAGGGCGCGGGGATAGACACGGCGCGTCTGGACGCGGAAGTCCTCCTGGCATTTTTTTTGAACTGCGACCGCACCGGGTTGATAAAGAACTACGATAGGCAAATAACCGCCGGACGGCTCAGCGATTTTCACCGGCTGGTCAAACGCCGGCTCGCCTTCGAACCGATAGCTTATATCACAGGCCGCAAGGAGTTTTGGTCGTTTCGGCTGGAGGTTAATCGTGATGTGCTCATTCCGCGACCGGACACGGAAATCATTGTGGAAGAGGCGCTTGGCCTGTACCGGAACCTGAGTATGAACCGGCCACGGATCGCGGATATAGGCACGGGAAGCGGGGCCATCGCGCTGGCTCTGGCCGGGGAAATTCCGGATGCCCTTGTCGTCGCCACGGATATTTCGGCCGCCGCGCTGGAAGTGGCCAAACGGAATGCCGCCGCACTGGGGCTGGAAGCAAGGATCAGTTTCGTGCTTGGTGATTTGTTCGAAAATGTGTCCGGACTTTTTGATCTGATTGTTTCCAATCCGCCTTATATCGGGTCGGCCGAGTATGCAACGCTGGCACCGGGTGTCAAAGATTATGAGCCACATATGGCGCTTTGGGCCGGCCAAACAGGTCTGGAGTTTTATGAAAAATTGATATATCAGGCGCATGACCGCCTTAAGGAAAAAGGCTGGCTTTTGCTGGAAATAGGGGCCGGGCAGGACCAGGCAATAGCTTCTCTGATGACGGCACGCGGCGGTTTTTATGATGATCTTTCGGTGCGAGCCGATTATGCCGGCCACCCACGCGTAATCAAAGGAAGGAGAAAATAATCGTTGGATAAAATCGTCATTCGCGGCGGCAAGCCGTTATATGGGGATGTCTGGGTCAGTGGCGCGAAAAACGCAGCCCTGCCTGTTCTGACGGCAGCGCTGCTGACGGATAAAACCTGCACTTTTTCCAATATCCCGGATCTGATGGACATCAAAACCATCTATAAGCTGTTAAGAAATATGGGGCTCACGATCGAGGGCGGCTCCACTGTGGAAATCAGTGCGGAAAAAATTACGGACTGTGTGGCCCCCTATGATCTGGTGAAAACCATGCGGGCCTCCATTTTGGTTTTGGGGCCTCTGGTGGCGCGCATGGGACGGGCCCGCGTGTCGCTTCCCGGCGGGTGCGCGATCGGGGCGCGGCCGGTCAATCTGCATATTAAAGCCCTCGAAGATATGGGAGCCACCGTAGAGTTGCACAACGGGTATATCGAGGCGAAAGCTGACAGGCTCAAAGGTGCGGAAATTTATTTTGATCTGCCTACCGTCACCGGCACGGAAAATATCATGATGGCCGCCTCTCTGGCCAACGGCACCACAGTGCTGCATAATGCGGCGCGCGAGCCGGAAATCGTCAATCTGGCAGATGTCCTCAGGGGAATGGGCGCCAAAATCAGCGGCGCCGGAACCGACGTCATCACCATCACCGGTGTAACGTCGCTGGACGCAGTAAAAGCCGACATCATCCCGGACCGGATCGAGGCAGGCACATTCATGATCGCGGCAGGTATGACGCAGGGAGAAATCAATCTCATGGGCTGCAATCCGCAACATCTGGAGGCACTGATCAACAAACTGCGGGATACCGGTATGTCCATCACCCCCATTGAGGGAGGACTGAAGGTCTCAGCCGGCCGCAAAATCCAGAGTGTAGATGTGAAGACCCTCCCCCATCCGGGCTTTCCCACCGACCTGCAGGCCCAGATGATGGCCTACATGTCTATCGGCAGCGGCCTTTCCGTGATCACGGAAACGGTTTTTGAAAACCGCTTCATGCACGTAAGCGAACTGATGCGCATGGGGGCGGATATTGTAATTCAGGGAAGTAGCGCCATCGTGCGCGGTGTTCCCACCCTGTATGGAGCGCAAACCATGGCCACCGACCTGCGCGCCTCGGCCAGTCTGATTCTCGCGGGTCTGGTCGCCCAGGGCAGCACAGAGGTCTCGCGCATTTACCACCTGGACCGCGGGTATGAAAACATTGAAAAGAAATTCTCCGCGCTGGGCGCGGACATAAGAAGGGTAAAATGACACGATGAGAATTATTCGGGCCGACTCACAGGAATTCCGGGAATTTTTCCGAAGCTTGCGCCAACGAGGCACGGCGTTTACGCCGGAGCTGCTCGGTACCGTGGCGCAGATCATTCAGGATGTCCGCATCAAGGGTGACGAGGCTCTTTGCGCTTATTCGAATAAATTTGACGGAGGCGAGCTTACCGCCGACGGCCTCGAGGCGACGGAGGCCGAAAGAAAAGAGGCGGCCTCCACCGTACCGCCGGAGGACAGGGAAGTTTTGGAACTTGCCGCCCTCCGTATCGAGAAGTACCACCTTCGGCAAAGCGCTGCGGGCTATGAACTGAATGAAGGCGACGGCTCTCAGTTGGGACAAAAACTCATGCCTCTGGAACGCGCCGGTATTTACGCCCCGGGAGGCAAGGCTTCTTATCCCTCCACTTTGTTGATGGCGGCCATCCCGGCACGCATCGCGGGTGTGCAGGAAATCATTCTGACCAGTCCGGTAAAAGACGGCCGTCTCAACCCGCTTATTGCCGCTGCCGCCGAAATAGCCGGCGTGAACCGTGTTTTTAAAGTTGGCGGCGCACAGGCCGTTGCAGCGCTGGCCTACGGAACAAAAACGGTCCCGCGGGTGGATATCATCGTCGGCCCCGGTAACGCTTATGTCGCGGCAGCGAAAAAACTTGTCTTCGGTCAGGTAGCCATTGATATGATCGCCGGCCCCAGTGAAGTGGCGATCATCGCCGATGAAGGGGCCCAACCCTCTTTCGCGGCCGCCGACCTGCTGGCACAGGCCGAGCACGATGAAATGGCCGCTGCCGTTTTGCTCACTCCCTCCGAGTCTCTGGCCAGGCGCGTGGCGGACGAGACTAAAAAGCACAGGGCGATCTTGCCCAGGAAAAACATCATTGAGGCGTCACTGTCTCAATACGGCGCCATCATTATTACAAAAGACCTTGACCAGGCCGTAGAGCTGGCCAACCTGTTGGCACCGGAGCATCTTGAACTGATGGTGGAAAACCCGTCTTTCTGGGTGGAGCGGGTGCGTAACGCCGGCTCCGTATTTTTGGGAAACTTCACCCCCGAGGCGCTGGGCGACTACACGGCAGGCGCCAACCATATTTTGCCGACGGAAGGAACGGCGCGGTTTTCCTCGCCGCTGGGTGTTTATGATTTTTACAAACGCATGAGTATTTTGTCTTTTTCGCCGGAAGCCTTCATACGTCTTTCCGGCCCCACCGAGCGCTTCGCCCGCATGGAAGGGCTTTACGCGCACGCCAATTCCATACGCGTGCGCCTGCCTGGCGGCAACAGTTGATGATACGGATTTTCAGTTTTTCTCCCGGGAGTTGAGGGCCCTGGTATTTGTCTGATGCTTTTCCAGGACATTACGCAGGCTGATATTTTCGATTCCCACGCTGATGGCCCCCAGCATAATCGTCAGAACGCGTTCGTCATGTTCTGTAAAAATCCCTCCGCCTTCTTTGTTGGCCAGATTCATCACGGCGACGACCTGCTTGTTCTTATATACGGGAAGGCTGATAAAAGAAGGTGCTCCGTATTTCGGATCGTTGGACTTCATGGTACGGGGATCATCTTCAATATTCTGAATGCGCATGCCCTGGCCGCTTTCAATCACGCTTTTGACAAACAAATAGCGTTGCGGCCCCGCTCCCTCCCTGGCAGGGGCAAGCGGCGGTTTGGCGGAGATCAGGCGCAGTCCGTCGGGCTCGGTCGTGTCCACCAGAAAAATGGAGCCGTTCAGCACACCGACCACTTGCATGGCTTTTTCCAGAATCAGGCTCAGAAGATCATCGGCAGAAATGTCGTTACGGATGATTTCCGATATTTCCCGAAGCGCGTTGAGCTCCGCGTTACGCCTGAGAGATTCATTTCTGATGTTTTCGAGTTTGAGCGCGACACCGGCTTGTCTTTTTTTGTAAACCCCAACAATGAAGAGAAGGCAGCACAAAAACAGAGCGTAGCCGGCAACAGGCAGGACCAGCCCGGGCATACCGGTGCTTCCCGCTGGTTGATAAAACATAAAAGCGATGATGAGCAGGGGAAGGACAGCGACAAAGAAAAGCGACAGATTGAAAATCAGTCTAAGTGCACTTTTAGTCATTTAAAAGTCCCTTCAGAAAAGTTTTTGTCAGACGGCATTGTATCACATGACGGGTATTGCCACGGCAACACATATAATCGTCTTTGGGCAAAAGCGATTCAGAAGGCGCGCCACGGGGCGGGGCTGATGATGAGCGTTTTCGCTGTAAAACCCCGGCTGCTCAAACCTGTTTTACAAAACAGGGGTCAGACATAAAACCGCCCCGACTCGATGATCGGTTTGTCATCGACGTCGATCGCCTGAATAATCTCCTTGTTCATTTCCGCCTTGATGAGCTCGACTACCGGGCGCCTCTTGTTCTGGAGTTTGGCAAATTCCATCACGTCGTTCATGAGCTGATCGATATGACTGGCGCCGGTGATGATTTGATGCTCCAGACATTCCTGCGCGGTAATTCTTTTCCCGGTGAGCACCATTTCATCGAGCTTATAACGCGGTATTGCTTTTTTCATCGCGGTCATCATTCCCGGCAGGAAAGGAATACCTAAATCGACCTCCGGAAAGCATAAGAAACCGCGGTCCTGACGCATAAAACGAAAATCAAAGTAACAGCACATGATCGCGCCGCCGGCAAAAGCGTGACCGGTTATCGCGGCAATCGTGATCATGGGATAGAGGGCGATTCTTCGGAAAAGCGCCATCATGGTTTCAATGAATTTTTTTGCGGTCACCTGATCCTTTTTCTGCAGAATCGGCACCAGCCACTCGAGATCTATCCCGTTGCTGTAGATCTTTTCGTGAGCGCCGCGAACCACAAGAACATTTGCGTCCGTCTGTTTTTCCACGTGATCCAGCGCGTCCATAAATTTTGCCAGAAAATCAAGATTTAAGCGATTTTCCCCCTCGTCCATCGTGATGATGGCCACTTTGTCTTCCAGTTTGATTTCAAAAGGCATGGTTATTCTTCTTTCTTCTGTTATTTTTTAACGGCGCGGAGCGCGTTTTATCTGTTTTTCGGGAACGTCTTCGTCCTTTTATCACCGACTTAAAATTTTTTCAATGATATTTTGCTCAGCGGCGTTGCGGGCAAACGGCATATTCAATATCGTAGCGACCCACTCCGCGTGGTGGAGCTTTGTCGGGGAGTAACTTGCTGATCACGTGATAATGTTGTAGTCAGTCAGAGGTTTACCGATAAAAAATGTTTTACTGACTGCAGATGACGAAAGGGAAAACAACGATGAACTTTCAAAAAATCACGGCGGATTTTGCCGCACAACATGTACGCGCTCAGACAGATTTGCAAACGGATCAACTATTTTCCAAAGAAATCCGGAAAAAAATGGGCGATGCAGGCCTTTTCAGAATCGGTCTTCCGGAAAGCTATGGAGGCAACAATGGAAGTCACCTTGATCTTCTGCAGGCCGGCGAGATTTTCGTCCGGGACGGCCGGGATCTGGGTCTGGGGGTATCCTGGATCTTTCAGCAAATCATCGCTCGTCATCTTCTGGGAACTTTCGGCATGCCGAAACAATGTGATCAGTATTTAAGAGCTGCAGCCTGTGGAAAATGTATGTTGAGTTTTGCCGTTTCCGAACCGGGACGGGGCGCCACTCCAAAAAACCTGACAACAAAAGCAACCCGGCAGGGGCGATCATATTTCCTGCAAGGCGAAAAAAGTTATCTGACCAACGGCCCGATAGCCGATATTTTCATTGTCATCGCTGTCACCGACGAATCATCGCCGCGAAAAGCGTTTACCGCTTTCCTTGTGCCGCGAAATACGCCTGGCCTCACGGTTTTGCCTCCTATGTCCTTGAATTTTTTAAAATCTTCTCCGCATGGGGCAATAAACATGAACCAATGCCAACTGAAACAACAAGCCCTTCTGGGCGCAGAGGGAAAAGCCTGGCAAAATATGGTTGTTCCCCTGGGCGAAATTGAAGATACGATCATGATGGGACCTGTTCTGGGCGGGATGGCGGCCCAGCTGGATATTCTGAAGAATGCCGTCCAAAATAGCGCAACACCGGCAGACCGCGGTCTGGAAGGCGAAGCCGGCGCACTTGCCGCGCTTTTCGCGGCAATGAAGGTTATCGCCTATGAGGCTGCCCGAAGGCTGGATAATCTGCCCGCCGGATCATTGCCCACAGATGCCGACAAATCTCCCGTTCCTCTCGTAATTGCCTGGGCGCGTCTTGCCACCGAATTTTGCACCGATATCGCCCGTCTTGCACAGCAGGTAAGGATATCGATACCGGAAGTGTTTTCCCGCCTTCAGACGGATATCACATCGCTGGGAGCGTTGCAAAAAAGACGCCTGCAAGTCCGACAGGAAAAAACCGGACGCGTGTTTTTTGCATAATCAAGATTCGCAATATCACGACATTAAGTTAAGCAAATCTGAGCAGAAACATTCCTGAGCGGTTTTTCCTCAGGAATATTTCCCCAGCGTCTACAGCCTCGTGAGCGAAGGCGTCATCCGGGAAGTTTCGCCCCATCGTCAATGTTTCCCCGGTCAACAATGCCAAGCCGGCTTGTTTTATGGTGTCTGCCCGATTACCAGGGGGGGCAAATATCCATGACACAGACTTTTGCCGACGAGCCGGCGGGAAAAAATCCGGTCAAATGCGCTTGTCTCCTGTCTGACGGCCACTTATTTCTCCGGGGCGGTCATGGACAATGAAGCAACAGGCAGCTTCGCCGTGAGGATAACCATATAAACAGGCATGACCAACAGCATTGGATTACCGGCGTTGTTCTTTTGCCGGTATCGATGCGGCATCCTTCACCATCAGGGTGCACTTTGTGGTTGACGGCTTTTTTTTACATAACGTCATCTTTATCGAATGCGATTATGTAATGAAATGTCTCTTACATCCCCTTGAATTTTGGCTTCCTCTTCTCCATAAAAGCATAGATGGCTTCCTTGCAGTCTTCAGAGGTCAGAAGAAGCATATTTTTATGGACGGCAAGGTGGATGCCGTCTTTAATGGAGGAGAACCTGCCATAGTTCAGGAGTTCTTTTGAATATTGAACCGCCAGGGGGGCGCTCTCCATGATCTCTTCGGCAAGGGTTTTCGCCGCTTCCAGCATAGAGGCCTGGTCGGGATACACCTCAAGGACAAGCCCCATTCTGGCGACTTCGGCTGCACTGAAGAATCTGCCCGTATAAGCCATCTGCCGGGTGTACATCTGGCCGATGATAAAGGGAAGACGCTGCAGAGAACCCATGTCGGCCACAATACCGATTCTTGGTTCGCGCAGCGAAAACTCTGCATCCTGGGTACAAATGCGGAAATCGCAGGCGGATACAATATCCAGCCCCGCTCCGATGCACTTGCCATGAACGGCGGCGATCACCGGTTTCCTGCATTCTTCGATCGCGTGACAGCATTCGAAAAGATCTTTCTCTTTCAGGGGAATTTCCAGAAGTCTTTTGGAAGATTCCGTAATTCCTCTGGTTCCGAAACCCATCAAATCCAATCCCGCCGTGAAAATTCGGGCATTACTCTTGAGGATCACGACCCATACATCATCTTCATTGTCCAAACTGTGAAAAACATCAGCGATATCCTTTGCCAGCTCGAAGTTAAGGGCATTTAAATTGTCCACCCTGTTGAGCGCCACGGTTGCTACATGGTTGTTCACGGTTACTTCCAGTGTTTTATAATTTTCTTCCATACCCAGGCCACCTTTCTACACAATATTTTTTTCAATCACGTCGCGAGCATCAATGACCGCGACCTTCCTTATCAGTATTTTACGATCATCATATTCGTCATGGCAAGTCGCCTGGCTGCTTCTCCGCTCAGGGTCCCTGGCGGTTTCCTGCTGACGAGAGGAATGTTTGCTTCAAAAACCGTCCTCTCATGCCTCTTTCAGGTATGTAATTTTACCACCACACCAGAAATAACTTTCATTGGCATCGCGTAAGTTAGTTATCATATTCTGACTCAGATGAAAAGCGAGCAGGCCACGATGCGGCCGGAGGCGGGAACAGTCGTCTTGCGGGCATAAAAAGGCCTGCTTCCGGCCGGTTCGTTGAATCGGTTACCTTCGCATCACATAAACAGGCTCAAAAAATCAGAGGTAGTCGCCGCGGTTAAATTTGATTGTTTCTACGGTGGACGTCACCAGCATACGGTTGAGCAGGTCTTTTTCTTCGCCTTCGGGAAGCGCCTCCCATACCCTATAGAGCTCCTGCGATTGCTGCTCCATCCGGCTGACAACTAAGGCCGTTTCCTTAAGACTCACCAGCGGATCGCCCATTTGCCTCTGATACGTTTCGAGCAACACAAGAAAACTATCCATACTGGCAAGTATTTGTTTCGTTTCCAGCTCCGGCGATGTGTCAAAACGGATACGGTCAATGTTATTCATGGGGGGAACACGAGCCGGGACGGCACCCTCAGCCGGTTTATTGCTCATCTTTTCATCGAGAATTTCCTGAAATCCCCCCGGAGCGGTTTTGTTCTGATTTTTGAGCCCCTCCGGTTTCAGAGAAGATATTTCACCGGCCGTTATTTTCATCTCTACTCCCTCCTTACTTGTGAACAAATCGCCCAATAGGTGTATCGTCATAAAACATCATATCATTAAGAAAAAAAAATGTCTGCCCAATCCCCACCCTCCCCCGATTGCAGCAGGCAAAATTTTTTATCAACGGAAGGCCTGATTTTATTGATTAATCGTTCTATGGGGAAATCTTGTGCGGGCAACCGCCCCGAGGGATAACCGGGCACCATTTAGGGTGGTTGCTTAGTCTGGCCGTATCGTGTAAGCTACCCATGACTGACGCGAAGCAGTCTGATGCTAAAATGGACAAAAACAACAGCCGTCACCGGCAAAAGGAGTGTCTTCGCTGCGGGCGCTGCTGCCTGGCAGATTTTGCGGCGTACGTAAGCAAGCAGGACATACAGCGCTGGAAGGATGAGGGACGCACGGACATCCTGCAGGTTTTGGAAAATGAGCAGGGAGTGTGGCAGGGCGACCATCTGGTGAACGCCCGCTCCGGGAAGCCCCTGCGGGGCTGCCCGTTTTTTTTCTTCGACGGAAAGCGCTTCGGCTGTGCGATCCACGAAACGAGACCGGCAACCTGCCGTAATTACGTACCAGGTTCTTCAGAACTGTGTCCGCTCTACGCGAAAGCGGACGTCTCATCAAAAACAAACTAGCCGGTTCTCTCCCGCTTTTGCTGTGACAAGGCTTTGCGGATAGCCGCTCCGATGTCATCTGTCAGGTAGGGTTTGCCGATAAAAGCGCTGGCTCCCAGCGCCAATGCCTGCCGGGCACGATCTGTTTCCGTATAACCACTGACAATCACCGCCTTTTGACGTGGATTGTCCTTTAAAATGCGCCTGTAGGTCTCCAGCCCGTCAATACCCGGCTCCATCAGCATATCCAGAATAAGCACATCCGCCTGATTTTTTTTCAGGTAAGCGATGGCTTCCTCTCCGCTGGCAAGCGTCTTGACTTTGTAGCCCATTTTCGTCAGCAGCGCCTCGGCGATTTCTCTTTGCTCAGGCAAGTCGTCCACGACCAGCACCGTTTCTCCGTTACCTTCGTATCGTCGGCGGCGGGGTTCTTCTTTGCTTGCCCTGGCCGGCGGACGGGAGGACGGCAGATAGATGGTAAATGCAGTTCCTGAACCGGGCTTGCTTTCCACTTCTATATAGCCGCGATGATCCTTAACGGTGCCCCAGACAATGGCCAGCCCCATACCCGTACCTCGTTTCCCCATGCTTTGTTTCGTATAGGAAGGTTCGAATATCTTATCGATATCCTCCGCGGCGATGCCTCTGCCTGTGTCCGCTACCGTGAGTGCAACGTACTCCCCTTTGCGCACCTCTTCATATCCGGCAAGGGGTTTGCCCAGATATATGTTCTTTGTGCCGATGAAAACTTCCCCTTTGCCGGCAACCGCCTCCATGGCATTGGCCACAAGATTGATCAGCGTTTTCGTCAAAAGCACCGGGGCCCCCTCAATGCTCCCCAAATCATCGGCCAGGCTGTATTTGAACTTGACACGGGGGTAATGACGGACAAGACGTTCAAATTCAGGCGTATGCAGATATTCACTCACCAGCCGGCTGAGATTTACCGGCTCGGAAACAATCACGCCGCGGCCGGCCATGGTCAGCATATTCCGGAGGATCGATGTGGCCTTTCTGCTTGAGGAAATGAGACCCAAAGCCAGTTTTCTCAATGGTGAGTCATCTTGCATTTTTGACGCAAGCAGTTCCGCATAACCGACTATCGCTCCCAGCTCATTATTGATGTCGTGGGCAACGCCGCCCGCTATTTTCCCCATGGCTTCCATTCTTTCCGCCCACTGCAGGCGCCCTGCCAGTCCCTTGCGTTCCTCGTGTGCCTGTTTTTTTTCCGTCATATCGACAAACACCATCTGCAGCCCCACCTGTTTGCCGCCTTCTTTCAAGGTAGTGGTAACAAGCTCCACCCACTTTTTGCTTTTGTCCTTCATCGAGACGGAAACATCAGAGAGTTTTTGTCTTTCCTCCGCTCCGGCTTTGGCTTCCATTCTGCCGGCCAGGCGTTTTTGTGTGTCTTTGTCGAATAGTTCAAGGCGAAAAATATTTTTCCCCTCCAGATCCCCGGCGGCCCTCTCCAGCAACTCCCCAAGCTGCCGGTTCACATAACGGATTTTCCCGGATGTGTCGGTAATGAGAATACCGAGGGGAATGTTTTCAATGAAGCGGCGATGCCTGTTTTCGCTTATCCGGAGCGCTTTTTCCGCCTCTTTTCGCTGGGCGAGTTCCTCTTTCAATGTACTGTTTATGCGCTCTATTTCCTGCGTCCGCTTTGCAACGAGTCTCTCCAGATGCTTCTGCTGGCTGTCAAGATTCGCTTCGGCCAGCCGTTGGTCGGTGATATCCCGGACGTTGATGACAAAACCTCTCACCATCCGATCCTGCAGGAGGTTGACACCAACGCCTCCCATGATCCGTTTGGAGCCGTCTTTGTGCCGGATACCGAATGAGTTGTGGATATTGATTTCTTTGCTGAGGATAGCCTTGCCGAAATCCACGAGCGCCCGCGGCAGATCGGCGCGGACAATGTAATCAAACCCGTTCTTACCGATCAGCTCGTCGGGGCTGTAGCCAAGACATTGTCGGACGGAGGGGCTTACGTAAGTAATTACTCCCTTTGCGTTTACGACAACAATGACTTCGGATAAATTCTTCGTTACCGCCTGGAGAAATTCTTCTTTTCGCTTCAGTTCGGCAATTTGTGCTTCCAGATCTGTCTGCTTGTCCACCGGATCGGCTGAATCTTTTCCCACGCTTTTCATCGTCTGCCCCTTTTTTATCCGAGATGATGACACACCGATGAGGCTTATAGTTACAGCATTTAAGAAAAAGATATACAACATTTGCCGTTTGCCGCCCAGCAAAAACTTGCCCGGCGGCCGCGACGGCGGCTCAGGTCTTAAATCCGGAATTAGGCCCGCAGGTATAGAGTGAAAAATAAAGAAGTTAAGATGTGGCGGCTACAGTAGATATTTTCATTCAGGCGAAGCCTCGTCAGGCCCGCCGCCAAGCGCTTTGTACAGGGAAATGATATTGACCGCCCGGGCCAGACGCAACATGATCAGCGCCTGCCTGGCGCCGTAAAATGACCGCTGTGCGTCCAGCACGGAAAGATAACTGTCAATCCCTTTATCGTAGCGCAGCCGGGCCAGACGGTATGTTTGGTCCACCGCCTCCACCAGCGCCTCCTGGGCGGTAATCTGAGCGTCAATCGTTCCTTTGATCGCCAGATTATCGGCCACCTCGCGGAAAGCCGATTGGATGGCTTTTTCATACTGGGCGATGGATATTTCCCGCTCCACTTTCGTCACACGGTAGGCATACCAGGTACGGGCGTCAAAAACAGGCAGAACAATCTGCGGTGCGAAGGCCCAGACGCCGGAGCCGCTTTTAAACAGGCCGGAGAGCTCGGCGCTGGCTGTGCCGACGGAAGTGGTCAGGGTAATACGCGGGAAAAAGGCGGCGCGCGCCGCGCCGATATTGGCATATGCCGCCTGGAGGCGGCGTTCGGCTGCCAGTACATCGGGCCGCGTAAGCAAAACTTCGGAAGAGACGCCCGGTGAAAAATCACAGGGCGGAGTTACGCTGCCCAAATCGACCGGCAACAGTTCCTCTTTGACGGGAGAACCAACCAGCAGGTTGAGAGCGTTTAAATCCAGCGCCACCTGACGGGTATAGAGGGCAACTTCGGCGCGCGATGTTTCCATCTGACTTTGAATCCGGCGTAGATCTATTTCCGAGGCCATGCCGACATCGTAGCGCTTCCGCATCAGGCGGTATGACTCCTTTTGGGCCTCAAGTGTGGCCCGAACCAGTTTCAGCGCTTCTTTGTCCGCCGCGAGCGCCAGCCAGGCTTGCGCGACACTGGATACGAGCATAATCTGAAACCCGCGCCGGGCCTCGATACCGGCCAGATACTCCTGAAGCGCTCTGTCCCGAAGGCTCCGGATCCGGCCGAAGAAATCAATTTCCCAGGAGCTCATTCCCAGATTGACGCTGAATTTTTCCGCCGTATAGGCGCTGCCGCTGGGGGAAAGATCCGCTGGCACCCTCTCCCTGAACCAGGCACCGGTCACGTTGAGTACCGGCAACAGCGTGGCCGTGCTGATTCCGTACATCGCCTTGGTAAGTTCCACGTTAAGCGCAGCGATACGCAGGTCGCGGTTGTTTTGTAAAGCTCTCTCGATGACTTCGCGCAGACGCCCATCGCCGATAAAATCCCGCCAGGGGATTTCGGCAGCCCCGGGCGCTTCGTCGTGTGTGGTTTCCTCATAGGCGGCACCCGCCGGCCATTGGGCCTCCACCGGTGCGGCAGGCCTTTCATAGCGCGGCGCCATCGTACAGGCGATCAGGCAAAGCATGCAGATGAAGGAGATGATTTTAATTATTTTCATTTTCTTGAACCCCTGGCAAATATCCGCCGCCCGCCGGCTCTACCTTTTGCGCCAACCGAAAATTTTGTTTTTCAGTCCTAAGAAAAAATCGCCCCTGCCGGCACCTGAGGACAGCGGCTGCCTTTGCTGTCTGCCGAAGATCATTTCTATGATCACATAAAAAAGAGGTGCAAAAATAACCACCAGCACCGTGGCCGTGATCATGCCCCCCAGGACGCTGGTACCGATGGCGTTTTGGGCGCCCGCACTCGCTCCGGTCGTCAGGGCCAGCGGCAGCACACCGAATCCAAAAGCCAGCGATGTCATCAGTATCGGCCTGAATCTCAGACGCGCTCCCTCAATCGTCGCTTCGATTATCCCCGAGCCTTTTTCCATCCCCTGCTTGGCAAACTGGACAATCAAAATGGCGTTTTTTGTCCCCAAGCCCAAAGTGGTGAGCAAGCCTATCTGGAAATAGACATCATTGGCCAGCCCCCTCAGGCTCGAGGCGATAATGCCGCCGATGACCCCCAGCGGAATGACCAGCAAAATGGAGATGGGAATCGTCCAGCTCTCATAAAGGGCGGCCAGGCACAAAAAGATGACAAAAATGGAAAAGGCGTACAGCAGTGGCGCCTGCGTGGCGGCCATCCTCTCCTGATAAGAAAGCCCGCTCCAGTCGAATCCGAAGCCGGGCGGAAGTTTCCGCGCCGCCTCCTCCATCGCCTGCATCGCCTCACCCGAACTCTTGCCGGGCGCCGGTTCCCCCCAGATGTTTATGGCGGGAAAACCGTTGAAACGAGTTTTACGCGGTGCTCCCGATACCCAGCGACCGGACGCGAAAGAGGAGAAGGGGACCATTTTCCCCTGCGTGTTGCGTGCATATAACTTTTCCAGGTCGCGCGGCAACATGCGGTATGGTGCATCCGCCTGCAGGAAAACTCTTTTGACACGGCCGCCATGTGTGAAATCATTGACGTAGGCACTGCCGAAAGCGGCGGAGATGGTCCGGTGGATGGAAGTGATGGGAATGCCCAGCGCTCCCGCTTTTTCCCAGTCCACGTCTATGCGATACTCGGGAACATCGGGCAGGCTGTTGGGACGTACTTTGATTACGCGGGAATCACGCGCCACGATCCCCAAGAGCTGATTCTGCCCTTCCATGAGCGCCTGATGGCCAAGGTTGCCCTGGTCCAGAAGCTGGAAGTCAAAACCGGTGGACATGCCCAGTTCCGTCACGGGCGGCGGCTGAAAGACATAAACGGTTGCGTTACGGATCCCGGAAAATTCTTTCATGGCTCTTTGCACGATCGCACCTGCCTTGAGATGTTTTTTGTCGCGCAGATGCCAGTCTTTCAGTCTGATGAACACCATACCGTTATTTTGCGACCGGCCGGAAAATCCGATGCCCGTGACGGTCATAATCGTTTCCACCGCATCTTTCTCGTTTTCGTTGAAGTAGTTCTGAATCTGCCCGACGATCTGACCGGTCTGCTCCAATGTTGTTCCTGTGGGCATCATCACCTGGGCCAGCAGTATTCCCTGGTCTTCATCCGGCAGGTAGGCCGTCGGCATGCGCATGAACAAAAATGCCATCAGCACCAGGACAACGCAAAAAGCAGCCAAATAGTGTTTTTTCCGAAAAAGTGAATGGCCGACCACACCCACGTACCACTCACGAAATCTGAAAAATGTTTTATTGAACCAGGCAAAGAAAGGACGCAGGATAAAAATTGTATTTTCTGTATGTTCCTGACCGGGACGGACCGGCTTGAGGAGCGAAGCACAAAGCACGGGCGTCAGAATCAGGGCCACAGCCACCGACAGAAGCATGGCGGAAATTATGGTAATGGAAAACTGGCGGTAGATAACGCCGGTGGAACCGGGGAAAAAGGCCATCGGCCCGAAAACGGCGGAAAGCACCAGCCCGATGCCGATGAGCGCGCTGGTAATCTGCTCCATCGATTTGGCCGTGGCTTCCCTGGGAGAAAGATTTTCCTCACGCATGATTCGTTCAACATTTTCCACGACCACGATCGCGTCATCAACCAGAAGGCCGATGGCCAGCACCATCGCAAACATGGTGAGCATGTTGACGGTGAAACCGAAAAACCACAAAGTGGCGAAGGTGCCCAGGATAACTACCGGCACGGCAATTGTCGGGATGAAAGTGGCGCGCAGGCTGCCCAGAAAAAGCCACATGACCAAAAACACCAGAATCACCGCGATTATCAGGGTTTTAACGACCTCGGCGATAGCGACTTTGATAAAAACAGTCGAATCATTGGGATAGGTGACTTTAACGCCGGGGGGGAAGAAGCGGCTCATCTCTTCCATCTTGGCCTTCACGGCATCGGCCGTATCCAGGGCGTTGGCGCCAGGCGCCTGACGGATGGCGATACCCGCCGAGGCCTTGCCGTCGGCAGCCACGCCGATATCATAAATTTCCGTGCCCAGCTCCGTGCGGGCCACATCCCGCAGGCGGACGATGGATCCATCGGGTCTGGTACGCACAGGAATGGCGCCGAATTCTTCCGGTGTGGAGAGCATATTCTGAATGACGATCGGCGCGTTCAGGCGCTGACCCGGCATGGCCGGCGCACCGCCGAACTGTCCTGCGGATACCTCCACGTTGTATGCCTTCAGTGCGGCCAGGACGTCCTCCACCGTCAGAAAGTAGTCCGTGAGTTTTTCGGGATTGAGCCACACGCGCATCGCGTAGCCGCCGCCGAACGACTCCACTTCGCCCACACCCGGCACACGTGCGAGAATTCTCTCCAGGTTGGACTTGGCATAATCTCTCAGATCCGTGCCGTCCATCGAGCCGTCTTCCGAGATGAGGCCGACGATCATCAGATAGTTACGTGTGGATTTGCGCACATTGACGCCCTGATCCTGAACCGTGTCGGGAAGGTTCGGCATCGCCGCCTGAACTTTGTTTTGTACCTGAGACCAGGCGATGTCCGGGTCTGTGCCGGGAGCGAAAGTCAGCTCCAGCCGGGAGCCGCCCGCTGAGTCGCTTGAGGCGGACATGTAAATCATCCTGTCGAGCCCGGTCATATTTTGTTCAATAACCTGGGTGACGCTGTTTTCCACCGTCTCGGACGAGGCCCCTGGATACGAGGCGAAGATGGCAATGGTAGGGGGCGACATCTGGGGGTACTGCGATACCGGCAGATTGTAGATCGCCAGCAGACCTCCCGACATGATGATAATGGCAATGACCCAGGCGAAAACCGGTCTGTCCAGAAAGAATTTAGATAACATCAGGCACCCTTATCGTTGTTACCGTCCGCTGCTTCCGTCGCGCTGTTTTCTTTTCCGTCTTGAACTTTGCCATCCTCAAAGGGCACGGCCCTGACTTCGATACCGGGCGTGACTCTGAGCATTCCTTCCACAATTATCTTCTCGCCGGGCGAAAGTCCCGAGCTCACCAGCCAGGAACTGCCGATTTCACGATCCAGCGTAATCTGCCTGATCTGTGCTTTGTTTTGTTCATCAACAATAAGCACATAGGGGTCTCCCTTGGGGTTTCGCGATACGGCCTGCTGGGGGATAACGATGGCCCGGTCGTTGATTCCTTCCTGCAAAATTGCCCGTACAAACATTCCCGGCAAGAGGATTTCACGAGGATTAGGAAAAACAATGCGCAGGATGACCGAACCAGTGCTCGGATCGACGCTGACATCGCGAAATTGCAGTGTCCCTTTTGCAGCATACTCGGTGCCGTCGTCGATAAACAGGCGGACTTTTTTCTGACCTGCGTTATTGGGGTTGAGCTCGCCTGACTGAAAAAGGCGGCGCAGCCGCTGGATATCCGCGGTGGATTGAGTAACGTCCACATACATCGGGTCAAGCTGCTGAATCGTCGCCAGCGCGGCCGGCTGATGGGCGGTCACCAAGGCACCCACCGTAACGCCGGATTTTCCGATGCGCCCGGAAATCGGGGCAGTGATTGTTGTGTATTTCAGATTTATGCGCGCCGTTTGCGCCTCGGCCCGCGCCTGTTTTAAGGCCGCGGTAACATCGTCATAATCCTGCTGGCTGACCGCTTTGTCTTCAAGGAGTTCACGAAGCCGACCCGCTTTGAGCTCCAGTGTCGTCAAATTTGCTTCTGCACGCGCCAGCGCCGCCTCAAACAGTGCCGGATCTATCTGAAACAGAGCCTGCCCCTCCTGTACAGCCGCCCCCTCCTGAAACAACCGCTTTTGGATGATGCCGCTTATCTGCGGGCGCACTTCCGCAACAAGCCAGGCTGATGTGCGTCCAGGCAGCTCCGTGGTCATCACCACTGTCTCAAATTCCGTGGTGACCACCGCCACCTCCGGGGTCATCTCCCACGGACCCTGATCGCCCCCGCAACCGCTCAAGGCGGCGATGAGAACAAGAAACGCCGGCAGTATTCTGCTAATAATTATCCTGTTGATTTTCATCATTGTGCTCCGTAGAAAAACCCGGTTGGGGTAAAACTGTTTCAGAAATGAATATTGGCCCTGCTTTGATTCATTTCTATTCTAAAAGCACCTCCGCGGAGAAGTTGCAATATTTTTTTTCACACTGCGCGGCAAAAAAAATCAATTTTTTTGATTTTGCCCCGATGCCGGCTCTGTCACCGGCGCAAAATCAGCATTGCCGGCCCGCCGAAAAAAGCCAATAAGTGGCCAATAATGACTGTAATAGAATGACGGCAAATCACGGCGGCAACAGCCGGAAGCCGTTGGGCAGTTGTTTTTTCCTCCCCGCCGGTCCGGGAAGCGACGGTAATGATAAAGATTGCATACGGAAAATTTCCCGTATAAGATGCCCATACACTACTTGTCTGAACGGGGCAAAAAAATGGATCATGTCGGCATAAGCGGCGATTTCGACTATCGCGACAAGATTATTTCAACTCAGGATCTTTTAAAAAAAATCAAACCCGGCCAGAAGATATTTGTATCCAGTGCAGTGGCCGTACCGGGCAAAACTCTCTCGGCGATTACCGCCTCCAACGCGCCCAATCTACGAGATCTGGAAATTATTCAGCTCATTACGCTGGGACAATACCTGTCCCCCAGCGGCGACAACAGACAATACCGTCTCAAGACTTTCAACGTCGGTGAGAGCATCAGCAAGGAAATTTCGGAAGGCAGAGTCGATTTCATCCCCGCCAACCTCATGGAACTCCCCTATATTTTTTTAAGCGGGGCGGTGGCGGTGGACGTGGCCGTCATCCAGGTCTCCCCGCCTGCGGAAAACGGCTTTGTCTCGCTGGGAGTAGCCATAGATATCGCCAATATCGTGATCAAACAGGCCTCGCTGGTCATCGCGGAAATAAACCCCAATATGCCGACCACCCTGGGCGAGACATTCGTGCATATCAGCAGTTTTCATCATATCGTGGAAAGCGACCTGCCGCTCATCGAGAGGGAAACCAAGCCCTCTGACGCAACAGTCGATCGGATCGGATGGAACATTTCCAACCTGATCGAGGACGGTTCAACCGTCGTGTTGCACGTCGGACGGATCTTCAGCGCTCTGGCCGATCATCTGAAGAGTAAAAAAAACCTGGGTATTTTAACCCATGTTATTTCCGACTGGGCGATCGATCTGGTTAAATCAGGAGCTATTTCCCTGCATCGAAGCCGTTACAACGGGGGACTCATCACCGGGAGCTACTGCTATGGGAGCCGCGCTCTTTACGACTATGTCGACCGTAATCCCATTTTCGAGTTCTATTCGATCGCCACACTGAGCAACCCCTTCCTGATCCGGCGGGTAAAAAGCCTGATCGGCATTATAAACGTCAAGAAAATTGATATTTCCGGTGAATCGGTCATTTTTCATTCCGGCGACAATCTGCTTACCGGATATGAAAGTAAGCTGAATTTCGCCGTTGCCGCCACTATCTCCAAAAAGGGGAAAGCGATTGTCGCACTCAATTCAATTGACCAGGAGGGCAAAAGCAATATCGTGATCCGCCTCGATGGTAAAAACGACAATCCGCACAGCACTCTGGGTGTCGTTAAATACATCGTGACCGAATACGGCGTCGCCAATCTTTTTGGCAAGTCCATCCGCGAACGGGTCCTTGCCATGATTGAAATCGCTCACCCGGATCATCGCGAAGATCTGCTGGCGCAGGCCAAAGCCCTGAATTATGTGTACGCGGATCAGATTTATCTGACCAGACACGCGGCAAACTACCCGTCGGAGCTGGAGACACGTAAATCCCTGAAAGACGGTCTCGAAATAAAGATCCGCCCCATCAAGCCTTCCGATGAGGACATGATGCGCCGTCTGTTTTATAATTTCTCAGACGAGTCGAAATATTTCCGTTATTTTGCCAGCAAGCCGGTGATGCCGCATAAGGAAATGCAACCTTACGTCAACATTGATTACCAAAATGTTCTTTCGGTGGTGGCCATTGTTGAAAAAGGCCGCAACGAAAGAATCATCGCCGAAGCCCGCTATGCCTATGACAAGCACTCCGGAGCCTATGAAACAGCTTTTATCGTCGATGAGGCGTTTCAGGGAAAAGGAGTTGCCACTTTTATGTTCGACTATCTGGTAAAAATTGCCCGCGACCGTGATATCCGCTGGTTTATCGCTTATGTGTTACCGCGTAATGAAGCCATGATGAAAGTTTTTGAACGATCCGGCCTCGAAATTTCACGCTCATTTGAGGGGGGCGCACTTACTTTTCGTTTTGACCTGGCCCAAAAGGAAAATAACGCCCTTGTGCCCGGCTAAACCTCATAATTTGCGTGCAGGCAAGACCGGCAACGGTAATCTTCCCCCAGCCCTTAATAATATTCGGTTTTAGCCGATATCTTTAACAGGACACTTTTTTGCAAAGTCGTTAAACCTATGATTTTGTTAAGGATCAAAAACACAAATCCTGACGCCTTTGTAAAAAGCTCCGCAGAAAGGGTGCTCAAGCCCCGATGTGTCGGGCAAGCCCGGGCACAGGTCTGAAATACCGGTCCTGGTCGGCACGTCCGGGCCCGGAAGTAAAGAGCATCCGGCATTTTTACGAGCCGTCAAACATTGAGGAGATGATATCGCTATGTCGCCACAAAAAAAATCAGCCGCCAGGCCGGCAGGCAAAAAGGCTGCCCGGAAGGTCACCCCGAGCGTTTCCGCCAAAAAACCAGCCAAAAAAACATCCGGGACAGTAAAGAAAAAAACCAGCCCTCCTCTTCAGGATATGATTGACGCGGTAGGAGCCGGTTTTTACATCCTGAAAGCGGGCAAGTTCGCTTCTGTAAGCCCTCTGTATGAAAAGATGACCGGCTATCCCGCCTCGGAACTTGTCGGTTCTCACCTGCTGGACTACATACATCCGGATGACCGATCGGCCGTACGCCAAAAAAAGCTGAAAAAACACCGAGGCATAAGCAGCGAACCGTTTGAGTACCGTTTTATCCGCAAAGACGGTGAAACTGCATGGTTTATGGAAATGTCCGGCCCGGCCGCCCGTGATGAGGCCGCGGGCCTGATGGGCAGCGTAATGGATGTGACCGATCTCAAGCCCACCGGTGAACACTCGGCGCTTCTGCACGACAGATACAGAGCCGTCTTGCAGGAGATGGGAGAGAGCTATTATGAGACAGATCTGCAGGGAAACCTGACATTCGTCAATGACCGGCTGGCCCGCACACTGGGTTATTCACGTAAAGAACTTTTGGGCATGAATTACCACGGCTACTGCGACCGAAAAACAGCCGGCAAAATGGAAAACGTGAGCCGCCGTCTGCATAAAATCGGCAAACCTTTTTCTTACTTTGAGGGCACTTACATAAGGAAGGACGGAGCCGCAAGTCATGCTGAAATTTCCGGGGCGCTCATACGCGATGCGCTGGAGGTACCGGTCGGTTTTCGCTTTATATCGCGCGACATCACAAAACGGAAGCTTGAGGAAGATACACGTCGGCAAAAAGATGAACGCTACAAAAAAATTCTTGAAAACATGAGCGATGCCTACTTTGAGAATGATCTGGCCGGCCGGCTCATCTTTGTAAATGACATGGTCTTTAAATTTCTCGGATACAACCGGGAAGAGCTGATCGGTATGAATTATAGTGTGTTACAAGATGAGGCAGGCGTAAAAAAATCGTATGCAGCCTATAATCAACTCTTCAGGACAGGCGAGCCGGTCAGGGCTCTGGAATCGGAATTCATACGAAAAGACGGATCGCGGGGAATCTTCGAGCTGAATGTAGATCTGATCAGGGACGTAAAAGGCGCGCCGGTTGGTTTCCGCGGTGTATGCAGGGACATTACCGAGCGCAAGCGCATAGAAGGTGAGTTGCGCAAGAGTGAAGAGCGCTACCGGACGATTTTGGAGGACATGGACGAAGGATACTCGGAGCTGGATATGGAAGGAAACTGGACCTATGCCAATAACGCAGCCGCCAGAAATATCGGCTACAAGCGCGAGGAACTCATCGGCATGAACTTCAGGCAGCTAACCGACGAACCTACGGCAAAAAAGATTATTCATCTTTTTGACGATCTTTACCGGACGGGAAAGCCTTTTAAAGGTGAAGAAGTGCTGATTATTTCCCGGGAGGGCGTAAACGTCATCCATGAAATTTCCGGAGCTCTCATCCTCGATGAGAAGAAAAAACCATCAGGTTTCCGCGTGCTTTCACGTGATATCACTTCGCGCAAATGGGCGGAGGAGGCGCTGCTGCAGAGCGAAGCCAAATATATGAGCATTATAGAGAGTATCGACGCTGCCTTTTTCGAGACAGACCTCGCCGGTGCGATCACTTTTGCCAATGATGAAGCCTGCCGCGTTATGGGTTACACCCGCGATGAGCTTTTGCGGATGTCCAATACTCAACTTCAGGATGACGAGCATGGCCGCAAGACCCACGAGGCCTTCACCCAGGTATACAAAACAGGCCGGACGGTCAAAAACTTTCATTATCAGGTGCTGCGCAAAGATGGTGTAAGAGCCGACTATGAATTATCCATTTCGCTCATAAGAGACGCCTCGGGGAAGCCAGTGGGTTTCCGCGCCCTTTCATTTGATGTAACGCAGAAGAAAAAAGCCGAGGAGCTGATCCGCAAATCGGAACAGGCACTGCGCGAATACTCCGAAAAGCTTGAGCAGAACGTCAAGGAGCGCACCGCCGAGCTGGAAAAGGCAAAAATTGCCGCGGAAACCTCCAGCCGTGCCAAGTCGGACTTCATGGCCGGAATCAGCCATAAATTTCAGACACCGCTCAACGCTGTGATCGGCTTCAGCAAAGTCTTACAGGACCGCATGTTCGGCGAACTCAACGAGAAGCAGGATGAGTTTCTCCGCTATATTGCCGACGCAGGCAAAAGCTTGAGCGGCATCATCACGGAAATCCTCGAAGTTTCCCACCTGTCGTCCGGAGGCATAACTTTGGACCTGTCTTGTTTCCCTCTGTCAGAAATTCTGATCCGAGAAGGCAGGATGCTCGACAAACAGATAAAAGAAAAAAACCAGACATTCACCGTCAATATACAGCCGGAAGCAAATATCCGTATCGAGGCGGATGAACAGAAAATAACGCAGGTTGTTTTCCATCTATTGAGCAATGCGGTCAAATACACGCCTCCGGGCGGGAAGATAGATGCGAAGATTTTTCTCTCCAAAGATCCATCTTCCGGCCGCGACGGTGTCAGCGTTTCCATTGAGGATACAGGGACAGGAATTAAGGAGGAAGATATGACGCGCCTCTTTCAAGCATTCGGCACACTGAAATCTCCTTACACACTCCCGGGAGAAGGTATCGGTATGGGGCTGACGCTGGCCAAACAATTGGTGGAAATGCACGGCGGAAGCATTCATGTAGAAAGTGAATTCGGCCGCGGCAGCTGTTTTACTGTTTTTCTGCCGCTCCGACAGAAGCGTCAGGAGTAATCAGGCGGGCATGTCGGCTATGAATCAATCCGATCAGCAATCAATTCTGATAAGGCAACCGCAGATTCTGTGCGTGGAGGGCGACGCGGCGGGCCTTGCTCTCCTGGAGGCTGTATTTACTCCCCGCGGCTATGGCGTGGTTCCAGCCGGCACAGGTCTCCAGGCGCTGGAAATTCTCAGCAAACAGTCGGTTGACCTGATTCTGATGGACGCGATTTTGCCGGGAACCGACGGATTTACAATTTGTGCACGCATCAGAGACATCGAACGCTTGCGCGATATTCCCGTTATCATGATGTCCGCCCTGAAATCGCGTGAAGATCTTTTAAGAGGTCTCGAAGCAGGCGCCGATCATTACCTGTTCAAACCACTCGATCATGATGAAATGATCGCCCGCGTGAGGCTGCTGATCGGACGAAAAAAAAGACGCGACACCTTCGATAATCTCCAGCGGGACATGAATACGATCACGGTGCTGGAGGAGAAAACACTGGACTCTTTTTCTCCGTCTCACTTTGATTTTCAGCCGCAATTCGAAAGGATAATCGTGTTGTTGCTGAGACGAACAACCGATATTCTTGATAAACCCAGGGTTCTCATTGCGGGACTTCTGACCGGAGATGACAAAGCACGTTGGAACCAGTACGAATACGCATTTCAGGACTTCAGCCGGATGAAGCTTGCATACGATCCCCTCGCCGGGGTCGATGCTGCGCAGCCGGGAGGACAAAAGATTTTTTTTCTCAACAATGAATCAACGGTGCTGTCAACGAAAATAATACTGAGGAACCTCCGGGCAAGAAATGTAACGGTGGAAAACGGTATTTGTTACCTTAGTCAGGACCTTTGTCTGATGGCCCTCAATTATGGACAGGAAATCGGCGTCAATGAACTGAATTTCTTTCGTCATATCTGTGTACAAAGCCGCCTTCTCCATACTCTTTCCGGCATGCGGAACATCGCCAAAGCATTCGATTACGGAATTTACGCGCTGTCACGCACGGCGGAGGCAGTAGATGACGAGGGGGGCAACCACATGAATCGCGTTGGTGAGTACTGCGGAATCATTGCCGAGCGCATAGGGTTGAAAGAAGATTTTATCAGGACAATCAGTCTGCAGGCCATTCTCCACGATATCGGAAAGATCTATATTCCGGCGCATATTCTCAAAAAAAAGGAGCCGCTGACGGCGGAAGAAACCATTGAATTCAGAAAACATACATTTTGGGGCGCGAAAATCATCGGCGGACATCCTTACATGCGCGTAGCACAGATGATTGCCCTCAACCACCACGAAAGATGGGACGGCACCGGTTATCCCCGCGGTCTCAGGGGAGATGCTATTCCCATAGAGGCCAGAATAGCCGCCCTTGCCAACCAGTACGACGCTTTGCGGATGACACGTCCCTACAAGCAGGGAATCGATCATGCCACCGTCACCAAAATCCTCAATCAGGGTAATGAGCGCATCCGGCCGCATCATTTTGACCCGCAGGTGCTGCGCGCCTACCGGGAAACCGCCTTTTTATTTGAAGAAACTTACGAACGGCGCAAAGGATAAGCAGGCGGTACCGGTATTTCAGCACATTGACCCGCGGCAGATGATCTTAATGTAAGACGGCACATAAAACATCCTTCAGGCAGGTACCATGAGGGAGACAGCCGCCGCGAGGAGTACCGACGCCGCCTGAGAACCGGCAAAGCCGGTTCAGCCTGCCTCTCCGGCGCGACACGAGCACTCAATCGTGATCAGTCAATGGTAATTAACCACTGGCAGGAAATCTCTTCGGGAACCCCCTCGGGTCTTTCATCGGGCGGTGTGAAGACCCGTTCCACCCTGGCTGACGGATCGACGGCCGCGAAAAAACCCTGACGAAGCCTGAGCCCCCCGTCTCCGCAGGGATAGTATTCCACGCCCCATTTCTTGGCCGCCCTCTGAGCTGAGCAGCCGGCGGTCCTCATGGAAATTTTATTGTCGGATATTTTAGTAAGCTTTATATCTTCAAAAGCACACCAGTGTGAGTGACGGACAAACTCCAGCAAGCGGTCCACGCCCGTGAGCGGCTCTTGGATGACTCTGGCCAGCCGTTTGGCCTCGTAGGCACCGAACTCTCCGCTGAGCGCCAGGAATTCTTCACTTTTGGCTTTTTCCGGGCAATGTTGTTTCAGCCATTCTTCCATCAGAAACCACATGTAGTTGAAGCCGGTCAACAGCTCCAACATGACTTCATGGACCCTCTCCTTACTCCAGTTTTCGATGTCGAACATACCTGTCACTTCCTTTCCGGTTTTTACCGAGCGGCAATAGGCGCTCATTGCTGCACACAAACATACGGCACAGGCAAAGATCCGTCAAGGCTGTTTTGCCCGTGAGTGAAAAAGAAAGGCAAGAAGCTCGTAACTCATGGATCATGGCTCGTAACGATCCGCTCCGCAGGGCGGAGAGTCAGCAGATTAGATGATTAGAAGTTTAGATGATTAGAGGATTAGAGGATTTAAGGGTTAGATGAATGGTGGCTGCGATTAGCTCGTGGCTCGCCGTTCATGGTTCGACAGGCTCACCACGAACGGTCTGTAAAAGCTCACCACGAACGGTAATAAAACACGAAGGGCACCCTTCGTGTCCCCTGCCGGAGACTGTGTCGCAATCGTTAAAATCCGTCAACATCGTCATACCGGCCCGCGCGAAATCGGGGGGCCGGTATCCAGAAAATAATGTGCAAATAGCTAGTGGTTCACCGTTCGCCGGGATCTCTAAACTTAAGCTTTTCATCCTCCCCCTGCCCCCTCCGAGAGGGGGACATCAGAGGTTCGTTTCTTGTTTAATTCTTTTTGTCCTCTTCGTGTCTCCCGGTCGGAGAGTCAGCAGATTAGATGATTAGAGGATTTGAGGGGTAGATGAATGGTGGCTGCGATTAGCTCGTGGCTCGCAGCAAATAGCTCATAATTCGTGGCCAGTATTCCTCATAGCCGGTATCCTTCATCCTTTATCCTTTATCCTTTATCCTTTATCCTTTAGCCTTTAGCCTTTAGCCTTTATCCTCTATCCTCTATCCTCTAACCCTCCAACCTTCCGGTCGCTGAGCCTGTCGAAGCGTCCTTTGGCCTCTTCTCCGCAAAGCTGTCAGTACGAGCGGCTGTTATCTCAGGCCAAGGATGCGGCCCGGCTCGGGCATCTTTTTGTGGCATTATTTTAAAAACGTGTGTATTTATACTCTGCATGTCCGCACCTGGCAGACAGTCAGGATAAGGAAAAAATGATTATGTAAAAAAACGCCAAACGGAGGGAGCTGGTGCCGGTAAAATTAGAGCCGGATAAAATTCCGGTTGTTTTGCTCTACAATGTAGATCCCGGCTGGACAAAAGACGAACAGGATGAGGTCATCCGCCAGTCCCGCCATTTGCGCACCGCCCTGATGAAAGAAGGACACACGGTTTTTGCCGCCTGCGTAACCGATGACGATATCGCCTCTTGTCTGAGACCGTTCAACCCATCCGAATATGTGGTCTTCAACTGGTGCGAAGAACTGCCAGGCATCGGGCACAGTGAATGGCTGGTGGCAAAAAAACTGGAGCAGCTGGGTTTTATCTTCACCGGCGCTGATGCGGAAACACTGGCGCTGGCGCAGGACAAATTTCAGGTAAAAAAGATTCTCGATAACGGCGGAATTCCCACCCCTGTCTGGAGCGTATTTCATCGTACAAATGACATAGTATGGAACAGATTCCCCGCCATCGTCAAACCGGCACGCGAACATTGCTCCGCGGGAATTACCCGCGACTCAGTCGTGCTTGATAAAACGGAGCTCCAAGAACGTGTTTTGTATGTCCTGGATACGTACCGGCAGCCGGCGCTGGTAGAGGATTTCATCGACGGACGCGAGTTCAGGGTGTCCGTCTGGGGAAACGAAAATCTGACCATGCCGCCGGTAGCGGAAATGGATTTCTCTTTTTTCAAAAACATCAAAGACCGGCTCTGTACGCAGGATGCCAAATTCCATCCCGGCTCTGTGCATTATGAAAAAATCGAAACGCTGCTCCCCGCCCCCTTAAGCGCCGCACAGGCGGGCGAGCTTGGCAGGATATGCTGCGATGCCTATCGTGCGCTCGGCTGCCGCGACTACGCCCGGATGGACGTGCGCCTCAAAAACGATATTTTCCACGTGCTGGATGTAAATCCCAACGCCGACATCAGCCACGATGCCAGCATGGCCTGCGCCGCCGAAAAAGCGGGCATTTCTTACGGCCGGATGGGAAGTCTCTTTGTAAGATATGCTGCGGGCAGACATCCGGTGTTCGGTAAAAAACGCTCCCGGCGCAAACAGACAGGTCTCGACGATCTTTTTTTGCCGGCAGCCTCCGGCACTTGAGTAAAATAAGATCAGAGCCGAAATCCTCAAACAGCTCACGAGCAGCTCCGTCGCTCAGGCAAGCCTCGCGCAACCATCGCTTGAAGTACAGTACGCATTGCTAAATGCGATATGACGGGCGGGGCGAAAATATTTTCCACTTCTTTTTTAAAGATGATATAACGGCGCTCGTTGAAAAGAACAACACCGGAGGGCGGATTTTGGCTGATAAAAACAGAATAAACAATCTCTTGAGCAGGCAGGTGATGATTCTCGACGGGGCCGCCGGCACCGAACTGCAAAAAATGGGAATGCCGACGGGCGTCTGTCCGGAACTCTGGTGTCTGGAGAACAAAAAGGCCATCTCCGAGTTGCACGCGTCTTACGTGAGCGCTGGAGCCGAGCTTGTCTATACCTGCACCTTCGGCGCCAACCGCTTCAAGCTCGAGCAGTACGGCGCACAAAAGGACGTCTATAAAATAAACCGCGAACTGGCGCTCATCGCCAGACGGGCGGCAGGAACAAAGACACTCGTCGCCGGCGATATCGGCCCCACCGGTCTTTTCATTGAGCCTTTCGGGTCGCTTCCCCTGGAAGACGCGATCAAAACCTTTCAGGAACAGGCACGCGGCCTGATTGACGGAGGGTGCGACCTTATTGTCATCGAAACCATGCTTGATATCCAGGAGGCGCGCGCGGCTCTTCTGGCCGTCAAGGAACTGGGAAACATCTTTACTGCCGTATCCATGACATACGAAACAGACGGCCACACGCTGGGCGGCACGCCGCCTGCGGCCGCGTTGATCACGCTGCAGAGCCTCGGCGCGGATGTAGTCGGCTGCAACTGCTCGGCGGGGCCGGAACAAATGGTGGATTTCATCGCCGGGATGAGGCCCCTGGCGAAAGTTCCGCTTCTGGCAAAACCGAATGCGGGCATGCCGCGACTCGACGGAGTGCAGACGGTGTTCGACATGGATGCACGCACCTTCGCCCGTTTCAGCCGGAAACTGGTACAGGCCGGCGCTTCCCTTGTCGGCGGCTGCTGCGGGACGACACCGGCCCATATCGAGGCTCTGGCCAAAGCCATTGGCGGAAAGAAGCCGCCCCGCCCGCGCCGTACGTCAGTGGCGGCGCTGAGTTCAGCGCGCGGCTTTGTGCATCTGGAACAAAACAAACCCCTGTTTATCATCGGCGAAAGAATCAACCCCACCGGGAAAAAAGCCCTGCAGCAGGAGCTTCTGGAGGGCAAGCTCTCCATCATCAATCAAATGGCCCAGGAACAGGAAAAGCAGGGAGCATCCGTGCTGGACGTAAATGTCGGGCAACCGGGCATTGATGAAGTCCGGACAATCAAAAAAGTCATCGGTCATCTGGCGTCTTCAAGCCGTCTCCCGCTGGTGATCGACTCCTCACGTGTGGAAACAATCGAAGCGGCGCTAAGACTTTATCCGGGGCGCATGATGATCAACTCGATTTCCGGCGAAAAGGAAAAGCTCGCCAGGCTTCTGCCCTTGGCCGCAAAATACGGAGCCATGTTCATATTGTTGCCTCTGGCCGACGGCGACTTGCCGAAAACGGCCAGAAAGCGTCGCGATATTATCAAATCTGTTTTCCGCGAAGCGCAGAAATTCAAACTGACCAAAGACGATCTGGTCGTTGACGGCCTGACGATGGCGGTCGCCTCGGACACGGAAGCCGCCAAAGAAACACTCGCCACGCTCGAGTGGTGTAAAAATACTTTCAAAAGCAGAACGCTGCTGGGGCTTTCCAATGTCTCCTTCGGCATGCCGGGGCGCCCCTGGCTGAATGCGGCATTTATGGCGATGGCCCAGTACGCGGGCCTGACAATGGCGATTGCCAATCCGGCAAGCGTCGAGCTTACCAATGTGCAAAAGGCCGCCGACACACTGATGGGCAAAGACAGGGCGGCAATAAATTACATAAACCACTTTTCCGAAAAGTCACCGGAAGCTCCGGCCGCCGGTCCGCGTGATTTGACGCCGGAGGAAAAGATAACAGCCGCCATCCTGGAGGGTGACCGCGATAACATCGCTTCATTGTGCGAGGCCCTCCTTAAAGAGGGCCGTCCGGCCGGTGCGCTGGTTGATGAAATTCTGATTCCCGCCATCGTACAGGTGGGTGATCTGTACGAGAAGAAGGTTTATTTTCTCCCGCAACTCATGGCAGCGGCCGAGGCCATGAAAAAGGCGCTGGCTTATCTGGATCCATTCTTAAAACAAAAAGCTACGGCGGAAAAAGGCAAGGTGGTGCTGGCAACGGTGAGGGGTGATATTCACGACATCGGAAAAAATATCGTCGCCCTGCTTTTGCGAAACTACGGCTTTAATGTCATCGACCTGGGCAGAGATGTGCCCGACGAGGTCATTGTCGAAACTGCACGCAAAGAAAAGCCGGATGTCATCGGCCTTTCCGCGCTGATGACCACGACGATGGTGAACATGAAAGACGTCATTTCGCTTGCCCGGGCAACGGGCCTCAAAACTGCTTTTCTGGTAGGAGGCGCGGTTGTCACACGTGCATGGGCCGAATCCATCGGCGCGTCCTTTGCCAAAGACGGAGTGGCGGCAGTGAAACTTGTCGAGCAGATGCTTGGCGGAAAAACAGAAAATAAATAGAAGCGTACGAATCAGTAAGAAATAGCATTTGTGCGCTGCCGGCCATCGTGCCGACCACGAACGTCCGTTATGGCCGGTTGTATTTTGAGAAATTATTTTGCGGCGACAGTCCGCTTCTTTTTAAGGAGAAAATGCATATGACTATTGATGCCACAAACGCCAGAAAACGCCTCGGTGAAATCATCCTGGAGCGCTCTTTTAAATACAGCGACGACCCGCCGTTTACGCTCGCGTCCGGCCGTAAAAGCAATTACTATTTCAACTGCAAGCCGACCACGCTTGACCCGGAAGGTATGAATCTCATCGGTGTGGTTCTTTTCGATATGCTCAAAGATGCGCCGGTCAGCGCCGCCGGAGGGCTCACACTGGGCGCGGATCCGATTGCCAACGCGCTGGCCGTCATTTCCTATCAGATGGGCAGGCCGATTAAATCGTTCATTGTACGCAAGGACATCAAAAACCACGGCACGAAAAGCGCTATTGAAGGCAATGTGCAGGCGGGGGAAAGGGTGGTCATCATAGATGACGTCATCACCACCGGCGGCTCCACCATCACCGCCATTGAACACGCCCACGGCGCGGGTCTCGTCATCGATCGAGTGATCGCGCTCATTGACCGTGAAGAAGGAGGCAGGGAAAATATCCTCAAGCACGCAGAAACGGTGCAGGCAGTTTTCACCAGAACGCAAATCATGGAGATCAAGGCCGCAAAGCAGGCCGGCAGTAAATAATATCATTTACCCGCCTTCCCCCCAGCCGGCTGCATTGCCGGTTTGCAAAAGGGCGGTTCGGTCAGATACAAGCCAGGAGCATTTCTAAATGACACAGGAAAAATACCCGACGCCCTCGCTGCAAGCGGGCGACTTGTACAAAGGTTTTCAGGTGCTAAGGGTCGAGCCGATACCGGCGGTGCGTCTCACCGCTTACGAGATAGAACACATAAAGACAGGCGCGAAAGTGCTGCACCTGCATTCGTTCGATCGCGAAAATCTCTACGCGATCGGCTTTCGCACGCCGCCTGCCGACTCCACGGGCCTTCCGCACATTCTGGAGCATTCTGTGTTGGCCGGTTCGGAAAAATATCCCCTCAAAGACGCCTTCAAGGAGCTGGCGCGGGCGAGCATGCAGACATTTATCAATGCCTTCACCTATCCGGACAAAACCCTTTATCCGGTGGCCAGTCAGATCAAGGCTGATTTTTACAATCTGGCACGGGTTTACACCGATCTGGTGCTGCACCCTAGGATGCTCAAGGAAACCTTCATGCAGGAGGGACATCATCTGGAGCTCGAGACGCCGGGCGACCTGGACAGCGGACTCATCATTTCCGGCATCGTCTATAACGAGATGAAAGGAGCTTATTCGTCCCCCGATTCGCTGACCTTCAAGACCATCCAGGAAAACATGTACCCCGACACTGTTTACGCGCTGGATTCCGGCGGCGACCCGGAGGTGATCCCGTCGCTCACCTACGAACAGTTCGTTGACTTTCATCGCAGGTACTACTCTCCATCCAACGCGCGCTTTTTCATCTATGGCGACATCCCCACAGGCGAGCACCTGGATTTTCTGGAGGAAATGCTCGAAGGCTTCGACAGTGTCGATGTAGATTCGGCAATCACAAGCCAGCCTCGTGCGACAGAACCCCGCCGCGTCGCGGCCACATACCCGGTGGATGAAGCCGAAGCGACCGACCGTAAAACCATCGTTACGGTGGCGTGGCTTCTTGCTGAGAACTTGGATGTTGAAACATCGCTGATGCTGAAGATTCTTGCGAGCCTGCTGGTGGGCGGCCCGGCCAGCCCCCTGCGCATGGCGCTTATCGACTCCGCTCTGGGCGAGGATATGTCGCCCGCCACCGGCCTGGAGACGGATCTGAAACAGCTGATGTTCTGCGCCGGCCTCCGTAACACACGAAGCGCCGATGTCGAAAAAATCGAGAAGCTGATTGACGACACGCTGGCGACGATCATCGCCGACGGCTTTGACCCAGCTTTGGTGGAAGGAATTCTGCATCAGGTGGAATTCCACGGCAAGGAAATATCGCGCGGTACTTATCCCTATGGGATCATCCTCATGGGGAACGTCTTTCAGACCTGGCTCTATGACGGTGACCCGCTGGCGGGGCTCGACTTCGCCCGGGCCATCGACCGGATCCGCGCCCTCTGGACGGCAGACCCGCAAATATTCCAGAGCCTGACAAAAAAGTGGCTTGTCGAAAACCCCCATCGCCTTGTGACAATCATGGAACCGGACCCGGACTTCGGACGCAAAAAAGAAAATCAGTACCGCAGCAGGATGGCCGCCATGAAGGCCGGCCTTGACCGCGAACAGTTGATTGCCATAGACGAGCAGGCGGCCGCGTTGAAAAAATATCAATCGGAGCCGGACCCGCCTGAGGCGGTCGCCTCCCTGCCGCAACTGAAACTAGAGGACATACCCAGCGAAGTGGATTTAATCCCGACCGTGCACGGGACAAAAGAAGAAATCTCTCTCCTGGAGCACGACCTTTTCACCAACGGCATTGTTTATGTCAATCTGGCCTTCGATATCGCCCATGTTCCGGAAGATCTCCAGCCCTATCTGCCTCTTCTGGGTAAAATCATGTGCGGCATGGGGGCGGGCGGCCATTCATATGACGAGATGTCCAAGCGCATTTCCCTGATCATGGGCGGCTTCGGCTATGAACTCGTCGCGGCTTATGACGTCGATGCCCGAAGCACATGGCAGAAAATGTTTTTTTCCTTCAAATCACTTTACCGCAATACCGGCAAGGCTCTCGATGCGGTTGGGGATGTTTTGTGCGCGGGAGACCTAAACAATGAAACAAGAATGAGAGATCTCATCGCCGAGCGCAAAAACGCCCTGCAATCCTCAATAGTGCCCTCCGGACATGTCTACGCCAGACGCGCGGCAGCCGCGGCGCTTTCCCTGCCGGGATACCGCGACGAGCAGTGGCACGGCCGCAGTCAGCATCGCTTCGTCCACGAGCTGGCCGGATCATTTGATAATTCCAAAGGCATGCTCCAGGAAAAGCTCGCCCGGCTCAAAGAACTGATTTTCACAAGACATAACCTGACCGTGAACATAACGGCTGATACGGAGGGCCTCAACCTGACCAGGGACAACCTGGGACAGCTTCTGGAGAGATTGCCGGCAGGCGCTACTGCAGCCACCGCGCCGATGCCTTCGCTTCATCCGGTTCGCGCAGGAATCGCCATCCCTTCACAGGTGTCCTATGTGGCCTGTGGCATGAAGGCGCCCGCCTACAGCAGCCGGGCCGCCGCTCTTTTGACGCTTGCCTCGCGGGAAATTTCCAACAGCTACCTGTATAAACATATCCGCGTACAGGGCGGGGCGTACGGCGGCATGTCCTCCTTCGACCCGATGCAGGGCGTCTTCGCCTTCATGTCCTATCGCGACCCGCACATTGCCGGAACACTCAAAGTCTATGATGAGGCGCGCAAATTTTATTCGGAAAACGACATGACGGCCGACGACCTGGAAAAGGCGATCATAAGTTCATTGGGCGCGCTCGATAAGCCCATGGATCCCGAAGGGCGCGGCTATGTGGCCATGGCGCGCCATTTTTCGGGACTAACGGATCAGATGAGGCAGGCCTTCCGGGATCAGATTCTTGCCGCCGAGCCGCGACAGATCCGTGAGACGCTGGCCGACTATTTCGCAAAGGTCGCCCCGGAGGCGGCAGTGGCAGTCTACGCGGCGCAGGAAAAACTCGAAGAGGCCAACAAATCGCTTGACCGGCCGCTTGATATCGAGAAACTGACCGAAGTATAAATGACCGGCGCTCCCGCCTGAATTTGCCGTATATTTCGCTATACCTGTTTCAGTAACCGGGAGACTTGCGCAAGATGATAATTTGCAGGTTTTCATCATGACCGACAAAAAAGACCATACAGGAACGCTCATCAACTGCTTTACCTGTGAGCATTTCTATATCACCTACGACCCCAGGCATCCCTACGGATGCAGGGCAATGGGTTTTAAATCCTTTCGCATGCCCTCCGTTGATGTTTACGGAGCGTCAGGTGCGGACTGCACTCTTTTTACTCCCAAAGACAACACGAAAGCTCATCAGGACTGATCGCCCGACCCGCGTCCTGGTCGGTGGTGAATGGCGGGTGGCTGATAGTTCGAGGACAAAGGCTAAAGGATAAAGGCTAAAGGATGCTTCGACAGGCCGAGCACGAACGGTCAATAAAGCGCGAAGCGCATCCCTTGTCACCCCCGTTAACCCTGAGCTTGTCGAAGGGCCTGCCCTGAGCTTGTCGAAGCCTGCCCTGAGCTTGTCGAAGGGGGGGAGGTTTCCACACACCGGGTCACTTTTCCTTTGACTTACCTGCCGCTTGTGTCATATGCTCCCGGCCATGAAAAAGACAAACATCATCACTTTATTTTTCGTCGTTGTTTTGCTCGTATTTACTGCCTGCCAAAAACGCGGGGCTGTCTCGGTGGACATAGTTGACATCAAGGAGCCCCCAAAGGATTATTCCAGGCCCCTGCCGCCAGGCGAACTGGCGCTTCGCAAAATCACCGACCCGGCCCAGATCCCTGACTATACAACCGCCTGTCGGGATCTGGATGGTCTGGCTCAAGCCATCGACCACAGTCTCAACTATATGGCCAAGCCCTCCAGCAAGCGCTTTTATCCCTACGGGGAAATTTCTCATGAGTTGGGGGTGCGCACACTTCAGGCATTGAAAAAACTGGTCACTTCGGAAAAGTCGCCTGCCGAATTAAACAGGATTCTACACGAGGAGTTCGACACTTATATTTCCGTGGGATGCGACGGGGCGGGCACCGTGCTTTTCACCGGCTACTACACACCGATTTTTGAAGGAGCCCTTCAGCGCACCGAACGATTCCGCTATCCTCTTTACAAAACTCCGGCGGATCTGGTCAAAGATGAAAACGGGGCAGTGCTGGGCAAAAGAGTTTCCGGGGGCGACATTGTGCCATATCCGTCAAGAAAGGAAATCGAGACCTCCCGGATGCTCGATGGCCTGGAAATTATCTGGCTCGCCGATGAGTTCGAGGTTTATGTCGTGCAGGTGCAGGGATCGGCCAAAATCCGCACACCAGACGGTCAGATCCAAACGATTCACTATGACGCGCACAACGGTCACGACTATCAAAGCATTGTGCCGCGCATGGTTGCGGACGGCAGAATTTCCAGTAAAAACATCAGCCTCAAAACAATGATCGAATACTTCCGGGCGCACCCCGACCAGGTCAGTTCCTATGTCAATCACAATCCGCGTTTTGTTTTCTTCAAACGCGGTACGGGCGAGCCCAGAGGCTCAATCAACGAGCCTGTGACTCCGCTGCGGACCATCGCCACGGACAAGGCCATCTACCCGCGGGCGATGTTTTCCTTTGCCGCGGTGGATCTGAAAAAGCCGGTCGGCTTTGCCCTCGACCAGGATACGGGCGGGGCGATCCGCGCCGCAGGCCGCTGTGACGTGTATAAAGGCGTGGGCGACGAAGCCGGCGAGCTTGCCGGCCAGACCTACCGCGAAGGCCGCCTCTACTACCTCTTCCTAAAGCCCGATTCCTCTCTGCAATAGAATGCCACTCTGAGCACAACCTTGGCTGGTGAAAAATGGTTCATCCGGCTTTTTATTACGGATCTCATGTTGTCTTGGGTGACTCTTTGATAACCAGCGCGCTGCTTTCACTATTTGAATCGCCACTTACTATCCGCTTATCTTTGATCTTGATCCAGCCCTTCGTGTTGCAATTTTACCAGACGAGCTGAGGGCACCCTGACCAATTATTACAGGTTCAATGATTGGCTTCATGACTTCGTCTGCTGCAAGATTCAGAAATGAACTATTTCATTGGGTTCGGTATTATGAAATTCGTTAAATTATTTAAAATTTGAAGGCATTCTTATACTCAGCTTCCAACCAATCGCACCACCCGATCGCCGCGCCTAGTGATTATTCATTGCGCAAAAATAATTGACATAAAAGATTAATTGGGTATAAATTCCGCTTGTCATAAGAGAATCAAAACAAACTATTTCTTCGGGGATTTCATAAGTGGATCGATTGCTGCAACAGTATGTCGGTATGAAGGGAATGAATTTAAATCCTCATTCCCATCCGGAATTGAACTACTGCAAATCTCTTGATGAATACTATCGGAAAGAAAGAAAGCTGAGATTAAAAAATGTTGCGATGGCCCTCTGGCACGCAAAATCACAAATTCCTGCGGCGGTTCGTGAAGAAACAGGAGAGTCGCTTGATGAAGTTTTATCCGCCATATTTCCGTGTATTTTGATTGTGATGGCCGTAGTTGCCGGCACTACCCTTATCGGTGCATCTGCGGGTGCTCTTGCCGGTGCTATAACAGGCGCCGGCGCTGGTGCGATTCCCGGAGCGTTTGCGGGTGGCCGTGTCGGTTTTCAGACAGGTCTTTGGATTCTGGAATGGCTTGGTCTTGCCTTTCTTGCCGTGTATGTCGGTAAAAATCTTCATGAAGTAACGTGGTTGCTGGAAAGGGGTTTTGATGAAGCTTGGGGATATGGTGCACGCAAAGACTTTTGTATGAATTCACACGAATTGATTTACGGACACAATGATCACGTTCCAGGACCATCCCGCGTAATGCTCTCGTCAAAATATTTTGCCCGCGCTGTGGCGGTTGCCATTCGTCTTGTTTTGGAGGGCATTGTCCTATACATCACGGCCAGAGGGGTTGGCAAGCTGCCTGAGCTTGTGGCACAGTTAAAGAACAGCCGTCTGGGGGAAGGCTTTGCCGTATGGGTGGAGAACAATCATCAAAGGCTTTTGGCCAATCCAAAACTCAAAAGAGCCACCGCTGCAGGCTCGGCGAACGAACAACCCTCCAGAGTGCTTACCGACCATACCACCATGAAAAAGCAGCCACGACCGAGAACAAATAATGTAACCAATGCTCAAAAACTTCCTGATGGAATGAAAAACACAGATAATAAATCTATTCGTGAATGGTATAACCAGCAAACAAGCCCAGATAGACTGAAACGACTTGACGACCAGTGGAAAAAAGAAGGCATACCCATCGAAGAAAGAGCGGAAAGAATTTATAATATTCGACACGATGCACGATTAACAGCAAGAGAATATATGCAAAACCCTGAAGAAGTAGCCGCTTTACGAAGCAGAGACCTTGCAACTTATGGGTCACCGGATGGTCCAACATTTACACAGGAAGTACAAAAATATCAAAACAAGGGCTTTGTTGGTAGTGATGTTTATCAGGCAATAATTAACGGTGCATCCCGGACCAATCCTTCTTATAACTCAAAATTTGGACTTGTGAGGTAGTGATATGTATTATGTAGAAATCAGCATAAAATGGCATAAAACGAGTGATCCTTTTTATCCATATGAGGCCATTTTTAATAATAGATATTTGAAGCTTCGTCTTAATGATTATCCAGAGGAACCAATGTATACTTTGTTGGTCAATGGCGAGGTAATCGAGAGCTTTGACGAATGGCCTTCTTGCTGGATACGTTAATATCCATTTATTTTTACTTAAATATTATTTGAGTTAATTTAACGTTCATTCCATAATAAAATACTTAGTGTAACCATATTGAAGATTGGTGGCTGAATACAAAAACTTTAGAAGACGCATATAATCTTGTAAAACTGATCGAAGCGTTAATAAAAGACTGTAGGGGGAATAACCAGGCAAAACCAAAGTCATGGCTTGATCAGTAAATAAAATATTATCAGGACGACTAAAAAAACGATCAGTGAAATTTGGAATTTTTTAGCAATTCGCGGGAACGACCGGTGATGCTGTCATTAGCGCTTAGTAAAATAGGTGGAGACAAAAAGAATGATAGAAATAATAAGTACATTTAACCTAAACAGCCAAGACTTGGCGATACTTTGGACATGCCCGCTTATTGCTGGCATTGCCAGCCTAATAAGAGGTTGGACTTCAGAGCTCAATTTATTAAAACCTCCCCTCCATGAAACCATAGAAACACATGAGCAAGAACCAAAAAGAAAACAAACTACTGAAAGTAAAAGACAGCGTGCTTATTGGGTTGCTGGTATGTGTCTTGCCGGTATTGGCATAGGTATCGGTATCGCGTTCTTATTCTTAGGGAACATACAGAGCACACCAAGTTCAGTAGGGCTACTCTGGTTCTTATCACTTGTTTTAGGATATTCAACCCCTACTGTTTTGAGATATATTGTCGCAAAAGTTAAGAAAGCGATTGGAAATGAATGAATGCGCTAACCAGCCGCTGGAGCCGATCACCACTTCGCAGCTCCGGCGTATTCTCTTCGTAAGGAGCATCACATGGTCGTAAATAATGATCGTTGTCCAAATTGGGCGGAGAAAGCATTGCAGGGATTGACCTTCTGGATTGGTCATCGTCACTCCTTATATCCCAAGTATCCACTCGGGGAATCGGCACTCGTTGCAGAAATATGCAACCTGATCTTCGCCAATCTACACCCAGACGAAGTATTGCTTTGCGAAAAGCAGTACAGCCGGCTTATGCCAGCCGGTAAGTGCCCCCATGGGGTTCAGGCTAGAGCGGACCTTGTTGTTATAACAGGTCTGTCATACGCAGAGGCGGACAGTCGGCAATCCTTGGCAGGCAACCTCTTGGCCGTCATAGAGATCAAGCGTGCTTCAGCCCCCAAAAACCAGATAGACGAAGACCTCAAGCGGCTGGCAGAGCTTAAGCGCTGCAACCCTAAAGCCCGAGCACTGCTGTTTGTAATTGCCGAGGCGCGCCTGCCAAGACGGTTTGTAACCGCTGAAGGAAAAGCAATCTTGGGTAAACAGAACATCCCCAGGCATGAAGGTCACTTTCGCGTTCGTCGTGTATGCAAAGCTGCCGCGTCGTTTAGTGGCAAAAAGTCAGCACACTACGCGTGTATTATCGAGGTGTTCTGCGGAAGCCCCTCCAATAATTCGCCTAAGCGGACGCGGAAAAGGTCTCGAGTCACTTAAACTCAGGCGTTTGCTTGCAACAGCTTTATGCCAGATTATGTCAATTTTAACTCGATAATTGAAGCGTGTCTCCGACTTCGGTAATCACCGGAGGCCATTTGCCATAATTCCGAGCATTTTGTCCTGTCTTCCATGTCCATTTCAAATCCTCCTTGAAAAGAAAGTTATCTGGTCAGTTGATACGGAATGCTCAGGTAGTGGCCGTTCATATTGATGGGAAGTCCGATTATGCTCTGTTTCCTTACGCATAAGGGACGGCGGGTGACGGTCTCCATGCCGGCTTCATTCAAGCGTGGAGATAAAATGATTTAAAATTCTATCATCTTCGTCAATAAAACTTATAGTTATATGAGAATTCAGGGGACCGTTTGTATGAAAAAGAGTGATCTCGTGAGAAAACTTTGTTTTTTTAACCAGGGAATCTTTAATAAATATCACATAAGCGATAAATGTATCGCCTGAGTATATTCTAATCATTTTCGCTCTCTCAAAGACCATGCCTTTACCATGTACGATCCATTTATCCCCCGTATTAATGGCAGTATCTGGTGTAAGCGTGAAAAGTTTGTGGTTATACTCCTGAGGCGTTTTATAGGCCGAACAGTAATCTTTCTGATAGGCGCGAAGATCATCTGAGCACATATATGGATCATTTGAAGATTTAATCATCATGATTGTTTCTTCGTTCCTGGTTTTGAAATACATGATGTCGTGCTTTCTTTTGATTTCTTCGGTAAACTCTGAAGGAATACACGCGCTCAACCCAAAAAACTCAACTTTAGAAAACCCCTCCGGTGGTTTATTCATTTTTTCAACCCGGATGTTTTCCGCTGTGTAATAATATTCAGGAAATATCCATTGAAAAGGATATGAGCGGTACTGCTCCAAATCCATAACGCCGAAGTTTTTAGTCTGCTGCGGTTGTTTATTGCAATCATCTGAAAATGCGGCACCGGAACAACATAGTGTCAAGAAGATAATGAATGAAATATATCTTTTCATTTCGTTGCCTCCATTGGCTATTTCAGGCATTGAGCGGGAATTGTAGATTTATAAGTTCTTAAAGCATGAACATTGCAACTTGCAAAAACCTGCCGATGAGCCAACCGGTTTCTGTTTTTTAAAGTGCGATACACATATGAGACAACCCAGGTCCAACCGGGCGCCGGACCACATGGTCTTGGAACGTAGGACATTGCCGATGAACAATTATAATTTTCTGCAAAAAATTTAGCAAGCTCATCTGCGGCCTCCTCTGTCCAGTATTCCGGAGCAATGTAATCACCGGAGGCCATTTGCCATAATTCCGAGCATTTTTTCCTGTCTTCAATGTCCATTTCAAATCCTCCGTGAAAAGAAATTTGGAAAGCTACTGATAAGATTTTCCTTTATATGATTTCAAGTATAGGAAAATGCAGGATTCTATGTCAAGAATATTTTGCCCAGACATATAACATGCTCAGGACGTTTATGAAGATGATGGGCAACATTTTTGTCACATCAGTGGAGATGCTGAGGGGTACGCTCCCCATTTTCCTGTTTCTTTCTTTTGTTGGGAAATTATCCACTCCACAAGGTTGAGCTTTGTTTTAGACCAGCCTGCCAATCTTGGGATTAGTTCGTTTATGCCTTCCACCGATTGGTGCAGCCGTTAAAACGACTGGTATTCCTTTATAGAGATAGCTGTTATAATCACCGCTGTCATCTTTGCAACAGTTACTATTTATGCAGTCTGACGGAGCCATCCTCCTCATATTCTTCATCAAGCATTATGACTCCGTCTGTGTTCCACAGTTTCCGCGCCACAAGTTTTCCATCGGTATATGTTGCAGCCTCTGCGGTTCGGCCATTTTCCCACATGCGATTCGCCGTTCCATCAAGCTTACCGTTTTTCCAAATGGTCACCGATTCCACAGTGCCATTTTTATAATATGTTTTATGAACGCCCTCTTTACACCAGTTACCGTATCCTGCATATCTGCATAAAACCATCGCACCTTCGGTGAATACTTTGCCTGTATCCCAGAATTGTTCAACCCGCTTTTGTTTTTCATCGAATGTCTCACGCTGTTTCGGATTACCGTTTCGGTAGAATTCCGTTACCATCATCAGCCGACCATCTTTCCATAGTTTCTCGACTGTAATGAGCTTACCGTCATCGGCATATATCAGTTCCCGACCGTTCTTCTCACCTTCCTCCCATGTGATAGAGGCGCGAAGCTTACCGTCATTGCCGGTAATCAGTTCCTCGCCATGTTTCTTGCCGCCTCTGAAGGAAACTGATGAACCGCTGGCACGCCGACTATTGCCCGGCTGCTCGCGTTGAATCACACCATCCTTAAACGTCAAGATACGATTTAGTCCGGTGGTGTCGTAAATTGAGTGCTCCACCACGCCGGCAAATCCGCACCACTTACGTAATTCTTTGTCATTTTTTGCTTCCGGAGAACAGCTTATATGGGTGATCCGACCATCCTTTGTAATTGATATTTCGTCAACATGTTTTGCGTAGTATCGACGATGGCCGGACAAAGTGCCATCGGGATGGTATGTCGTTTTCCACTGTTCTTTTCCGTTGACGTACATAATCTGTTCGAGAAGATTCCCTTTTTGGAATATGCTCTGAAGACCATCCAGGCGGCCCTCCAGATAATTGCTGTGCTTTATAAAATCATCCCCGAAATATGTCTCGTAACCGGATTTAACACCTTTTTTGAAGGACAAGGCACTAACCTGCCTGCCATCCTTCCAGCAACTGACAGTTGCATCTTCTTTTTTGTGTTTAAATGAATCGAACCCCTCGTTTCGCCACTGTCTCTTTTCGCCATTGACGATGCAGTAATTTTTCGTGTCTGTCACCGGGTTCGGTTTCCATTTTAATTCCCGCCACTCCGGATCGCGGTAAGGGTCATCGACGGCAAGTGTGAGCTTTGTTTTAAATATCTCTTCGAATTGCTTTTTACTGCGTAAGTAATATTTGTCTTCCTCAAATGCCCGCTCCACGGTAATCGTGCCGCCATCCATGGTGAGCGAGCCGGTCCTCCCCGGAGTTCCCTTGCAGACCATCTTAGATATTTTGGCGCTTTTTACCGCTTTTTTGTCTTTTTCGTTCTTGCACATATTCCACAGGTAGCGCAGTGGTTCGTTGCACTCATTACCGCCGCCGGTCTGGCCAAGACGAATATCCTTGTTGTGCTCTATAAGCGTTGCAACATCGTATGTTATGGTAATATTCGTTCCGCAGGCGTGATTAACCTTGTGCAGATAAAATTCTTCAGCAGCGCGCCTGGACTCGTCGGGCAGGTTTTCACCGGCCACGATCGGAACAACCGTTAATAGAAAAACGCTCACCATTACAAATATCTTTGCCAAAGAGAATTTTCTTTTCATTAATCCTGTCAGTGAAATTGCTTCACCTCTCCTTTCCTGTAAGATTTGGCCATCATTTCCTTATTGACCTGATTGTCGGGAATTTATTTTCATTAATTTAATATTCTCGGGCGGCATCACTGCCCTGTGTAGACAGGGATCTTGTTTTATCAGTATTTGTCAATCGTCTTTGGGCTCTGCTTGGGCGACCAGACACTATGTACGCATGGCGGCCAGTTTATAATCGACGCCCTTACCGAATTGCCAATTACGACCTTTATCGGAACATTACTGCTTTACCGGAAATCCGGTCATCGTCACTTCGCGGGATAGCCACCAGGTGTCCGGTCGCCTTTTAAATATCCAGCAGGGGGGTTTTGTCCGTGCCGGTCAGCGCATCGCGGTAGCGCTGGGAGTTTTCCAGGGCTGTGCCGACAAATGTGGCGATGGTCTGGAGCATCTTTTCATCCGCTTCATTGAAAGCACCTTCGGTCTTGTTGAGCACGGAGATGACTCCGTTAACCTTCCCCTGTGAGATGACGGGAACACACAGGATGGTGCGGGGGTTAAATCCCAGTTCATATTCCATGTCGGGCAGGAAGTTGGGGTATTCCTGCGCGCTGTTGACAACCAGTGAAACGCCGCTGTCAAAAACATGGCCGGCCACGCCCGTGCCCTTGGGCAACTTCATAGTTTTGAGTTTCTGCATGTCCAAGTGGAAAGAGGCGGCATAAGTAAGCTCGTCGTCCTGCGGCATCATCAGGTAGCCTGCCTCCACCGGCAAAACGGATTGAATCATTTCCATCGTATGGGCAAGAATCTGCTCTGTGTCGAATGTGGAGGCGGTAATCGCCTGGCCGATGAGTCTGACCGTGTCGAGCACACGGTCGCGTTTGACCAATGACTCAATGAGCCTTTCTTTTTCCATGGCCAGCGAAAGCTGGTCACCCATGAGGTTGAGCACTTCGTTGAGTCTGAGCCAGTCCGTTTTCTGAATGTTGAAAATGAGGATAACGCTGGTTACCCTGCCCTCAACTTTCAGCGGTATAATTAAAGCCGTCTGGACATCAGGTCGGCCGAATACCTTTTTGTCTATATATGATGTCAATTTATGCACATCATGAATGAACAGGTTACGCTGTTCGTTGACCGCCCGTTCGATAATACTTCCTTCATAAGTGAACGTCCTGCCCCGGCTCAGGTTTGTGGGAATAAAGCTGACAAATTCAACAACGCTGAGCTTGCCCGGGCTGGCGTCGAGCATTTTTAAAAGCACAATTGTGTCGAAGGCGATATTTTTTCTTATTTGCTCGAAAATTTCCTGCGCCATCTCCTGGCCTTTCATGCTGGAATTGATTGTTTTGGCAATACGCCTCAACGCCTGAATGTTACCGGTAAGCTCCGAGATGGACTGATTCATGTTGATATTGTCGTAGATATAGGCCACGTTGGAGAGCAAGGGCGTAAGAATATTGACGTCGTCAGGTGTGAAGACCACATCGGACATCCGCCTCGAGATGGTGATGACGCCGATTACTTCGTTACTGGTTTTGAGCGGCATGCAGATGAATGATTTGGTGGAGTACTGGCCACGTGCGGGCCTGCCGAAGCGCGGGTCGGTTTCGATATCCTTCACCAGCAGAGGCGCTTTGTTGATAACTGTGTATTTGGCGATGCTGTCATCAAACGGTGTGACCGTACCTTTTTTGGTATACTCTCCCGGGCCGATGCTGGCCTTGATGACAAAAGAGCGTTTGTCCGGCCGCGACAACATCATCACGGAGCCGGTATCGGCATTGACCAGCTTGAGAACCCTTTCGAGTGCTATAAAAAGCAGATAGTCGGCGTTGAGGGTCATGTAGGAAAGATCGGAAAATTCCTTGAACATCTCGGTTTCCGCTGCTTTTTTTTCCAGAAAGCGGTTTTTTTCCTTGAGCTCCTCCTGAAGACTCTGAAACGACAAAACGATGCTGTCGAGTTCGCCGGTAATTGTCTTCAAACGTTTCTGTGTTGCAGTTTCCGCCGTTTTGGCCAGATCTGTGGAAATGTTTTTGATGTTGTCGAGGGTTTTGCGCAGCATACGGAAACCCAGGAGTATCAAAAGCAGGGAAACAAATAAAGCAGGAACGACTATGATATCTTTCAGGATATCGTATTTGACCGCCAGGTAAACCAGGCCGACCGCCGGCACGATAAAGAACAAAGCGCAAACGATAAACACTCTGCGGTAAAGGTTGTTACCGCCGAAAAACTCAATGAATCTATCGTTAAAATCCATAGAAACTCCTCAAGTAATCCGGTTTTTAAATCAGCAATGGTTGTGTAAGTATCAGTTTCTATAAAATGAACCGGCACTGTGTCAAGATAATTTATCACAAAGAGCCTCGTCGAATATTTTGTTGACAGCGTCCAGATATCGCTTAACGCTGTGTGTTTTATAGATACGTTTGCGGACTTTTGCGCCCGCCGCGAAGAAATTGCTCATGTAGGTCCAGATTTCCTTCATTTTGTTGATCAGATGAGCATGCCCGGAAAGGCGCTTCTCGTAGCGCCCGAAAAGCTCGTCATGGAAAGACCTCAGCACGGCGATTTTTTCACCCATCGGCCGGGGGGCGGCGCCTTTCATTTCTTCCGCCAAAAAGGGGTTACCGACCAGCCCGCGCCCGATCATCCATCCAGCCACGGAGGGAAAACGACGAGCAAGCATGTCATATTTTGCCGCCGTGTCGATGTCCCCGTTATAGATAACCGGATGCGTTGATAGTTCCAGACATCTGCCAAACATCTCCAGATCGACCTCACCTTCGTACATTTGTGCGGCTGTCCGTGGATGAATGATGAGGCTCTCCAGTGCAAAGCAGTTGCAAACTCCGATCACCTCCAGGATATCCTGCGGGGATTTGACTCCGAGCCTGAGTTTCACAGACAAAGCAGGTTTCAGCACCGGTAAGGCCTCACGCAGGAAATCACCAATCCGGTCTGGATGACACAGCATCCCCGCACCTCTGCCCTTTCTTACCACCATCGGAAATGGGCACCCCAGATTCAGATTCACCACGGTGTGCCCCATGTCGTAGAGTTCATTGGCAAGCCAAACGAAATCTTCCGCGCATGCGCTCATCAGCTGGGGAATGGCATAAATCCCCCTGTTCCGGTCCGGATGATAGCCGGCCAGCAGGGCAGGCGGCTTTTTTATTTTTTTCGTCGAAGAAATGAAAGGCATCACGGCCAGATCAACCCCCTGGAAATAAGCGGCAAACAGGTTACGGTAAATTTCGTCGGTTATCCCCTGGAGGGGCGCCATGTAAATCACGGGCATCGTTGATCACCTTGTCTGTTAAATAAATATTTGCCATGCGGCTTTTTCCCTATACGCGTCTGTTTGTCAAGATCTGTCCGGCGGCGACATTTGGGTCGTTTTGCCCTGACAAAAATGTCATCGGGGGCGAAAACTCACAGATACCATGCTTTTATCACGGTGTCCGCGGAATTGCTTTGCCTCAACCACGACATTCATGTCATCCCGGTTCGTGGTCAACACATTCCCCTTTTAAGCATAACTATAATAATAGCAATTACTTACACGCCTGCAAATAAACTGGCACAGCAGTTGCTCTCATACAAAAGCAAAGCAGGCGCGTTAATTGGCAAACAGCAGTTGTGTAAAACTCATAACCATTCGGTAAACGGCCGCGTCATTGGCCGCGAATTGAGAGAGCAAGCAGATGTTGCCATTGTTTAAGCCGCACAAACACAGATTCACTACCGGGCACACCGACCTGGCTGCGGTTCCGGTCTGCACAGAATTTCCTCTCACCAGCGTACCCGCGGCATATTACTTAATCAATCATGCATCAGCGCCGAAACGAAACGCCTTTTCCCCTTATGTTATTTTACAATCACTCTTTAACCTGCACACAAGAGTCCAGGACAATGAGTTTACCTGTTTGCGCATGTCGGAGAGAAGCCGGACATATCCAATAAGTTGTTCTTTAATAAAATATATTCAATGAGGTGAACAAGCCGTGACTGATCAAAAAAATCAAGGAAAGGTCTTATCCATCCGCAGCAGTGTAGTTGACGTCCACTTTCCGGTGGCGCCGCCCATCCGTAACGTTCTTGTGGCGGGAGAAAAAGGCGAATACATTATCGAAGTATTTACACAGATCGACTCCAACACGGTAAGAGGAGTCGCCTTGACGCCCACACAGGGGCTCGCGCGCGGCGCGACAGTCACCGATACAGGCAAGCCTTTCGAGGTGCCGGTGGGCAAAGAACTCCTTGGGCGGGTGTTCAACGTCTTCGGCAATACCATTGACAAAAAAGGAGATGTCGAAGGCTGTGAGATGCGCTCGATTCATCGCGAGCCGATCGCCCTCAGAGATCAATCGACGGTCTCGGAAATTTTTGAAACCGGCATCAAGGCCATCGACGTGCTGGCACCGCTGGAGCGCGGCGGCAAGGCCGGCCTGTTCGGAGGCGCCGGTGTTGGCAAGACCGTCCTCATCACCGAGATGATCCACAACACGGTGAGCGGACATGAAGGGATGAGTATCTTCTGTGGCATCGGCGAGAGGTGCCGCGAAGGCGAGGAGCTGTACCGGGAAATGGAAGAAAGCGGGGTTCTGGGAAACACCGTCATGGTCTTCGGCCAGATGAACGAACCTCCGGGTGCCCGTTTCCGGGTCGGCCACGCGGCACTTACAATGGCCGAGTATTTCCGCGACGACGCCAAGCAGGACGTGCTTTTGATGATCGACAACATCTTCCGTTTCATTCAGGCCGGGATGGAGGTCTCCGGCCTGCTGGGCCAGCTGCCCTCCCGCCTGGGCTACCAGCCGACACTCGCCACGGAGCTGGCCGAGCTTGAAGAACGGATCTGCAACACCAAGACCGGCGCGATCACTTCCATTCAGGCTGTCTATGTACCGGCGGATGACTTCACCGACCCGTCCGCCGTACACACCTTCGGCCACCTGTCCGCGACCATCGCCCTGTCACGCAAAAGAGCCAGTGAGGGGCTGTATCCGGCCATCGATCTTCTGCAATCCGGATCGAAAATGCTGATGCCGAACATTGCGGGCGAGCGCCACTATAAAATCGCCCAGGAGATCCGCCGGACGCTGGCGGTTTATGAAGACCTGAAAGACATCATCGCCATGCTGGGTATCTCAGAGCTGTCGCGCGAAGACCAGCGCACTGTCTTTCGCGCCAGGCGTCTGGAGCGCTTCTTCACTCAGCCTTTTTTTGTCACGGAGCAGTTCACCGGCACGGCCGGCAAGATGGTTTCCCGCGAAGATACACTCGACGGCTGTGAAAGAATTCTCAACGACGAGTTTGCCGATCTGCCGGAGCGCGCTCTTTATATGATCGGTTCCATTGATGAGGCGAAGATCGAAAATGTTGCTTAAGATTTTATTGCCGGCGGAAGTGCTGCTGGTGGAAGAAGTTAAAAAGATCATCGCGGAGGCGGAAAACGGGTCCTTCTGCCTGATGCCCAACCATATTGACTTTGTGGCGACATTGGCTCCCGGCATTTTTCAATTTGAAAAGGCAATGGGAGGGCAGGAGCTCCTGGCGATGGATGTCGGCACGCTCGTCAAAAAAGGGGCGGACGTTCTTGTTTCTACACGAAACGCCGTCAAGGCACCGGATCTGGGAAAATTAAAGGAAGTGGTGGTGCAGCAATATGACATACTCGACGAGCGGGAAAAGATGGTGCGTTCCGCCGCCGCAAAACTGGAGGCGTCGTTAATCAGACGCTTCGTTGAACTCAAATAGTGAAACTCTCAGGCGCCAGGCCGGAAACTGAGAACCCTAAACAAAACAGGGGGCGAAGATGGTTGAAATACGAAGAACGACCAGCAACAGGCGACGAAAAATGGCGGATCACTTTACCGAACAGATCGCCAAAAAAGAGGCGCTCCGCCAAAAAGGACTGCGCCACAAGGATGAAACCGTCTGGTTCGGCCTGGGAATGTTCGGCATTGTCGGCTGGGCAGTGGCTATTCCCACGCTCATCGGCGTCGCCCTGGGCCTCTGGATCGACCGCACCTGGCCCAGTCAGTATTCCTGGGCGCTGATGCTTTTGATTGCCGGGGTGATTGTCGGCTGTATTAACGCCGCCTACTGGGTAAGAAGAGTGCGCAGCAGAATTATCGAAGAGGAATAAGATGAATTCGACTCTCGCCATAACGCTTGTCCTTTGCTTTGCCGCGGGCGCCGCGCTGGGCCTTGTGTACTTCAGCGCTCTTTGGAAGACGGTACGGAGCCTGTCCTCCTCGGCGCGCCCTGTGCGCTTGTTGCTGGTGAGCTTCATTTTGCGGGCGGCGTTACTGGCAGGAGGGCTTTATTTTGTGATGTGCGGCCGCTGGGAACGGATGGCTGCCGCCGTGGCGGGCATAATTGTGATGCGAATAATACTGACCCGCCTCTGGGGACCGGAAAAGCCGTCGGTAGCGGCTCAACAAACAACCATTTAAGACCACCGGGGAACCGCTATGGAAATTGTACCTCTTAGCCAGATAAGTCCGGATCAGGTAATCATCTGGAGCTGGGGCTTTATTACGATCAATGCCACCATTCTTTATACCTGGCTGGTGATGGCCATTTTGGTCGTCGGATCATGGTTTGTGACACGCAACCTATCTGCGGAAATTAATGTCTCGCGCTGGCAGCACTTCCTGGAGGTGATTGTCTCGATAATTCGCGGTGAAATAAGTGAGATGACGAAAAAAGGCACGGATTCATTCATACCGCTGGTCGGCACCCTGTTTTTATTCATCTGCCTGTCCAATATTCTGGTGATCGTGCCGGGCTTTGTTGCTCCCACATCCTCAATGACTACAACGGCGGCACTGGCCACCTGTGTGTTCATCGCCGTTCCCTTCTACGGCATCACACGTACCGGTGTACTCCATTACATTAAGGAATATTTTCAACCCAATTTCATATTCTTTCCCTTTCATGTGATGGGTGAACTGTCCCGCACACTCGCCCTGACGGTTCGTCTTTTCGGAAATATCATGAGTCACGAAAAAGTCGTCGGCATTCTGCTGGCGGTCACCCCGTTTCTGTTTCCGGTGGTGATGCAGGTTCTGGGTCTGCTCATCGGGATAATCCAGGCCTACATTTTTGCGATTCTTTCCATGGTCTATATAGCTTCTGCGCTTTCCACCGAGGATGAAACTCACCATCACCCGGCACAGCAGGAAAGCGCCGGCACTTAAACTTTTTATTAAAGGAGGAGTATTATGGACAGTGTAAGTCTTGTGGCAATGGCCTCAATTTTCGGCGCAGGTTTGGCAATGGCAATCGGTTCAATCGGGCCCGGACTGGGAATGGGACAGGCCATCTCTCAGGCGCTGGCGGCAATCGCCCAGCAGCCGGACGAGAGGAATTCTCTGACCAGGACACTCTTTGTCGGTCTGGCGATGATCGAATCTATCGCCATCTACTGTTTCGTTATTTCGATGATCCTGATTTTTGCCAATCCGTTCTGGGGTTTCATTACAAAATGAGGGAGATGAACCATGCATATCGACTGGTTTGTTTTTATAGCGCAGATCTTTAACTTCCTGCTGCTGATGTATCTGCTGAAGCGCTTTCTCTACGGACGCATCCTGAAGGCCATGGATGATCGTGAGGCAAAAATTGCCGCACGCTTTGCCGAGGCCGAGCAGCTTCAGGCAAAAGCCACCGAGGAGGCCCGGCTCTATGAGAGACGCAACCAGGAACTGCTCGAGCAAAAAGAACAGATGCTCAATGAGGCGGTAGCGGCGGCCGATGCCCGGCGCAGGGAGCTTATGGAAAAGGTCCGCACGGAAGTGGAACAGGTGAAAATCCGCTGGCAGGAAATGATTGCCCGCGAGCAGGATGCGTTTTTACATGATCTGCGTAATCGTGCGGCACGCCAGCTTTTCGCCACGGTGCGCAAAGCTCTTGCCGACCTGGCGGATGCCGATCTGGAGGAGAGGATCATCGATGAGTTTATCCGCCGGATCAGAGATCTCGACAAGGAAAAATCGCTTCAGATGCGTCAGGCAATCAGAGGCACCGGCAACCGCGTCGTTGTGCAGAGCGCCTTCGGCATTTCCGATACCAGACAGTTGCAGATTGAAGAGGCGCTCAAAAGCCAGATCACCAACGGTTTTACCGTCCGGTATGCGCGTGAGCCGGATATCGTGTCAGGAATTGAAATAAGGGTGAACGGGCATAAAATCGCCTGGAGCTTCAACGAGTATCTGGAGACGCTGGTGGAAAGCCTCACGGAAACTCTTCAGCGTCAAGCTCACGCAGCATAAGTAAAGGAGAGAGACTGCAGGCTGTCAGCCGGACAGTTCCAAAACGAAACAGGCTAAAAGACTACAGCCCGCTATAGGAGGCGTGGAATGAATCAGGATCCGAAACCACTGGAAAGTGAAGAATTAAAAACATTCCTAGATGAAACATTCGAGACAATGGACAAGGTCCTCGGGGAGCAGAATCCGGAACTCCGGCAACTGGAAGTAGGCCAGGTGGAGTTCGTTGGAAGGGATATCGCCCGCGTGAGTGGACTGCCGCGTGTACAGGCCGAGGAGATGGTCCGCTTCGCAGGCAACTACATGGGGCTTGTTTTCAACGTAGACCCCAAAGAAATAGGTGTGGTGCTGCTGGACCCGAGCGAGAATTTACAGGTCGGTTCGGAAGTGCAGCGTACCCGGCGCGTCCTGGACGTGCCGGTGGGAGACGGGCTCCTGGGCCGTGTCGTGGACCCGATCGGACGGCCGCTCGACGGGCTGGGCGAGGTCAGTACGGTGCTGCGCCTGCCTGTGGAAAGGCCGGCGCCGGCGGTCATGGACCGTGCACCGGTAACTGTGCCGCTGCAAACAGGCACCAAGGTGATCGATGCACTCATCCCCATCGGCAGGGGGCAGCGCGAGTTGATCCTGGGCGACCGCCAGACAGGCAAAACCGCCATCGCCGTGGACACCATCATCAACCAGAAGGAAACAGGCATTATCTCCATTTACTGCGCTGTCGGGAAAAAAAGCGCAGACGTCGCCAAGGTGATCGCCGAGCTGCACGACCACGGTGTGATGAAATCATGTATTGTCGTCGTAGCCACCGGCGAAGACACTCCCGGCCTTCAGTTCATCGCGCCTTATGCCGCGACGAGCATGGGTGAGTATTTTGTAGAGCAGGGCAAAGATGTGCTGATTGTCTATGACGATCTCACCTCGCATGCGCGCGCCTACCGCGAAGTGTCGCTACTGTTACGCCGCCCCCCGGGACGTGAAGCCTTCCCCGGCGACATCTTCTACATTCATTCGCGGCTTTTAGAGCGCTCCACGCACATGCGTCCGGAACTGGGCGGCGGCTCACTCACCTCTTTGCCGATCGTCGAAACAGAGGCGCAGGATATGTCCTCTTATATTCCCACCAACCTGATTTCGATCACGGACGGACAGATTTATCTGTCGCCGATACTTTTCAACAAAGGTATCCTGCCGGCGGTGGATGTCGGCAAATCTGTCTCGCGAGTCGGAGGCAAAACTCAGCTTCCCGCATATCGGTCCGTCGCGGGAGATCTGAGGCTTTCCTATTCGCAGTTCGAAGAACTGGAATCATTTTCCCGTTTCGGTACCAGGCTCGACGACGCCACACGCAGAACACTGGAGAGGGGCTGGCGGGTACGCGAGATCCTCAAACAGGGACAGTTCCGGCCGCTGCGCGCCTCCGAGCAGATCATATCACTTTTATCGGTGACGGGCGGCGCTCTGGATCTGGTTCCGACGGAAAAAATACGTACGGCCGAGCAGAAGGTTATCGACACAATCAATGAGCAGATGCCCGAGCTGTGCGATAGAATCGACGGGGGCGAAACATTGAAGATGGAGGACCGCGAAAGTGTCCTGGAAAAAATAAAACTCGCAATCGCGCCTTTTGAAGAAATCGAGGAAGACGGTGCAAACAACTGAGTCGCTGAAAAGAAGGATGAAAAGTGCGGGCGATCTGCTGTCCGTGGTGAAAACCATGAAGGCACTGGCGGCGGTGAGTATCCGTCAGTATCAGCGGGCGGTGGATTCTCTGCGTGATTATAATCTGGCTGTTGAAATGGGCCTGCAGATCGTCCTCAAAGAACGCATGGGGGCACTGATGGAGAAAAAAACAGCTTCCATCAAGCGGATGGGCATCATCATCTTCGGCTCGGACCAGGGCCTGTGCGGGCAGCTCAACGAGCAGATCGCTTCTTACACGCTGGAGTATGTCAAAAACGCCGGCATTAAAAAGGAAGACCGACGCGTTCTCTGCATCGGTGCGCGCGTAGCAGATTATGTTGAAGACGCAGGTCAAAATATCAATGAACTGCTCACCACGCCGGGCTCTACCGCCGGTATCACGCCACTGGTACAGGAAATCATCATGGTCGTTGACGAGTGGCACTTCAGACACAATGTTGACCACTTCTTTTTGTTTTACAATAAATACGAAAGCGGCGCGACCTACTATCCACATTTGGTGCAGATGCTGCCGGTTTCGAGGCAATGGTTGAAGGAAATTGCCAAAAAGAAATGGGAGTCCAAATCGTTGCCGATCTTCCGCATGGACGGAGACCAAATCTTTTCTTCGTTAATCCGGGAATATCTTTTTGTTTCTCTGTACCGTGCCTTTGCCGAGTCGCTGGCCAGCGAAAACGCCAGCCGCCTGGCCTCCATGCAAAATGCGGAAAAAAATATCGAAGAGCAACTGCAGGACCTGAACGTACAGTATCACCGCACGCGGCAAATGACGATCACGGAAGAGCTTCTGGATATTGTTGCCGGTTTTGAGGCAATGCAGCAACAAACATCATAAACTATTCCGGAAAGGAGGACCGGCTATGTCAACAGGATCAGATAAAAGAATTTGCGTAATTTGCGCATGGCGGGAAAACTGCACCAAACGTTACCGTGTGAAAACAAATGCCCTGTTTGATGTGAACTGCCCGGACTACACCCGGGATATTAAACTCAAAGACAGAGATGTCGACAAGCTCGTGGAAGACCAGGTGTATCGCTGGAAACAGGAGAAAAAAGAAAAGCCCGGGCAGACCATCACTCTTTCCAGCCAGGCCGGGGCTGGTGGCGGCTGGATAGCCAGGATTCTGGCCACCGAGCTGGAGATGAACATTGTCGGCAGTGAACTGATCCACAAGGTAGCCGAAAGTGCACACATGAGCGAAAAGGTCATCGCCTCGCTGGATGAAAAAAGCATTTCCTTATTCGACAGCCTGATCAGCTCTTTTTTCGAGTCGCGCCACATCTGGCCCAATGAATATATCCGCCATCTGTCACTGGTCATGCACACCAACGCCAAGCACGGCAACATCATCATCATCGGCCGGGGCGGCAGCTTCATCCTCAAAGACGAGGCTTTCCGCGTGCGTATCATCGCCCCGCTGGAAACAAGGGTGGAGAAAGTCATGCGTGACCGACAGATGTCGAAAAAAGACGCGCAGGAGCATGTGAAAAAATTTGACAGTGATCAGGTCGCGTTTGTCCGCAAATATTTTAAAGAGGACATCAATGACGCGAAGCACTACGATATTATGATCAATACGCAGCATATCGGAATAGAAAGCGCTGCGGAGTCGGTCAAGAAAGCCTTTCAGGCCTGGAAGACCCTGCGCAACCAGATTCCGGCGTGAAAGAGACACTAAAGGCCAGGGACACCGGCGGGGACGAATACCGGAAACTTCTCCGGCTTTTGCCGCCCATCCGCAAAAACGTCCGGAACTCTTCCCCGTCTTGTTCTTTTTCGGTAAACGCCCCGGCAGGCAGCAGGAGGTTATCGATGCGGCTCAAGGAGCCGTCTTTTCGTTCTTTTCCGTAAGGGTATCGGGCGTTGCCGCCAGATATAACACAAAAGACGTGCCTGCTCCAACCACTGATTCTACGGTAATCAGGCCATTGTGGTATTTGATGATCGAGTCGCAGATGGCCAGCCCCAGGCCAATGCCGCCGCGCCCTTTTTTTTCTTTTGTGGTGAAATAAGGATCGAAGATTTTAGAGAGATTTTCAGGGGGAATGCCCGCCCCGTAATCACGGATGATAATACGAACATAATTACCTTTTCCCAAGGTCCGGATGTTTGTTCCCGTGGTTGTATTCTCCGCAATGACTTCCACAGCTCCGCCTTCGGGCATCGCCTCTTTGGCGTTGGTAATGATGTTTTCAATCACCTGCCTGATCTGGCCTGCATCCACTTCCACAGGCCACAAATCCGGCGCAATCATCGTCCGGCAGGTAATGTTTGTACCGGCCAAAGTCTTTTTAACCGTTTCTTCGATGAGCCCGCCCAGATGCTCCATTTTTTTTACGGGATAGCCGCCCTGCGAAAAGATAATCAACCTGTGCGCCAGTTCCTTGGCCTGCAGGCCGGCACGTTCCGCAGTCGCCAGACCGTTTTCCAGAATCTTATCTTCATCATTGGCGGAAATTTTTGCCAAAAAAACACTACGTAGAATGGCGGTCAGCAAACTGTCAAAATCTTTGGCCACTCCATCGGCAAAGGTGCCCAGAGATTCGGTTTTGGTTCTTTGCAACAGCTCGTCCTGGGCAAGTTTCTGCTCGGTGATATCCTGCAGGGTCTGAATTGCGCCGAAGATATTGCCGCGTGAGTCACGAATACCCGAGGCCGTGATGCGAAACCATTTTCCTCTTTCCCCCATATCCGGAAAAAATTGCGTCACCTCATAGGCGTCATCAAGTACAGTTGATCTTTCTACCTTACCTACATAAAGAGAGGGCGCGTTAGAGATCTTGTCGCTTAAAATAAGATCCGCCAGGCAGGAACGGGGAGACTTGTAAAACGCCCGCCACTGCCTGTCGGTGTTCACGACCTCTTTTGCCCGGATGCCGCTGACACCTTCCATGGCCTTGTTCCAATACATGATTTTACGGTTTTTGGAGATGACGAACGTCGGAATAGGCGAACTTTCAATGATATTGCGGAGGATCAACTCGTCATTGTAACCCTTCCACAGAGAATATGTGAAACTGATAATGGCTGTCACCATCGCCAGTATCAGAAGCAGTAAAATCAGGAATGCACCTTGCATTTGAGCCTCTCGCTCGGAGTGTTCACCTGATTTTTTTTCATAACAATGTTAGTCGAAAATTGCAAGATTGATTGGAGGATTGGAAGATTAGAGGATTAGAGGGTTGGAGGGTATGAC
>JAGPFA010000017.1:0-46402 GCA_018056765.1 Syntrophaceae bacterium
CTAACGGTTCTGCCCCGACAGACAACGATAATTTTTCCAGTTTGAAAATAATCGGGCTTGATTACGACACCGACTACGATGTCTATTGCGTGGCCGAGGGTACGACATCCAATCTGCAGGCAGCCGCAACTAAAATAGAGATCTCCACCGATGTACGCAATACTCTTTTTGTCTCTGACAGCAGTGGCAATGACGCAAATGACGGCAGCATCGAGAACCCCAAAAAGACAATTAACGGCGCAGTTGGAGCAGTTGTACCGGGCATCATCCGCATTTATGTTTCCGCCGGCACCTACAATGAAAATGTAACATTGGAAGACGGCCTTTCCCTCTACGGCGGCTTTTCTGCAGATGACTGGAGAGACCGCGACGAGGAGGACAGAGAAAACGCCACATACCGAACATTTATTAGGGGTGTCGACGCCGCCGGATCTGGCTCCGGCGTGCGTGTCACCGGCGTTTCAGGCGATGACTGGATTCTTGAAGGCTTTGTCATTGAGGTTCATCATACCGGCAATTCCCACGGCGTCAATGTCGCGGATATCACCGGCATGGTGACTATCCAAAATAACACCATCCACGGCGGTCCCGGATCAAATGAATCAAACGGTATTTATATTCATGGCACAAACTCAAAAACGCTCATTCACCGCAATGACATTAATGGTGGAGCTTCAGGCGCCTCTTCCAACGGCATTTATATTGAAACAGCGGCTGACCAGAATATTGTGGACAATAATATAAATGGAGGAAGCGGCTCTTATTCATCCAAAGGAATTACCATAACATACCCTCTGGCCGAAACATCAATCATTACCCGCAACAACATCAGCGGCGGATCAAATATCATGCGGAACCATGGTATTAGTCTAAAAAATAACCAGGTCGGTTCATTGCAAGTTATTATTAGCGGAAATTATATCGTAAGCAACGCCAACCCCGTGATATGGGACGAATCACGTGGGGCATTTGGTATTCATGCGACAGGCACGAATGCCGACAGAAAAATCCAGCCACGGATTTTCAACAATGTTATTGAAGCAACAATTACAAATCAAGGATTTGCATATGCCATGTACTTCATGAACCTTGCCGGTTCGCCACTGGTCTATAACAATACCCTTGTCGTACAAGGCGGGCCCCAAGGTTCGTCTGGCGGCTACGGCATTTTCGCGGTAGGTAGTGTTGGCCTGGAAACCTACGTGGACGTTAAAAATAATATCTTTTACTGCCAGCCAAGTGCAACATTTGTAGATTATGCTATTTACGAAGGTCCATCCATGGTTAGTGAATCCAACATTTATAAAAATGACTTTTACGGGTGGGAATATATTGTGTTTGGCACTGATGGCTTTCGGCCCCAAACAATTGCCGATTTGATTTTTGGGCGCCCAGACAGCGACGGAAGTACCGATGTTGATCCTGCTCTTTCCGCTGGCCCTGAGTACGACCTGACTGCCGCGAGCCCCGCAACCGTAACCCAAGGAGGCGACGACCTCTCAGGGGTACCATCCTTCCCGGAAGACAGCGGCAACGGCGTGAAACTTGACAAGAAAGGCACGCTACGCAGCGTCCCCTGGTCAATGGGCGCCTACGAGCGCGACTAGAGCCTTCAGGTGGTTAATCAACACATTCCACGGCGCCCGGGATTAATCCCGGGCGTTTTTCTTCCGCTCCCTCATTTGCGCCACTTCAGACAACTTCCCCACATCCCACCAAATCACCCTTCATCTAACCCTCTAAACCTCTAATCAACTAATCCGCTAACTCTCTACCTCCACAGCAGAGGACACGAAGCAGTGAGTTTTGATTGCCGTTCGTGCTGAGCCTTAATGGCCGTTCGTGCTGAGCCCGTCGAAGCATGAACGGCCAACCATCACCTCGCTCATCCCCTTCGACAAGCTCAGGACAGGCTTCGACAAGCTCAGGACAGGCCCTTCGACGGGCTCAGGATGAGCGGGGTTTGAGAGGTTCATGGTTTTCGAAACGATTTTGAACAACGGGCCAGGCAGGATACTTCCTCCCAATCACCACGTATCATGGCTTCTTTCTTCTTACGGCTCCAGCCTTTGATTCTCTGTTCAGATGATAGGGCTTCTTCGCGAGTTTTAAATTCCTCAGAAAAAACTAAAACCAGAGGGCGACGTTTCAATGTATAACAACCAGGGAGCGCACCTGACATATGCTCGCCGATACGTTTTTCCAGATTATCTGTATGTCCTGTGTAATAACTACCGTCAGAACAACGCAGAATATAAACCCAGAAAGACATCATGAACTCCTGTGTTTGCTCATGCTATTTTTACTGACCGAGTATGGTGCAGTTACTACCCGTTAGCCCTGAATTTTACTGTCCGTTCGTGGTGAGCTTTAATTGCCGTTCGTGCTGAGCCCGTCGAAGCATGAACGTCCAACCATCCCCTCGCTCATCCCCTTCGGCAAGCTCAGGACGAGCGGGATTATTTGAATATTCCTCTAAAATTCGCTCAGTTTTACTTGCACGTTCGTGGTGAGCCTGTCGAGCATCCTTTATCCTTTATCCTTTATCCTTTATCCTTTTGCCTTTATCCTTTGGCCTTTAGCCACGCGCTATTAGCTAACCCTCTAACCCTCTAATCTTCCAATCATCTAATCTTCTAACCCTCCACCATTCCCCATCCCCCGCCTTTCAGAACCTCTGCCCCAGATACAGATAGACCGACGAGTGTTTTCTTTCCGCCTGGCCGTAAGCCAGATACACTGGGCCCAGAAATGTTTTCATGCCGATAAACACGCTGCCGGCCAAAATGAGCGAATTCAAATTAATGTCGCTGCGCCTTGTCCAGACATTGCCCGCCTCGACAGATGCTCCCAGATAAAAAGGCATATTGAGACCGCCCAGCCCCAGTGAGGCCAACTCGCGATAGGCAATCAATCGCGCCAGACCGGTGTGGCGGCCATAGATTTCATCGCTTGAGTAACCGGACAAATTCAAAAAACCGCCCATGGGGTAGGTATCCTGCACGGGCAGGTCGTCATTGTCCAGCGTGATACGAAAGTCCAGACCGGGAACAAACGTGAAGCGCCGCCAGGTGAAAGCCGTCATCCAGCGCAAGCTCATGGTCTGCACATTGATGTCGGATCCCAGAGCTCTCATGTTATATTCCCATTTGATCTTGGCATCCGTGCCGCTGAGGGGAAACACGTAGTTATCCAGCTTACTGTAAGCCAGCGAAGCAAAAACACTTGACCGGTCGTATGTTTGGGTCTCGTAGTAGGGCGGGCCGATGAGCAGTCTGACTCTGCCCCGTTCGCGGCGCAGACCGGCGCGCAGTTCTCCCCAGTTGCCGAATTGTCGGCCGGCTTCCAAACCGAAGCGTCCGGCGTTGGCCCGGTGCTGGCTCAAAATATCGCCGCGCTCGCTGTAGTTGTTGATATTGCGAACATAATATTCGAGGTTGGCGGCGACAAAATATTTCAGCCCTTCGTCAATAGGCTGATACAGCTCCGTATAGATTCGGGGGGAGGTGCCAATGCGCCCTTCCACCCGCCACTCGCCCGCCAGCCTGTTGAGGGCGGCTTTTGTAAACTGGCCGGTCAAGGCATAGGAACTTTTCCCCCTGAAGTTGTCCTCAAAGCCGATACCAAAGCGCAGATAATTGGGTCCCCACGATTTCTCGACCGGTTCGATGACAATGCCCCTCTTCCCGCCTTTTTCAGCCAAACGGAAATTCACCCTCTCGAATGTGTCGATACCATATATACTCTCGATACTATCTTTAAGCTTCTCCCATCGTAATACCGCATCTGTTTTCAAATCAATGTGCGCGTTGATGACCCAGTCCGGCAGCGAGGTTTTGTTATCCAGCTCTACAAATGCCAGCGAAATCTCCCTGTCTTCGGGTTTTCTTTGTGCGGCCAGAAAAGACTCGTAACGCTGCTCATCGGCGGAAAAGCGCGCCAGATCGTCTCTGGCTGCCTGTGCAGCCGCCAGGCCGCTGCCCACCGCTTCGGCCGCCCGCGTGAAATCACCGGTGGAGATATCCCCCAGATCGGGCTGAATTAAAACGTCATTTTCGCGTAACGAGCGGATCTGTTCGGCGGTGTTACGCTGCACCATGATGGTGATGAGCTGCGAGGTGATCCCGACCGACGAAGTCAGCTCGTCGCGCCCGGCGAGTGCCGTGCCGATATCCACGGCAATGATGACATTGGCCCCCATGCGCCGCGCAGTATCCACCGGCAGATTATTGGAAACACCGCCATCCACCAGCATTTTGCCGTCTATTTCCACCGGCGCGAAAACGCCCGGAATCGACATGCTTGCGCGTATGGCCGAAACCAGCTCGCCCTTACCCAGAACCACTGCCTCGCCAGTTTCGATATCGGCGGCGACGGCACGGAAAGGGACCCCCAGATGATCGAAATCCGAGATGCTTTCGGTATGTAACAAAACAGACTTCAGGAGCATATTGAGGTTTTGCCCCTGCAGAAGCCCTTTGGGCATGGCCAGGCGGCCGTCTTTGATTCCGAGGTCAAAATCGATCAGATATTGAGACGCATCCTGTTTGCGACGGAAAGTCATATCGCTGGAAGGAGGCTTGTCGCGGAAAATATTATTCCAGTCCATAGAGGTCATGACTTTTTCAATATCATCAGGTGACAGACCTGCCGCATACATGCCGCCGACAATCGCGCCGATACTGGTGCCGGCAATGCAATGCAGAGGGATCTTCAATTCCTCGATCACGCGCAGCACCCCGATATGGGCGGCACCGCGCGCCCCGCCCCCGCTGAGCACCAGGCCGACCTTCCATCCTTCTTCCGGTGCGGCAAAACGTTCGGGCAAATCATCAGCATATACCGAAGAAGCAATCAGTGTGACAAAAAAGGCCAGAAATACCGGCAGGACACACAAAAACCGGCGGACATGGCCGGCAATCCTTAGAGGTTTAAGCATAAAGAATCCATTGATAAGAGTATTTTATCCTCCATTTTGACGGCGGAGAAAGTATAGAAGGTGGAAGTTTTCCGGTCAAGAGATTTCCCGCCGCCGGATTGCCTCAAACATAAATAATATTACCGGGCACGAAATTAAAAAGCTGCGATGGGTCGAAAACCGATGTAATGAAGCGCCAAAGCATATTTGCCGTTCGTGGTGAGCTTTTTATTGCCCGTTCGTGGTGAACCTGTCGAACCAGAACGAGACGAACCCTATTGCACGTTCGTGCTGAGCCCGTCGAAGCACGAACGGACAGACTCAACAGCCTCGCTCATCCTTCGACAAGCTCAGGACGAGCGGGGTTATTTGAATATTCCTCTAAAATTCGCTCAGTTTTACTGCCCGTTCATGCTGAGCCTGTCGAAGCATGAACGGGCAAGCATCGTCTTCGCTCACCCCCTTCGACAAGCTCAGGGCGAACGGACGAGATCCATCCTTTCCTAAAGTAGGGTCAATTGCCCGTTCGTGCTAAGCCCGTCGAGCATCCTTTAGCCTTTATCCTTTATCCTTTATCCTTTATCCTTTATCCTTTATCCTTTAGCCTTTAACCTTTGGCCTTTATCCTTTGGCCTTTAGCCACGAGCTATTGGCTATCCCCCATCCACCATTCATCTAACCCTCCACCCCCGGCCTGGCAGGTGAATCCCTCCGGCGGCCTGATTTATTTGTTTGACAAGAAAGCCGCCCACAAGGTAACATCGCCCCAAGTTTCGCTTCTGTTCTTGTCCTATAGCAACATCGTAACCACGGGTGGCCAGGATGCCGAAATTTTTTTCATTAAAAAAACTCATCAGGCCCTTCTCCCGCCCGCCGGCACCAAACCATCCACCCGTGGAAACATCTCGTGAGCAACAACTGAATGAGCAGCTTCTTCTGCACGAATTTTTAAAAAACACGCACGAAGGCGTACGGATCATCGATACCAAAGGCTTCATCGTCGGCGTCAGCAGGGCCTATTGCCGCATGACCGGCTATACCCACCATGAACTTGCGAAAATGAACATCCGCGATATTGATTTTCCGGATTCTCCTGACGAAGTTGCCAGCCGCACTGAAGAGGTGATCAAAAAAAGGTCAGGTTTTGTTGACATGCGCCAACGCCGCAAAGACGGCAGTTTTTTTGACGCTGTAGTCTCTTCCACATTTTTAAATGTGTCGGGCGGCATCCTCGTATCAGTATGCCGCGATATAACAATTATCAAAGAAAACCAGGCAGAGCGAAGCCTCATCTTTGGACTTCTGTTGCGGGGCAATCAACCGGGGGACGAGCGCCGGTTCATGACAGATGCAGTGGAGCTCCTCAAAAAGTGGAGCGGCTGTGAAGCGGCAGGCATTCGCGTCATGGACGGGGATGACTACCCCTATTATGTGACCACCGGTTTTGAGCCGGGATATGTCGAGGCCGCCAATCATCTGTGTGCAAGGGATGAAACAGGCCTGCCGGTAAAAGACTCAAATGGGATGCCCGTGCTGAAGTGCATGTGTGCGGAAGTAATCAGGGGTCACATCGACATTGCTCAGCCTTTTTTCAGCCCGGGCGGCAGCTTCTGGACCAACTCTGTCACCGCTTTAGTGGCCGGGGGCACCCGTCAGCAGCTTGCCTCGCTTGCCGGCGGCAACTGCTATGCGACAAGATACGAGTCGCTGGCGCTGATTCCGCTCAAATGGGGCGATGTCAATATCGGCCTTATCCAACTAAATGACAGGCGGCCGGGGCGTTTCAGCCCCTCGTCTATCACTTCTTTGGAGCATGCGGCCATCATCGTGGCTGCCGGCCTGGTATCGCGGGGCGCCACAGAGGAACTGCGCCGTAGCGAGGAAAAGTATCGTCTGATTGTCGAGGCGTCACTGGAGGGTATTCTTGTCGCTGATCATGAATTTCGCCTCATTTATGTAAATGATGCCCTGGCTAAAATGCTGGGCTACAGCCCGGATGAGCTTGTGGGGAAGGATGTTCAGGATTTCTTCTACGATCCTCCAGGCCCGGAACCGGACAAACATCTTGAGAGCAGGCGTGCGGGGCAGGACGAAATCCACGAACGCCGTTTCCGCCACAAAGACGGACACCCTGTCTGGACCATCGTATCGGCCAAATCACTGAAAGATGAGGCTGGCAGCTTTGCCGGATCCTTTGCGATGATCACGGACATCAGCCGAATCAAAAAACTGGAGGAGGAGCTCCGCCAAAGCGCGAAACAGTACCGCACATTGGTGGAGACCATCCCGGATGTCCTGACCCGACTGGATCGTCAATTGAGATTCACAAACGTATCGAGTAATATGACACAGTACACCGGAATACCCCACCATTTGTTTATCGGCAAAACCCATCGTGAAACCGGTCTTCCTGCACAGATGTGTGACTTTGCAGAAGATACTATAAAGAAAGTTTTCGTAACCGAGCGTCCCATGGAAACGGAATTTACCTTCAATGGCCCGGAAGGCGAGAAAATCATTAACTGGCGCGTCATCCCGGAGCCGGATGCACAAGGCCTGATCAATTCCGTCATAACACTGGGGCGTGATATCACCGAGCACCGCAGGACAGAGCGTGAATATCAGACTCTCTTTCGCGAGATGTTCGACGGTTTCGCCGTGCATGAGATCATCCTCGACGATGAAGGAAAGCCGGTGGATTACCGCTTTCTGGACGTCAACCCCGCCTTCGAACGTCTCACCGGTTTGAGGGCCGAAGATGTGGTCGGCCGCCGCATACTGGAGATAATGCCGGATACGGAGTCGCACTGGATTGAGGCATACGGCCGCGTGGCGCTCACCGGCGAGCCGGCATTTTTCGAGCTGCACCATAGCGGCCTTGGGAAGGACTTTCAAATCAGCGCCTACCGGCCCGCTCCCCTGCAATGCGCAAATATTTTCATCGACATCACCGAGAAGAAACGGGTAGTTTTGGAAAAAAACAAAATACAGGCCCAGCTCTTTCAGGCGCAAAAAATGGAATCGGTGGGGCTTTTGGCCTCCGGTGTGGCGCACGATTTCAACAACAAGCTCGGCGTCATCATGGGAAACGCCGAGATTGCCCTGGAGCTGCTTGACGAATCCCACCCTGCGTACAGCCGCCTGAAAGAGATTGTGAAGGCCTCGAGCCTTTCGGCCGATCTCACCAGACAGTTGTTAACTTTCGCCCGCAAGCAGGAAATTTATCCGCGCGTTCTTGACTTGAACCAGGCACTTGGCAACATCTTCAAAATGCTCGATCGCCTCATCGGAGAAGATATCAAGCTGGTTTACGAAGCCGGAGAAAACCTCTGGCCGGTAAAGATCGATCCGGCACAGCTTGACCAGATCATGGCCAACCTGTGCGTCAACGCCCGCGACGCGATCCATGGCAGTGGAAGCGTCACGGTTACTACTGCCAACGTCAGCCTCGATGCCGCCTATTGTGCTCACTTCAACGGCCTGAAGCCGGGCGACTATGTCCGTCTGACGGTGGCCGACACAGGCTCCGGCATGAGCGAAGAAGTCAAAAAACATCTGTTTGATCCCTTCTTTACCACAAAAGAGGGGGGAAAAGGCACAGGTCTGGGGCTCGCCACTGTTTACGGCGCGGTAAAACAAAACAACGGCTATATCTATGCCGAAAGTGAATTGGGTAAGGGAACGGTTTTTACAATTTATCTGCCGCGACAGACCGGCGACGCCGACACGGAAGCAGCACCGCAAGGTGGGAAGGCGGTGGGTGGCAAAGAAACCGTTCTTATCGTGGAGGACGAGAGCTCCATCCTTGATGTTTTGCACCTTCTTCTTGGGCACCTGGGATATCATGTATTGGCTGCCGCCTCACCGGCGGAGGCAATGACAATGGCCGGCCGGCACAGGCAAAAGATTGATCTGCTGATTACGGATGTGGCTATGCCCGGTATGAACGGCTTTGAGCTGGCCCACGCACTGAAGAGCAGCCACCCCCACCTGAAGGTCATGTTCATCTCCGGCCACACCCCCGATGGCATTGCGCACTACGGAGAACTGGACAAGAAAGCTATCTTTCTCCAGAAGCCCTTTACCCAGGACATGCTGGCGACCAAAGTGCGCGAGGCGCTCGAAAAAGAAGGTGGTTAGAGAATGATGGGGGCGGGCGGCTTGTTCCCCTCGTCTTGCATACCCGGGTTCAAAACCATAAGATAAACAAATTTCATATTTCGCAAATGAGGAATGTCAACTTGAAGGAAGAAAATTTCGCCGGCACTTTGAAAAAATCACTTTTTATTATTGCCCTTGTCTGGACGGCGGCTGCCGCTCTTTCGCTTTTCTGGAACATCTCACAGATAAGAGAAAATGTAATAAATGAGGCGTACAGCGACACAAAAATGGCCGCCCATAAAGATATTCTCTACCGGCAATGGGCTGCCGGTCACGGGGGAATGTATGTGCCGGCCACACCAGAAACTCCTCCCAACCCCTATCTGGCGCACATCCCGGAAAGAGACATCAACACGCCGTCAGGCAAAAAACTGACACTCGTCAACCCGGCCTACATGACCCGCCAGATTTATGAACTGGAAGGTCATAAATACGGGCTTATCGGCCACCTGACCAGCCCAAAACCAATCCGTCCGGAAAACGTGCCAGATGAGTGGGAAAGCAGCGCATATGCAAAAATCAGCCAGGGCAAAAAGGAATATTTTTCCGTTGTTGATCTCGATGGAAAAAAATTCATGCGTCTGATGATTCCTTTTTTTGTCGAAGAGTCATGCATGAAATGCCACGCCCGCCAGGGATATAAACTGGGAGAGCTACGAGGTGGCATCAGCATCAGCGTCAATATGGAACCGCTTTGGGAACATGCCCGGAAGCGCATCCTGACAATTTCGTTAACCCATGCGCTCATGTGGGCCATGACACTGATAATGCTTTTATTTGGTTACCGGAAATTCATGGCAATTGAGAGACAAAGATCGACGCTGGAAAGGGACAGGGAAAAACTGATTTCGCGCCTGGAAGACTCACTGGCCAGGGTGCAAACTCTCTCGGGAATGCTGCCCATCTGTGCATCCTGTAAAAATGTGCGTAACGACAAGGGCTATTGGGAGCGTATTGAAAAATACATCAGCGAGCGCACCGCTGCGGAATTCACCCACGGCCTCTGCCCGGAGTGCCAAAAAAAGCTCTATCCGGAACTGCAGGAGCCGCATCAACCACAGGCGCCCCGTTAGGACAACAATTTTATCCGGCCTTAGCCTGCCTTGACTGCTAAGCTCCAACCGGCAGATGATTCCAAGCCCGGTAATATTCCCGTTCATGGGTTTCACTGCCCGTTCGTGCTGAGCTTTACTGGCCGTTCGTGGTGAGCCTGTCGAACCATGAACGGTACGAACCCCACTGCCCGTTCGTGCTGAGCCTGTCGAAGCATGAACGGTCAACCATCTCCTCGCTCGTCCCCTTCGACAAGCTCAGGGCAGGCTTCGACAAGCTCAGGGCGAGCGGACGAAATTCATCCTTTCCTAAAGTAGAGTCAATTGCCCGTTCGTGCTCGGCCTGTCAAAGCATAAAAGGCGGGCTCATCAGTACTTAACGGCGCGTCCCAGCAGGAAGGACAACACAGAACAAACAGCGCACACCAGAGCGAGGGCGGCAAGGCCGTAGTCATAGCTGCCGGTGGCGGAAACAACACCACCCACCACGACAGGCCCGAATCCGCCGCCGAGCATCAGAGAGATGCCCAGATAAATGCCAATACCCGTGCCGGTGCGTTCGCTGGGAACGATCCACTGAATAAAGGCAATTTCATTGGCATTATAAGAGGCGTTAAAGAATATCGTAGCGGCGAAAAAACATATGATCAGAGGAATCGAAGCAGTCGTGGCGGCCAGATAGACCATTACTCCTGTGGCCAGAAAGGCTACGCAGGATATGTACCCTCTTTTGTTTGTCTTGTCTCCGAAATATGCCCAGGTGAGAGCGCCGACAATACTTAAAACATAGGGTAAAGATGTAGCATAAACCAGGTCGCTGAAGGGGAGCTTCCGTCCCTCTGTAAAAAATGTCGGCATCCACGACACGAGGCCGAAGGCGATCACGTTGTTCATTATACCAAGGATGACAACCAGCCAAAACACCTTCCTCTGCCAGAGAAATTTAATATTGCCGGCAAATGTGTGAGAATTTTCTCTGCGATATTCAGCAAGGCGTCCTTGTTGAATATAGTCGATTTCCGTCCTGGCAATTCTCGGGTGGTCTTCTGGCCTTTCATAAATAAATAATTTTAACAAAGGCACAGCGATAATCATCCCTCCCAGCCCGATCACAACAAACATCATTTTCCACCCGACTAGATTACAAACAGGCACGACAACCACGGGGGCAAGGATCATGGCCGCAAAAATACCGCAAAACCAGATGCTGTTGGCCCTGGAGCGTTCGTTGACAGGAAACCACTTCTCGGTCAGCACGCCCATCATGGGTCCGTGAATTCCTGATACAACACCCAGCAAAACACGAATCGCCACCAGGGCGGCAAGCATCATCCCGAAGGGGGCCTGAAGACAGGTGACTACCGAAAAGAGGATGACAACCGTGATGATGCTTTTTTTGGCGCCAAACCTCTCACCCAAAGGACTCAAAAATATGGTGGCGATCCCGTACCCGATAAAGAACACGCTCATCAGCAGACCGCCGTATTTGCCCGTTTCCGCCACCGTCCACCCGTAGTCTTTGGCAATCATGGGCAGGGCAAATGAAATGTTCATCCGGTCAAAATAAGATACCATAAGAGAAATCATCAGCACTATCGGTATCTGCCACCTTATCTGCGTCATTTTTACATTGTCTTTTTCGATCTTCATTTTGTCTCCCGAGCGGCACTCACCCGCATCTGTTGTTTAGGCAAAGAGTTTTTCCGCTTCCCTGCGAAGCGCCTTTTTGTCGAACTTGCCCGTTTGTGTTTTGGGCAGCTCCTTCATGAAAGCTATCTTTTTAGGGCATTTGTACCTGGGGATATGTTTCAGGCATTCGGAAATAATCTCATCGTACGTCATGGATATTTCATCATCCAACACTACACCGGCAACCACTTCTTCGCCATATTTCTGGTCCGGTATTCCGAATACCGTAGCTTCCGATACACCTCTCACCTGATAAAGTGCGTTTTCGATTTCCACCGGATAAATATTTTCGCCGCCGCGCAAAATCATGTCTTTTTTACGGTCGGTGATAAATAAATCACCGTCTTCGTCAAGATAGCCGACATCGCCTGTGAACAGAAAACCGTTCTTCAGGGCTTCCGCTGTTTCTTCAGGGCGCCTCCAGTAGCCTTTCATCACACCCCATCCTCTGACGGTGATTTCCCCCCACTGTCCGCGGGGCACTTCCAGACCCCGGTCATCAACGATACGGACTTCCATTCCCTGCATGGGCTTACCGACTGAACCGGGCTTTCTTATTCCCTCCGGATCCTGACAGGCGAGGTCTCCCATTGTTTCCGTCAGACCGTAATCATGGACAAAGATACCGCCCAGCTTCTGCTCGACTTCGCTGATTTTATGAGGGGGAAACGGCGCGGCGGCGACAAACCAGTATTTAACTGAACTTGTGTCATAGACGGCGCGGCCCGCCTCGTCGAGCATCATTAAAAGCATTGTGGGAACGAGCGGCACGAATCTTATTTTGTGCCTATCAATATCTTTGAGCGCCTCTATCGGATCAAACCATTTATGAAGTACGATTGTGGCGCCGTGCTTCCAGTAGCTGTAGAGCCAGATGGCCAGGCCGAATACATGATTCATGGGCAACGCAATCAGCACAATGTTTCCCTCGGCAACATTGAAGGCATCGTAAAAGGGGCATTCCAGAGCCGCACAAAAATTGCCGTGCGTCAGCATTACCCCTTTGGGCTTTCCGGTCGTGCCCGAGGTGTACATGATCATCGCCAGATCATCCGCATCTTGCGGGGCAATAAAATCGCTGTCGGGGTGATCATTTACAAGCGACCGGTAATCGATGAGGCCTTCTCCGGCCCGACCCTCAATTCCCGTTACGACAACTTTCGCCTCGCGGCGAATCGTACTGTCGATTTTATCGAGGAGCCCGGCGCTGGTGATGATGAATTTTGCACCGGAATCTTTCAGCATATAGGTGATCTCGGGCTCCGTCAGCGCGAAGATGATGGGCAGCAAAACACCGCCACACCGCAAGACCCCTTCATAGACAGTCATAACTTCCTTGCAATTGGGCAAAACGGTGGCGACAATATCACCGGATTTAAGGCCAGTGGCGCGCAGACCTTCCGCAAAGCGCCTGGCCTCTTCGCTTATCTTTATGTTGGAAAATGACTGATCTTCAAAAAACAATCCTGTGTAATCGCGGCCCTTGTCATAGCTGAGCGCTAATTCCATTACGTTCATAATTTATCACTCCTTTGTCTTTGGGGTTTTTCCGGACGGCTGATGTATTTTTCCAGTCGCCTGAAACCTGAGACACACCTCAGATATTTTCTGTTTTTTTCAAAAGGACATCTTTTACTTCCAGTCCTTCACCGCAATATGAGGCGTAGCTCTCCAGAAAATATGCCGGATCGATAGCCGCCTCCGGCGTGATCACTCCTTTTTTGTCAATACGGCCTGTGGCCAGCATCATCGCGGCAATGGCCAGGGGGACACCAGTGCTGCCGGCCATGTGTCCGTATGGAATATGCGTCAGGGCAAGGCCGGTTTTCATTTTCATTCCGTCTTTCACACCGGTAACGATCACGCATATCGGCGCGGGGAATTCGACGGTTTCCGGAACGACTGCCAGTTTCATGGCTTCAGTATTGAATTTGAACGCCGCTTTTTCGATCGAGAGCTCGCCTTTTTTTATTTGTCCGGCAATTTTAGCAAGCAATTCCATAAAGGGCTTCCCATAATACATGACGTTGGAGACAGTGTTTGCCCGTATGGAACGAGGAATGGTCAAAGGTTCGGGATGGCCGATATGATATGCCGGCATTTCCTTAAAGCCGGGAAAGCGAAGCGGGGATGCCTCTGTGAGCGCGTCGATATGGACAAACTCACCATTTTTGTATGTCGGTATTGTTGCCGTGCTTTCGTGAAGCAGGTGCATAATGGCCGCGTTTTGATCGTCCGTAACGCCCAGTACTTTTTTGCTCACATGATGCGGCTGAGGAGAACCGGATACATATTTGCCGTTTCCCCAGGCCGTGACGATTTCATCAACTTCATCGAAATCCGCGGCGGCGTATGCAGCCAGCAGATTGGAAATGCCGGGGCTGGCGCCGATGCCGGGAATAATCGTGATGCCCGATTTTTTCGCCGCCTCGTCCATCTCCAGAACGTCCATCATCGGCTTCCAGTCATCGCAGATATCCACGCAGGATTTCTTTGCCTCGATACACGCCCCGGTGATCAGCGGCCCGAATTTGTAATAAGGACCAATCGTACTCATGACAATGTCGTGGCCGGCCATCAGGTCCAGAAGAGCGCTTTTATCGGTGGCGTCGATTTTTACCGCCGCCAGCTTGTCCGATTCGGACAGACCGACAAATTTTTCCGCCAGTGCAATGTTATAATCGGCCACTGTAATCGCTTTGATGGCAGGCGAATTCACCAAAGTGGTCACCGCCGTTCTGCCCATGTCGCCCGCCCCTCCCAACGCCAATACACGCATGATAATTTTCCTCCTGTTTTGCTGTTTGCTGCCGGCTGCGCCAAAGTGACGACAGACGCCTGTCATGCTCTTGAGCAATGGTCGTGCCGAAAAGCAAAATCTGTCCGACCGCTCCTCATGGCAGACACAACTATCTGTAATTAAAAATAATTTATTTTTACGCAAGGTAATGCAACACGAATAATAATTTGCTTTCTCCGGCTTTCCCTGATACATTGTGTTTCATTATGAAATGAATTGTAAACACAGGAGGCCCTCTCATGACCGGACAGAGGCAAATCAGTCACCTTGACAATTTGGAATGGATACGCAAATCCAAAAAACTTCTCAATGCGCTCAATATAGGTTTTTTACTTCAGGACATGGACGACAATATTCTGGAAGTCAACGAGGCTCTTTTGAAGATGAGCGGCAGAAACCGCGAAGAATTCATCGGGCATAACGTCAGCCAATTTTATAGTGAGAAAGAATACAAGGCTCTCCGAACCGGTGATCTGTTGCAGATTGATTCGGAATATTATCAGGGTGAGTACTTCATTTATAACAAAGACGGCACCAGAATTCCCGTGCTGTTTATCGTTTCCATAAACAAAAACGAACTGGGCGAGCCTGTGTCTGAAAATGTCCTCGTTTTGGATATCAGCAAACAAAAGCAGTTTCAGGCCAGGCTCAAAGCGGCAAATAAAGAGCTGACAGCCGTCAACGAGGCCTTGAGGCTGCATCAGGAGTCCTTGCAGAACGAAAAAACGAAGCTGGAGGCGATTTTGTTCGGCATCGGTGACAGCGTGTCCGTATTCGATATCAACGGCCGACACCTTCTTTCCAACCCGCAGGCGCACGGCATCCATAAAAAGAAACGCTCCGTCATGCCGCTTGAGGCCTGCCGAGATCAAATCGTCACACTGGGCAGGGGCAAGAAACAAAGGCATTTCGAGGCGACGGTGAAGGAGGTAAAAGACAGCCGCGGGGAAACATTTGCCTTTGTAGAAATCCTGAAAGAAACCACCGATCAGGTCGCGCTCAGGGCGCGCGAACAGGAATTGCAGCTCATCAAACGTCGTCTCAGGCAAAAAACGCTTGCCTCGGAAATCCTGTCCACCAACCCCGGCATGCATAAGTGCATCAACGCGGCGCTGCTTTGTGCCGATCTGGAATCCACCGTTTTAATAACCGGCGAAACAGGCGTGGGTAAAAACATGATCGCGGCGGCGATACATAACCACAGTGGACGCCGCAACAGGCCGTTTGTACAGGTCAATTGCGGCGCCCTGCCGGAGAACCTGATCGAATCAGAACTGTTCGGTCACGTCCGCGGGTCGTTCAGCGGCGCAGTTTCCGACAATATAGGCCTTTTCAGAACAGCGGACGGGGGTACATTGTTTCTCGACGAGGTTGGCGACCTGGGCATGCCTCTGCAGGTGAAGCTGCTGCACGCCATTCAGGACAGAGAAATCCGCCCTGTCGGCAGTAACAGGACTTACAAGGTTGACGTCCGGCTTGTCTGCGCGACCAACAGGAATTTGAAAGGACTGGTCGAAAAAGGCCTGTTCAGGCAGGATTTGTATTACCGGCTGGCTGTAATACCACTTATGATCCCGCCGCTGAGGGAAAGGGGACAGGACATACTGCTGCTGGCCAACCACTTCCTCGGAAAGCACTCTAAAAAGAGCAGGCAAAAAACCGGTTTCCATCATGATACGCAAAGAATCCTGCTTGAGTATCACTGGCCGGGAAATGTCCGGGAGCTGGAAAACGTTATTGAATATGCTCTGGCCATGTCGTCCGGCCCGATGATTCTGCCCGAAAACCTGCCCGTTTTTTTACTGACCGTGCCGGAAGCAGTGTCACCACGTGAGCCGGAAAAAGAACCGGCGAATAATGCCATCGTGCCCGATGAGCATCACGACAGTTTGGCCGAAGCGGAAAAAGAGGCCATCCTGGATGCCCTGTGGCGCTGCAAATTCAATCAGAGTCGCGCCGCAAAGGAACTGGGCATATCTCGCGTCACCCTGTGGCGAAAAATGTCACGCTATCGTGATTTACAATGAAGACAGGACACCGTGATAACCACACAAAACCTCATTTCATTGTCTTATGTGAGCTGACCGATGCGGCCCTGGAGCCATTTGCCATGGATGAATCCGGATCAGACGGCATTGACCCGGATCCCCGGGCCCAGTGCGCGGGCAAGTTCATAAAAAAGTTATTCAAGTGAAAGCTGCTTCAGGAACGAGAGAGTTTTTCAAAAATCCTGGCCGCGAGTGCCGGACCAATTCCCGGCACGTCTTCGAGCTGTGCTACGGTGGCTTTTTTTATTTGTTCAACGGACCCGAAATGCTCCACAAGCAGCCTGCGGCGCGCCGGCCCGATGTCTCTGATGAGGTCCAGCTCAGAGCTTAAATTATTTTTTGTCCGGAGCTTGCGGTGGTATGCCAGCGCAAAGCGGTGCGCCTCATCGCGCAGGCGCACAAGCAGGGCGAGTGCCGCCGGTGATGATGACAGATAGAGAGCGTCCTTCCGCCCGGGCAGATACACGCGATCTTCAGTTGTCACAATTTTACCCCGACGTTTTTGCCCGGCCGCCTTAAATGGACTTTGCCCTTCGGCCAAACCGAGCACATCGGTTCTGATCTCAAGTTCGCGCAACACCGACAGGGCGACGTTTAACTGCCCTTTGCCCCCATCGACGACAATCAGGTCCGGATGGGGCTCCGGGCCTTTGAAGCGCCGTGACAAAAGCTCGCGCATCATGGCATAGTCATCGGGCATCGCCGTGGCCTCAAGGCGAAATCTCCTGTAGGCTGATTCATCCGGCTCTCCTTCCACAAAAACCACCATGGAGCCGACGGCGTTTTTACCGCCGGTGTTGGAGATATCGTAGCATTCCATGCGATGCGGCACTTTCTGAAGGCCGAGTTTCTCCTTCAGGGTTTCCAGTGAGGCTGATTTTTGCCTCTCCTTATCGGCTGCGGAAACAAAAAGCTCCCGCGCGTTGGCACAGGCCATATCCAGAAGCGCCTTTTTCGGGCCCCGCACCGGAACACTCAAGGTTACCTTCTTTCCTTTTTTATCCGCAAGCCACTCTGCCGCCACTTCCTCATCGGCAGGCAAAGCAGGCAGGATTATGTCATCCGGTATGCCTGCAGCATCATCATACTGCCGCAAAACGGAAGAAACGATTTCACCCGCATCCGCCTTCGTCCTCAGCGGTGCAAAGGCCCTGCTTCCCAAGAGCTTACCTGCGCGCACAAAAAGCATACACAGCTGCCAGACCTCCCCTTCGCGGTAAAGCCCCAGTACATCGTGGTCGGAGTCGTCACCCCAATCCACATTTTGTTTTTCCAAAGCATGTTCGAGCGCGGTGACCCGGTCCCGCAAGCGCGCCGCTTCCTCAAATTTCAGCCCGTCAGCCGCCTCCTGCATCTGCCGCCTCAACTCAGAGACCAGCTCGCGGCGGCGTCCCATTAGAAACGAAACTGCGTTTTGTGTCAGCGTCCGGTAGGCCCCTTCATCAATCAGTCCCTGACAGGGTGCCAGACACCTGCCGATCTGATACTCAAGGCAGGGCCTGGTTCTCAAGCGAAAATCGCGGTCGCGGCAGGTGCGCAAGGGAAACACCTGCTGTACAAAACGGAGCGTCTCCTTGGCGGCGGTCCCCGAAGGATACGGCCCGAAATAAAGAGCATTGCCCCTGCCCCTTTTCCGCACCAGCTGCAGGCGTGGAAATTTCTCCTCCGGATCCAGCGACAGATGATAGTAGGTTTTATCATCGCGCAGAATCACGTTGTAGCGGGGGCGATGTTTTTTGATGAGATTGTTCTCCAGAATCAGAGCTTCTTTCGGCGTTGCGGTGGTGATGAATTCAATGTCGCCCACCCTCGCCATCAGAAAAGGAGCCATCGGACGAGAATCCTTGCCGGTGAAGTACTGCGTGACTCTGTTTTTCAGGTCATTGGCCTTGCCGACATAAATGACGCGGCCCTGCCCATCGAGCATGAGATAAACGCCCGGCCCGCGCGGAGCTGATGCAATCTTCTCTTTTAAAGTGTCGGTGTGGGACATAAAATTTATTTCTCTTGTGACGGCCTAATTGCCCGTCGCTTTGTGCTTTATTGACCGTTAGACCTGGGTTTTATTGCAGTTCATGGTGAGCCTCCAAATGCCCGTTCGTGGTGAGCTTTTTATTGCACGTTCGTGGTGAGCCTGTCGAACCATGAACGGGAACCCCCACTGACCGTTCATGCTGAGCTTTATTGACCATTCATGCTGAGCCCGTCGAAGCATCCTTTAGCCTTTAGCCTTTAGCCTTTAGCCTTTAGCCACGAGCTATCCCCCATCCACTATCGCCTGCAAGCCCTCATCTCCTCTACTCTCTGCGAAGAGCAACCGGTGGCATTTGCATATTCCATTCTTAATAACACAAGGTGGTGTCGCTTTTCCATGTTGTCCTCAGAAAGATAGATTTTGGATCATCCGCGTTGTTCATCTTCGCTGAAGACCGGCTTTTACCGCACATCAGGGGCTCCGTGGACCAAATTAGCTGCTGCTAAATATACCCCTTTCGTGATAATGGAAGAAAACAAACAGGAGAAGTGACAATATGAAGGTTCTGGGAATTATGGGCAGCGCACGCATCGCAGGTAACAGTGACATTCTTCTTAATCAGGCTTTGTCCGGCGCGAAGGAGGCGGGAGCGGAAATCGAAAAAATCGTTTTGGACCGCAAAGTTATTGCCGGTTGCAAGGACTGCAAAAAATGTAACCGTGCGGGGATCTGCGCCACTAAAGACGATATGGCAGACATCCAGAAAATGATCCTTGAAGCCTACGCAATTATCCACAGCACGCCGGTTTACTTCTGGACGATGAGTGCTCAGATGAAAGCCTATCTGGACCGCTGGTGTGTATTTTTCGATGCTGAATGGAAATGGCATAAAATATATTACCCCAAAATGAGAGGTAAACGTATCGGCCTGATAACCGTCTGCGGCGACCCGGACGTGCATGCCGCCGATCCGATTGTCCACAGCTTCCGGACTACAACCGAAATGAGCAAAATGCACTGGCTGGGCACTCTGATGGCCTCCGCGAACGACAGGGGTGAAATCATGGGCGATGATAAGGCGATGGCCGAGGCATTCCTGCTGGGTAAGAAAGCGGCAACGCCCTGACCATCCGGTTTAAGAAACCTTTCTAAATAACCATGACTTATGGAGGATTAACCACCGGAGATCTGTAAGGATTATTATTTCTTCCGCCCGAATGAAGTGCCCGGTTCCCTGCTTTTTCCTTATTTCACCTCACGTGTCATAACTTGCGTCAAACCATACGTCGGAATGTTTTACATTGTTTTTTTTCTGAATTCATCCGTAAATACAACCTATTACCGGCCACCAGACAAAATCGGTACAGGCTGGCGCATAGCAATGTCGTAATACTTTACACAAAAACACCCCTTCCGGGATAAAATTATCAAATTACAATGTAATATCAGCATCTTACCGGATTGGCATTCAATTTGCTTACTGATAAAGCTGAAAGAAAAAGAAATACAGGAGGCACTAAGCAATGAAAAAAATACTCAGATTATCTTTGGTTCTGGCCGTCATTTTCGCTTTTACGCAGTTTGGCTGGGCGACACCGGTCGATTTTACTCCCAATCTCCGTGGTTCGTCGGTCATCGTGACGAACTATCCTGACGGAGTACCGATTTTTGAAGGAAATGTGACGGCAATTATGGCCCTTTCCAGCTCACCTTTCACCCTTCAAGACAATGAAACACAGGTTCTGGACTTCTTCACCTTGAGCCTCAGCGGCATTACTTCCTATGACACCTATCGCATCTCGGCGACACTTGCATTTTTAGAGCCCCCTATCGCCGGCCAGGCAACGGGCGGCGGAATTTTCGGCACAATCGGCGGCATCATTCGTGGCGGCATCCTCGTTTGGGATACTGGCACACTGCCTGATTATTTCACGCTGGCTGATGGCAATGTCGTAAGAATTGATTTTGAAGACAATGTGCAAATCGGACTATCCGGACGGACAATGGTTCATGCCTATGTAACCAATCTGGGCAGCGCTGCCTCTGCCGTTCCCGAACCCCTCACCATTATGCTGCTTGGTCTGGGCCTGGTGGGCCTGGCCGGAGCCGGCAGAAAACTTCAGAAATAACCCATACTCATAATGGGAAAAAAGGCAGGGTCAACGACCCTGCCTTTTTTTATCTGATAACCAGCCGCTATTTTTGTCATCTCATCCGCTCCACATGCGCCGGAAACCACTCAACCATCACCTGCCATATCCCGAAAAGACAGCTTTCACATTACCAACTTCCACAGCGGCTCTTCGCGCTTCATTGATTTTTCATACTGAGCTTTTTATTGCCCGTTCGTGGTGAGTCTGTCGAAGCATCCTTTAGCCTTTAGCCTTTAGCCTTTGGCCTTTGGCCTTTTGCCTTTTGCTACGGGCTATCAGACCTTCAAGGAATCATCAATGGCGGCGTCCATGCGGGCCTGGATATTTTCAATATCGGCAATTGTTTTCCCCAGGATCATGCCGGTGATCACGCTCTGCCCTTCACTTGCCTGCGTTCGCTCATACAGGCGGATGGGAACAAAAACACCCTCTTGCACGTACCGCCGGACATGCTCCAGCGCGGGGGCAAGAGACGCTTTGAAGACCCTGCTCCATGATTGAGATATGCTTGCGCTGGCTCTCACGGCAGCCGCCTCGTGTAAAAGTACTTGCGGTGTACTGGAGCAAATACGGAAATTAAGATCAAAAACGAATGCCTGCCCGGAAGGAGAAAGCCCGATATCAAAGCCGGCAATCCCCTGATACCCCATCGTGCTGCCGCGCCTAGCGATCTTTACGGCAATGTCAACGACAAAGGCGGGTGGCAAATTCTCCGGGTCGATTCTGCTTCCTGTCTGTCTGGCAGGCTGCTCAAAAAGCTGGGTTGCCGCGCCGAGATAACGTATCCCGGATTTCCCGATAGCGAAACTAAGACACCAGGACGTATCGACATTTACCGCCTCTTCCAGCCGCACGCCGGTCAGCGCCCCTTTTTGCAAGCCTAGGCGCTGTGCCGCATCCTTGCGGCAGGCTTCATCCGGGCAATAATAAACGTCTTTACCCGCACCGTTGGCGCCGCTGCGGCAGGCCTTGATGAAGATTTCCTGCCCGGGTAAAAAATCGAACAGTTCGTCGAGACTGTCCACTGAAAGCAGACGATGACATGGTTGGTGCTCGCTTTCCACCAGACACTCGAGATTGGCCTTGTCATTGAGATATGTGTATAGCGGCACAGGAACCAGAAACGCCCCATCAGCGAGCAGAGCGGACGGAGGTGGATAGACATAGACAAGTTTCTTCCCTTCCTTAGAATGCTTTCGGGCGATTGCCACTGCCTCCTCTTCCGTTTCGTATGTGTCTAGATGGGAAGTAGGCCGAAGACCCGCCTCGCGGAAAAAATCGAGAATCAGTGGTGTGACAGTGTTTTTATGGCAGACAAGAGGCATATCTCCCATGACGGCAATGGTTCCAGCGGTCATCGACTCAACTTGAAAATATTGATTCTGAACCAATTGCAAGACATCCCATGTAGTGCGCGGGGCAAATACGGTTTTAGTCGGATAGAGCTCGGAAAAATTCGCGGAAGGCGTGACAGGTTGTAAAGAGTTCATTTTGCACTCTCCAGAAAGTATTCCAGGCCGGGGGAAAGCTTGAGCATATTGGGGCTATGCCCGTCAAAGTGCTGCGAAGCGGCCACGGTCGGCGTTTTGTTCACATCCAGCAGAACAGCCTCGCCATCAACCATCACATAATCGAACTTGCCGAAATCAGCCCCCAGGCGAAGACGGGTCTGTCTGATGGAATCCGGCACTTCACCCAGATAATCGTAGTGAGTTATCTCGGCGGCTTTGACCACCGGGCTGCGACTGAACATCCGGACACAGTACTCTTGTGGGCCAAAGAAAATCCAGGCGCGCAGGGTATATTCATCACCTTCCTTTTCAGGAAGAAATTTTTCTACGACCAGATCTTCTCTCTTCCAGACCCAGGCCGGAACCTCGTGAACACCTTCCAGCACAGTGTAAGAGCCAGGGAGAAACAGACGTGTCCATCGCCAGGATATTTTCTTCTCTACCAGCATTTGATAAAACCTGAGTTCAAGCCTGGAAGCCTTTGCAGACCGTTCGGGCCAACCGAAATAATTGGCATTTGTTTTAACCATCACCGGCCCGCTGTAATTTGAATCACGGGTCAGAAGATTGCGGCTTATACGTCTTTTGGAAATATCCAGTACGGAGTTATTCAAAAATGGACGTTTATGCGGGTTTTCGGGCAGCCAGTCCGTTTTTATGAACGTACGGTCTATATGTAAAATACCTAAATCCGCTTCCAGGGTTTTCGGCGACCCGATGGAAATTTTATGTCCCTGCTCCCGCCATATTTCAGAAAGCCTGCCGATCATGCTATAAGGAAGAAATATTTCACCTGGTGATGTTACAATTTGAATATGCGCCATTTCTCAACAATATCCATAAAAGATTGTCTGCTAAAGACTAAAGGCAAAATCCCTCAATATTCCCTTTCGTTGTGAGCTTTCAAATGACCGTTCGTGCTGAGCCTGTCGAAGCATGAACGAAAAGCCACGAGCTAATCGCCAGCCACCATTCCTCCAACCCGCCAACCCTCTAAACTTCTAATCATCTAATCTGCTAACTCTCCACCTCCGGCCCGCTAAAGCAGGCCGCCTCCGCCGCCCTTCGACAAGCTCAGGGTGAACGGAGGACACGAAGCGGTGAGCTTCGCACTTTATTGACCGTCCGTGCCGAGCTTTTTATTGCCCGTTCGTGGTAAGCTTTCAAATGCCCGTTCGTGCTGAGCTTTACTGACCATTCATGCTGAGCCTGTCGAAGCATGAACGAAAAGCCACGAGCTAATCGCCAGCCACCATTCCTCCAACCCGCCAACCCTCTAAGCTTCAAATCATCTAATCTTCTAACCCTCTATGGACTACGAGCCACTCACTATCACCTGAATCAACTCAATGCGCCTCGTCCCAGTTGCGGCCCGAAGCTATTTCGACCTTCAGCGGCACTTTCAGCTTCACCACATCTTCCATTTCATTTTTGACAAGCTTCATCACGTCTTCTTTCTCCGGCTTGGGCGCTTCCAGCACCAGTTCATCGTGAACCTGCATAATCAGACGCGCGTCAAAGTTCCTTTCTTTCAGCAGGCGGTCAATATTGACCATTGCCACTTTGATGAGGTCGGCGGCGCTCCCCTGTATGGGAGCATTGATGGCCATGCGTTCGGCAAACTGTCGGACAGCCGGGATATTGCTTTTCAACTCCGGTAGATAACGACGGCGGTTCAATATCGTACAGACGAAACCGTCGCGGCGCGCCCCTTCCAGAATGCCGTCCAGATACTCACGAACTTTCTGGTAACGGGCGAAATAGCCGTCGATATAAGTCTGGGCCGTCTTTTGCGGAACACCAAGTTCTTTGGCCAGGCCGAATGCACTCATGCCGTAGAGAATGCCGAAGTTGATGACTTTTGCCTGCCGGCGCATATCGGGACTGACCATTTCCGGAAAAACACCGAAAACATCGGAAGCGGTCCTGGTATGAATATCTTCATCGGCGGCGAAAGCCGCAAGCAGTGCGGGATCCTCGGAGAGGTGCGCCAGCACCCTTAGTTCTATTTGTGAGTAGTCTGCGGAAATAAGCACGCAGCCGGGTGCGGCAATGAAAGCCTGACGGATTCTTTTTCCCTCGACCGTCCGGATCGGGATATTTTGCAAATTGGGGTTGCTGCTCGACAGCCGGCCGGTGGTGGTCACCGTCTGATTATAAGATGTGTGAATCCGTCCGGTTTCCTTGTTTATCAGACTCGGCAAAGCATCCACATAAGTTGATTTCAGTTTCGCCAGTGAACGGTAGGAAAGGATTTCGGCGGGCAGCTCATGGCTTTTGGCCAGATTCGCCAGCACGTCCATATCAGTGGAATAACCTTCTTTAATTTTCTTTCCCCGCGGCAATTTTAGTTTGTCGAATAAAATCGTCTGCAGTTGTTTGGGGGAGTTTATATTGAACTTCTCTCCGGCCAGACGGTGGATTTTTTCCTCGGAGATGGACAGAAGCTCGCCAAGCTCTTCGGACATCTGACCAAGCAGCGCCGCATCCACTAAAACACCTTTTCTTTCCATCGCAGCCAGCGTGAACAAAAGTGGCATCTCCACCTCACGGTAGAGTCCAAGCGCTCCCGCCTCTTCGAGCTTTTCGGTCACAACCGGCGCCAGAGCCAGTAAAGCCCCCGCTCTGTGTCCCGCGTAAGGGGCAATTTCTTCTAGCGGTAACCCGGCCAGATAGGAAGCCTTCCCTTTCTCAGCCGCCAGTGTGGCGGGCCCGGCGATACGCTCATGGAGATACTCCCAGACTATTTCGTCAAGCTCATAGGAGCGCCGCGCCGGATTTAACAGATAGGCGGCCAGTTCGAGATCCTCCCCCGCTTGAATCGCCGGAGCATCAAGCGTTAACAGGCTTGTCTTCAGGTCATAAAAATATTTTTTAACTTCTCCGTTGGCAAACAGCGGACACAGAGCATTCCAAACATCTCTTGCCTGTGGCTGAGCTTCCACAGCTTCGTGGGCGAGAGGAATATAAAATGCCTTCTCACCCGTGCCCACCGCCAGACCGATTATCTGCTCGGGACGATTCTTTTCATGGATGATTGCAAATGATATCTTTTTTTCTCCCGCCAGTTTCGCGGCCAGCTTCAAAACAGCTTTTTTGTCATCGACCACCTCACAGGCTACGGCAGGCTTGTCCGATCCATCCACAAACTGCCTCATCAGAGATGAAAATTCAAATTCGCCGAATAGTCCGGCCAGAAGCCTGGTGTCCGGCTCGCCAAGTCGGGCATCATCGAGTTCAAATTGAAGGTCAATGTCGGTACGGATGAGGGCAAGCTTACGGCTGAGCAGAGCCTGCCCGGCATACTTTCTGAAACTTTCGCGCAGTTTCACATTGCGCAGGCTCTCCGCATGAGCGATGACTTCATCTACCGTGCCGTATTCCTCAATCAACCGCTGAGCGGTTTTGGGTCCGACGCCCGGCACTCCCGGGATATTGTCTGAAGCATCGCCCATCAGTCCCAGAATTTCCACCACCTTGTCGGGCCCGACACCGAATTTTTCCCGGACCGCCGCCACATCGTAGGTCTTGTCTTTCATCGTATCGACCATGGTCACATCATCACCGACCAGCTGGAGTAAATCCTTGTCGCCGGAAATGATGGCGGTGCGCCAGTTCCTCCGACCCGCCTCAACTGTGAGAGCGCCGATGAGGTCATCCGCCTCGGTTCCCTGTTTTTCCAAAATGCTGATGGAAAAGCCTCGTATCACATCTTTGATAAACGGGATCTGTACGGCAAGGTCATCCGGCATCGGCTTTCGCGTGGCCTTGTAATCAGCGAATTCCTCGTGGCGGGTGGTCGGCCCCTTGAGGTCGAAGGCCACCACCACATAATCAGGCGCCAGTTCCCGCAAAAGCTTCATGAGCATCGAGGTAAAACCATAAATGGCGTTGGTCGGCAACCCCCTGGAATTGGTGAGAGGCGGAATCGCCCAGTAGGCACGATAAAGATAGTTGCTGCCGTCCACGACCGCCAGCAGTGGTTTTTTATGATCCCGTGTCATAAACCATCCTGTAAAATATTGCGCCGGCACCGCCGGGGCGGCACAGGCGCGGCGGCTAACCGAACCTACCGGCAACTAAAGACAAAAGCAGGAGAACAGCGAATATTATGCCGAAGACAAGCCATGCCTTTTCTGCGGGAAGCCGATGAACATGGACACTGGCCATGACCGTGTAAAACAGGGCCAGGGCGGTGTTGATGACCATTCCGGCATAGGGAATGATACTCACAATGGCGGTAATGGGCCAAAGAGCCATCATATAGGCGCATGAACGGTAGGATACTTCATAGTCCCAGACCGACCCCATGAATTTCCAGATCACAAACAAAATTGCGGCGCCGATAAAACTTCCCACTCCCGCGATTATGGGCATCTTGATGATGGAGACGAACCCGTTAATGAAACCTGCCCCCAGGCCGAAGATCCCCATAATGGCCTGGATAACTCCCGCAACACCCCCCATGATAACAGCAAAAGCAAGCGGCTCCATGTAACCGCCTGTTTTTTCCATGGACTGAAAAAACCCCGCCGGATTCGTGATGACGATGATTGCCTTTTCCGGCATGGCCGAAAAGTCGATGTCTTTGAGCTCCATGATCGCCGCTCCCTTCGTGTATGAAGAAAACAAACCTGGTCCTTTTTTACCTGCCACGCGCCGCACAATTGTGTTCTCCTATCGTACGGCGTCCCTCTTCTTATAAATCAAACGATGCGTTTATTTTAAAAACCCTCACCGCACGCATGTCCAGAATATCCGTAACTCCTGTTTTGTCCTTTACGCTCTCAATAAAAGCCGCAAGTGCTTCCTCATTTTCCGCGGAAGCCGTGAACCAGAAATTGTATTCATGATCGCGCCGATAGTTATGGGTCACCCCCTTAAAGGCGTTGACCACTTCCGCAAACAAGCCGGCCTTCTCCTGTGGCACACGCGCCGCACAAAGGGTGCTGACTCGCCCGAGCTTTGCCCCGTCGAACACGGCACCGATGCGGCGGATCACCCCCTCGTTCCTGAGGCGCTGCACACGTGACAGGACATCGTCCTCGGCGATACCGAGTTCCCGGGCGATAACCAGATAAGGACGCTCATCGAGCGGGAAATCCCTTTGTAAAATATTTAGTATCTTTTTATCTGTCTCGTCCATATTGTTATGTTATCTACCGGCGGCTTGCCTGACTGCGCAGGCGGCTGCCTCTAGCCTTCAGCCTTCAGCCTTTAGCCTTTAGCCTTTGTCCTTTACCCTTCATCCTTTCACTTCATTCGCGCATCCTGAGAGTTACTTTTGTCCCGTCGCGGCTCATACAGACAAAGAGGTTCTTCTGCCAGGTAATCGCCGGTTTCCTCGTAGGCGCGCGCCCGGCACCCCCCGCACACCTTGAGAAACTCACAGCGGCCGCACTTGCCTTTGTATTTTTCATAATCCCTAAGGTTACCGAATACCTCCGAGCCCTGCCAGATCTCGCCGAAGTTCCTCTCCCGCACATTGCCGCAGTCCAGTTCCAGATAACCGCAGGGCTGCACCTGGCCGACGTGGGAAATAAAACAAAAAGTGATACCTCCCAGGCAGCCGCGTGTGAATTCATGAAAACGCCCGCCCGCCCGGGCTGCGGGTTTTTGCCCGCCGGCAGGCCTGTTTTGACGCATGATGCGGAAGTAATGCGGGGCGCAGGTCGCTTTTAGTTGAATTTCACTTGTCAGACTCTGGTGATGAAACCACATCAGTGTCTCTTCATAATCGGCGGCGGTGATCGCCTGCTGGGCAAGCTCTTTCCCCCGTCCGGTGGGCACCAACAAAAATATATGATGCGCCGCCGCGCCGCTTTGCAATACCATATCGTGGATTTCTTTTATCTGGTGAAGATTGGCGTTGGTGATCGTCGTGTTTATCTGAAACTCAAGTCCCCCTCTTTTCATCGCGTCAATGCCGCGCATCGCTCCTGCATACGCGCCGGGCTGGCAGCGAAACTCATCGTGGCTTCCCGCATCGGGGCCGTCGATGCTGACACTCACGCGCTGAATGCCGGAGTCAATCATCCTGCGCACGACAGAATCATCAAGGAGCGTGCCGTTGGTCGCCATCACCATGCGCAGGCCTTTTTGGGTTCCGTAGGAGGCAATCTCAAAAATATCCGCCCTCAAGAGCGGTTCGCCGCCGGTGAGGATGATGACCGGGCGTGCCGCATCGGAAATGGAATCGATGAGATGCAGGCACTCCTCTGTGGAGAGTTCACCCGGATAAGGCCCCAGATGGGACGCGGCGCGGCAATGGACACAGCCCAGGTTGCAGCTGCGTGTCACTTCCCAGGCGATCATCCGGCAGACGTGCTCCCGGGGTAATTGATTTAAAGAAATTTGTTCATCAACCTGTAAATGTTTCATCCTACACCCTCAGCCCATCCGATCATGGGAAAGCACTTCGGCCTGCTCGATGATGGATTCTGTCAGATGCGCCATGGTTCTTCCTTGTTTATCTGTTGATTATTTTCTCGTAGGGGCGATTCATGAATCGCCCCTACGGTGTTGTTTATGTCAATATGCCGAGAAAATGATTGGGCATCACGCTCCATTCTTTCAATTCGATGTCATTGCGTTTGTCGGCGATTTTCACCCATTCATCGGCGACGATTTTCCCCGCAGCCAGTCAGTCACCGTCTATCGCCCCAGCACCCCGGCCACATCCTTTGCCCAGTAGGTGATGAGGATATCCGCACCGGCACGCTTGATGGCAACGAGCGACTCCATCATCGATTTTTCTTCATCGAGCCAGCCAAGCTGTCCGGCGGCTTTGAGCATCGCATACTCCCCGCTTACGTTGTAGGCGGCAAGCGGCAGATCAAATTCCTGGCGCGCGCGGCTGATAATGTCCAGATAGGGAAGAGCTGGTTTGACCATGATGATGTCCGCCCCCTCGTTGACGTCAAGCGATATTTCCCGGATGGCCTCGTCGGCATTGGCCGGGTCCATCTGATAGGCGCGGCGGTCGCCGAATTGCGGCGCGCTTTCGGCCGCTTCACGAAACGGGCCGTAAAAAGATGAGGCGTACTTGGCGCTGTAGGCCATGATGGGGACATCGTCGAAGGAGTTCTCATCCAGCGCCTCGCGGATGGCCAGTATCTGCCCGTCCATCATCGCCGAAGGGGCGACCATGTCAGCGCCTGCCTTCACCTGCGATACGGCTGTTTCAGCCAGCACCTCCAGCGTTAAGTCGTTTTGCACCACACCTTTGTCGATGATGCCGCAATGCCCGTGGCTTGTGTATTCACACAGGCAGACATCGGTAATCACCAGCAGTTCGGGAACTTCATTTTTAACACGCTTGATCGTCTGCTGGACGATGCCGTCGCGGGCAAACGCGCCCGTGCCCTGCTCGTCCTTTTTGGAGGGAATGCCGAACAGCAGGATCGCTCCGATACCCATCCGGTATGCCTCGCGCGCTTCTTTGGCGATGTTGTCCGCCGACATCTGAAACTGGCCCGGCATGGAGCCGATCGGCTTTTTCACGCCTTTTCCGGGAACGGCGAACAGCGGATAGACCAGATCGTCAACCGACAACCTCGTTTCGCGTACCAGCCTGCGGAAGTTTTCGTTTTTTCTCAATCTGCGCCCCCGATATTCCGGAAACTGCATAGCCTAGTCCTCCTTTTGCGATATTTCCTCGTCCGTCAGGTAGCAGGCGGGATCCGGCCCCCAGACATCCCCTGCCGCCTCGGCCCGTGCGCGGAAGTTGCCGCCGCAAACGGGAAGCCACACGCAGGAAGCGCAGCGGCCGGTTATATATTTTTTCTTTTCCTTGAGCTTCATCAGAAACTCATTATCCTCGTCGGTCCAGATGGCGCTGAAAGGTTTTTCACGGACATTGCCCAGAGGCCGGTTTCGCCAGAACTGATCGGGATATACCTGGCCGTCCCAGCTTACACAACCGATACCGACGCCGGTGGAATTGCCCTCGTTCATCTCCAGAAGTTCCAGCACCTCGGCGGCGCGCGCCGGGTCTTCCTTCCTGAGTTTCAGATACAGATAAGGCCCGTCGGCGTGATTATCAACGGTGAGGATTTCCGGGGCAAGACCTTCGTCAAACATTTGCTTCGTCCTTGCGGCGATCAGATCCAGAAGCCGACGCGACTCTTCATGCGTGAGGTCTTCCTTGCGCAGTTGCGAGCCGCGCCCCGTATAGACCAGATGATAAAAGCACATACGCTGGATTCTTTCTTCGGCGAGCAGATCGAACATGGCCGGCACATCGGTCACGTTATGCCGGTTCACCGTAAATCGTAAACCGACTTTGATGCCTGCGTCGCGGCAGTTACGGATACCGGCGATGGCCTGCTCGAATGCGCCGGGCATGCCACGGAAACGGTCATGCGTTTTTTTGAGCCCGTCGAGGCTGACACCTACATAGGAAAGGCCGATTTCCTTAAGTTGCGCCGCCACCTCTTCGGTAATTAAGGTACCGTTGGTGGAGATAACCGCCCGCATGCCTTTTTGTGTTGCGTACCGGGCCAGCTCGGGTAGATCGGCGCGCATCAGCGGTTCACCGCCGGAAAACAAAATCACGGGCGAGCCGAATTGCGCCAGGTCATCGATGAGACTCTTGCCTTCCTGTGTAGTCAACTCATCGGGATAGTCGATATCGGCCGAGCTGGAATAACAATGGATACATTTGAGGTTGCAGCGGCGCGTCATGTTCCAGACGACCACCGGTTTTTTATCGGATGAAAACTGCAGCAGGTGTGACGGAAGAGAACCGGAGTGGCGTCTGTAGCGCAATACGTCAGATGGCTCGACCGCCCCGCAGTATAGTTTGGAAATTCCGATCATCGGGGCTCCTTTTCATTATGGTAATATTCCACAAGGGCTTTCACCAGCCCCTGCATCGTATATTCGTCCTGCATGATGTCGATTCGGAAACCGGCCTCGCGTGCGGTGCGCGCAGTCACCGGCCCGATGCAGGCTATCTTCGCTTTTTGAGGCAGTTCGAAGTCAGCGCCTGCAATTTGCAAAAAGTTCGTGACAGTTGAAGAACTGGTGAAGGTGATCACATCAACCCCGCCTTCGCGCAAAAGACCGGCCAGTTCCTGTTTTGTTCTTCCGGAATTAACCGTACGGTAGGCGGTGGCCACTGTGACGAGCGCACCCTGTGCGGCAAGCTCCCTGGGAAGAATGTCACGGGCTTTTTCTGCACGAGGGATGAGGATTTTCACCCCCTCCAGATCCATGGTGGAAAATGATTTTAAAATGCCCTCGGCAATGAATTCGTCGGGAACCAGATCTGCGCGCAGCCCTCGGGCCTCGATCTGTTTTGCGGTCGCCGGGCCGATACAACAGATTTTCACCCCCCCGAGATCGCGCAGGTCTTTTCTCTTTTGTCCCAGACGCTCGAAGAAATAATGAACTCCGTTGGCGCTGGTGAAGATAACCCAGCCGTAGTCTTCCAGGCGATTTATGGCGGCATCGAGCTCCTGCCATGAACCGGGCGGCTCGATGGCAATGGTCGGAAAGGGAATTGGATTTGCCCCCTCATCGGCAAGAAGGCGCGCCAGATCATCGGCCTGTCGTTCGGGACGTGTGATGAGTACGCCGCGGCCGAAAAGAGGCAGATTTTCAAACCAGCCGAGTGTCTGCCGCAAGTCCACCACCTGTCCCACTACCAAGATGGCCGGCGGCCGGAAACCATGCTCTGTGGCCTTTGTGGCAATATCAGCCAGGGTGCCTGTAAGTGTCTGCTGGTGCGGTGTGGTGCCGCGGCGGATCAGCGCCGCCGGTGTTTCCGGCACCTTTCCCGCCTCCAGAAGCGCAGCGGTGATCTGAGTGAGGTTTTTGACTCCCATCAGAAATACGAGTGTGCCGATGCCGGCCAGCGCCGGCCAGTTGATGTCGCTTTGCTCTTTGGTCGGGTCTTCATGGCCGGTGACAAAAGCGACTGTTGAGGCCATTCTCCGGTGCGTGAGCGGAATGCCCGCGTAGGCGGGTGCGGCAATTGCCGAGGTCACGCCGGGAATCACTTCAAACGGAATACCGTTTGCCGCCAGCACCTGCAGTTCCTCGCCACCGCGTCCGAAAATAAACGGGTCGCCGCCCTTGAGCCTCGCTACCGTGTGTCCGGCCCGGGCCTCCTGTTCCAAAAGCGCATTTATCTGGTCCTGCGAAAGAGTGTGGTCTCCGCCCTGCTTTCCGGCATAAGTGAAACGGGCATTTACCGGCGCGTATTTGAGAAGTTCCTCGTTCACCAGATTATCGTAGATGACCACGTCGGCTCCGGCCAGCGCCTGAACCGCTTTGAGCGTAATCAGGCCGGGGTCGCCCGGCCCTGCGCCGATGATATAAACTTTTCCCGGCTTTTTAACTTGAGTCATAGATCAATCCGTTTTCACCCGCCACCGCAGGAGGCGATGGCAGGTGATAAAATGTCTTCATTCAGTCAAATAAATCCAGAAGCTCGCGGCCGCCTTTGTCCATGATCATCCCGGCAAGCTTCCGCCCCATCTCCCGTGCTTCGTCAAGCTCTCCCCAGACCTTATCGCGCGCCCAGCTCGATCCGTCCGGTGCGGCAAGCATTCCTTCGAGCGTGAGCCGTCCCTTTTCAATCAGGCCGTAAGCGGCGATCGGCAGACGGCAGCCGCCGCCCAGCGCCTGCAGATAGGAGCGCTCAGCGGTCACTTCGGTAAAGGTCGGCCCGTGGTTGAGAGCAGCGCATAAAGACACCAGACGCTCATCTTCTGTGCGCGCCTGTACGCCCAGAGCCCCCTGCCCCACTGCGGGCAGCATAATCTCGGTGGGCAGGTATTGCGTGATCACATCCGTGTAGCCCAGACGCTTCATGCCCGCGGCGGCCAGAACCACACCGGTGAGGTTTTCCGTTTCAATTTTCTTCAGCCGCGTGTCGATATTGCCGCGCAGGCCGACAATCTCCAGATCCGGCATGAAGGCCCGAAGCTGTGCGCCGCGCCTTTGCGAGCCGGTACCGATTTTCGCTCCTTTGGGCAGATGCTCGAATTTTATTCCGCCGCGTGTAACCAGCACATCGCGCACGTCCTCACGCTTTAAAATGGCCGCAAAGGTCAACCCCTCGGGCACTTCCCCCGGCACATCCTTCATGCTGTGGACGGCAAGGTCGATGGAGCCGGCAAGCAGCGCCTCTTCAACTTCTTTCACAAACACCCCCTGGCCGCCGATCTGCAGAAGCGAAACATCCTGCATGATATCGCCGCTGGTCTTGATAACGCAAATCTCCGTCTCTATTTCAGGAGAAATTTTCTTCAGCTCGTCGGCCACCGAGTTGGTCTGCGCCAGCGCCAGTTTGGAGCCTCTTGTCCCGATTTTAATTTTCATCTTCATCCTGTCTGATTTTATCCGTGTCCATATTCAGCATCGCCCCGCCCGGCATTTAACGAATGAAATATTTTTCCCACGGCTCACCTGTGTTGTGTTACCGAAGCTCATTCAATCGTCGAGTTTGAAGAGCTGCCTGGCAGCGGCGACAATGTCCTGTGCGCGGGTCTGGGCGCTTTCTTCCTTCATCGCCGTCACCGGGCCATGCAGAATCTTGTTTACAATCCCGTTCACCAGCGCCTCCACCTTCTCGCGCTCATCATCGGGCAGAGCCCCCAGCCAGTTGGCGGCTTTTTCCATCTCACGGCCCACAATCCCTTCCGCCTTGCGCCTGAGCGAGACGATGGTGGGCACCGCCTCCAGCTCGCGGAGCCAGTCGGTGTAATTGGCCACTTCCTCGGCCACAATCGCCTCCGCCTTGATCGCCTCACGTTTGCGGTTTTTGATGTTCTCATCTACGATGCTCTGCAGATCGTCGATGTTGTACAAAAATACGTTCCCGAGTTTGCCGCACGCCGGGTCGATGTCACGCGGCACGGCTATGTCAATCAGAAAGAGCATACGGTTCTTTCGTTTTTGCAAACAGCCGGCCACCATCTGCCGGGTGATGACATAAGATGGCGAGCCTGTTGAACTAATGACAATATCAGTATCGCCAAGCGTTTCGTCAAGGGCATCGAGCCCCACGGCCCGGCCGTGGAATTTTTCCGCCAGCGCCGCGGCCTGCGCTGCCGAGCGGTTGGCGACAGTGATCTTTTCGGCACCGTTGGCGGCCAGATGCGTGCAGGCAAGCTCCGCCATTTCACCTGCGCCGATCACCAGAAGTTTTTTCCCGTCAAGCGTCCCGAAGATTTTTTTGGCCAGCTCCACGGCGGCAAAGCTCACCGAGACGGGATTTGCCGCAATGCCCGTTTCCGTGCGCACCCGCTTGGCGGTCCTGAAGGCCCGGTGCATCAGACGGTTCAGCGCCACGCCGGTGGCGTTTTCCGCCAGCGCCTGGCGATAGGCGTCTTTCACCTGCCCCAGAATCTGCGCCTCGCCCATCACCAGTGAATCCAGGCTTGCCGCCACGCGAAACAAATGCCGTATCGCCTCCTCCCCTTCATGAAGGTAGAGACATTTTCCGGCATCGCCACCGCTTAAGGCCCCCAGACCTATAAGATAATCCTTCAGGGCCGCCCGCGCCTGGGAGTCTTCCTCCACGTTGGCGACAATCTCCACGCGGTTGCAGGTGGAAAGATACAAAGCCTCACTGACTCCGTCGATGGCCAGAAGGCTGCCCGGCAGATGCATCGTTTCCTGACATCCGGCAAAAAGCCTCTCACGCACGTCAAGAGGTGCAGTTTTGTGATTTAATCCGACAAGTACAATCATGATCAAATGAAACTGTGCAAGCTGGGCAGGCAAAAGCGTACTACCACAGCGGACACGGCAAGCAATACAAATATTATAACTGACAGGACCGCCACACGGACTCCCTTCCAGCCGATGGCCAGCCGCTGATGAAGCAAAAACCCGTAGGCGACCCAGACGGCAAAAGACCAGATGACCCTGGGATCGGACGCCCACGGGCCTTCCCAGACAAAGACGGCATAGACGCTGCCGATGATGATTCCCGTAGTCAGCAGGACAAATCCCCAAGCAAGTCCGATGAAGTTAATTCTGTCCAGGTCTCCCAAAGAGGGCAAAAGTCTGCTCATCTTCGTCTGTGTCTTGTTTTTGATAAAATGGTTTTGCATCAGAAACATGGCTCCCGAAGCGGATGCCAGGACGAACAGCGCCTCGCCCGCCACCGATAAAACCAGATGCACCGTGGTGAGCCCGCCTCTCCACTCGGGCGGCAGAAGGCTTCTGTTGGGGGCCAGACCCGCGGCCGCAAGGAGCAAAAGTAAAATCAGCGGCGCGATAAACACGCCCAGAACACGGGTTTTTGTTTTAAGCTGAAAGCCCAGATAAATGCCGGCAATCGCCCAGGCATAAAATACCAGGTAATGGCGGGAACCTATTTGATTCCATCCTTCCCAGTTCGCGGCCGCCACAACCAGATTGGCGGTCAGGAAGGCGAACACCGCCGTCAATATCCAGGTGGAGATTTTGGCGATGAGCACTCTTTTTACTAAAATGGAAAGCAGGTATCCGGCTACGGCCAGCACCGTACAGGTAAGGGCCTGCATCAGAAAAACCGTTTCAGTGCTGCTCAAGGCTCACCTCCTGACCCGTGATGCTCCGGACAATCTCTTTCACACGGCCCTCGTCGCCACTACGGATGGCCTCAAGCAGGCCCGCGGCCATCAGCTCGTCAAACCATTTTCGCCCCATTCCGCTGTTTTTTTCCATCCCGGCTCTTAACTGCCCCAGAACAGAAGTGAGTACGGCATATTCTTCCGTATAGGTTTTCTCCAGCTCTTCGCGCAGGTAACGCGCCAGCGCCGGGGAACTGCCAGCCGTACCGCAGGCGATGGTCAGATCGCCACGCTCAACCACCGAGGGCAAAATGAAATCGCACTTTTCGGGATCATCCACGATATTGACGGGGATCCCTCTGCTTTTTGCATCACGCGAGATCCGCTCGTTCGTTTTATCATCGTCAGTCGCCCCGATCACTAGGCGCGCCCCGTAAAGATATTCCGCAGCGTAATCATCGTCGATATGCTCGATGAGGTTTTGTCTTTTGAGCCCGGCCAGGTCATCCGTCAGGCCGGGACTGACGACACTGACTTTGGCGCCGCAGTCCACGAGACGCGCCGCTTTACGGGCCGCCACCTCGCCTCCTCCGATAATGACACACTTTTTTCCTTTGATCTCCCAAAAAACCGGATAATACTTCAAGATTTTCCTTTCAGGGCGCCGCGTTGGCTGCCTGCGGCGTCAGAGAGGCACGCTATCACGATAAATGGCAAAATTCAAGATGCGGGTTACCGGACGCACACGGTCATCCACTTGAATTAAATGAATATTACGCTCTACAATACTCAATGACTGATAAATTCTTCCCGGTATTTCCAAACATCCCCTCCACCGTACGCGAACGTCCTTTTGTTCTGTCCATCAAACTAACAAAAAGCATCCGTTAACGCTTCTCTCCCCGGTAACAGGAGAATAATATGAATGCGGCAGTGCTTTTGGAAGTCGCAGTGGTTTTCTTTTTTTTGGCTCGTCGTTAGGTTTATTCCGGTTTATTGCGCAATTATTCGGTGAAAACGATGCGACGCCGACGCCTTTGCCGACACCGAAAAGAAGCGATTAATGCGGGCGCTACCGTTACTTGACCGCGCCGAAACCGGTGTCGCCCAGCCAGGTGTAAAACAGGCTGACGACTCCCGCCGTCTGATAGGCGTTTCCGCGATCCGGGTAACCGGCGTCGCGGATCGTGGCCGTGTACTGGAGTCCGACGGCATGATGCAAAAAGAGGCGGACAGTCACCCCGGCGTTCAGACGATTGATGAATTCCGTTCGATGATTTTCATGCCCTCCGATATCCGATACATAATATAGGCGGTCCGTGAAATCGAGCATCGCGCGGTCACCCAGAATCAAACGCAGATCCAGCAGGCTCTGCGGGGCTATGCCGTACGTATAGTTGCGCGGGCACTCGTTGGTGAGGTAACCGGCAGCAGCGTATCCAATCCCCCCGAGAACCGACCCCTGGAGAGCCACCTCCTGCGAAAACCACCATTGAAACGTCGTGCCCAGTGAAAGGGAGGTACTGGAAACGGGCAACAGGTATGGCGATATGTAGTCATAACCACCGTATAGTCCCCAGATGCCGCGATAGTTGTCTCCCGCCGCGTAACTCTGTCCGACGAGCAGGCCGCGTACCAGGATGCTCTCCAGGGTGTTTTTGCAACTGCCGCGACCGGATATTGCAAAGTGAAAATAATCAAAAGGCCGTGAGTAACTGTAGCCCGCCCGGCCGGGGAATCCATACGCCAGTGAAAAATCCGCCGCCGGTTCCAGGCGGTTAATGTGGCTTGAGATGTGCCTGTCGCCGAGATCTGAATTGCAATTGACGCCCAGCCTTGCGCTCCAGAATGTTGCCGGCCGACGGCCGGGAAACACCGCCTTAAAACGATTGCCAAAGGCAAGCCTGTTGAACCCGGTGGCGGGTGAAATCAGGGCAGCTCCCAATTCACGCCAGAGGCCCGGTTCGCTGCCGCCGCCTTCCAGCAGGAGACTGGACATCCGGAAAAGCGCCTCTCCAAAAAAGCTGCCCCCGGTTCCGGTGGCAATCTGGTCATTTATGGAAGGCTGGGTGGCCTCTCCAGCAACCTCCCACAGGAAGCTTCCCGCGTTCGCATAAAGAAGAGACTCCCAGAAATTCAGGCCGGCCGACCGCGCCAGGCCATGATGAATGGTACCCTGGTAGGGGTGGGAAAACTGGTTCACGGAAAAAGAATCATGATCAATAACCCAGTGTTCACGGGTCAGGTTATCCCAGATGGTCGACAGATCAGTCTTATAGGATTTTTTCCCGTTCTGCGTTTCATCGGGATACGCCACCCGGTCATACATGTTGAGCAGGAAAAGAAACGCCGGTATTTCCAGGGCGGGAATGATATAGCTCTTGCGGACGTCAGACTTCCATTGCAACGCGTTTGCCGGCGCAACGATGCTCTCCCGAATCTTTACATCCGTTGTCTGGACGGCGGGCACCGGGAAGAGGCGGGCGATGCCTGTATAACTTCCGTCTCCGGAAAGCGCCGGTGGAAAAACCCCGGCGCGGGCATACCAAACGGAAATTACTCTTTGCGTTAAATCATGCTCATCGACTGCTGATGGCCCAATGATCATGGACGCAGCAAAACTCTCAGCAGGAATTGAAGAAGTGTCGGGAAATCCGGCTGTCCGGGCAATGGCCAAACCGTGTACAGCAAAGACCAGAATACCCGCCTGAAGTATCGAAATAATCATCCAGAATACTTTTTTTGCACCGCTGGTAATGTTGCTGCTCCTTCTTGTGCCCCGGTTAGCACTCTGACACAGCCGCTTATATAGAGATTGCCGCTACGGGTCAAGATGGATTTGTACGGAAGGCGGAGGCAAACAGCCCTAAAATAAGCCGGCTATTGCAGCAAGATTAGTCTTAGCTCACTACTTGCTTCTGACACCGCAAATGCCTTGCAGCCCAGACTCCGTCTTTGTCGGCCAGGCCATAGACACCTCGTATCTTCGTTAAAACAAAAAAGGGCTTTTTTTTGAAGCCCCTTGCTTTTTATCCACCTTCTCACTCTGGATCTGTGATTTACAGCCGCTTTTCCGTAAGTCACCAAAGCGGTAACCGTATTCTTTCTTGCCTCAGGCAAAGAGCTTTTTAACGGCAGGAGCATATTTTCTGTCTTGAGTATTGATATGTCCCAGCCACCAGTCTCTGAGAAACTTCAAGGCCTGCTCCACTTCCTCGTCGGAAGTTTCCTCACGGGCGATACCCCGCGTCCTTTCCATCAACCGGCCGTGCAACAGAACATGGTCATCATAATCCGGATATTCGGCCCTTCTCATCAATGCTTCTTCGGTAATAAAATGCAAATGTGAATAAAGCTCAAGAATCCGCAACGTCGGCTTCAGAACGTCCGGCCCGCGCCCCTGGCGCACAAAATACTGAAAGGAATTGATCGTCGATACGATGCCGCGGTGCTGCTCGTCGATGATGGGTATCCCCAGATCGTTTTCTTTATTCCAGATTATGTAAAGCATCGGTTCCATTTTCCCTCTTTTCTAAGGCTTTCATTGAAATTAAAGTTGTGGCTGTTTTACGCTCCCCGTCTATAACTGATTTTTTCCGCCGACCATCTCCAATATGACACAGCCGTTCCGATTTTTCAAACTAACCCGTTACCGCCCCCGATAAAAAAAGAGAGGTTAAAGCTTCAGCTTTAACCTCTCCGTATAGTGACAGATTAATCTAAGCCGGGTTACCGGAACTTATTTTACACGTCCCTCTTTCCAGGCTTGAATCAGTTTGTCGTAATCTACGGTTTCACCTTTGGGTTTCTCGTTGGCCAGCTTCGCCTGAGGCGCAACACCGCCCGGTCTGCCCAGATAGGTCTTTTCGTCAACACATTTGTTGAGTTTCGGGCCTTTGTCTCCCTGCACACCGGAACGTTCAATGCGTTCCATTACAGCGTCCATTTCTTTGGCCAGATTGTCCATGGCCTTGTCGACGCTGATCGCACCGGATGAGGCTTCACCGATATTCTGCCACCACAGCTGCGCCAGTTTCGGATAATCCGGCACATTGATCCCGGTAGGTGTATTGGTGATACGTGCCGGGCTACGGTAGTATTCCACCAGACCGCCGAGCTTTGGAGCGCGCACAGTAAAGGATTCGTGGCGGATATCGCTGTCACGGATAAAAGTGAGGCCGACGTGCGATTTCTTAAGAGAAGTTGACTTGCACACGCAGAACTGCGCATACAGCCAGGCAGCCTTGACGCGATTCATGGGTGTCTGCTTGAAGAATGTCCAGGATCCGCAATCCTGATATCCCAGTTTCATGCCTTCTTTCCAGTAAGCGCCGTGCGGAGACGGGGCCATACGCCATTTCGGCGTGCCGTCGGCATTCACAGTGGGGCCAGGTGCAACCATGCCCGGTACAAAGGACGTGTACCAGAAAATCTGCTGCGCTACGTTACCTTTTTCCAGATAAGGCAGGTAAGTGTAGAAGTCGAGCCCGCGTGAGCCGGGAGGCGCATATTTGTCGAGCCACTCGATGTACTTACGCAACGCATATTTGGCCGCCGGACCGTTGGTGTCGCCGCCACGGCAGACACTGGCGCCGAAAGGCCGCCCCTGCTTGTCCACGCCGATACCCCATTCGTCCACCGGCCGGCCGTTGGGAATCCCCTTATCACCTGCACCGGCCATGACCAGCCAGGCATCGGTGAAACGCCAGCCCAGATCGGGGGCTTTCTTGCCATAGTCGTTATGACCATAAACTTTAACGCCGTCGACGAATTTGATGTCGTTGGTGAAAAACTCGGCGATGTCTTCATAGGCCGACCAGTTTACCGGTACACCCAGTTCATACCCATACTTTTCCTTAAATTTCTTTTTAAACTCAGGACGTTTGAACCAGTCATAGCGGAACCAGTAAAGGTTGGTGAACTGCTGATCGGGAAGCTGCCAGAACTTTCCATCCGGTGCCGTGGTAAATGAAATCCCCATGAAGTCTTTGATATCCAGTGTCGGCAGCGTCACGGCCTTGCCTTCTGTATTGATAAAGTCTTCCAGGCAAATGGTATTCCCGTAACGGTAATGGGTACCGATGAGATCGGAGTCGTTGACCCAGCCGTCGTAAAGATTTTTGCCTGATGCCCACTGCGTTTGCAGCTTCTCAATGACGTCCCCCTCTTGTATGAGGTCGTGCGTCACCTTGATACCGGTAATTTCATAAAATGCCTTGGCCAGCACTTTAGATTCGTATTCGTGCGTGGGAATGGTTTCAGATACCACTTTGATTTCCATCCCTTTGAAAGGCTTGGCTGCTTGTATAAACCATTCCATCTCCTTCATCTGCTGTTCTTTGGTTAGTGTGGAAGGCTGGAATTCTTTATCAACCCACTTTTTAGCGGCAGCCATATCCGCCATTGCCGTTCCTCCGAGGCACATCAACAGTACGGCAACCAATGCACTGGCAAAGGCAGCCCCGGTCATTTTCCTGAACCTTCTGTCCTTCATATGTTCTCCTCCTTCAGGCCTTCAAGGGTTGATTTTCTCTGAGCAGTTTTACAATGAGGACGTGAAGGCCGTAGTCGCCCGCCACATAAAACCGCTTTTCATTTACTTACCCCCAAACCATTACAACAAGCATCCAAATCAGAGCAAAAGGAAACACAATCCACAGGGATAAATCGGTGAGCCCCATCCAGACCAGATGAATCAAAGCCGTACCCAGAAGCCCGACAAAAAGCCGTGTACCCGGCGTTGTCACAATCGGCAGGAAGCCGCGGCGGGGAGTAGAAGGAGCCAGGCTCTGCCAGATGGTCATGGCCACCAGAATCAGGAAAATAACGATAAAGAAAATGGCTGTCGGCCAAGTCCAACACATCCAATCCAGTATCATATCAAGACCTCTTTATACACGGCCCAAGGCAAAGCCTTTGGCCATGTGGTTGCGTACAAACCAGATCACGAGAGCTCCAGGAACAATCGTCAGAACACCGGCCGCCGCCAGAAGCCCCCAATCCATCCCCGTGGCGCTGATTGTCCGCGTCATTACCGATTGAATGGGTTTGGCGTTTGTAATGGTCAGGGTCCGGGCGAACAGCAGCTCCACCCAACTAAACATGAAACAGAAAAAAGCCGTAACGCCGACACCGGCGCGGATGAGCGGGATGAAAATTGTCACAAAAAACCGTGGCAGACTGTAGCCGTCGATAAAAGCCGTTTCGTCAATTTCCCGGGGAATGCCGGACATAAAGCCTTCCAGAATCCAGACGGCCAGGGGCACGTTAAACAGACAGTGCGCCAGCGCGACAGCAATATGCGTGTCCATGAGGCCGATAGTTGAATAGAGCTGAAAAAAAGGCAGGGCAAAAACGGCGGCGGGCGCCATGCGGTTGGTCAAAAGCCAGAAGAACACGTGCTTGTCGCCGATAAATGTGTAGCGGGAAAAGGCATACGCTGCAGGAAGCGCCACCAGCAGCGAGATGCTGGTATTGATGGTGACATAAATAATGGAGTTGACATACCCCATGTACCAGGCAGGGTCAGTAAAGATGTTTATGTAATTGGCAAATGTTGGATCGGTCGGGTAAAGGGTCAGTTGACCAAGAATGTCGGCATTTGTTCTTAGCGACATATTCATCATCCAGTAGATGGGAAGAAACAGCAGGATGAAGTAAATGCCCAGCGCAATGAATTTTTTTCTTCCTTTCATCATTTTTGAACCCCTTTCCCGACATTTTGCAGAACCTGATAAAACACAAAACATAGAATCTCCACAATCAACAGGTAGATCAGCGAGAAGGCTCCGGCGACGCCCAGGTCAAATTGCCCCAGGGCCCGCTTGACCAGATCGATGGACAGAAAAGTTGTCGCGTTGCCGGGGCCGCCCCCGGTCAACACAAACGGCTCTGCATAGATCAGGAAGCTGTCCATGAAACGCAAAAGCACGGCGATGGTGAGCACACCCCGCATTTTGGGCAGCTGAATGTACCAGAACGTTTTCCAGGGGGAAGCACCGTCAATCTTGGCCGCCTGGTAGTAAACCTCCGGTATGGCCCTCAGGCCCGCATACGCGAGAAGGGCAACAAGCGGCGTCCAGTGCCATACCTCCATCAGCATGGTGGTTATCCAGGCGTCCAGCGGCCGTGCCGTATGGTCAAAAGCAATGCCCAGCACGTTATTGACGAACGAACCAAACAAACCGATATCCGGCCGTACAAATATGATCCAGATCGATCCGATGGTGTTCCAGGGGATTAAAAGAGGCAATGCCATGACCACAAGAGCAAAAGAAACGCCCCAGCCTTTTTTCGGCATAGCCAGGGCCAGCATAATCCCCAGCGGTATTTCGATCAGCAAAACCAGACCGGAAAAAAGGAACTGCCGCCACAAGGCCTCGTGCAGCCGTGAATCGCGCAGAACGGATTTGTACATCTCCGTTCCGACGAACAGGCTTTGTCCAGGACCGAAAATATCCTGCACCGAGTAATTGACAACAGTCATGAGCGGGATAATGGAACTGAATGCCACAACAATCAGAACAGGTACCGTCAAGAGCCATGCCCGATTATTCACCCATTTATTCATATGTTACCTTTCTACCTCACCAGCCGTTCATTGGTGTAAAGCTTTATCTTGTCCGGGGGAAATGCAATCCAGGCTTTACCAACCGCCACGGGTGCTCCCTCCGGCAAACGGGCGTACAATGTTTTGCCGTTAAATGCCGCAGTAACAATCTTATAACTGCCCAGATCTTCAACGCTTTTTACTACCCCTGCCAGCGCGTTGCCGACCGGTGACGGACTGATTTCCAGATACTTTGGCCTTATGCCCAGCTCAATTTCTCCGCTGATTTTTGTCGCCGCAGCGGCAGTCTTTTCATCCAGCGTAATGGCGGTACCGTCGATAAAAACTTTATTTCCTTCAACCTTACAGGAAAGAAAATTCATGCCGGGAGAACCGATAAAATACCCGACGAATTTATGTTCCGGAGTCTCAAACAAATCTTCCGGTGTACCGGTCTGCACAATTTCTCCTTCGTACATGACCACCACTTTTTCCGCAAAGGTCAGAGCTTCCATCTGATCGTGCGTCACATAGATAAGCGTCAGTTTGAGTTGTTCGTGAATCTCTTTGAGTTTACGCCGCAAATGCCATTTCAGATGAGGATCGATGACGGTCAGGGGTTCGTCAAAAAGAATAGCCGCTACGTCACTGCGCACAAGCCCGCGTCCCAGCGATATTTTCTGTTTGGCATCGGCGGCCAGTCCGGCGGCCTTCTGCTTGAGGACATCCGTTAAATCCAGGATTTCGGCTACTTCGCGGACCCGGCGATCGACGGCGGAAGCCTCCATGTGCCGGTTTCTGAGGGGAAAAGCAAGATTATCGTACACGGTCATGGTGTCGTATAACACCGGGAACTGAAAAACCTGGGCGATATTGCGCTTTTCCGGCGGCAGGGGAGTGACATCCACCCCATTATATAAAACACGCCCCCTTGTGGGGGTAACGAGTCCTGAAATAATATTCAAAAGCGTTGTTTTACCGCAACCGGAAGGCCCCAGAAGTGCGTAGGCGCCGCCGTCGTCCCACGTATTATGGATCGTTTTGATGGCATAATCCGCTTCCGACCGTGGATGACGTAAATAAGAATGTGCAACATTATCAAATTCTATCTGAGCCATGCCGGACTCCTCATTATTTAGCCATTGGAAAAAGGCGCAGCAAGTAACTGTCCCGCCTCACTAAAAACAAAAAAACAGTCGGGATTGGTAAAAACGCTTAACTCCGACCCGATGTGCCTGGAATGAACGCCGTCTTCCTGAACCACCAGATGCGTATCTCCATGATTGATATGGACGAACGTTTCCGAGCCATTGATCTCCGCCAGTTCAACCCTGGCACGGATTTCCGTCTTGTTAACACCGCCATTGGACAGGGAAAGATGGTTGGGACGTACGCCGAAAATATACTTCCCGTCCGCAATCGATTTTAAGTGACCTTCCATAGGGATTTCTATATCCTCGCCCAAAAGTGCCTTGTTTCCCGACACGACACCCGGCAGGAAATTAATCGGCGGATCGCTGAAGACCTCTGCCACCCGCGTTGTCACAGGATGATGATAGACATAAGGTGTCGATCCCGTTTGCAGAACCTTGCCTTCATCCATCACGACGATATTGCCCCCCAGCATAAGCGCTTCAGCGGGCTCGGTCGTCGTATAAACGACAATGGCTTTGCGCTCTTTGAAAATTTCCTGAAGTTCCACCTGAAGCTCTTCACGAAGCTTGTAATCCAGATTGACCAGCGGTTCATCAAGCAGCAAAAGTTCACTGTCTTTCACCAACGACCGGGCAATGGCCGTACGCTGCTGCTGTCCGCCGGAGAGCTCTGCCGGCAACCTGTCCAAAAGATCCTCAATATGCAGCATGGCCGCTGCCTTACGCACCTGCTGATCAATGTCCGCTCGGGACATGCCGCTCAGTTTAAGAGGAGAGGCAATGTTTTCGTACACAGTCATGGACGGATAGTTGACAAATTGCTGATAAACCATGGCCACACTACGCTTGCGGACAAATAACCCCGTGACATCACGCCCATCTAAAATAATACGGCCCTTCGAGGGGCGGTCAAGGCCGGCCATCAAACGCAAAAGAGACGTTTTACCAGCCAGGGTGTGCCCCAATATAACGTTGGTTGCACCGCTTTCAATTTTCAACGTGACGTTACAAATGTGATTTTCACCATTGACGATTTTACTGACGTTCTCGAGAACTAATTCCATTGTTTCTCCGCGTGCGAACCATTTGCCGGTTTCAAATCGGTCGGTTCATTCCTGATTTGTGAAAAAGCAAATCCGGTCGAAATGCTTTGCAAAAACCAGTGTCTGTCGATTCATGACAGTCTGGCTGCCGGAATATTTCAACTGACGGATGACAAACGCATGAAAGCGCTAATCGAAAAACCCCGATAAAAAGATAACCACACCATATGTGATTTGCCTTTATCAGGGCTTTCTCTGTTGCATCATGCTCCTGACGAACCATCACGCAGTTATTAAATTTTTCTCGTTGAGCGGCAATTACAATACAAAACTTTTTTTGTCAACATTTTTATAAAAAGAGAATATTTACAGGCAACTGCAGACAAATAGGCGGGCGGGCGTTTAGGGGACGCTGTTAACTTATTAACTTCATACCAACTTGAACGCATTATCTTCAGCAATCTGCTTGCCGCGGACAACGGATTTACTGATTGCCGGAAGGGATATCCTCAGCCTTCGGCTTAAACTGGACATGGAAACACCCAGCTCCCGAACCGCCCAATAGCATAAAAGGCTCCGGGCGTTCACAATGTGCTGCTGTTTGCCTATCGCCCAAACATCTTCAACCGCAATCCCCATTAACCTGGAGACCTGTGCAGCGATTTTATCCACGTCCATCCCTTCGGACTTCAGCTTTTGACTCTTGGCGGCGGGCGTTTAGGGGACGCTGTTAACTTATTAACTTCATACCAACTTGAACGCATTATCTTCAGCAATCTGCTTGCCGCGGACAACGGATTTACTGATTGCCGGAAGGGATATCCTCAGCCTTCGG
>JAGPFA010000017.1:46502-62031 GCA_018056765.1 Syntrophaceae bacterium
GGGCGTTCACAATGTGCTGCTGTTTGCCTATCGCCCAAACATCTTCAACCGCAATCCCCATTAACCTGGAGACCTGTGCAGCGATTTTATCCACGTCCATCCCTTCGGACTTCAGCTTTTGACTCTTTGTCAGGCTCTCTTTGGTCTTTTCCAAAACCCTGCTTACAAAATCACTGTCACCCAGTATCCGTTCATCACTGCGCTGGTACTGCCCTTCCTCCCTCTTCTGCTTCAAACCTTCCCATCCGCCCGCGCTTCTGATCAAGCCGCCGCCTGCGAGGTCATTTCTCCGCCCCTGTCCAATTCCCTGTTCCACGAACTGCCGATACATCCGGCGGGCTAAAGCCGGCTTACTGCCAAAAAGTTTGAGGATTTCGTCTGTTTCCTGCCAGGATTTTTGAAATCCGCCCATCAGCGTGCTGTGGCCCGAATAGGGAAACGCATCCAATTCCTGAATGCTCTTAACCAATCTAGCTCGTAGCGGATTGAGATGAATATAGCGCACAAGTTCCAGAAGGTAGGAATCTTCCTGGCAAAGAATGGATTTAAAACGATTCTGAAACAGATGCCCGTGGCGGCATCGGCTGCGGTTAAACCATAAGGCATATCCCGTCAACAGACGTCTCATAATGGTCGAAATAGGAACTTTTCCTGTACGCAAAAGCAGATGAAAGTGATTGGGCATCAAGGCCCAGGCAAAGCAGGTCGTCTGCGTATCCAGAAGAATCTCGCCCATCCGGTGAAGAAAGTGATCCCGATCGGCGTCACTGTCGAATATCTTCCTGCGCTCGATCCCGCGAACCATAATATGGTGCACGGCACCGGCGGCATCTATACGTGATCCTCTAGGCATGGGCTTCCATAACCTTATTTCCAACTCCGGTCAAGGGATAAGTTAATAAGTTAACAGCGTCCCTTTGCTCCTCTTAACAACGTCCCCTTGATCCTAGCATTAGCGGCCGCCTTTGCAGTATGCCGATAAAGTCTTGCCGCAGTTTCCTCGGAGAAATATCCGCCGCCATGCGTATAGGCAACAGGTATCTTCCTTTCGGCGAACTGATTGAATACAAATTCTTCGCGCGATTCAATATCCTTCTCGCTGAGAAACAAGCGCGCATTGTGGCTGCCTTTATAAACGTCCATGCCCGAAAGATAGATGCACAAATCCGGCCGAAACTGATCAATCGCCCGCGGCAGTTCGCTTTTGAGCATCTTCAGATAGAACGTTCCGGAGGGGCTGCCTGAGAGCTTTCTGAATAAGTGCGGTATGTTCGGACGACTGAAATTATAAGCCTGCCCGTGGTAATCGAATAAAAACACATCCTGCACATCGGCCAGGCCTATTGTGGTGCCGTTTGAAAAATGCAAATCCAGATCAAGCATAAAAACACGTCCAACTTTCCTTTTCGCATACATGACCCCAATGGCGGCGTGATTCAGAACACTCAAAGCACCGCCGGAGTCAGGCGTGGCATGATGTCCGCCTCCCGCCAGCGATCCGGAGACCATGTTCATAAGCGCTTCATCTATGGCATCGAGCATTGAACCTGTAATATTTTTCATATCATCGTATATCGTTTCATGCCAATGTTGGCCGGAAGAGGCCAGGGAGTCCGGATAGCCGGTTTTCAAGGCTTCAACATATTCGGGAGTATGAAAAAGCAAAACCTCTTCGTCTGAGGCAGCCCGGCCGGCGGCGACCTTTCCCAAGCCTTCATTCACGATCATCTCGGCCAGCAATAAGTTTCTTTTCGTCATATTTGCTTCGGCTGGATGCTTGTTATTCGGAATGTAAAATATTGCTGGACTCATTTATCAGTCCTTAACAGCTTTTAGCTTATCCCTCAAGTCTTTGTGATGTCCCCTTGCGGATGCTGGTGACGCGGTAAGTAGAAACACCCAGTTCCCAAACCGCCCAATAGCAAAAAAGGCTCCTGGCGTTCACAATATGTTGCTGTTTGCCTATCGCCCAAACATCTTGAAGCGCAATCCCCACAGCCGCACCTGTCTAGGAGATCCTTTTCAAATAGTTCGCCCCCAGCACCCCGCCGATCACCAGAATGGATCCGATGACGTGATAGTAGTAAAATTCTTCCTTCAAAAACATAATACCAGCGATGATGGTCACCACCGTCCCCAGATTGACGAAAACACCCATCCGGGAGGCTTCCATCTTCGACAGCACATAGTTGGTCATCAAAGATGTGACCAGGGAAGAAAGCACGCCCAGATAGACGATGGAAATGACAAAGCTCATGTCGCTCAAAGGAGCGAAAAAGGCCCTGATGTTTCCCGCCAGCAGATTTTTGACGACGGCGACGACATTGAAGACAATGAAACTGATGGTGATCATGATGACACTCAGTTCGATATTGGAGAAGGTCTGAGTGAGTTTTCTGCCCAGCACATTGTAGCCGGCAATGGCCAGGCATGCCAAAAGCAGAAAAGTAATGCCCAGCGCGTTTTGGGCATCAAGGGAAGCGTCTTTCATGAGCGCAATATAGATGACTCCCAGGACGGAAAGAGCAATCGAGAGTTTTTGCAAAATGCTGCTTTTCTCTTTCAGGAAATAGGCAGCCAGGACAAGCGTGAACACAGGTGACAGAGCCGAGATGATGCCCGCCTCCGAGGTGCTGGAATACTGAATTCCGGAAGTTTGAAAACCGAAAAACAAAAGCGGGTAGAAAACGGCCAGCGGAATGATTTTTTTTATTCGTGCGGCACTGTAATTAACCTTCACCCACCCGGCAAGCAGGGGAATAAGCATGCCGGCAAAGGCGGCGGAAAAGCGGTGTGCCAGAATTTCCAGCGGCCCGGTGGCCCTGAGCGCGATTTTAGTGAATAAAAAAGAATGGCCGATGATCACCACATACAAAAATACAGCCAGATAGAGATATCGCCTGCTGCCCATAAAACCCCTTGCCGCCCGGATGGACTTTATCTCAGAGACCCTTATAGCAAATCACAACTGATGATGTAAGAAAAAACTCCCGCCGTAAATCCTGTTCACCTGGCTGTTGAGCTGGTGTTGAAAAGAAAGAACCGATATGGTTAACTGAAATCAGCCGATGTCGAAAAGCTTTCGATAAGCCGCCGGCTGACAATATGACCCCCACGGGTAAGATGCTTTAACTCGCACCGCGTGCGCCTGTTCTTTACGAGGAGTTACGTCATGAGCTTAAAAAATGAATTTGTGCAGATGGCCGAGCGTTTGAACAAAATTTGTAATATTGCGCCGATTGAAAATGTTTACCTTCCTCCGTTTTATGAAGGCGGCCAGCCCAAAGACGAGCAGTTCATGGCGGTTTCCCTGGCCTCGGGTGCCACGGGGATCTGCTATCTTCTTTTGCCCGATGAAGCTCGGCCGGACTATCAGGCACTTGCTCCAGGCGACTTTGCCGGAAAATACCCGCAGGAATTCGCCCCTGCATTCGGAGGCGGCAAGCCCGTAGAAGAAATGATCGCCATGGCATGCATCAATGCCATCTGCCAGCAGGCGATGACGGAGTTGTCCATTCCCCTCGATCATGTGACGGATCCGCTGGGCCTTCTCGCACCCGGGCCGGGGGATATAATCGGGATGGTGGGACTCTTCGGCGGATTGACCGCCCGCATCAAAAAAACAGGCGCGCAATTAATTGTCATTGAAAAAGATGAGGCGCTCATCGGGCAGAGGCGTTCGTTTCAGGTGAGCGCGGATGCGGCAGAGCTTGCCAAATGCAATAAGGTGCTTTGCACCGGTACGACCGTGCTGAACAATTCACTGGATGATATTTTGGCAAATCTGTCACCGGACACATTCGTTTCCGTGGTCGGGCCGACGGTGGGCTATTTCCCCGACCCGCTGTTCGCGCGCGGTGTCGATGTGGCAGGAGGCAGGGTGGTGGCCGACAGCCGCGAATTTCTTCTCAGGCTGGCCGGGAAAAAGCGCTGGACAGACTCTACGCAAAAAATCTGTTTCCAGAAAAAAACCTACCAGAGCCTGTTGGACCGATAAAAATGCCCGCATGAACGACGCTTCTCCAAGCTGCCGCAAAAGCTGTATTTTCCTCTCCCGCTCGCAGGCTGTTCTCAAAAAACATTGACACACAGACCAATCATTCCTATAGTGACCCAGCTGAAGTTTTCGGCTTCGTGCGCCTGTTTTCATTTAAATGACAGACGCGGGGGCTGAAGGAATGGTCAACATCATCGCCGACACTATAAACGAGGAGGTTTTGATCATGGCAGATACATGGCTTACGTCACTCATCACAGACACACCGCAGGCCGGCTTTGAGCTTGCCATCACCATGAGCCGCCGCGCCGTCAAGTACACACAGCCGGATGCGGCAATCAGAGAGAAGCTTCGCCCCGTGTATTCCAACAACGCGGATTCGCTTATCGCCGCTTCTCAGGTTGTGGCCATCAATTTTCAAACCGTCGCCGCAGCCAATAACTACTGGCGCAAGTAAGAGAAATCATCCGGCGGAAAACCGCGCGCCGCGCGCGGTTTTCCGCCGGCATCCAAAAATCACCAAAACAGCAGTGTACGGGAAGCAATCACCGTAGCGGTGTTGTTTTGTGCCAAAAGTGAACCGCCGGTAATTTCCTGAATAAATCAGCGTTTATTACTCACGAGTCAAACCACTCCGTTTGGCCGCGGCGGCGGCCGAAACGCCTGAGGCTCCTTATCGGCACAGCCCTGCACGAAGAGAAACCGAGGAAAAACAAATGGTACCTGCATTCAATCAAACATCATCAGCAGCAAATTTCCAGGGAAACGTCATTATGATCGGTTGCGGAAGCATCGGACAGGCGGTTTTGCCTCTTCTGGGCCGGCATCTGGAAAACATCTACGGGCGAACAACCGTGCTGGCAGCCGACGAGTCCGGCCGGGGGATTGCCGGACGCTTCGGCGCGAAATTCATCCACTGCAATCTGTCACCCGGCAACTACCGGAGCATACTCAAACAGTATGTCCGGCCAGGTGATCTGATGCTGAATCTGTCGGTAGATATCTACAGCCTGGACCTGATCAGGTTCTGTGCGGAGCGCGACGCTCTGTATGTGGATACTTCCATCGAGCCGTGGCCGGGGGTTTTCGACAATCCCATGCTGGAGCTGCATCAGCGGACAAACTTCGCCATCCGCAACAAAGCCGTGGAGCTGGCCAGAAAATTAGGCCCTGACTCGCCGACTGCCGTAGTCGATCACGGCGCCAATCCGGGCATCGTATCGCACTTTGTCAAACAGGCCCTGGTCGATTTGTCCCGCATGCTGAATAATGAAGCGCACCGGCCGGCTACCCGGCAGGAATGGGTCCTGCTCGCGCAAAGCCTTAATATATCCACCATTCAGATATCCGAGCGTGACTCGCAGGCCAGCAACAGACCCAAGCGCCAGCGGGAATTCGTTAATACCTGGTCGGTTGACGGATTTGCCGACGAGCTCATGCAGCCGGCGGAGCTGTCCTTCGGCACCTTTGAGAAGCGGCGACCCCGGGGCGCACGTGAACACCGCCCCGGCTGCGGCGCCCTGTACCTGGAGCGTCCCGGGGCCAGTACATTTGCGCGCAGCTGGACTCCCTCCATCGGCGGCTTTCAGGGAATGCTGGTGAGCCACGATGAAGTTTTTTCACTTGCCGACTATTTGTCAGTGCGCGCGGACGGCAGGTTCGCCTACAGGCCGACCGTGATGTTCGTGTACCATCCCTGCGACGATGCCATGCTGTCCGCTCTTGAACTGGAAGGGGGCGGTTGGATCATGCAGCCTTCGCGCCGCCGCCTCGGTGCGGACATTGTCGAAGGGATGGATGAACTCGGAGTGCTGCTGGCCGGCCACGAAAAAAACGCCTACTGGTACGGATCGCAACTGACCATCGCAGACGCGCGGAGTCACGTGCCCTATGCGAATGCCACAACCATGCAGGTAACAGCAGGGGCCATCGCCGCCGTGATGTGGGCGATCAAAAATCCCCGCAGGGGGCTGGTCGAGCCGGAGAATCTCGACTATGAAGAGTGCCTTGCCACGGCGGCGCCTTATCTGGGACGACTGATCGGCGAGTTCACGGACTGGACACCGCTTGACGGACGCGGCAGATACTTTCCCGAAAAGCTCGACGTCCAGAGCCCGTGGCAACTGCAAAACATCCGCAGCCGGCAATGGCATGGCGAGTAATATCTGTACAAGAGCTTTAAATAATACCTCCTCCAATCATTGCGGGCGTGACCCGGAATCCCCAAAGCACTTTATAACACTGGATACCGCCCCCGATTTTGCACGGGTATGACGACATTGCCGGTTGGGCAGGGTTTGGCAAAGATCTCTGTACGACTAATCAAATCTTGGGCCCCGCATTTCTCAAATTAGCAAAATCGTGTTGTGGAATGAAGGCAAACGATGTAAAAAGCATTTACGTCCAAACAATTTGGGAGGCCTGATATGCGCCTGTTAAAGAAAACACTGCTCGTCATAATCATTGCTGTCGTGCTGGCCGGTCTGGCCGGATTTGTAATTCTGCCGAGGATCCTCAGGCCCATCCTCACCGATAAACTTACACAGACGCTGCACCGGCAGGCGGCCATCGGACAAATAAAGATCAACCCCTTTGTCTTCTCCGTCACAGTCAGGGACTTTAAGCTGGCCGAACTCGAAAATGACCAATCATTTGTCTCGTTCGACGAACTGTATGTAAACGTTGCCGCTCTTTCCTCGCTGGTCAGAAGAGCTTTCATCCTCGATGAAATACGCCTGCAAAAACCATCTGTACACCTCAGCCGCCGCGCAGACGGTTCATACAACTTTTCGGACCTGCTTCCCGGGGAGGATTCCTCAAAAGAGCAGGACTCCCGTCCTTTCCTTTTTTCGCTCAACAACATTCAGATTATCGACGGCAGCATAGATTTTCAGGACGTGCCGCACCGCACCGGCCACACTGTGCGCCAGCTCAATATCTGCGTTCCGTTTCTTTCCAATATTGATTACTACATGAAAAACTACTCCGAACCCAGATTTTCTGCCGTTGTCAACGGCGATGCCGTGTCTATCGCCGGCAAAACAAAACCGTTTGCCGCATCGCGGGACACAACTTTTTCCATTACTCTGAAAGATATCGATGTCCCCTACTACCTCCAGTACGTACCCGTGAAGATGAATTTCAATCTCACACAGGCACGCCTGGACACGGACATCGAGCTTCACTTCATCGCGCACCGGGACGGGCCGCCGTCCCTTCGTTTGACCGGTCATACCGGACTCAGGAACGTGGCGATGGACGACCTGCGCGGGAAAAAAATCATACGTCTTCCTGCTGTGCGGATGGAGATGGCCAATGTCGAGCCGCTGGCTGCAAAAATTCACCTGTCGCGTATTACGGTTGAGGAGCCGGAGCTGGTCATCCGTCGCGACCGGCATGGTAGCATCAATATGCTCAGCCTGGTTGCGTTGAACGAAAAAAAAGGTGCGGGCAAACCTGGCGCTGACCAAAACAGCAAACAAAAGACAGACCTTCTGATTGACAAGTTTGAAATAGATAAGGCTGATCTTACCTTTATCGACACCAAGCCCGGCCGCGCGGTCAAAATGAATATCTCTCCCTTGAATCTCAGCTTGTCAAATTTTTCCCTGAAAAAGGATGAACGCGCCGAAATGGATCTGGCGCTGGTCGTAGATAGGAACTGCGACATCACCGCCAAAGGCTCTCTGGGCATCGCGCCTGTAGCGGCGGATCTGGCACTCGAGGTAAAACGTCTGGCCATCCGGCCATTCCAGCCCTACTTTGCCGAGTCCGTGCAGTTGGATATAACACGCGGGTTCGTATCCACGGCGGGAAAACTCTCCATCAAGCCGGACGCCGGAGGCAAGTCAAGTATCAGGTATCTGGGTGACCTGTCCGTAAGTGATCTGGCCACCATCGACACTATCGGCACCCACGATTTCCTGAAATGGAAACAACTCCATCTGCGCTCACTTGCCGCCGGTTACAACCCGCTGTTTGTGCATATACAGGAGGCATCCCTGCAGGATTTTTTCGCCAAAATAGTAATCAATAAAGGAGGCACCACCAACATCGGGGATATTTTCAGCAATTCGAAAGCCACAGCCGGTGATGACCAACAGGATATTGAGGCAAAGCCTGCACAGCCGGTAAGCGTTCCGGCCGACGCCCCGCCGGATATTAAAATCGGCCGGGTAAAATTCCGGGGCGGCACGGTTGATTTTGCCGATTTCAATATCAGCCCCAATTACGCGGTCACCATGCTCAATCTCCGGGGCGGCCTGACGGGTCTGTCGTCGCAGGAGTTTTCTCGTGCAAAAGTCGCGCTCAAGGGAAACATCGGCTACGGATCACCTCTGGAAATCTTCGGTACAACAAACCCCCTGAAGCAGGACCTTTTTGCCGACATCAAAATCACATTTAAAGATCTGGAAATGGCGCAGCTCACCCCTTATGCCATAAAATTTCTGGGCTATCCCATCATCAAAGGCAAACTCAATTTCGATGTAGCCTATCTGGTGGACAAAAAGCAACTGCGTGCCGAAAATAAATTTTTCTTCGACCAGCTTACATTCGGCGAGCAGGTGAAAAGCCCCGAAGCCATCAAGGCACCGGTAACGCTCGCCGCATCTCTTTTAACCGACCGTGACGGACGGATCAATCTGGACATCCCTTTGTCGGGCAGCCTCGATGATCCCAAGTTTAAAGTATGGCCGCTGGTCTGGCAGGTTCTGGTGAACATCATCACCAAAGCCGTCACCGCACCTTTTTCTCTGCTAGCCTCTCTCACCGGCGGCGGCGAAGAGATGAGTTTTGTTGAATTCGACTACGGCAGCGACTCGCTTCCCGAAGAAGGGATCAAAAAAATTACTGCACTGGAGAAGGCCCTCTATAACCGTCCGCAATTGAAAATGGAAATCGCCGGTTATGCAGACGCAGCGCATGATCAGGACGCCTTACAAAAAGCGGAATTGAACCGCCTGATCAGGGCGCAGAAGCAAAAAGAAATGAGCAACAGGAGACAGGCACAGGCAGATCAAGGTGATGTTTCTGTCAGCAGTAATGAATATGAAAAATATCTCACCCTGGCCTACAAGGCGGCAAAATTCACCAAACCGTCAAACAAGCTGGGCATTGCCCGGAAATTGCCGGTGCCGGAAATGGAAAAGCTGATGCTGGAAAATATTGTCATCACGGAAGGAGACTTAAGCCAGCTTGCCGCCCGTCGTGCCCAGGCGGTACGTGAAAGGCTGTTGATGGACGGCAAAATCGGGGCGGAGAGGATTTTTCTGGTCAAGCCCCGGTCTTTGACACCGCAGCAAAAAGAAAATGCAAGGGAAAGCCGGGTGGATTTTAAACTGAAATAAACCGGGCGGCCGCCCTTCAGGCAGGAATAAAAAAGCCGCCTCCGGGAATGATAGTGTAGATGCGCTCTGACAGGCATGGTGTTTTTATGAAAAAAATAATATCGGCTTTTCTTGTGATGTGGCTTTGCGTTGCCATGGTTTCCTGCCAGGCATCGCACCCGGTGAAATGGCCGCCCTGGACAACATCAAGGCAATGCCTGCCCTCCTTCCCCGACAAAAACGGCTGGTACGGCGGTGACGGAGCTTACTCAATTGTTCTGGACAAAGAGCGCACCCTCTGGCTCTTCGGCGACACCTTCGCCTCATCACAGCCGCAGCGCAATGACCGCGCCGGGATGGATGTCGTTTTAGGCACAACGCTTGCCGTGTCCGTCTGCCTCCCCGATGGCACCTTTTCCATCGAGTATTTTTTAAAAAAGAAGGGCGCGGAATTCGTTTCCTCGTTCGGCGACGATGAATGGCTGTGGCCGCAGGACCCTTTTCTGGTCGACGGTGTTTTGTATCTTCCACTGCTTTCGGTTCAGGCGCTGGCCGACAGCCCGGGTCCCTTCAATTTTCGTATTGCCGGACAGAAAATAGCCCGCATCACAGACTTCAGCGCCCACGACCCACACCTGTGGCCGGTGGAGTATCTTGACTGGACGGACTTGCTGGCACCCCAAATAGAAGCACTCGCCCCCGCATCAGTCGTCCATGAAGGGTATGTTTATTTCTTTTCGCTTTTGCGTAACTCCTCTGACGGCGCCTACGAGCGCGGGAATATTCTGGTACGCATCCCGACAGAAGCGCTGGCCCGGCCTGCCGGACGGTTTGAATATCTCTACCGCGATGGAACATGGCAGGATAAACTAGACCCCCGTCAGGCGCGAATCATCTTCCCCGATGGCATTTCCGAAATGAGCGTCCGCTATCGCCCCGAAGAAGACAGATGGCTTGCCGCTTACCTGTCGCCCGACGGCAAAGGCAAAGTTTTTTTGTTCTCTACGGCGGATGGGCTGCAGGGCCCCTGGAGCAAGCCCGCGCCTTTCGGGAAAACAATAGATGAGGTCGATCCGCAAAGCCCCCTGTATGATGCGGGCACCTTTTGCTATGCGGGCAAGGAACAGCAGCAATTCTCGTCGGAGAGAGATCTCGTCTTCACCTATGTTTGCAACTGGGCGGGTCACCCTGATCATCCACAGAGTTTTTTGCGGAAAAACCTCTTTCTGTACAGGCCTCAGGTTGTGATTATCCGGCGCTGACCGGGTCGGAGGAATACTTCTTGACCGGAACAGACTTTGCTCCTATGCTCGAAAATCAATGAGGCAATCCATAAACGAACGGTAGCGCCAAAACATCATTCGGAGGGACTGATGAAGATTATCGTTTGCCTGAAGCAGGTGCCGGACACGTCTGATGTTAAAATAGACCCCGAAACACATACTCTGATCCGCGAAGGTATCCCCAGTATTATCAATCCATTTGACATGTACGCCATCGAAGAGGCAATCCGCCTCAAGGAAAAGTTCGGCGGCAAGGTAACAGCCCTGACGCTTGGCCCTCCTCAATCCCTCAAGGCGCTTACAGAAGCCCTGGCCATGGGCTCAGATGATGCCGGAGGGAAATTTAATGAACCACGGGCATGTCCGATATGAACGGCTTTCAAAATGAAAGGATTAAAGGTGGATCCATGTTCGCGCCGCAAAGAATTTTAGTGCCGACCGATTTTTCAACCTATTCAGAAAACGCTCTCAAACACGCAATGGACATTGCAAAGCAAAATAAGTCCCGGATTATTCTCCTGCATGTCCTCGACGACGGTTTCACGCAATGCACCGCCGAATACTGTATAGATGATGAAACTTACAAAACCACACTGAATAAAATTATAAATAACGCATCAACCAAACTCAAACAAGAGGTGCAAAAGATTACCGGGTATGATGATGTAGAAATAGAGCAAGAATTAAGGCGCGGTGTTCCATCTGAGGAAATCCTGAAAGCGCAGGAGGAAAACAATATTGATTTGATCGTCATCGCTTCGCACGGACAAACAGGAATTTTAAAAAACCTGATAGGCAGTGTCGCCAGCAAAATCACAAAAAGAGCAACATGTCCGGTATTGCTGATCAGAAGTTAATCGAACAGGTCACGGGTCAATTCAGCGGCGGCGAAAGGAGAAACGATATGCAAAAAAAGACAATTCTTACCCTTCTGGTTCTTGCGCTATTGGGGATAATCGTCGGCTGTGCAGATACTTCGGATTTCAGCAAAGCCTTGAAAGAAGCAGAAGCTGGTAACCCTGATGCCCAGTTCACCCTCGGGTTCATGTACCATGCCGGCCATGGCGTCGCGCGGGACGATAAAAAAGCTGTCGAGTGGTATACCAAGGCGGCCGAACAGGGAATTGCCGGGGCCCAGTACATCCTCGGGGTCATGTACCAATACGGCCAAAGCGTCCCTCAGGACTATAAAAAAGCTTTTGAGTGGTATTCCAAGGCGGCCGAACAGGGAATTGCCGGGGCCCAATACTACCTCGGGCTAATGTACCATGACGGCAAAGGCGTACTGCAGGACTATAAAAAAGCTTTTGAATGGTATACCAAGGCAGCCGAGCAGGGAGATGCCATGGCCCAACACAACCTCGGGCTAATGTACTATGACGGCGAAGGAATTCTGCAGGACTATAAAAAAGCTTTCGAGTGGTATTACAAGGCAGCCGAACAGGGGCATGCCGAGGCCCAACACAACCTCGGGGTCATGTACTTTTTCGGTCGAGGCGTTCCTCAGGACTATAAAAAAGCTTTTGAATGGTATACCAAGGCGGCCGAACAGGGAAATGCAATTGCCAATACCAAACTTGGGCTCATGTATGAAAACGGCAAAGGCGTACCACAGGATTATAAAAAAGCTTTTGAGTGGTATACCAAGGCGGCCGAACAGGGAGATGCAATTGCTCAGCTCGGCCTCGGATTCATGTACCATGACGGCAGAGGCGTCCCGCAGGACTATAAAAAAACTTTTGAGTGGTTTACCAAGGCAGCCGAACAGGGAAATGCCCTTGCTCAGCTCGCCCTCGGATTCATGTACCATGACGGCATAGGCCTCCCGCAGGACTATGTTCAAGCCTACAAATGGTTTAATCTTGCTGCAGCTCAAGATAACGAGGATGCAAAAAAAAGCAGGGACGGTCTGCTAAAAGCAATGACCCCTGCCCAAATAGCAGAAGGACAGAGATTAAGCCGTGAAGCCATGGAGAAAATACAAAAGAAATGAACTCAACGGAAGGCTGTTTCGAAAGATTGGACGTTGTCAATATGAGAATTGGTGAGCCTGGAATGGAATCGGATTCAGATTTTGCTATGCAGGATTTCTGATATCTCAAGGCCTCACCCTATGAGTATTCAGTGATATGCTGAAACTACTTTATGGTGCCGAGACCACGAATCATCGGGCATTGGAACTAAACGACACTTTTGTACGAAGCGAGTAATATGAAGAGCATGATGCGAGAAAACCGCATGCCGGGAACTGTGAGGGGCTTCCGGTAGCCGGCAGGCCTATCTGGATGGTGACAAAGGAGGACAACAATGTTCTGGGATTCTGTATTAGCAGGTCTGAAGGTTCTTACGTACTGGGAAACATATGTGGCAGGACTTGAATACCTCGCCATTACATACGTTCCTATGGCAATCGTGGGGATGATAATAGGGAAGAGTGAGAGCGGCGGGACCGCTGTTGGTTGCCTCAGCATGCCATTTCTTTATGTGCTACAGGTAGCGGCGACCACGGTATTCATTCTGACACTTGCCCCAATAATTTTCGGGTTCACAGAAAATGCTGCATGGAGTTTTCCCTGGATAATGTTGACAATGGCTCCCGGCGCATTCTTCATACTTGTGGGCGTACTACTGGTTGTCTCAGTTGTTTTGTCATTCATCCCAATCCTCGGGCGGCTCGAATCCTTGAATACACTTGTGCTCGGCGGACTTGCCTTGGCATTTGTTCTTGGAACACTGGATTCCGTTAAACCTGGCTTTGTTTTGGGGCATGTCGATTTTATTCCCGGCCTTTGGTTCACCGTCGGGTTACTCGTAATCGGTGGAATAGCGACATTGGTAGGCAGGATAGTGGTCGCTCTCATAGCTACCGGGCTAGACATGGCTAAAGAAGGTATAGGGCTGCTGTTAATGTTTCCCATCGGAGCTATTTTCGGTTTTATTCCTGTTTTTATCTATGGCGCTTGGCTTGGCGCGCAGGTAAAAGGCGGGTTTTGAATGCCACCTGACAACCGCATCAACTCGGTGTGGCAATTCCGTTGTGCTCCATGGCCAGCCGGTTGTGCGCAACGTTAATCCTTAATGAAAGACAAAATAATCCGTGAAAAAGCATTTTTGGATACCACAAATAATCTGCATCATCATGCTTCTCTGGGCATTATATCCAGGCAACCCTTATGCTTATTATATACTGCTTCGATGGGTCTGTTGTGCTGTATTTGCCTACCTTGCCTTTCAATCACTTGAGCAAGGTAAAATAGGTTGGGTATGGATTATGGGCACCACAGCTTTAATTTACAATCCGATTTTGCGTGTACATTTGAATAGGGAATTGTGGTCAGTGGTTAATGTTGTTACTATTGGAATTGCTCTTACATCCATTTTTACATTGAGAGAAAAAAAGGAGAAGCACGATGAAGAGTTAACAAGGAACTACAAATCTGCTTCGAACATTCAAAACAATAATTGCAATGGTAGTCACATTATTATACAGTGTAAACATTGTAGTCAGAAATTGCGTTTACCAGCTAAAAAAGGCCTATTAAATGTTACATGTCCTTCCTGTAAAAATATTTTTAATTATCAAAGTGAGGACAATACATGATTCGGTCATGTATTAAAACGGATTAACCAGGTACTAAAGCCGAGCGCCGCGCCAGGCAGGGGCACGGCTTCGGCTTAGCTTTTCATGAAGCACTGACAGGAGGAATAAGATGTTCTGTAGCCAATGTGGAACACCGGCAGATCAAAATGCAACCTTTTGCGCAAAGTGTGGCAACAAATTAGTGGCCTCTGAACGATCGGTGCATGAATCAATAAACACAGAGGTATCTTCTTCGCCTGTAGAAGCAATTACTACTCGTCCATGGGTTCGCTATTGGGCTCGTATGTTCGATATATACGTTTTTAGTATTATTTGTGGTTTTTTTCTTGGAATCGTTGCGCCTCAATCACTTGACAAGATGAATGCCGCAGCGCTTGGTATGATTATCCTCTTTATATGGATTTTCGTTGAATCTTTGCTCTTGTCATCTTTCCAAACCACCCCGGGGAAATGGCTACTTAAAACAAAATTAGTATCTGCGTCTGGAGAGAAAATTAACTTTTCACAAGCATTAGCAAGAAGTTTAAAAGTATGGTGGCGAGGGCTTGGTACAGGTTTCCCAATTGCGACATTGATCACTCTCATTGTCGCTAATAAAAATCTTACCCGCGATGGCATAACTTCTTGGGATCGAGAGTCTGGTTTTATAGTTACGCACGAGACAATTGGTGTGCCTAGAATACTGGCAGCAATCGCATTTTTTATTGTTATGTTTATTCTTATTGTCATTGAAAAAATCGTATAACCCGTCGCTCAGGCCGATCGCAGCCCCGCGGACCGCAGCGGCTAAGTTTTTTCATAGGCTAAATAGTTCCCACCGCGAGATCATCCATGATTGATATAAGCTTCAATATGCACAGCGATGCAAATGGCGGTGATCCTGATGTGTCCAGTCCCACATTGCGCGCCTATCATAAGTTTCTATGGAGCAAGCCCCTGCCCAGCGGCGACCTCTTTGACTTACGCGATGATGAGCCGGGTTATTACCTGAATCTTGCACGCCTACGGTCATTTCAAGACATCCACGAGCTAAATTATCACATACATTTTCACTCCGCCGTTTTTCAAAGCTGGCATCGTGCAAGAAATTTCTTGCATCAAATTAGTTAAAATATTCATACCTTGCACTCCTGATGTTTTTTGAATCGAAGATGATCCAGAAATTCATAAAACAGAAGCAAATCGGGAGTCCGGGTGTATTTGTTGCAAGCAAAAAATGGAGAAAGTTGCAAAACAAAAATCCATAAAGTTGCAATTGGAAAATCCATAAAGTTGCAAACCCTGTTGCATGCATAAAGCGTCCCATCATAGGCCCTTGTAT
>JAGPFA010000067.1 GCA_018056765.1 Syntrophaceae bacterium
TCCGTAGTGAGCCCCCAGCCCCCCCGTGAACAGACCGTATCCGTAGGCGTTATGGATGACATCATTTTTTGTCAGTCCTGCGGCGGTAAAGCAGCGGGCCATCAATTCCGACCAGATGTCGATGTCGCGCTGAGTGTAGCCGACCACAGTCGAAGCGCCGGTGGTACCGGACGAAGCGTGCAGCCTCACGACATTGCTCATCGGGGCGGCAAACAGACCGAAAGGATAGTTGTCACGCAGATCCTGCTTTGTGGTGAAGGGAAAGTGTTTTAAATCATCAAGTGTTTTTATGCCTTCGGGTGTTACCCCTGCTTTGTCGAATGCTTTTTTATAGAACCCGACATTGTGATAAAGACGTGCCGTCACCTGCCTGAGTCTTTTGAGTTGCAGCGCTTCGAGCGCTTCACGTGGCAGGGTTTCATATTCTTCATCGTAGATCATGTGAGTGCTTCCCTGAGATTGTGTTTTTCTCTTCTAATATAGCATAAACTCAGGCCTAAGCCAAACCAAAGCTTACCGGCGCCCCGAGAGGCTATAATTCTTCTTCGCGAACAATTTGCTTTTTTATCAGAGAAATAAGCTCCTGAAAGACAGGAAAAATGTCTGTGCGGTAACGGCCGGCAACGCAGACATGCATGATGTCGTCTCCGACGGCCAGCTCGCCCTCGTTGATTATGACTCTGATATCAGCAATCCCTTCCGTGTCGCGCATCCGGCGCACAAGATCGTCCAGGGCGGCGCGATCATAGGAAAGCTTCATCCCGCTAACCGGCCTGCCTTCTTTGGATGTCGCCCGGACCAGGCCATTGTGGACAAGAATCATGCCCAGGCTCTCCGGCGGGCAGTTTTTTTTTATTTCAGTGATCCATTGGTCAATCATCGTCGTCTTTACCCTCTTTTTTTTATTCCGCCGACAATCACGTCCAGTCTGCGGGAAATTTGCGCCGCCAGGTTTTCAAGATAGTCTGTTTTCATATCCGGTTCATAGCGGTTGGCGTCAGCATCTCCGTTGTTCCAGGTCCCGGCCAGGCGCCCGCCGATGGTAAAGGGTACTACCGCAATGGATTTGATGAAATATTTCCGCTCCGGCGGCAAAAGCCTGTAAAACGTCCTGAGTTCACGATTGGCCAAAACCGGTTTTGTGTCTGCCGGTAAAACAGTTTTGATAAAATCCTCCGACACCACCGAAAAGCGGCTTTTTAATATTTCTGAAGAATTCAGCTCAGTGACCAGCCGGCCGCCGATTTCGTTTTCAATCAGTGTCAGCCAGACAAAGGGAATGCTGAATTCACGTTCAATGCCTTCGAGCAGGTTTTCGAAAAGATCGCTTACCGTTTTGGCTGCCAGGACATTTTCTGTTACCTTGCCGAAGCTTGCGGCGATTATTTGGTTGATGCCTTTGAGGCCTTCCTCGGTGTTCATTGCAAATTCCTTTCCCAGGTAGCGTAAATCATGGCGTGGTCGGACGGCTTGTCTGCCAGACGCGTTTGCAGGTCTATTGTACATCCGGTGGAAGAGACGGCCAGGGTATGGGTCGCTAGGATATGATCCACGCGCCAGCCCAGATTACGGGCGACGGAATCACGCAGACGGTAGTCAAAAAAAGTATATTGCCCCGGTTTGCCCGGATGGTGATGGCGGAAAACGTCGGTCAGACCCCAGGAAATTACACTCTGATAGGCTTTCCAGACTTCCGGGTTGAAAGACACATGTCCCAGGATTCGTTTGGGATCATGAACGTCGATGTCCTCCGGAGCGACGTTAAAATCTCCGCATAAAACCAACGGCTGTTCCGGGGTAAAATGCTTTGTCAGATATTTCTTCAGACGCGCCAGCCAGGCCAGTTTATAGGCGAACTGCGGCCTGGTCACTTCCTGGCCCTGTGGTACATAAACGTTCAGAATTACCAGGTCTTCAAATTGTGCCATCGCCAAACGGTCCGCATCCGACGGGTCGCCGGGCAGGCCGAAAGATACTTTGCGCGGTTCCACACGCGAGGCGATGGCCACGCCGTTGTATTGTTTGTTGCCGCGGAAAGACACGAAGTAGCCCAGGTCGGTGAAGGCTTCGGCGGGGAACTTGCCGTCTTCTACCTTGGTTTCCTGCAAACAGAAGAGATCCGGAAGATTGTCCCTGAGCCACGGCAGCACAATATGCAAACGGGAGCGGATGGAATTGGTATTGTAGGAAACAATTTTCACTACCGTAATCCTTTTGGGTGATGCCGGCCTTCATATCATGAGAGGCGGCCATCCTCAAGCCTTTTGAATCAAGTGGGGGCGGGGAATTTTCAGGCCGAAAACATGATGATGGGACATCTGTGGCGGCAGGCAGCGGTTTCAGGAGGGAAAATGCATTTACCGGTTCAATCTTTCTTGACATGAATCGGGGAATGCCGTTATAAAATTCGCAACGTCTCTGGAGCTCCGGGGAGCAGCCATCATGAACATGATCAGTGATGCAGTTTCAGCCATCAAAAACATCCGCATTCAGGATGTTCTGGACATCGCGATAATTGCCGCGATGATTTTCGCCCTGCTGACGTGGTTTAAGACCAGGGCGTCGCGCTTTGTCCTGATCGGTATCCTGCTTTTAGGCGCCGTTTACCTGGCCGCCCGCTTTTTGCAGCTTTATCTGACCGTCATCGTTTTACAGGGATTCTTTGCCATCTTACTTTTTGTCCTCGTGGTGATCTTTCAGGATGACCTGCGCGGGGTTTTTGAGCGCCTGGCCATGTTCGGGAATCTTGGCAAAGTCTCTGCGCCCGTGTCGGCCCTGGACAGGTCGGCGGACATCATTGCCGAGGCGGCAGGAAATCTGGCGAAAAAGCATATCGGAGCTTTGATTGTCGTTCATGGTACCGATCCGCTGGGCAGGCACATTAACGGCGGCACCGCTTTAGACGGACAGCTCAGCCCTGTTCTGCTGGAAAGCATTTTTACTCCTAACTCGCCGGGCCATGACGGAGCGGTGGTGGTCAGGGAAGATCGTGCTTTAATGTTCGGCGTGCATCTGCCCCTCTCGGCCGACATCAGTCAGTATGAAAATATCGGCCTGCGCCATACGGCGGCACTTGGTCTGTCGGAACGCTCCGATGCCTTGTGTGTTATTGTATCGGAAGAAAGAGGAACGATTTCCGTGGCGGCCGGCGGGTCTCTTTCCACGGTTCATGGTCCCTCCGTGCTCAATGAAATTATAAAAAAACACTATGCCCGTTGCTGTCCTGCGCCGAAGGGCAGGCCTTTATCGTCCTGGATCAGGGAAAGCACAAAAGAAAAAGCTATCGCGATTCTCCTGGCCTTTGTTTTGTGGGTGGCGGTCGGCTACCAGCGCGACACACTGCGGCGTGATTTTATGATTCCTGTGGAGTATAAAAACATCCCGCAGGTTTGGCAGATTGAGGAGCCGCGGCTGACGGAAGCCAAGGTCATCCTGCAGGGATCCGCTCAGGCTTTCCGGCTTCTGCATGAAAAATCGCTGCGACTGTCGC
>JAGPFA010000068.1 GCA_018056765.1 Syntrophaceae bacterium
GCGGCGACCGGAGTTCCGCGCCGCGCGGATTGAACGCATTTCATGGTCCCATCGTCTAGTGGTTAGGACGCTGGCCTCTCACGCCGGAAACCGGGGTTCAAACCCCCGTGGGACTACCAAAATAAAATCAATAAGTTAGGTTCTCTAATCGCTTTATTGTTTCCTTGCTATGATTGCACTCCCCACAGTATTCCCTGGATGATATGACTCCAGCGGAATGTTTGTCAAAGAACACTAGAAACTCTATTTTTCAATTAAAGGAATCCGTATGGTAAAAGTGGTCCATGGCATTCATGTTCATGGATCCGGTTTAATCAGCGGGAAGTCCTTCGAGCCGGGGGAAATCGTTTATCGGTTTCCAGGCAAAATCAGCCAATCGGTTCCGACATATCAAACGATCCAGATCGGCGCGGACCGACATACCCTTGATTTTGGCATCCTGGCCAACATCAATCATTCCTGTGATCCCAATACGGTCATTGATACGGAAAACCTGTCTGTCTTGGCTTTGCGCGCCATCGCCACCGGAGACGAGCTGACCTTCTTTTATCCTTCAACGGAGTGGGATATGGCCCTGCCTTTTGCTTGTCAATGCCGCTCTCCACAATGTCTTCAGTTTGTAGCCGGCGCAAGATATCTCAGCCACGGCGTTCTGAAGGGCTACTTCATCAACAGGCATATCCTCAAGATGCATTCCGAGCTGCTTTCCGGGGCATCAGACTCCTGTGGGTTTCAGCCGCGGTAAGGTGATGATCACGGATGATTCCACTATAGAACGGAGGTGGGAATGTGTCACCAAAATGGCCATTGGTAGTGCATCCAACATTCTGTGGTCAAGCTTTTCTTGACATACAAGACCACGTTTCTTATACTTCACACCGCAAAAAGGAAGTTCTTATCCATTCAATCACTTCAATCCATTGCCGCTTACGGATTGATGGAAGAGGGCCGGCTCTCCCTGGAAGAATTTCTTTCCGCGCCGGACGGGTTCGATGATGTCCGCGATGAAGTCCGGGGCGAACCGGATCAATATGAAGCGATGGGCAGGACGCTTGCCGACCTGATTCTGGAAGCAGGAGGCGGGCGTATGCCGGATCTGAAGCGCCGCTGATTTTTATGCAAGACAAAAGCCGACCAAATCGAGATTCCGATCGGAACCGGGAATACCGGGACCTGTTTAAATTCATCGCCTGGATGGTGGGAACCTCCGTGCCGGTGACCGCCATGGTCGTTCTGATCGGCGTCTATTCGGGATCGCTGACCCTTGTCGCCATCACGATGGACTACGGCTTGTCGCTATGCCTGAATATCATGTCGCTGGCCGCGCTGGGCGTCGTTTTGCGACAGAATGTTTTCAAATATCCATACGGCGCGGGCAAGCTGGAAAATTTTACGGCCTTTGTTTACGGCGTCTGTTTAATCCCCCTGGCCATGGCCGTTTTCACCTTCGCCGTGAAACGGTATTTGAATCCCCCGCAAACTCTCAACCTGTGGTTTGCGCTGCTTTACGTCGTCGCCCTGATCCGTCTGGCGGTGTTTGCCGTCTGGATTACACGTCTGGGGAAAAGGCATCCGCGGCATTCACCCCTGATGCAGGCCTATTATGCGGATTACCGAATTTCGCTGGTCTATGAATCCGCCATTTTCGCCACCTTGCTGATGGGGTTATTGATATCTGAACACGGCGGCATGAAGATCGCGGTCATCATCGATGTGTCGGTCGCGTCGATCATCGCTCTTTACTATCTGGTTGTTGCCTGCCGGCTGATCATCCGAAACTTCCGCTCGCTGATTGACCTTCCGCTGGGCGAAAAATACCAGCGTCATATTCTGCGCTGTCTCATTGAAGAATTCGACGCGTATGACGGTCTTGGCGCGATCTATACGCGCAGAAGCGGCAGCGAGGTGATGATCCAGATTGAGATGCGCTTTGCCGGGGATACGCCGCTGAAGCAGATTGACGACCTGCGAAAGCGCCTGGAAGAAAAGCTGCGACAACTCGATGATCATGTCGTTTTCCAATTGATTCCCCTGGGCCCGGAAACGGCGCCGCGCGATCCCCTGGTTGAAGAAGTTGAAGAAAAGAAATAGCGGGATTCAAAACGCCCGATGGTAAGGTTCCATGGACAATCAGACACATACCTGCTTTGGAAAGGTGCGAGGATGATCGATTTTATGCCTTTTATCGGCGACGGTTGCGGCAACACGTTTCTGGTTTTATCGCAGCGTTATTGCGACCGGCACGCCGATGACCACATTCGCCGTTTGTGGAAGGCCACCGGCGTTGATTCCGTCTTGATTTTGCAAAAATCTCTTCGCGGCGACATCCGGATGCTGGTTCCCGGAAATGACGGCATTCGGGGAGACGAAAGCGGGGAATTCTGTGGAAACGGGGCGAGAGTGGCCGCCGCGTTTTACCTGCGTCATTTGGGGCAAAGTCCGGTAATCGAAAGCCGCGGCGGAGTGCTTTTCCCCACCATAGTTGAGGAATCGGCCGTAAGCGTTGAATTTCCGTTGCCGGAAGAGCGAGGCGGCATTGTGCTTGCCGGGGGAGAACCGCATGTCCGCACGGCCCGGAAGATGACACCCCCCGAACTGATGCGATTCTGCAATGGAAGGTCCCGTCGGGTGAGCGCCAACCGGGTGGCGATTTGTTCGTCTTTGCATCTGCTCGTGCAAACCTTTGAGCATTCCATTAATAAATTTACAGGCTGTTGCGGAACCGGATGCATTGCCATGGCTTATCTGGCCTATCGGGAAAGGCGGGTCGAACGCCGTGTTACCGTCGAAGCGCCGGGCGGACAATTGAACGTGGACATCCGACCATCCTGTATCATTATGTCCGGTCCGGTCCGTCTGATAGGATCGATGGAACAATGGATAACCGATCAGACTTAGGAACCAAGTTTTTCTACTATCGTAATTCGGCGTAATTCAAAAGATGCCGATTGATTTTACTCTGCGCTTTCCTGCCTTGTCACCCAGTCTTTCACTTCTGTAAGCAGGTTTTTGCGGAATGCTTCCGGCTCCAAGGTCGTGATATGCGGTATCCATGACTGCTTCCTGTAGTCAAGCGGTCGATAATTTTTATGGACGTCCCACCTTTCAATCCGAACTTAACAGCCATCATTACTATGGGGCTTTCTTTATTGAAGAGCGTTGTCTCTTGCTTCATTCCTCAAAGGCGTTTTCCTGATATTGATCGGGTGGTATTTGCTTTTTATTGGCATGGATTAAAAATTTATTGGCCCACAAAGCAAAAAAAGACATTCTTTTTCTGCGCCAGTTTCTTTTCCAAAAGAAAGGCCTGAAACTCCGGGAGAACATCATTTTTTCTGCTGTCTGACAAATATTTGGTTCATCCGGTTGATGCGTACTTTTTTTGTTGAAAAGATGGACATGAACCCCCAAAAGGGAATCGACGAAGATTTCCGATATAAGGAGGGGGAGCATGTCCACGAGTTTTCTGTACCA
>JAGPFA010000069.1 GCA_018056765.1 Syntrophaceae bacterium
AAATTCCGTCAGTTTGAAAACGGTTATTTTCAAACGGAGGAGACCATCTCGATCAGCATCAAAACAATGGGCATCAGTCAGACACTGCATATCGTCACCGAAACAGATCTTAAACCGGATATGAGCCTCTCGAGTTTTCAGTTCGAACTTAATTCCGGACCGTTTAGCTTTACGGCACGCGGTTTTGTCGCCGGAGATTCGATTATTATTTACAGCAGAACACCGCACGCCGAGAGCAAAACCGTTCTTCCGGTTAAAGAAATCCCTCATCTGAGCGGGAATATCTATGAAGCGGCTTTTCGTGAAAACATGGATGTAGATCAATTCCGGCAATTAAGTATTCTGGATCCTTCCAGCTTCAGCGCCAGAAAAATCTCTGTCTGGCGACATCCCGATGAGGTGATTATAATAATGGGCAGGCCTGTGATGACGCACAAATTCTGTGGTGACTTCATGGGGGCAAATCACTGCGCATGGCTGAGTAAGGATGGTGAAATTTTGAAAGAAACAGGCCTTTTGGGTCTTTCGATGGAAAAAGTCAGTTTTGCAGAGGCTCAAAAAGGAAACCTGGCCGATCCCCTGACCGATTGGAGCCAAATAGCTTCCATCCCCTCCAACGTCATCATCGCCGATCCTTCCCGGCTGAAACAGATAAGGGTCAGAATAGATGGCAAAGAACAGGCATTTTTGAATCTTGCGGGGGGTAGGCAAAGTTTCCAGGCAAACATTCTCACCGTCACCAGTGAGAATGTTCACCTTCCGTCTGAGAGATTTTCTCCATCAGATGAAGAAAAACAAAAATTCCTGCAGGCGACTCCGCTGGCGCCAAGCGACCACCCGGAAATAATGGCTCAGGCAATGCAAATCGTGTCTGCATCGGACTCTCCACAGGAAAAAACACGCAAGATCGTCGCCTGGGTTTATAAAAATATCACGAAAATACCGGTCGTATCCATTCCCAACGCCCTGGAGGTGCTAAGACTCAAACAGGGAGACTGTAATGAGCATGCGGTCCTGACGGCCGCGCTGCTTCGCGCAGCAGGTGTGCCGGCTCAGATAGAAACCGGGCTTGTTTATCTGAACGGACGGTTTTATTATCACGCCTGGAACAGTGCGTTTACAGACAGGTGGATGACGGCCGATGCAGTGTTCAACCAGATACCCGCCGATGTGACGCATATCCGGCTGGCCGGGGGTGAACATGGAAGTGAGCTGGATCTGCTGGGGGTTGTGGGCAGGATAAAATTGGAGGTTTTGTCAACATCGTATGATTGAAATGGACAATGTGACAAAGGACTTCGGCACGACGGTCGCGGTAAACCGTCTCAGTCTGCACGTCGGTAAAGGTGAAATATTCGGGTTTATCGGCCCCAACGGCGCCGGCAAAACAACGACCATTCGTCTGATGGGCGGCATCATCGAACCGACCTCCGGCAACATCAGGATCGGCGGCATTGATCTGAGACAAAATCCTGTTGCCGCCAAAAGAATCATCGGTTTTGTGCCCGACCGCCCTTTCCTTTATGAAAAACTGACCGGTTCCGAGTTTATGAAATTCATCGGCGATCTCTATGGGGTCGGGCGCAAGGCGATGGCCGCCAACACAGACAAGCTATTAAATCAATTTGCACTTTTTGAGTGGCGGGATGAAATTATTGAAGCCTACTCGCACGGGATGAAGCAAAGGCTGATCCTTGCCGCCGCTCTTTTACATGAGCCCGGGGTGCTGGTGATTGATGAGCCGATGGTCGGCCTCGATCCTGCCGCCGTAAAAATGGTCAAGGACATTTTCCGCACACTGGCCGCACAGAATGTGACAATTTTCCTCTCCACTCACACTCTGGGCATCGCCGAGGCCCTCTGTGATCGCATCGGCGTAATTCACAGAGGGAAGCTTCTGGCACAAGGAACAATGGCTGAGCTCAACCACACGGCAAAAACGGGTGCGGCGGGGCTGGAAGAAGTATTTTTAACACTGGTGCATGAATCATAGCCTATGAACAAGACCTTGCCGATACTGATGCGCCCCAGACTGATTACCGCCCGTCGCGGCCTGATGAGTTCCGGAAGCAGGCATTCCCGTTCACGGGTTGTTCTGTTCGGTGCGGTGGGAACGATTTTTTGGCTGGGCACTTTTGCCGTATTCTACCGCGTCCTTTCCTATTTCCAAAGTGTCGAAGACTTCGGCAACATCCTCGCCATGAAGCTGCTCTCGATGTTAATGATCACCTTTTCCGCGCTACTTCTGTTTAGCAACATCATCAATCATCTGTCTAATATTTATCTTAGCCGTGACCTGCCCCTGCTGCATAGTTTGCCTGTCTCCACAGAAGATCTTTTTATGTCCCGCTGGTTGGGCAGTCTGGCGGACTCCTCATGGATGGTCATCGTTTTCAGCCTGCCGGTTTTTCTATCATATGGTCTTGTTTTCAAGGCAGGCATGTTTTACTACCTTGTTTCTCTGGGGGCCATATTCTGCCTTTGCCTCATCGCGTCGTCATTGAGCGCCCTGGCAGTTCTCCTGGGTGCAGCGATTCTTCCCGCGGGTAAAATCCGCACTCTTTTTGTGGTTCTGGGCGTCGGCCTGGCCATTATGCTGATAATCATTTTGCGTCTGATCCGCCCCGAACAACTGGTCAATCCCGACAGTTTCGCCTCTGTCGTCGTTTATCTGAACTCCCTGCAGGCCTTGTCGATCCCTTACCTGCCGACAACCTGGATCACGGACACAGTGCACCATGCACTCAACGCACGATGGAAAACGTCACTTTTCAATCTTGCTTTATCGTTTAGCTGTGCGCTGACGCTGATCTTTGCCATTGAGATGATTGCAACACGTCTTTATGCGCGCGGATTCTCCAGGGCACAGACCACGGCCAGGCGCTTATTCAGACCACTTAAGTTTTTCGGACGAAGCTGGGAGGATGTACTTTTTTTTCTCTCCGGCCAGGCGCGGGCTTTCGCCGTCAAAGATATCCGCACTTTTTTCAGGGACCCGACGCAGTGGCCGCAGCTTTTCTTAATTTGCGCACTGATTCTCATCTATCTTTATAATTTTTCCGTCCTGCCGCTGGATAAAAGTCCAATCAAAACAATTTATCTGCAAAACATCTTTTCTTTTTTAAATGTGGGGCTGGCCGCATTTGTGCTTTCAGCGATTGCCGCCCGCTTTGTCTTCCCGGCCGTCAGCGCCGAAGGCGAGGCTTTCTGGATCGTCCGCTCCGCCCCCGCTTCTTTGAAGATCTTCCTGTGGAGTAAATTTTTCCTGTATTTCATTCCTTTGCTGATTTTAACGGAACTGCTGATTGCGGCAAGTAATCTGCTGCTTGGGGTCACCCCTTT
>JAGPFA010000070.1 GCA_018056765.1 Syntrophaceae bacterium
AAAGCTTCGGCCTGAATCCGCTGGAGCATGACATCCGCTTTGTGGAAGACGACTGGGAGTCCCCGACGCTCGGCGCCTGGGGTCTGGGCTGGGAGGTATGGCTCGACGGTATGGAAATCTCACAGTTCACTTATTTTCAGCAGGTGGGCGGCTTCGACTGCAACCCCGTGTGTGCGGAACTGACATACGGAACGGAGCGTATCGCTATGTATCTTCAGGGTGTGGACAATGTCTATGACCTGAAATGGACGAAGACGGTCACCTACGGGGATGTTCATCAGCGCGGCGAAGTGGAGTTTTCCACCTATAATTTCGAGGTTGCCGACATTCCCATGCTGCGCAAACTATTTGACACATACGAAGAAGAAGCCATGCGGATTGCTGAAAAAAAACTTTCTCTGCCTGCTTACGATTACTGCCTGAAATGTTCTCATGTATTCAATCTGCTCGATGCGCGCGGTGCCATCAGTGTAGCAGAGCGCACAAGCTATATCGGCAGGGTCAGAAATCTCGCCCGCGTCAGTGCGGAGCTTTATTTAAGACAGCGGGAAGAGCTTGGCTATCCACTTTTGAAGACAGACTGACCTGACTGTCCATTACCGGGAGATAAAATGAATAACGAGCTGCTATTCGAAATCGGAACAGAAGAAATACCTGCCGCCTTTTTGTCCAAAGCCGTGATTGACATGGAAGAGATTATCCGCGAAGCGCTGACGGAAAAGCGTATCGCGTTTGAAGGAGTCAGATGTCTGGCGACACCGCGACGGCTCGTGCTTGCCATCGAGAACCTCGCCCCAAAGCAGGAGGACCAGGCTGTGGAAAAACTGGGGCCGGCCAAAAAAGCCGCCTTTGATGAAAACGGCCAGCCCACCAGGGCCGCTTTGGGCTTTGCCCGCGGTCAGGGGGTGGATGTATCTCAGCTGGAGACCATCGCTACGGACAAGGGAGAATACCTGGGTGTACGAAAAACAATTGTCGGCGTGCCGACGGTTGAGCTCCTTCCGGATCTTCTCAAAAATTTTATGCTGGCCATTCCTTTCCGCAAGTCAATGCGCTGGGGAGCCCGCTCTCTGCGTTTTGCGCGCCCGGTGCACTGGATTGTGGCCCTGTACGGAGGCAAAGTAGTCCCCTTTAAAATAGAAGATATCGAAAGCGGCAACACCTCTCGCGGCCACAGATTCATGAGCCCCGCCGGCTTTGTTGTGGAGGGCTTTTCCGATTATCTGCAAAAAGCAAGAGAAAATTACGTGATCGTTGATCCGGAAGAAAGAAAGAAACTCATCCTTGCTGAAGCGCAAAAAGAAGCCCAGGCGGTGGGCGGTAAACTTTTTTATGACCAGAATCTGCTCGAAACAGTGAGCTTTATCGTGGAGTACCCGGTGATTGTGCGCGGGGCTTTTGACGAGAAGTATTTACAACTGCCCAAAGAAGTGCTCACCACTACCATGATCTCCCATCAGAAATACTTTCCCGTCGTCAGCGGCGATGACACACTGCTGCCTTTTTTCATCGCGGTAAGCAATACGAAAGCCTCTGACCTTTCCGTGGTTGCTGCAGGTAATGAGCGTGTATTACGGGCGAGGCTCGCCGATGCCGCATTTTTCTTTGCAGAAGACAGAAAAGTCCCGCTCGAAGAAAGGGTCGAGTCTCTCAAAAAAGTCGTTTTTCATTCCCAGTTGGGGACTTCCCATAAAAAAGTCATGCGTTTTCGCAAGCTTGCCGTGAAAATCGCCTCTTTGCTCAAAGTAGGGCCGGCTGTGAAAAAAAATGTCGACCGCGCCGCGCTTTTAGCCAAGGCGGATCTCGAATCCATGATGGTTGGTGAGTTTGCCGAGCTGCAGGGCATCATGGGGCGGGAATACGCGCTTTTGGCCGGCGAGGATCCGGCTGCGGCCAAGGCCATATACGAGCATTATCTTCCTGTTGTTGCCGGTGGCGAGTTGCCTGCATCCGACGAGGGTGCAATAGTCGGCATCGCCGACAAAATGGACACTATTAACGGTTTTTTCGGCGTCGGTCTTTCCCCTACCGGCACGGCGGATCCCTACGCCCTGCGTCGGCAGGCCCTGGGCATCATAAATATCATTTTGTCAAAAAAATATACTCTGAGTATGAATGTTCTCCTGGATGAAAGTCTTTCCCTGCTCAAAGATGCATTAAAGAAGCCCGTCTCTGAGGTTAAAAAAGAAGTGCTCGATTTTTTTCGCGGACGCCTTCAGAATCAGCTGATAGCACAGGGGTATGCCTACGATACGGTGGAGGCTGTTTTATCCGCCGATATCGACGATCTCCTCGTGGTGATAGAAAAAATCAAGGCCCTGGAAAGCTTCCGCCAAAATCCTGAATTCGAGCCTGTTTCCGTTGCTTTCAAACGCGTTGACAATATTCTGAAGGATTTCGCCGGAGGCAGGGCGGATGTGAATTTGCTTGCCCATGATGCGGAAATTAAATTATTTTCGGCTCTTGATGATATAAAGACACGCGTGGAAAAAAATATCGCCGAAAAGGATTTTTCCGGAGCACTGAACAAATTGGCAGCGCTCAGGCCGGCCGTGGATGATTTTTTCGACCACGTGATGGTCATGGACAAAGACGAACAGATCCGTTTCAACCGTCTGGCGCTTTTATCAGAAATATCGAGTCTGTTCCATAAGATGGCTGATTTTTCAAAAATCGTTACAGTCAGCTGAGCAACCGGTGGGTTTTAGTCTAAACCATGTATCTGCCTGTGAGTAAAAATATTTCTGAAATATTTTCCGTTGGTGGCAGAATTTATTCCTGATTCATCCGATAACATATTAGTGACATGTATTACTACATGTGCCCTGAAACAGTTGCCGACGTGGGGGTGATAATAGTGATAATATTTATGATATCAATATGTTGTGTTCTTTTTCCGGAAATAAACCCATTGACATTCGGTAAAACACCTGTTACTTTCGGGTATCCTGATTACATCGCGCCGATGCCAACCGGGAGGCTTCCTTCATGAGTTTTGCTTTTAAAACAGAATCTTCAGACAGCATCGATGAAAAACTGCGGATCAGAAAAAGTCTGCAGGAAATAACCAACCGCATCCATGCTGCTCACAACATCGCCCATATCCTTGTTGAAGTCAAAGACGGGATTCTGGAACTCTTCCATGCCGCGTCCATTACCATTTATGTTGTCGACAAATTGCACAACGAAATTTATTCCATGTTTCTGGCGGGAACACAAATTAAAGAGATTCGCGTGCCGATCAGCAATCAGAGTATCGCCGGCTATGTGGCCAACACATACAACATCGTCAATATCAGTAATGCCTATAACCAGAAGGAGC
>JAGPFA010000071.1 GCA_018056765.1 Syntrophaceae bacterium
GTCGGTATGTTTTTCGCCGATAATCCTGTTTTGCAAAGAGTTCAGGCGGATGTAGTTGCGTTCGCTCTCCAGCGGCTGGTAGGCCATTTTGTAGTATTCTATTCTTTTGATAAATTCTTTTTCCGCTCTGCCCGTTGCCAGGCGGCCAAATTCCGGAAGTCTTGTTTTTTCCAGAATGCTCAAGCTCAGGATTTCTTTATCGTCATTGACGCATTCGATGAAAAGAACGGGGTGGTCGTCGAGAAAAGCCTCAATTTTTGCCCGCCTGTCCCGACCGACATTGGCCGCGTCCAGGATAGCCACCTGTCCATTTCCGGACAGATAGTTTTTTGCCCGTTCCATATTGATGCGGGCGAAATTATTCCGTTCTTCCAGGGCTTGTTTGTTTTCGGGCGAGTAAAATTCCGCCCGTGAGGTTTCTGCGGCCGGCCGGCAGGCACGCCGGAGGTTGCCGTTATTGAAAATGCGCGTGGGGATATTGTCGCGCCGGAATGCGTCTTTCAGGCGCATGCCAAGTGTGGATTTGCCGCGCGCCGGCAGTCCCATGAGGGCAATGTAGAGTTTTTCATCGCTCATATCCGCGTTTTTTAGCAGGTTCGGGGAAGAACTGCAAGAGGATGACACCTGTGTATACTGAATTCAGATGGGTAAATAGATATGGATTGACAAGGGAGAGGCTTTTGTTTAATCTTCCATAAATTCAAAACTTAGGAGGCTGCTATGCCCGTCAGAATAGCCATCAACGGATTTGGGAGAATCGGCAGACTGGTCCTCCGTTCCGGTTATAAAAACAAGGACGTACAATTCGTGGCGGTCAATGATCTCGCTGATGCGAAAACAATCGCTCATTTGCTCAAGTATGACTCTGTGCACGGCACTTTGCCCGCCCAGGTCACCTGCGATGCAAATTCGATCACGGTGGATTCATCACCGGTCAAGGTGTTTTCCAAGCGTGACCCGGAGACGCTTCCCTGGCGCGATCTGGGGATTGATGTCGTCCTGGAGAGTACAGGTATTTTTACAGACCGCGACGATGCGGAAAAGCATCTTAAAGCCGGCGCCAAAAAAGTGGTTATTTCAGCTCCCGCCAAAAGGCCGGATGTCACTTTTGTTTTTGGGGTAAATGCTCAGGATTATGACCGCTCCAAACATCAGATCATTTCAATGGGGTCCTGCACGACCAATTGCCTGGCCCCGATTGTGAAAATTCTTCACGAGGAATTCGGCGTCGAGCACGGCCTGATGACAACCATCCATTCATATACCAACGACCAGGTGGTCATCGATGAGCCGCACAAGGACCTGCGCCGCGCCCGCGCCTGCGCCCTGTCTATGATTCCGACGACGACAGGGGCGGCCAGAGCCATTTCCGAGGTAATTCCGGAGATGAAAGGCAAGCTCGACGGGCTGGCCATCCGCGTGCCCACGCCCAATGTTTCGCTGGTGGATTTTGTGGCCACGCTCGCCCGGGAAACCAACAGGCAACAGGTAAACGACAAGCTCAGAGAGTATTCTCAAAAGGCGATGAAGGGTATTTTGTTTTGCTCGGAAGAAGAGCTTGTCTCAAAGGATTTCAACGGCAATCCTCATTCCTCAATTGTGGATCTTCCCAATACGACGGTTATCGGCGGCAAAATGGTGAAAATTCTTTCATGGTACGACAACGAGTGGGGCTTTTCCAACCGTATGCTGGAGCTTCTGTCGTTTATCATGAAATAAAATAGAATCGAGAGGTAAAACGATGAAGTATCTGGATCAGGTGGAAGTTGGCGGAAAAAAGGTATTCGTACGGGTTGACTTCAATGTGCCCATGGACAAGGCGGGCAATGTCACAGACGACACGCGGCTCAGGGCTAGTTTGCCTACTATTAATTATCTGAGGGAAAAAGGCGCGAAGGTCATTTTGGCCTCACACCTGGGACGCCCCAAAGGGAAAAGGGTGGATGAATTTTCTCTGGGGCCGGTCGCGCCTGTGCTGGCGGGTCTTTTGAAAACAGATGTGCCTTTTGTTGATGATTGCATCGGCGAAAAAGCGCGTCAGGCGGCGGCGGGCCTGAAATCAGGTGCCGTGATCCTGCTTGAAAATCTGCGCTTTCATGGCGGTGAGGATAAAAACGACGAGGATTTCGCCCGCGAGCTCGCTTCGCTTTGCGACATCTACATAAATGACGCGTTTGCCGTGGCGCACCGCGCCGCTGCCTCGAACACAGCCATCACCAGATACGCGCCTGTGAGCGCGGCCGGGTTTTTGCTGAAAAATGAAATTGAGTATTTCAACAAGGCGATGAAAAACCCCTCCCGGCCGCTGGTCGCGATCATCGGCGGCGCCAAGGTATCCGACAAAATCAAGCTTCTGGAAAATATCATCGACAATGTTGATTGCCTGCTGGTCGGCGGCGGGATGGCCTTTACTTTTCTGAAGGCGGACGGTTTCAACGTGGGCAAGTCAATTTGCGAAAATGACATGCTGGAACTGGCACGACAGATTATGGCCAAAGCAAAGGCAAAAAATGTTCGCTTTCTTCTGCCGGAGGACACCATCATCGCGCAGGCCCCGTCGGCGGATGCGGAACGAAACATCGTCGCCATCAAAGATATTCCTGAAGGCTGGATGGGGCTGGACATCGGGCCGCGAACGATTGCCGCTTTTTCCGAAGTCGTAAGTAAGGCAAAAACCGTTGTCTGGAACGGGCCTTTGGGCATGTTCGAGATTGCCGCTTTCTCATCGGGCACGTTTAAGCTGGTTGACGCGGTTGTAGAATCAGGCGCGCTGAGCATCGTCGGCGGCGGTGATACGGACACGGCCATTCACAAAACAGGCAAAAGTGATAAAATTTCCTACATTTCCACAGGTGGCGGTGCTTTCCTGGAGCTTCTTGAGGGGAAAACCCTGCCAGCGGTGGCGGCACTGGGCTGAGACAGGAGGGGATGATGAGAAAATGGATAGTCGCCGGTAACTGGAAAATGAACAACAGCATTGCTGAATCAGTGCGCCTGGCGACGGAAATCAAACAGGGAGTTTCCGGTTTGACAAACGGTCAGGTCGTGGTGGCTCCGCCCTTTACCGCCCTGCAGAGCGTGAACGATGTACTGCGGGGCTCGGCTGTGGCGCTCGCCGCACAGAACATGTATTTTGAAAATAAGGGGGCCTACACAGGTGAAGTGTCCCCCCTGATGCTCAGGGATGCAGGTTGCAGCTATGTTCTGGTCGGACATTCGGAGCGCCGCAA
>JAGPFA010000072.1 GCA_018056765.1 Syntrophaceae bacterium
CGTGTATTGCGATACCGGAAAAACCTGTACTTCCTGGGCATTCATCCTGACGGATCTGCTCGGTTACAAGGACGTAAAGGTCTATGACGGCTCGTCGATGGAATGGCTGGCCGACCCGAATGCGCCGGCTGAACCATAAGCCAAGGCATAAGCTACATTAAGTCAATCAACGCCCGGCCTTTATCGCGCCGGGCGTTTTCTTTCATTGTCAAAGTTAAAATACCGCTTCCGGCAGGTAACAGGTGTACTCCAACCTGCCGCTTCTGCAGGCATTTATGAAATCAAAACAAACGGCAGTAGCCAAAACACCGGCTCATCATGCCGGGCCTTCTGTGGTTCGCACCTGAAACCGTCAAATACAAATCGGGCGAAGGCTGCTTAAACACCTGGCTTGACATAGAGACCAGGCTGTTATAGAACAATAGTTCTAATAATCGACGAAAAATGCTTACGAACAATCCTAAGCATTCAAATCGTTTGACACATAATTAAAAAGAGGCTAGAGCCCTGATGTCCAATCAGTTTACAACCAAAACATTATTGAAGGGACCTTTTGTGAAAGCCGAACTGAAAAACCAGACAATCAAACTTCTGGCCACAGGTTTCGGCTCAGGTTTGTCTCCCGTGGCGCCCGGCACCTGCGGCACACTTGTCGGAGTCGTCCTTTGCGGCGCAGCCGGTTTTTTGCCCGGGCCCTATCGTTTTCTTTTTGCTCTTGCCGTAGCGGCGGCGGCAATTTATATTGCCGGACAGGCAGAGGCGCTTTACCGTAAAAAGGACGACCGCCGCATCGTCATCGATGAAATAGCCGGTTTCCAGGTGGCGATGGCCACAGTGCCGGTGACTTGCCTGTATCTTTGCCTCGCTTTCGTTCTTTTCAGAATTTTCGACATCTGGAAGCCTTTGGGGATAAACCGGCTTCAGAGTCTCCCCGGTGGCTGGGGCGTGGTGGCTGACGACCTGGGAGCGGGTGCTTACGCGGCAGTAATTTTATTTCTCTTTAGCCTGACAGGTGCATTATGAAAATCGGTATCCTGACAATCGGCAACGAATTGATGAACGGGCGCATTGCCGACACCAACTCATCTTTTATTGCGCGGGAAATAAATGCCGCGGGCTGGCAGATTGAAGCGATGATGTCCGTGGGTGACGATGAGGAGGCAATTAAATCCCGGCTGCACTATCTGCTTAAGCTAGTCGATGCGGTCATCTGCACCGGCGGCCTCGGTCCTACCGCGGACGACATCACAACCGCCGCCATCGCCCGTGCTTTCGGTCTGCCGCTGGTGATGGATGAAAACGTCCTTGCCCATCTCAAAAATATTTTCACCAGTTTTAATCTGCGCTGGACGGAAAACAACGCCAAGCAGGCGCTTTTTCCCGAAGGAGCCGAAGTCATCCCCAACCCGGTAGGCACGGCGGCGGGATTTGCCCTGCCGGTTAAAGATAAGTTGGTGTTTGTCATCCCGGGAGTACCATCGGAAACGACCAGGATGGTGCCTTCAGGTGTCATCGGGCTTCTCAGGCGTTATTTCCCCGGTCAGGCACAACACACGGCAAAGCAAACAATCAAGACCTTCGGTCTTTCCGAAGCCGCCGTGGATGAACGTCTGGCGGACTTTGATTTCCAGTCCCTGGGCGTGAGCGTCGGCTTTTACCCTGTTTTTCCTGAAAATCACGTCGTGCTTATCGCACGGGCGACCGGGCAGGAGCAGGCGAAAAAAAACATCGCAAAAGCGACACAAGAGGTTAGCGCCCGACTGGGCGATTGTATCTTTGCCTATGGTGAACAATCACTGGAAGAAACTGTTGCACAGATCCTCCAGGAGAAAAAACTGACTCTGGCCGTTGCCGAATCCTGCACGGGGGGCCTGCTTGCCAACCGCCTGACGGATGTGCCGGGAAGCTCCGCCTACTTCGAGCGGGGCGTGGTGGCCTACGCCAATCAGGCCAAAATTGACCTGTTGGGGGTACCGGCAGAGATCCTCGCGCGGCACGGGGCGGTCAGCGAAGAGACGGCACGGGCAATGGCCGAGGGAGTGCGCCGGATGGCAAAAACAGATATCGGTCTTTCCACCACCGGTATCGCCGGTCCGGACGGCGGCACAAAAGAAAAACCGGTCGGTACGGTTTACATTGCCGTCACCGATGGCCGGCAAACGATCTGCCGTCATCATGCCTTCCGCTGGGACAGACGAAGAAACAAGCTCATTTCATCGGAGGCCGCACTCGTCATGCTGAAAAACTTTCTGGAGGATAAAAATAAGTGATGGCCGGAGGCAAAAATATCCGCGCCTTTCTGGCCATCGAACCACCGGACGAAATTCTGAGCGCCGTTATCGGCCTGCAGGAAAAACTCAGACGCGTCATTAAAGGTAAGATCGCCTGGACCAGGGCCGGCTCACAGCATATCACTTTGAAATTTTTCGGCGATGTTCCGACGGAAGATATTGACGCCATCGGCCGGAGTGTGCAAAACCGTTTGCAAGCCGGCTGGTCTGTGAATTTAAAAATCGCAGGTCTGGGTTTGTTCCCGGATGCCCGCAAACCACGTGTCCTGTGGTGCGCGGCCGCGGGCGATGTTGCAAAGCTCACAGCTTTGCAAAAGCAGCTCGATAACGATTTTGCCCCTCTGGGCTTTGCGCCTGAAACGCGCCCCTTCCGGCCACACCTGACGCTGGCGCGTATCAGGGAGCCACAGGCCGTGAGGGGACTAAATGAGGCACTGGAAGGTCAGGCGGATTTTTCCGCCGGCCAGTTCAATGTCCACGAGCTGATTTTATTTCAAAGCAGGCTCAGGCCGGAGGGAGCTGTTTACACAAAACTGGCGGCTTTTCCTTTGGAGCCGGCAGGCTACAGTGGAAAATAATCACTTTGGTCTGCCGGGACCAGGGCAGAAATTTTTAAATAAAGAATCCCGAAGGCACGTAAACTAAACCGGACAAACCAATAAAAAGAAATATTTAAGGAGGATAGAAAAATTATGTGTGCTGATATGGACAGGTCAAAAGCAGTGGATTTAGCCATTACACAGATTGAAAGGCAATTCGGTAAAGGGTCGATCATGAAACTCGGCAGCCGCGAACATATGAATGTGCCGGTTATTTCCACCGGTTCTTTGAGCCTGGACATCGCCCTGGGAACCTTCGGCGTGCCGCGCGGTCGTGTGGTGGAAATTTACGGTCCGGAATCGGGCGGAAAAACGACGCTGG
>JAGPFA010000073.1 GCA_018056765.1 Syntrophaceae bacterium
TGTTTCCCCACAAAACATACGACAAATCGAAAGGACAATCTTCGAATATCGCGAATTTCTGGAGAATAAATTTTATGAGTACTTTAGCCATAAAAAATGAAACTGTCGAACCTGCCGCAATAAGAGCATGGGCAGATAAAAGAATTATATATATTGAACTTACCGATGGACGGATTATTGGTTTTCCGGCCAGCCGTTTCCAACTTCTGGCCAACGCATCCGAAGAAAAATTAAAAGAAGTAACTCTGCGCCTGAATGGGTATGCCTTGCGATGGGAATCTCTTGACGAAGATATTACCGTTCCCGGAATAGTCGCAGGCAATTTTCAATTGCCCTACAATACCGAATAAAAAGGACAACCAAATATTCGTATCTGTGCCAGAACCGCGCGCCAAGCGCACCTGGCACCTTCTATTCTCCTGCCTCCTCGTTTTTCATCCTCCCCCTCGCCCCCTCCAAAGGGGGACACTAGAGGTACGCCACTTATCACTGGCCCCTTGTCCCACGCCGGCGGGGGTGGTCCCTCGCCTGAGCGAGGTAAACTCCGGGCCGGGGGTGGATGTTTTTCACATTGGAAGAAACGTTTTGAAACCGTCTCCTGTAGCCTGTCTCCTGTAGCCTGTAGCCTGTCTCCTGCTTCCTGCCTCCTCTCGCCTGTTTTTCACCCGTATTATTGCCTGGAAACCTTCCCCGTAAACAATCTGTGTGATGGAACCGCCCATATGTGCGGCTCGTCTATGCGCTTGAGTTCATTGCCTGAGTAAATCACCATACCGCCGCGCCACTTGTCGCCCAGTGAAATGGCGACTTCCCTGAGCCCCCGGATGTCTTTGGAAGCCAGAATTGACCGCGATTTAATTTCCATGCCTACAACACCCGCTTGTGATTCAAAAAGAATGTCCACTTCCAGGCCGGAACGCGTCCTATAAAAATACAAATCTCCATCGCGGGCCATTGTCTTCATCCACTTGACGAGTTCACCGACAACCATCGATTCGTAGAGCTCGCCGGAAACAACTTCCTTTACACCGGTCAAATGCCTTATCAGGCCCACATCAAGCCAGTAAGTCTTGGGTGTCTTGATGGCCGTGCTGGTTAGATTGACCCGGTAAGGCGACAAGAGCCAGGTCTGATAAGAAAGTCTAAGATATTCAAGATAGCGCCGCGCCGTATCAATGCTGACACCGGCATACCTGGCCAATTCCGCATAGCTTAATAAACATCCGGAACGAAGCGCGGCCAGACGCTGAAACTTTCTAAACGGCATCAGATCATCCAGCCGCACAAGATCGGCAACATCCCGTTCCAGATAAGTGTATTCATAATCTTTCAGCCACTGAAACCGCTCCGCTGCATCCAATGGCAGTAAAGCCGGCATCCCGCCCCATTGCAGGATGTAGTTCTGAGCGTTTCGACGCCACGCATCTTCCTCGGCCAGCAAAACAGAAGGTTGATTTCCGAAAATGGCGTCAAAGGCCATGGAAGAAAAAATATCATCAACCAGCGGCAATGTCTCGGGGGCGGTGTCCTTATTATTAAAGATCTCGCACATCATGAGCGGCCAAAGTTCAAAAATTGAAATTCGGCCGGCCAATGTTTCCCATATCTTTTTTAAAAGAAGAATCTGGCTGGAGCCCAGAAGAACAGAAAAAGAGAGCCCCCCATCATCAAAGGCGTATTTTATTTTATCAAAGATAACAGGCTCTTTTTGAGCTTCGTCCAATACAGCGGGTCCAATGTCCTTCGCCCACAGGGATGAGGATATTTGACGAATCGCCTCACGATTTTCCGGAGCATCCAGATTAACATAACGTAAATCCGGATATTTACTCTTGGCAAGGGTTGTCTTCCCGGTCTGACGAGCGCCGGTTAAAAGAAGCAAGCGCCTCTTGCCCGCTTCCGGAATCCTGCCGTTTATCATTCTATAAAGCTGTATATTAGCGCTCATTGTCGTAATATTTACAGCCAAATGCCATAATTGTCAAGATAATCCATTAGATTAAAGTTGATGAACTCGTAAAAAGTAACCCAAACCGTCACCCCGGCGAAGGCCGGTATCCAGTGTTATCAAGTGCTTTCTGGATTCCGGGTCAAGCCCGGAATGACAGGAGGAGGTATTATTCAAAGGTACGCCACTGGCCTCTTGTCCCCCGCCAGCGGGCGTGGCCCGAAGGGCCGGGGGTGGAATGTTTTGCACATTGGAAGAAAGGGTTTGAAGCCGTCCCCAGTGCTCCCACTCACCATCCACCATCGCCCCTGGCCCCTGGCCCCTCGCCTGTTTTTCATCTTTCCCTATCGCCCATTGCCAATCTTGAACTTTGAAGACAGAACTTTTTCCTTTATACCTTGCCGGCCTCCGACAAAACTATCTCCACGGCACGAACCACGTCTTTCATATCTTTTTCGGACAAAGTAGGGTGTACCGGAAACATCATTGCCGTATCGCCCAGCTCACGGGCAACCGGCAGACGTTTTTCCGGCCGCAGTCCGTCAGTGTCAAAAGCTTTTTCTAAATACATTTCACTGCAACTGCCCGTGAAGCAGGGGATACCAAGTTCGTTTATCGCCACAATCACACGCTCGCGATCCCATCCGGCCTTGAGCATCTCCGGTCTTAAAAAAACGTAATACTTGTAAAAGGCATGATAGACATCTTCCGGCGGCATCGTTACCCGGAAAGCGGGAATATTTATAAACGCTTGGGTCAAAATTTCTGCGTTATGTCTGCGCTTTTCGACCCAACTCTTCAGCTTGCGCAATTGAATTCTTCCGATCGCCGCCTGCATTTCCGTCATCCGCCAGTTGGTGCCGAAGGATTCGTGCAACCAGCGGAAAGACGGACCGGGCTTGATATCACTTTTATACACGGCATTATAGCTTTTGCCGTGATCTTTATACGACCATACGCTTGACCAGATCTCTTTTTTGTTCGTTACCACCATGCCGCCTTCGCCGCCAGTGGTGATGATTTTATCCTGACAAAACGAAAACGCGGCCGCATCGCCGAAGGAGCCGACCTGGCGACCTTTATAGAAAGCGCCGACAGCCTGAGCGCAATCTTCAATCACGGCCAGCTTATGTTTTTTAGCCAGGGTCATGATTTCATCCATCGCACAGG
>JAGPFA010000074.1 GCA_018056765.1 Syntrophaceae bacterium
ATCGAGGGACAAATCCGCGGTCTGGAGAAAATGGTCGAAAAGGAAGCCCCCTGTGCGGATATCCTCACACAATTATATGCGGCGACGGCCGCGATGAAAAAAACGGGTGCCGCCATCATTGGTGCAAACATCAAAAGATGTATCAATGAGGCGTCCGGGGATCAGGAAAAAAACGTTGAGGAACTCCAGAAAGCTCTGAGCCGTTTTATCGGCATGTCCTAGGAGAACGTAATGAAATCGCCAGACAAATCACAAATTAGCCGTCGTTCATTTTTACAAATCACTGCCGGAGCCGCCGCCCTGACGGGGCTTGCCCTCCCACAGACGGCAAAAGCCGCGACCGGAGAAAGGCTTTCCACACTGATAGACTTAAGCCTTTGCGACGGATGCGTCGGCCGGGAAATTCCGGCCTGTGTCAGTGCCTGTAAAAGTATCAATAAAAACAAAATACCTGCCGTGGCTGACCCCATACCCGAGCCGTGGCCCAGAAAAGCGATCGAGGACTGGTCACAAAAAAGGTCGGTAACCGACCGTCTGACCCCTTATAACTTTATATATGTGCAAAAAGTCACTATAAATGACGACTCCACACAAAAAACTTTTTTTATCCCCAGAAGATGCATGCACTGCGACAATCCCCCCTGCGCCACGATCTGCCCTTTTTCCGCCAATCACAAAAACAAGAACGCGGCGGTGGTCATCAATCAAAATCAGTGTTTCGGCGGCGCCAAATGCAGGGATGTCTGCCCGTGGGAGATTCCCCAGCGTCAATCAGGTGTGGGTATTTATCTGCATGTGCTGCCCGGCTTCATGGGGAACGGTGTGATGTACAAATGCGACCTGTGCAACGAACGTCTGGAACAGGGGCGGCTCCCCGGTTGCATAGAGGCATGTCCGCGCCAGGCCCTGCTCATCGGCCCGAAAGAAGTGATTGAGAAGGAAGCAGACAGCCGCGCGGCCAAAATGAAAGGCTATATTTACGGCAAGGAGGAAAACGGTGGCACGGCCACTCTTTATGTTTCACCCGTTTCTTTCGAAAAGCTCAATGCCGCCATGGTTAAAAAGCCCGGCGAGCCGGATATGCAAACAAACATCAAACGTCGTATGAAGAAAACGGACCCTCTGGGGAAGGCGGTTTTGGTCTCTCCTGTTCTGGGTCTGGCGGCAGCCGGCGTACTGGGTTGGTTTTCAAAAAGAAAAGAGAGTCTCAAGGAGGGGAAAAAAGACAGTGTCTGAGAAAATCCTTGCCGAAAAAAATCTCATCGTCCGCCATCGCACAATCGAGCTTGTCGAGCATTGGGCCATCGCCATTTCCGGACTTCTGCTTTTGGTGACGGGAATTTTCGAGCTCCCCGTGGCCAAACGCTACTACATTATTGAAGTCCCCGGTCTGGGCTGGTCGGCGGATTTCATCACCTCGCTTTATATTCACTACGCAGCGGCGCTGGTGTTTACCGTGGCGGGAATCTTCCATCTGGTCTATCATGGACTGCGTGGTGAGTATGGACTAATGCCGCGAAAGGGTGATCTTGGCGCGTCCGTTGTGGTCATCAAAAGTTTGTTCGGCTTCGGTAAGGAGCCGCCCATGCACAAGTATCTTCCGGAACAGCGCCTGGCCTACGTGGGAATGGCCGTCATCATGATTATGCTCATCGTCTCCGGACTCGTCAAAACATATAAAAACATCTACGCGCCGGACATGTCGTTGCCCGTTGTCCTTACAGCCACCTGGGCTCATAATATCTTTTTCATTTTGTTTTTCCTGGCCTTCCTGGCCCATATGGGGGCGATCGCACTGAGGCCTAACTGGCCGATGGTGCGCGGTATTTTTACCGGTAGAGTCCGCCTTGATTATGCGCGTCACCGCCACAGCCTGTGGGTGGAAGAAATCGAAAAGGCCGAGCCCCGCCTGCCGGACGTCACTGAGCCTGAGGATACGCCAGCCCCCTCAGCGGCCAATGATGAAAATAATCCAGATTCAACTTTGGCACAAACCCCTGACACCGGCAGCCACGGGGAGCAAATGGAACATGGGAAACACGGACAAAACAGCAGTGAAAATGAAAAAGAAAGACACACTTGAGTTGAAAAACCCGGCGCAAAACAATCCCGCATCAACTGCTTTGGTTGAAGCGTATTCATATACCCATATTTAAAACAAAAACACACCAGGAGGCAAGATTTATGAGAAAAATCAGTTGGTTAAAAGTGGTCGCATTGGCGGTCCTGTTTTTGCTGCCCTTGGCGGCAACCACCCCCGCGCAGGCGGCAAGAAGCATTGACCCGGTCGTTTCAACTGACTGGCTCCAAAAGAACCTGGACAACAAAGATCTGGTCATCGTTGATCTGCGCAAGCTGGAAGAGTACAAGGAAGGTCATATTCCCGGCTCCATTAATGTATTCTACGGGTCGTGGGCCGTTAAAAAAGGCGCTCTTTTAAACGAGTTGCCGGAAGCAGACGACCTGGAGGATGTCATCTCCGAGGCAGGCATTGACGAAAATTCTCTGGTGGTGCTTGTCGATAAGGTGGAAAAAGTGCCGGATCAGTTTGGTATGACCCGCGTCGCCTGGACACTCAAATATGCAGGTGTCACCAACGTAGCAGTGCTCAGCGGCGGCTTAACCCAGTGGATAAAAGAAGGCAAATCCCTTTCCAAAGATGTGACAAACCCCAAAAGCAAAGAATTCGAAGCAAACTGGAACGAAAACCTTTTTGTGGACAAGGCAACGGTAGCGGCAAAGCTGGGAAAAGCGATCATCCTCGATAACCGCGCCCCGGCATTTTATGAGGGCAAGGAAAAAATGGAATTTGTCGCTAAAACCGGCCGCATCAAAGGAGCCCTGAACCTGCCGGTCGGTCAGCTCTTTACTCCGGAAGGACTTTACAAAGACAAGGCGACCCTGGCTGAGCTGGCCGAAAAAGCAACGGGTGGCGATAAAGACAAGGAATATATCGTGTATTGCGATACCGGAAAAACCTGTACTTCCTGGGCATTCATCCTGACGGATCTGCTCGGTTACAAGGACGTAAAGGTCTATGACGGCTCGTCGATGGAATGGCTGGCCGACCCGAATGCGCCG
>JAGPFA010000075.1 GCA_018056765.1 Syntrophaceae bacterium
GTCAAAGGCTGTCTTGTTAAAGACGATCATCTGCTTCGCGATTAGTTTCGGGTCCATGGCTGCTCCCTCTTTGTGTGTAAATCCGGATTTTGGTTATTTTTTCTTTGCTTTTACTTTTTCCTGATTCTGTAGGCCGGAGAAATACTCAAGCACTTTACGGTAGTTGTCATCGGCGGCGGCCTTGAAATCATCGCGCCCTTTCTTGTAGCCGGCAATCCAGGTGTTGATGGCTTTTTTCCCCTCCTCGGGAATCCATGGCGCTTTTTCCAGGAAATTCAGGATGAGTTTTTCCGTCTGATCCTGCAGAGTGGTCATGGCGTTGAAACTGTTGTCAAAGGCAGTTTTGTTAAATTCGATAATCTGTTTGGCAATTTGTTTTTGATCCATAGTTTTAACCCCTCCCCTTTGATGTTTATTTAATGTGGTTTGTGAAAAATGTTCGGAAAATACCCGCTCATTCAAGCGGCGACTTGTTTACATTTTATCAATTAAATTGATTTTGTAAAGCTATTTATTGTCAAAGTGACGGTAATAACGTCCAATAACGCCTGCCGCCGCGCCGGAGACGCCTTCGTCGAATGTTCTGAACGAAGAACGAGTTTTGCGCCTGTTAAGAATGACAGCGCGTGCCGAGCTTGCGAAGTTGTCCGCAAAAAGAGGGTTTTTATCGACAAATAGAAAGAAACGTTTTTTGCAATCCTCCGGGCGGTATGCGGTGTTTGCCGTTACAAAGCCCAACGAGGCCTGATTAAGTGTCGCGATGTGTTTGACGGTTTTTCCTTTCATGTCATGCCCTCCAAAATCAGCAAAAGTCTGGATATGCATATGCCAATCATGTAAAAGGGTTTTAAAGCCAAACATTGTCAACGAACTCAATGATACGGGAACCCCTGTCTTTTATTATATCGTCAAAGAACAAAGAAACATGAGACGTATAATGGTCAGAGCAAACATTATGCCATGAGGCGGCCATCAGGAAAACCTTTAAAATAACCGCTGATTTGCTGAGGAAGTGACATTTTTTCGGGATGGTTTATACAAAATTATGACGGTTATCCGTCAAGGCGACACAACCTTGACGTCCCGAATACGATTGCAGGCGGCAATAGCGCACGATGGCGTCTTTCCCTCAGACGCCTTCTCTGCTCACCCATCTGGCCAGGAGGGGTTTTTCCTTTTCCTCCCAGTCTTTTGAAAAGCGGATCTTCAGGAAGGATGCATAGAGCTCGTCGATTGTTTTGGCGGCTTCTTCGATCAGGTAAACTCGCTCCAGGAGCGTGCCGGCCTGGTCTTCCGGCATAGCCTGCCAATCGGCCCGGGGCATTTTCAATGATTGGAAATAAAACGTGTCAGCTTTGAAATAAAACTCCCATTCATTCTGATCGCGGTGAATCTTTACGATAGCTTCTTTGACTTTTTTCCCCCGCCGGACGGCTTCCTTTGCCTCTGTCAGCTCTGCGTGCAATCCGGAGCAGACCACGCCCTGGGCATATTCGCCCTGGCCCGCTTCCAGGACGACTCGCTTGAGCACATGGATTTCGACTTCCTCTGTTTTGGACAGAGCCACGCGGCCGTTTCTTTCCTCGGATTTAAACCAAAGCCAGGTGAGAAACCCGCGTCCGATGAGGGAGAAATCGGTTGCATCATCGTCTTCTCTTTTTAAGTTTTGCGGCAGCAGCGGATGTTCCTGCGGCATGATGCGCTTTAGTCCAAGTGAGAATGTTTTCTTGAACAAATCGACAAAGTCGTCTGCCACCTTGTCGGAAAGTGATGAAAAATACACTCTGTTTTGCCCGATGTTCCACAATACATCATAAAAAGAGGGAACCGGTTCGCTTCTGGCCAGAAGTTCCAGTTTAACCTTTTCTTTCAAATCTTCACCGGCGGCTTTGCCGATACGTGCCTGTCCGCGCTCGGTCATGAAGCGTTTTTGCTCTTCCAGCAGGCGGACTTTCATCAGTTTGGGGGAAATCAGCTTGTGGTCGACGCGCAGTGAAAAAATCAGGTAGTCGCCCAGCGAGTAGTCGTCTTTGTTGAAATCCGTGTTCAAGATGTCTGTGGCCGAAACCCATCCCAGACGCTTTTCCTCTGTGGCATGGCGGCTTTCGCGAAAAGAGTTGGCCTTAAGCCGACTATCGATAAATGCATGAAACGCCTGCGGAAGTTGTCCTTCCACCGCAAAGCGTATAAACGAGAAATTTCCTTTGATCAGTCCCATAATCCTTCACTTTACCCGGCGCGCACCGTAACCTATCACAGGCCGTCCGTCAAGGATTTATTCTTTAGAAAAATCCTTAAAAATCAGAGAGTTCACATGGGTCTGAGGGAAAATTTACCAATAGACAGAGGTTTTATTTTATGTTACGAAAAAAAACCTTTTTGGAGGTTTCCGTCTTGAAAATTAAAAAAGTGGGCATTATTGCCAATATAGAAAAGGATAATATCGCCGGATTTACCGCCAAATTGAAAAAATGGCTCGAGGATCGCCGCCTTAAAGTACTGCTGGAGGCCAATATTGCCGTTGCAGTCGGTACGGCCGGTTTTGAAATTGGCAATTTGGCCTCGCGGGTCGATCTGATTGCCGTACTGGGCGGCGACGGCACGATGCTGAGGACCGCACGCTATGTCGCCCCTCACCCCGTGCCCATTGTGGGAATCAATATGGGGACTTTCGGCTATCTGACGGAAGTCAATCTCAACGAAACCTACGCCGCCTTTGAGCTGATTCTGAAAGGTGATTTCACTACCGAAAAAAGAATGATGCTGGATGTTAAAGTCAGCCGCGACAAGAAAATCATCGGTGCGGGCATCGTCCTGAACGATGTGGTGATCAATCGCGGCAATCTTTCCCGTATTGTAGAGCTGGAAACATCTATCAACGACCAGCATCTGACCACCTACAAATCTGACGGTCTGATTATTTCCACTCCGACCGGTTCGACCGCCTATTGTCTTTCCGCCGGTGGGCCAATCGTTTTTCCCGGCAAGGACTTGATTATCATCAATCCTATCTGTCCCCACACTCTGACGAACAGACCTGTTATTTTC
>JAGPFA010000002.1 GCA_018056765.1 Syntrophaceae bacterium
GTCGCATTCTAAAATTATCACTGGCCATGAAACGCCGGGAGTGGTTTCTTGGGCTTTGGGACAAAACATCACGTCTCTCGTTGCCTGTAACCATTCCAAAATTGAACCCTATTGCGTAATCTGGGATTATGAAACAAATAATCAACAAGATAAAAGGGAGAGACAAAAAGTGAAGAAGATCGTCAAAGCGTCACTATGTTGCCTGATTTTAACCGTTTTTCTCCTGTCGTCATCATCCTGGTCTACGGCAGCCAAGCCTCCCGCGCCTCACGGACAGATGATCCTGGAGGCAGTCAGAATTACCGGCCCGGTCACTTTCTGCGGCGAGACTGTGCCGCTGGACAATCCCGATGTGCGGGAGAGGCTGGAGAGGGAACTGGTCATCGCTCTGGACAGCTCAGACAGTATTATTATGTGGTTGAAACGCTCCAACCGTTATTTTCCGGAAATCGAAAAAATGCTCAGAGCACTGAATCTTCCCGATGATCTGAAATATATCGCGATCGCGGAAAGCTCACTGAGGACACAGGCCTATTCTCCCAAAGGGGCCGCCGGTTACTGGCAGTTTATCGAAGGCACGGGCATGAAATACGGCCTGCAAATCACGAACAATATCGATGAGCGAAGAAACCTCCAGCGCGCAACCGGGGCCGCCCTGGCTTACTTGAGTGATCTTTACGCTCTTTTCAACTCCTGGACACTGGCTGCTGCCGCCTACAACATGGGTGAAGACGGACTGGGAGGGGAAATCCTCGTCCAGCAAGTAAATGACTACTACCGTCTGCATTTAAATCAGGAAACAAGCAGATATGTTTTCCGTATCCTCGCAGCAAAAATTATCCTCTCCAATCCGGCCAGATTCGGCTACGCTCCACTGAGCCATGATCTTTACCATCCAGTTACTGCCGACACGGTGGAAATTAAAACCGAACGGTCTGTGCCCCTGCACATAATCGCGCAGGCGGCCAAAACCTACTTCAAAGTGATCAAGGATTTAAACCCGCAGCTCACCAGGTACCATCTGCCCGCCGGAACTTACCTGATTCAAATACCCCGGGGAGCGGCAGATGGTTTTTCACAACGCTTTGAAACGCTGGAAAAACAATGGGCGGCACAAAAAGACAAGTATATTTATACTGTGCAAAAAGGAGATACGCTCACGGGAATCGCCGCACGCTTCAACGTGCCCGTGAGGGCGCTTTTAATCTGGAACGAAATCACGGCCGCAAAAAAAATAACACCCGGCGAGAAACTCTGCATTTTCACTAAAGCATCACAGACGGCAATTTCTCCGGATAACAGCGGTGTTTATCCGGTAACAGACTAACCTGAATAATTAATTGATGAAGAAACGGAGCCGGACCTTGAAGAATAATTACAAGAATTTATTTCGCTGTGTGATACCAGCACTTCTTTGCATCTGTCTGCTTTGGGCTGCCGGCTGCACGGTCCGGCAAATACTGCCGACCGGGGCCGATGACCGGACTACGGGCGCTTTTCAAAAGGCGGTTATTCATAAGTTCGACGCCGACAGGGATGTTGACGAAGCCTTTCCTTCGGCTGCCACTCTTTGCGAAAATGCCGCCTTCGAAGAACTTTTGCAAATCGGTTTTTTCCCGATGATCGTCAAAGCCTCTTCGCCCGCGTCGGTGCGTGAGCCGGCTACTGTGATTGTGAAGGTACGGCTGACTTACCGTGATGCAATCAGCCATTCACGCACGAAGGCAAAAACAGGCACACAAAACATCGTGGCCGAAGTGCGTCTCATTGATGCGGCAAACGGCAAGGCATTCCACAGCGAATTTGTACCCGCCCGTGGGGTGCGGTCATCATCCTTGCCCGGCAACCCCGCTGAATTGGGAAAAATGATTGCCCGTCACATCTGCCAGGTCGTGCAAAATCAATGAAACGGCAGCCGGCCCGGATTGGTCACGCCCCACATCAACAGTATCATGTCTGGGGGCAAATGAAGTAAACAAGAGCATGAAAGGAGAGCAGCATGGATAAAAAAATAATTACCTCCGCCGGGATCCGGCCGGCAGGCCCTTATTCTCCCGCTGTCGAGGCCGGGGGATTTGTTTTCCTGTCGGGACAGGTGGCCACGGATCCGGCCACCGGCAAATTGATCATGGAAATCGAACCCGCCTGCCGAAGACTTTTGGAAAACATCAGGGCTTTTTTGGCGGAAATCGGTCTGTCACTTGATCATGTGGTTAAAACCACCGTTTTTTTGAAAGACATGAACGATTTTCCCGTCATGAATAAAATATATGCCGACTACTTTCCCCAGGATCCGCCTGCCCGTTCTACTGTGGAAGTTTCCGCCCTGCCGGGCGGCGCTCCGCTGGAAATAGAGCTGATCGCTCTCAGATAGATGAAAAAACGGCGCTGCCTCATCAGAGGCAACGCCAAGATGTTAACAATGGTTCAGGAACTCCCGCGGGTGGAGCCTATTCGTCAGGCATTCCGGCGACCGATGCGCAGCTTCCCTGTTATAATAAGCGAAAGCAAAACAAAAAACACAATCGCAAGCAGTGCCACCGACCAGCCGCCGTGCAGCGTGATATAGGCGGCGCCGACGAGCGGCATCAGGGCAGCGCGCGTGACAAAGCGACCCGTTGTGCTTTGAGCGATTTTGGCGGCAATGGCAGGACTCACTTCATAATAGAACTTCACAAACGCCCGGCCCGGCCCGTTCGTCAAGAGGCGCCGGTCGCGGAAATCCTGTAAAATCCCGACATGTTTTTCCATTGGCGAGCCGAACGCGGCCGTGGCGATAAAACAGCCCCCTCCTCCTCCGCCGCCGCCACCGCCCGGAAGAGTATTTTTCACCTCGAAGGTCAGGTCATTAGTCTGGCCGCCACCCGGCTCAGGCGTGAAAACGCTCACGGGATAATTTCCAGGCCAGGCGATATCACCGGCGGTAATGGTAGCCTCCAGACGTGTCGGTGAAACATAGTTCGTCTGTCGATCCTTTCCATTCCAGCGCACCACCGAGCTATAGGAAAAATTTTCGCCGGTCACTGTCAGTGTAAGACTAAGTCCACCTGCCCGGGCGGATTCGGGGCTCATGCCCTCGAGTGACGGGGCGGGGTTTCCTGCCAGCAGCGTATAGGCATCGATGATGCCTGCCCCGCAGGTATTTTTTGTACAGTCGCGGCCGGTGCCTGTCGGGAAGGGTCTGGCGGTAGCCTGAATCCACTGTCTGATCTCGGCCGGCGTCAAGTGGGGTTTATCGGAGAGTAAAAGAGCTATCACACCGGAAACATGAGGCGCGGCCATACTCGTACCCCTGTACAAGCTGTAATCATCCCCTACAGGTATCGTATAACCGTCGTTGAGCAGGGACAAAACACCATCAGGGTTCAGGGGCGTGTCGCCACCCGGCGCCGCTATGGTCACACCCGCACCATAGTTACTGTAGGAGGCTCGCCCTCCCTGGCGGTTCACCGCCGCCACGGCAATGACTCCGTTGCAGTTGGCCGGTGCGAATTTGCTCATATCTGTTTTGCTATTGCCCACCGCCACAACAACTACCGCCCCCTGGTCAATAACATCGTTAATAGCATTCTGATACGTGTGACCGCACTCTTCTTCACCACCCAGACTCAAGTTCAGTACCTTCGCCGGATTTCCATTGTCCGGAACGCCGTCAACGTGAATCCCCGCCGACCAGCGCATGGCGTCGGCGATGTCCGACGTGTATCCACCGCATTTGCCCAAAACACGCGCATGCAGAATTTTACAATTCCAGTCAATACCCGCCACACCCAGACCATTATTTGTGTGTGCCCCGATTGTACCGGCCACGTGGGTACCGTGCCAGGAACTGCCTCCTGGCGAGCACCCTGCAAACAATCCACCGGTAGCATCCGTACCGTCATGTTCTTCTTGAGTAATCCAGTCTCCCTCATCTTTGGGGTCGGGATCACGCCCGTCACCGTCGTTTGCTCTAGCGTAACACCAATCGCCATCCCATAGGTCTCCACTGATGAAATCATAGCCCGTTACAATCCTGCCCGGGTCGATGTCTTCATGGGGCAGATAGCCGGTGTCGATCACCGCCACGACAACGTTCGGAGAACCGGTGGTGATGTCCCAGGCGGCGGGAAGATTGACCGAGCCAGGCTCGATTGTTGCCGCATGGTAGTGCCACTGATCATCATAACGTGTGTCGTTAGGCTCCAGCATGGGAAACATCCGCGCGTCAGGTTCGGCATATTTCACGGCCGGATCCTCCATCAGGCGTGCGGCCAGCTCCCTTGCCTCGGAAAGGGGCATTTTCCGGGGCAGACGAATCACCTGCCCGTCTCCGGACATGAAACGCAGGTGTCTGAGATTGATACCTGTTTTCACCCGCAGCCCCTCCAGCCTCTTCTCGGCGGCAACACGCGCACTCGCCCTGCCGGCTGCCGCCGCCCGCACAACGGATGTATCATGGTAAACCACGATCATTCTGTCGGTGTAATCGCGTGCGCTTGGTTTTACCCCGGCCGTCGCTCCCGTGCCGCCGGCGCGGCTGAACTGGGACGAGATCATAATCAGAGAAAAACAGATAAATAAACCGATGACGAATAACGAATAATAATGTTTCTTTTTCACTTTACTTTCCTCCTGGGTATTTTACAGTAACTGGCGCCAGATGACGTCCAAAGAGCTGGAGTGAGGGGTTTTTTCCGATTTTCAACCTTGAACTTTAAAATCCCGGTCATTGAATTTCACCTTCCCGCCGCCCTCTATTTCTTTTTGGTCAATTCTGATGTGTCATTTTCCGGTCCGGCTCCACATAGAGCACATCCGGCAACCCGGAGAGCCGGTTAATAATTTCTTCGAGGTGCGCTTTTTCGTCAATGGCCGGGACGGAAAAAACATGTGCGCCACCGGACATGGCGCGCAAATAGGTGAGGCGAACCCCCGCGACGTCGGAAAGCTTCTTCACATACTCTTCCCGCGATGGATCGGTCACATGGTCACGAAACTTTAGGATGAGACGTGCTGAAATCTTTTTGGCAGACACCGGGTCGGATGCGGCCTGCTCGTCGGCACGACCGGACGCCTTTGACCCGCAAGCGGGAATGATTAAAAGACAACAGATGATAACAGCAGGCCACAAACATCGGTTTTTTACGGCTGGTAAGTGCATCTTAATATTACCCTGTGGATCGAGATTGACAACACAGCCGGCCACCGGCATATGTGGCAATTTGTCATACTTTTACATAAAAAATATTTCCGGGTCAAGTTACTTTGCCCTCCTCAAAACAGACCTGACTTTCGATTTTTTGACTTAGCGGCAACCTTGACCTTCCAACACCCGGAGCCTTTCCATAAGCAGCGTTTGCCAGCACCGCCGGCTCGTGTCATTTACTTTTTTCTTGCTTGTTATTTTCTTTTGTGTTAGGCGTACCGCCGTTTTGAAGCGGATAGAACCTCGCTGAACAAAGACACAAGTATGACCAAAAACAGGAAGAAAACCGGCCTGGCAGGCCGGCCTGAGGCAGTTGACAGCCGCCGGCGGCGGTTGAATATTTAGCTTTTGAAAGGGGGACTGGACAATGACAAAGGCGGAATTGATCGGGGTTATGGCACAGGAGGCTGACATTACCAAAGCGGCGGCTTCCAGCGCACTGGACGCATTTCTGGGCGCGGTTGCAAAAGAACTCAAAAAAACAGGAAAACTGGGGCTGGTCGGCTTCGGGACTTTCTCGGTAGTAAAAAGAAAGGCCAGGCAGGGGCGCAACCCGCAAACCGGCAAGGCCATGAAAATTCCTGCAAAAAAAGTCGTCAAATTTAAAGCCGGCAAGACTCTGGCCGACAAAGTGAAATAGTGTTACGTCATTTTTATTATCAAACCAAGGCCTCCGTTCAGTATTAATCAGCGGAGGTCTTTGTGTATTCATCCATTTACAGACAGGAGCTTTTTCTTTGGCACTAAAAAGAATTCTCAGCGGGATGAGACCCACCGGAAGGCTGCATCTGGGCAATTTGCACGGAGCGCTCGGTAACTGGGTGGAGCTTCAAAACAGCGGTCAATACGACTGTTTTTATTTCGTGGCGGACTGGCATGCCATCACCAGCGAATACGCTTCGACGGAATCCATCCATGAAAACGGCATGAACATGGTCATCGACTGGCTGGCGGCCGGTCTCGACCCGGCCAAAAGCACTTTGTTTGTGCAGTCGGCCATAAAAGAACACGCGGAGCTGTTTTTGCTCTTGTCGATGGTCACGCCGCTGGCATGGCTGCAACGCAATCCCACCTATAAGGAGATGCAGGCGGAACTGACTCAGAAGGACCTCTCTACTTTGGGTTTTTTGGGCTATCCCGTCCTGCAGGCGGCGGACATCATTATGTACAAGGCCTACGGCGTGCCGGTGGGCGTGGATCAGCTGCCCCACATAGAGCTGACCCGTGAAATCGCCCGCCGCTTCAATTTCATTTTTCAAAAAGAGATCTTCCCCGTCCCCGAGCCGCTTTTGACGAACGTGCCCAAGCTGTTGGGTATTGACGGCCGTAAAATGAGCAAATCTTATGACAATGCCATCTATCTTTCCGACCGGGGCGAGCAGCTACAGAAGAAAATCAGCTCCATGTTCACCGACCCGCAGCGCATGAGAAAAAAAGATCCTGGTGACCCGGATATCTGCAATGTCTTTACCTTTCACGGCCTGTACTCATCACCCCAAACAGTGTCTGAAATCAACCGGGCCTGCCGAGTAGCCGATATCGGCTGCACAGAGTGCAAAAAAATGCTCGCCGAGCGCATCGCGGAAGAGCTTGCCCCCATCCATGAGCGTATGAATTATTACCTGGAACACCTGCAGGAGATACACGATATCATTTCAGACGGTAACGCCAAGGCCTCACTTATCGCGCGTAAAACGATGGAAGAAGTAAGAGAAGCTGTGAAAATCTGAAAGCTTATGAACGAAGAGCAAATGACAGATTATGCCATCAAGCTGGATATTTTTGAAGGGCCGCTGGACCTGCTGTTGTACCTTATCAAAAAAAATGAAATTGACATCTACAACATCCCGATTGCCCTGATCACCCGGCAGTATCTGGATTATCTGGATATCATAAAATCGTTGAACCTCGATCTGGCCGGTGAATACCTGGTGATGGCCTCGACACTGGTGCATATCAAGTCCCGCATGTTGCTGCCCGCCCCGGAAGACCCCTCCGAAGAAGAAGAGGAAGGCGACCCCCGGGCAGAGCTGGTGCGCCAGCTCCTGGAATATCAGGCTTTCAAAGAGGCGGCCCAGGAACTATCCGCCAGGCCCATGCTGGAAAGGGATGTCTTCAAGCGCGCGGGCGCGCTGGTGGAGGAAACAAACAAGCCTGATGACGATAATGAGCTCGTCGAGGTGAGCATTTTTGAATTGATCGAGGCGTTTCATCAGGTTGTCTCCCGCCTGGAGAACAAACAGTTGCTGGAAATCGATCTGGAAAAATTGTCATTGACGGAGATCATCAATGATGTCATGGAACGCCTGACGCGTGAAAGAAATCTGACTTTCGAAGAGCTGCTGGGCGAGAAAAAAGACCGCCGCCGCATCGTCTATACTTTTTTGGCGTTGCTGGAGTTGATTAAATTGAGAATGGTCAAGGCCTACCAGACAGCGGCCTTCGGGGTCATCCGGATTTTCCCGGCCGTGGAGTCGTAAATGGAAAATATATCAGCCATCATTGAGGCATTGATCCTAGCCTCGGAGGCCCCGCTGGGGCTCGACAAAATATATTCCGTTCTGGAAGGCACGGACAAAGCTCTGATCCGCGAGAGTCTGGATAATTTGATTGCCGATTACGAACGACGCGAAGGGGGCATCACCATCGGTGAAGTGGCCGGCGGTTATCAGTTCCGCACCAGGCCGGAAGTGTCGGGCTGGGTAAAAAGACTCAAAAGCACCAAGCCCCCCACCCTTTCGGCGGCGGCGCTGGAAACACTGGCCATCGTCGCCTACCGTCAACCCGTCATCAAATCGGAAATAGAAGGCGTGCGCGGCGTTGATTCCGGAGCGGCCTTGAAAAGCCTTCTGGAAAAAAAACTGGTGCGTATCGTCGGCCGCAAGGACGTACCGGGCAGGCCCATCATTTACGGCACCACCAGGAAGTTTCTTGAAGTCTTCAACCTGAGAGAACTCACCGACCTGCCGAGCATGCGGGAACTGAGGGAAATCACCGAGCAGCAAGGTGTCCTTGAACTGGAAGAGGTCCCCACACACATGGCCCTACACCAGGAGGAACTGAAAGAGGCTTTCCCTGAAAAGACCGTCACAACTGAAAATGACGACAACTCCATAGTCGAACCACCAACAACGATAACTTCCTTGAATGACCTGCCCCGGGAGCCTGCCGAAGCAAAAGAAACCGTCCAGGCACTGCACGATGCGGATACAAAGGTTATTGAATCCGCCCCGGAAGAGTTTTCGGGATCACCTCCTCAAGACGACGAAGAAACACAAAAACGGCAAGAAGACGAATCAACTGAAAATGAAGTCCTGCCGCAGGATCCGTCACAGGACGACATTGATCTATGAAAGAGCGTCTGCAGAAGATTATCTCTGCGGCCGGTATCGCCTCGCGCCGCCACGGCGAAGAACTGATCAGGGCCGGCAGGGTAAGCGTCAACGGTGAAGTGGTCACCGAACTGGGCAGTAAGGCAGATCCGGCACGTGATGTGATCCGTGTTGACGGCAAAACTATCTCCGCTGCGAAAAACCTTCTTTACATCGCATTGCATAAGCCGGCGGAATATGTGACAACCATGTCCGACCCGCAAAAAAGACCCACGGTAGCGGACCTGGTCGGCGATGTGCCGGAAAGGGTCTATCCGGTGGGCAGGCTCGACTACGGCACCTCCGGTCTTTTGCTGATGACCAATGACGGGATATTTGCGCAAAAAATGCAGCATCCACGTTTTCAGATACCAAAAACCTATCGCGTGAAAATCACCGGTCGCCTCACCAGAGAGGATTTGAAAAAACTGGCCGCCGGGATCAAACTCTCCGATACCGTGTTCAAACCGGAAAGCCTGACCATCGAAAAAATCAACGAACGAAGCACGTGGGTTCGCCTCACACTGCGAGAAGGAAAAAACAGAATCATCCGTCGTGGTTTTGAGGCCGCGGGCCGCAGAGTCGCCAGGCTCGTACGGGAATCGGTTGGCGATGTGGATCTCACAGGACTGGAAGAAGGAACCTGGCGCGAACTGACAAGCCGTGAAATCAAGCAGTTGCTGGCGCTGGCGGAGCGTCCGGGCTAAAAATATCCTTGACAATCACGTCTAAATACATAATAGTCTCACGCGTGTTCATCTTCAGCCTGCCGGAAGCAGGCCATGAAAGCGTCAAACAGTCTTTAAGGAGGCTCTATGAATAAATCCGGTCTTATTGAAGCTTTAAGCAAGAAAATGAATCTTACAGAAAAAAAAGCAATCGACGTTGTCAACATGGTTTTTAATGGTTTCACCGATGAATTGAAAAACGGCGGCCGTATCGAAATCAGAGGGTTCGGCAGTTTTGTTGTCAAAGAATATGGTTCCTACACGGGAAGAAATCCCAAAACCGGCACAAAAATCAAAGTGGAACCCAAAAAGCTTCCTTTCTTCAAAGTAGGCAAGGAGCTCAAAGACCGGGTGGACAAAAAACAGTAACAATCCTGCAAGTGTTTGCATAAAAAAGAAGGGGAGACCTTTTACGGCTCCCCCTTTCTTTTATACAGGCTTTTTCTTGCTTTTCGTTTAAACTCCGACTCCCGATGCGGGAGCGAAAAAGATCCGTTATCAACCTAAATTTGCATTGACGAAATCCCAATTAATCAGGTTTTGGATGATTGCCGTCTGATAATCACCGCGGCGATTCTGATAATCCAGATAATAGGCATGCTCCCAAACGTCTATCGTCAACAGCGCCTTTTGTCCATGCACGAGCGGCGTGTCGGCATTGGGTGTCTTGGTAATTTTTAATTTTCCCTCCTCCAGCACCAGCCAAGCCCACCCGCTGCCGAACTGGGTCAGTCCTGCGTTTTTGAGTTCCTCGACAAATTTTTCGTAGTTGCCGAAAGCTTCATTGATTTTGGCCGCAATCGGTCCCGAAGGAGCTCCGCCGCCTCCAGGCTTGAGGCAATTCCAGTAGAAAGTATGATTCCAGACCTGGGCAGCGTTGTTGAAGATGCCTGTTTTAGACGGATCCTGGGCGGCTGTTTTGATGATATCCTCCAGCTCGCTGTTTTCCAACTTAGTTCCCGCGATCAGCTTGTTTAGGTTGTCCACATAAGCCCGGTGATGCTTTCCGTGGTGGAACTCCAGCGTGTCGGCGCTGATGTGAGGCGCCAGAGCGTCTTTGGCATAGGGCAGTTCGGGTAGTTGTATAGCCATGTTTTTCTCCTTTCTTAAGTAATGCTTTAAAATGTAAACAGACCGCGTCGTTTGTCAAATGTCCCCGGTGGCGCCCGTGGAATCGCTGCGTTGACGTTTTTGATGGTAAATGTCTCTTGCGTTTAACCACACGATATTCAGAAACATGAAAACAGCAAAAACCAGCGCCGGCACCCCCGCTTCATTGTTGAAAACGTAAATGGCGATACCGCCAGCCAGAGAGCAATTCTTCATCGTCGCCAAAAGCATAAGCGAAGACACACCTGGATAAGAAAGGTTATACAGACGTCCTGCCATCAGCAAAAACAGTGACGATATGACGGTCGCCCCGCAGGCGATCACCGCCACGGAAACGATATCGTCCGGCCACTGTCTGATCAGCTCGGCGTTACCCGCAGTAAGTGCATAAAATACAATAAAAAGGCAGATACCCGTAATGAGCTTTTCGTGCCTATTGACCCACACATCCAGATCCTGATCGACAAGGAAGCGGGAGATAAGAAGAGGCAGGACAATGAGCCCAAAGGGTAAAATGAATAGCCTGTCATAATGAACGGGAAAGAATTTCAAAAACGCGATACCGATCAAAGGAATCAAGATCAGCGCGCCTGCGTAAGTGCCGGCAAAGCCGGCCAGAATCAAGCCTCGGGCGGATTTGATTTTTTCTCCCAGCGACAACACTAAAGCCGAAGGAGGAACTGCCGCCAGTAAAACCATTCCTTCCCAGAACTTCTCATCCCGTATCAAAAAAAGTCCGCCCAGAAGAATCAGGTTCCCCAAAAGGAGATAATTCATCAAAATCCCCCAAAGGGCACCGGCCAGCAGTTCGCCTGGCTTTTTTAAATAACCTGCGGGGAAACGCAAAAGAGTCACAGCCAGCGCCACTGCCAGCGCCGGTAAAACCAGCATGGAAGCCAGCTCCGAGGCCTGCGGCAGAAACAGCCCCAACGCTAAAGCCATAATGAACAATAAGCCGGAAATACTTGTTTTCACATTTAAAACAGCGCCTCTTCTCCTTGAACAAAAGTGCTTCCCCCGCCAACAATCGTTGCTCGTCCATATCATGTCGTAGCCGGCTTCTGTGTGGCGACTGGCACTACTTATCAGGCCATAAACACTAGAGACATACCATCCCTCTTTTCAATTTTTCAAGGTTTCCTTCCATTATTTGAAGAAAAGTCGCCCCCTCGTCAATCTCTTTCCTGCTGACATCCTGACCATTACTCAGCCTTAGTAATACCGCGCCTGTTTCCCCGGCAACAGACTCCGCCATTTGCGGCACTTTGTTGCCGCCATAGAAGATGTGTCTGAATTTCTGTTTCTTTATTTGTCTGATCAGGGCCAGCGTCTGCCCGGGTGTGGGATGCTCATCTGCGGACAGGTCATAAGCGGGCAGATACAATAAACCATATCTTTGCGCCTGATAGGCAAACGGCCACTGGCCTGCATACAATACATTGCGACTACGGCAGGCAGACAACTGCTCTTTGTATTGACCGTCAAGCCGTCCCAGCCGGCGCCGATAGTCTACGGCGTTTTTTTTGTATAATCCGGCATTTTTCGGATCTTTATTGATGAAAGCTGCGGCAATATTATCAATCATCGTCTGGGCGTTTTGAAAATCAAGCCAGATATACGGATCGTAGCCGGTACCGCCATTGAGCTCTCTGTCCGGAGATGCCAAACCCAAATCAGCCTGAATCTGCCCGCGCGGAGAAGACGGCAGCAAAAATGCCCCCCGGCCTGTTTCCACGGCAAGCATATTGGTTTTTTCAGACGCGGTATTTATTATTTTGTACGCCCATTGCTCCATTTCAAAACTGACGAACATAAAAACATCGGCCGTGGCCGCCAAGGCGATATCTCTTTCAGTCAATTCGTAATCAAGGGCATCGGTTCCCGGAGGGATCAGCATCGTCACCGCCACTTTGTCGCCGCCGACCATAGTGGCAAAATCGTATAAGGGAAACACGGATACGACAACCTGCAGGCGATCGTCTTTTTTTGCGGTGCCGTCACTGTTGGAACAGGCTAAAAATAAAACCACGATAGAGGCGATGATAAGTTTCGCTTTATTTGCCGACACCTTCGTGACTCTTTTCCTTCCGGATGATTCTTCATGCCCACCGCTGTAAAAAGATTATGCGAATCAGAAACAAACAATTTCGCCTTTTTCGGCGGCGGTTTCTTGCCTGAACTCACACCATCATGTACGATGAGACCGTCCCGGCGACGGACGTCTTTTCGCAGGATGATTCACTCAGGAAGATTGATCCTGCTGCCGGAGAGCAGCACATCATTTTCAGACATATTGTTGAGCCGTCTTAATTCATCAACGGTAATGGAGCAGCTCCTGGCCAGAGAAAAAAGCGTGTCTCCGTCTTTGACCTTATATTTTTTAAGTTGTTTTTGCGGCACTGCCGACGGTGGCACTCCAGGAACCGGCACAATTATTTTCCTGCCGACAAGAAGCTTGTCGTTCATTTTCATTTTGTTCAAATCCAGAAGCACCTGCAGGCTCGTTCCGTGCTTTCTGGCAATGGCAGACAGGTTATCACCGCGCCTCACCGAATAGAGCGAGGTCTGTACAGTTTCTGGCGTATTCTGCCTTTTTGCTGCTCTCACAGATATGTTGCCGGGCGGCATGGGGCTTCCCGCAATCGCGGCCCCGGCTGTCGTGATGCCGAAAAAATTGCCCACGGAAGCGGCCACGGCCTGAGCGATGGTTTTGCGGAAACTGGTTTTTTTAAGCAACATCTCTTCTTCTGCGTTGGAGATATAAGCTGTTTCCAGAAGAATGGCCGGGATATCCAGAAGCTTGAGCACACGGAAAGGAGCTTCATGAAAAACCGGATATTTCAAACAGTGCACACGACCGAGCTGATCGAGCAAATCCGAAGCGTAAGTTTTCGACATATTGATCGTATGCGTCTGAAACATATTGAGGACAATTTCATCGGACTGGTTACTGCTTTCGCCGTTGGGCACACCGCCGATGATATCGGAGAGGTTCTCATTGTTGGCCAGCAGTCTGGCTGCTTCATTGCTGGCCCCACGCGTGGAAAGACAGTAAACCGAACTGCCTCTGGCCTGACGATTGCGTGCCGCGTCGGCGTGCACGCTGATGAAAAGGTCCGCGTTGGCCCGCCGTGCTGTATCCAGGCGGTTCTTAAACGACACATAGTAATCCCCGTCGCGCGTCAATATCGCCCGGTAACCGGGCATCTTGTCGATCTCTTTTTTGATTTCACGGCTGATGGCCAGGACAACATGCTTTTCATAGGTTCCGTTTCTGCCGATGGCTCCGGGATCTTCTCCTCCGTGCCCCGGATCAATCACGATCACTCTCTTTTTCAAAGCTTCAGGCGGCGGTTCCGGAAGCACCGCCTCGTCAACAGCCTGTTGCAGGATGATATCCACCACCACGCGGTCAGGCTTCCCCATGAATTTTTTGAGTTTGAAAACTTCTACCTTGAAGTACTCGGTCAAAAACAGCTCGGCCCTGCAGAAAGCTCCGTCATTCTTCGTGAAAACAATCCTGGAGATACCCGGTTTGTCTATGGGCATTTCCTGGGCAAGAGTTTTTATGAAAAATGCGTCGTTGAATTCCAGAACAAGAATGTTGTCGCTGATGCTGTACCGGTAATCAGGCTCTCCGCTGAGATCGAAGACCACACGCGTGTGGTCGGGCGCTGCCCAGTAACGCACATTTGATATTTCCGTAGCGGCAAGTCCCCGCCCTGTCCACAGCAGGACCGCTATAATCAGCAGTGCAAAAAATATTTGTCGTATTTTATGCGCTTGTCGTGAAAGCATGAAGCAAATTAACAAACTTTTACGCCAACTGCAACAATTATGCTAAAAAAAAGAAACTCTCCCATGTTTACGAACGCAAACAAACACTCAAATCAGATGACAGCCGGCTCCGCCAATTAAAAAGGTTGACAACAGCTTTTGTAAATGCGATTTTCGCTCGACCAAACAATAATATCGGAGAGCAACCTTGCCGTCCAACCCTTTCAAAGAGGCACTGATGAATCCGGCCCTCTTTCCTGTTACCTGGGAGCTTGTTCCGGGAAGGGGCGCCAAAGAACCGCAGCAACAACAGGCGCTGGAGCTGGCCGGCCGCGCAGCGGCCGGAGGGAGGATTGCCGCCCTTACCATTACGGACAATCCGGGCGGCACACCGGCCCTGTCGGCCGACTTCATGAGTATGGAGATTGTGAAAAAAGGCATCGAGCCGCTCGTTCATTTCACCAGCAAAGATAAAAACCGCAGTCAGATGGAAAGTCAGCTCTATGCGCTCGACCGTGCAGGCGTGCGTAATCTGCTGGTGATGACCGGCGACTATCCGGTTTGCGGTTTCGGAGGCAGACCGGCACCTGTTTTCGACCTTGATCCTGTGCACACCTTACGTCTGATCACACAAATGAACCGCGGCCTGGAACATCCCGGTCCCAAAGGGAGCATCCGGCTTCAAACATCCGATTTTTTTGCCGGGGCAGTCGTCTCTCCCTTCAAGGCGACACAAGCGGAACAGATGCTGCAGTACTACAAGCTCAAAAAGAAGATAGAAGCAGGCGCACAATTCATCGTCACGCAACTGGGCTATGATGCGCGGAAGTTCCATGAAGTACTTAGGTACATGAAACAAAATGGCATCAACGTGCCGCTGATCGGTAACATCTACATCCTCCCTTTCGGGGCAGCCAAAATGATGAACCGCAATGATTTGCCGGGCTGTGTGGTCACAGACAAGCTGCTGGCCGATATCGACCGAGAGAGGAACGCTCCGGACAAAGGTGCCAGGGCCAGAATTCTACGGGCCGCCCGGATGTACGCCATTCTGAAAGGCATGGGCTTCAGCGGCGTCCATATCGGAGGCCACAATATCACCTGTGAGCAGGTGGAAGAGGTAATCCGTCTGGGTGAGGAGCTTTCTCCCGAATGGCCGAATCTTGTAAAGTTTTTTGATTATCCCATGGAGAACGGATTTTATTACTTTGAAAAAGATCCGCAAACCGGTTTAAACAGTGAAACACAGTCAAAAAGACAGACCGGCTCCCCCGATGTATCCATTGGGCTGACCTACGGACTTTCACGTTTTTTTCACCGGCTGATGTTTGAGCCTGGCAAAAATTTATACTCTTTGATGAAAAAGTTCAGTGAAAGGATCGAGGGTTCGAAGGCGGAAGGACTCTTTCATAAGCTGGAGCACCTGACCAAGGTGGCCCTTTTTGACTGCCGTGATTGCGGGGACTGCGCTTTGATCGATCTGGCCTATCTTTGCCCAATGTCCCAATGCCCCAAAAACCAACGTAACGGCCCCTGCGGCGGAAGCTTCGGCGGTTGGTGTGAAGTATATCCCCAAAAACGTAAGTGCGTTTTTGTCCGTGCCTATGCCCGCCTGGCAAAATACGGCGAGGAGGAATGTTTAGGCAAGGAAATCGTTCCACCCTGCAACTGGGATCTTTATCAGAGCTCGTCATGGATCAATTACTACACGGGCAAAGATCATACGGCGAGAAAAACCGGCAATAAAACCGCCCCTTCGGGCGAGCCCTTACTGCCTACCCGATAAAAATCGCGCACGATGTAATTTTCACGTTGATGATTACAGGCGGATAGTGTAGAAGCACCTCCACACGGGCAATTAGCTCAGCTGGATAGAGCGTTGGCCTCCGAAGCCAAAGGCCGTGAGTTCGAATCTCACATTGCCCACCATGTAATAACAAGCACTTAGGATGTCGCCGAAAGCGTTTTCTGGTCTGCATGCGGCCTGCCCAAAGGCCCGATTCCTCCCAACCCGGCGGCCGGATGCATTCATGACCTGAGGCCAGACGTCTTGCGCCCCTGCTGTCTGCAGAAACAATCGCCGATATTTAAGTTTGCATTTCTCCTGACGGGCTGCAACAAACATCGTCATTTCGCCGGCCTCTCCCGGCCGCGGTAGCAGTCAGGTTGGGCTATGTGCTTTGTCGGTTTTATACCTTTAAATTCTTGAAAGAATCAGGCAGTTTTGATACGCTCCGCGCGGTAATTTTATCTCCGGATTATCCTTAAATCCGGTGTCTTGAGCAGAAAGGGTTTAATTCAATGAACTTTTCCGGACGGATATTTTGCGGCAATCTGACGGCCCGGCATATCGGCCACCAGGTCCAGCTTTGTGGCTGGGTTGATGCCTACCGCGACCATGGCGGAATAATTTTTGTTCATCTGCGGGACAGAAGCGGAATCGTGCAGATTGTTTTTGATCCGGAGATTACGCCCCGCGCAGTGAGTGAAACGGCCGCCTCTCTAAGAACAGAATTTTGTGTTTGTGTGGAAGGCGAAGTGAGACAGAGACTCGCCGGAACGGAAAATCCTCACATCGAAACAGGCCAAATTGAAGTCATCGTCGATACTCTTTCACTTCTTTCAGAATCCGAGCCGTCCCCTTTCACCATATCAGAAAAAGCCATGGTGGCAGGCGCGGACAAAAGCGCCACAGAGAGCGTCTCCGAAGAAGTGCGGCTGCAGTACCGCTATCTCGACATCCGCCGCCACTCCATGTACCGCAATCTGCTTTTACGCCATAAGATTTTTCAGTGCGTACGCAGTTTCCTTGACGAGGAGGGCTTTATCGAGGTGGAAACGCCGATCCTGACGATGAGCACGCCCGAGGGAGCACGCGACTACCTCGTGCCCAGCCGTGTTCATCAGGGCAGCTTCTACGCTCTGCCGCAATCGCCGCAGCTTTTCAAACAGCTTCTGATGATCGGCGGTCTGGAGCGCTATTTTCAGCTTGCCCGCTGTTTCCGTGATGAAGATCTGCGCCCCAACCGCCAGCCGGAGTTTACACAGCTCGATCTGGAAGCCTCCTTCATCGACGAAGAGTTTCTTTATGCGCTTGTCGAAGAGCTTACTGTCCGGATGTTCGCCGTAGGCGGTATAACGCTTTGCCGGCCTTTCCCACGCATGAGCTATACAGAGGCAATGGATACCACAGGTTCGGACCGGCCTGACCTGCGTTTCGGCCTTCGCATTGTGGATGCGACCGATCTGTTCACCGATACGAATTACTCGATTTTCCGCCAGATACTAAAACGCGGCGGCTGCATCAAAGGCATCAATGTTAAAGGGCAGTCGGAGGCTCTGAGCAAAAACGTCCTGCAAAACGAATACGCCAGGGAAATCGCCCCTTCTTTCGGCGCCAAAGGAATGACCTGGATGCGCGCCGAGGGAGGGAGGCTCGAATCAAACATTGTCCAGTTTTTCAGTGAAACGGAACTGGCGGGTCTGCAAAAGCGCTTCGACCTGCAAGACGGCGATGTGCTCATCATGGTCGCCGACCCCTCCTACACGACGGTCATATCTGCACTGGGGCAACTTCGCCTCCATCTGGCAGGACGCCTGGGGCTGATTCCCGAAAACACCTTTTACCCGGTATGGATCACCGAATTCCCTCTTTTTGAACCAACAGATGATGGGGGAATTACCTCCAGTCATCATCCCTTCACCGCGCCGGACCGCACTGATTTCGACCCGAAAAACATTGAGGAGCTGCTCAGCCTCCATTCACGGGCCTACGATCTGGTAATGAACGGTGAAGAGTTGGGGGGCGGGAGCATCCGCATCAACAACCGCGATCTTCAGCGAAAGATTTTTGCCGCGCTGGGGCTTACTGAAGACGACATGCGTGAAAAATTCGGTTTCTTCCTCAGAGCTTTTGACCACGGAGCGCCACCGCACGGAGGGCTGGCGCTGGGAATGGATCGGGTCGTGTCGATGATTCTCGGAACACAGTCGATCCGCGATGTCATCGCTTTTCCGAAAAACCGTTCGGCCGCCTGCCCGCTTACGGGCGCCCCCGCAGCCGTCAAGCATGAACAACTGGCGGAACTCGGTCTTTTAAATCTGGGCGGCAAACAAGATCTACCCGGTGCCGCACAAAAAGAAAACAGGCTTGACCGCCTGTCGTGGCTGTCACGTATCGGCATTGCACCGGACGAACGGCCCGTCATGGAAGACGTCATCAGACAAGCCGAAGAACTGGCCGTCATCGCCTGCCGCGAAGCGGGAGATGACGAACCGGTGCGATCGGTCATGCCTGCCCCACATCGCACCCGGCCGGGGATCGAGGCAAAACGCATGGACGCGGCCGCAGACGGCCGGCTGATGAAAAGCGCACCTGTGGTCAAGGGAAATTTTTATAAAGTTCCGGCCATTCTGGAATAAAGGATTATTTATGGACTCTGTTTTTTCCTATCAAAACGAAGCACCATCCGGCAACATCAACGGCCCTCTCGCGGGACTGAAGATCGCTGTGCAACCGACAATCGGTGTCGCCGGCTGGCCCGCCCAGGCAGGTTCGGAGGCGCTCGCCGGATATTCGTCACCGGACGACGCCACGGTAATCGCCAGACTCAGACAAGGAGGTGCTATGCTTGCCGGCCTGACACACGCCGGTGAACTGGGCCTGGGTATCAACAACAAAAGCACGGCCGGCAGACCCACCGAGGCTAAAATAACCGATGCGGAAGTGATGCTTGATCTGACAGGCGAGGCTCGCCTGAGCGCCGCACGCAGCAATCTATGGGGTTTTAAACCTTCGTGGGGACTCCTGCCCCGCACCGGGATTGCCGGACTCATTCCCTCGATGGAAGCCTGCGGAATTCTGGCGCGTGATCCGGCAACGATCCGTGCGATCCTCGAAACAACGGCGGGAGCCGATGACAGGGATTTTTCGCAGCCGGCGCTTCGCTACAAAGTAGTAAACGCCGACGAAATCAAACCGGGACAACTCACGCTGGGCATCATCAAAGATGCGACCGCTCTGCTTTCCGGCACCAAGCAGGAGGCGTTTAAAGAGCAGATGAATGAACTTAAGAAATCCGGTTTTCAAATCAGGGATCTTTCCTGGCCGGACTATCGTTTGTGCCTGACCGTGCATCGCCTCGTCGGGTCGGTCGAAGCCTCGTCCGCCGCCGGCCGGTACGATTCCGTACGCTTCGGCAAACGCGCCCCGGGAGCCAGAAACTGGAATGAGATGTACCTGCAATCCCGCGGAGCTTTTTTCGGCACGCTCATAAAAAGCTATCTGATTCAGGGTGCATATTTTCAGTTTGAGCGCTATGACGCCTACGAAAATGCCTGCCGGATACGCGCCCGCCTTTTAATCCAGGTCCAACGCCTCTTTGGACAGGCTGATGTGCTGGTTTTTCCGGTACAAAGACCGGCTGACACCGAAACACTAAGCGGCCTCTACGATCAGTGCAAGTTTACGGCTCACGCCAATGTCACCGGTCTGCCCGCACTGCACGTTCCGCACATTTCAGCGGACAGTCCGGGCATCGAACTTCAGGCAACGCACGGCGACTGCGGCCGGGTGATCGCCCTTGGCGAATATCTTCACCGGCTCAGAGCAGGAGGGAGGGCATAATGGAATTTGAAGCTGTCATCGGATTGGAAATACATATCGAACTCAACTGCGCCACAAAACTGTTTTGCGACTGCCCCAACAATCCCGGCGACGATGCCAACACCAACACCTGCCCGGTATGCCTGTGGTTTCCCGGCGCCTCCGCCCGCCTGAGCCGCGCCGCTCTGGAAAAAGCGGCCCTGTTGTGCCTGGGGCTCAATTGTGAACTCCAGACAAAAAGCGCCTTTGACCAGAAGGTCTATTATTACCCGGATCAGCCCAAAGGCTATCAGCTTTCTCAGGCCCATCGGCCTCTGGCGCGCGGCGGCTGGGTGGACATCACGGATGAAGACGGTTCCGTCAAGAGGCTCAACATTCACCATATTCACATGGAAGAGGATGTGGCCAAACTGGTGCATGAAATGGACGGAAGAACACCAGTTTCCCTGGTGGACTTCAACCGGGCTGGCGCACCGCTTGTCGAAATAGTCACTGAACCGGATTTCCGTACACCGCATCACGCGATGGAATTCCTCAAAACACTGCGCACGCAGGTCCGTTACGTCGGATCCTCCGAGTGCAGCATGGAAAACGGCACCATGCGTGCCGACGCAAATATTTCCATACGCCCCAGGGGCACAAATCAGATGAACACCAAGGTCGAGGTCAAAAACATGAACTCCGTCCGCCACGTGGGAGATGCCATCGCCCATGAAATCAGCCGTCAAAGCGCCGCGGTGCGGGCGGGCGAAACAATTACGGAACATACACGCTTATGGGACCCGGACAAAAAAACCACACTTCCGATGAGGGAAAAATTCGAGGCACCTTGTATCCCTGACCCGTCCATCCCCGAAATCATACTCCAACCGGACGAAATCAGCGCCTGGCGTTCGCGGCTTCCGGAAATGCCGGCGGCACTGGCCAAGCGCTTTGTCAGCCAACACGGCCTTTCCATTGAAGAGGCGACATATCTGAGTTCTGATCCGGAAACCGCCTCCTACTTTGAAGAACTGGTTCGTCACGGTGTGGCCGCCCGGACCGCCATGCACTGGGTGAATACTCAACTGCTTCCTGCTTTACGCCAGCGCAATCTGGAGATTGCCCAGGCGCCTGTCACGCCACAAAGACTGGCACGGCTTCTTGCCATGCTCGCCGGTGACGAGATCAACGCCGCGGCAGCACGCGATGTTCTTTCGCTCATGTTTGAGTGCAATGATTCCCCCGAAGATATTGTAAAAAACCGGGGGCTGGGACAGTTATCCAACGGAGATGAGCTTACCGCCATGGTGGAACGTGTACTGGCCCGGCAGACCGCAGCAGTGGAGGATTTCAAAAGCGGCCAGGCCAAAGCCATGGGCTTTTTGATCGGACAGGTTATGCAGGCCTCCGGCGGCAAAGCCAATCCCAAAGTAATCAAGGAAATGCTGACGCGAAAGCTCTCCTCCTGAAGTGCTCACAATAAATCACCATATCATCATCTGTCTGTATGGCAAAACATGGTAGCGACCCACTCCACGGGGTGGAGCTTTGTTTTGGGCTGACTTGCTGATTCCGGGATAATGTTGAAGTGACTTAAGAGTTGATGGTGAAAAGAGTCGTAACAAAAATGCCGCCGGCCCTTCCGCCACCGGATTTTCTCCGATAGCGGAAGGGCTCAGGCGGCTCTTTCAGCCAAACGCTGGAGGGTCTCGCTTACAGCATTTCAAAAATACCCGCCGCGCCCATACCGCCGCCGATACACATGGAAACAATACCACGTTTTGAACCGCGGCGCTTCATTTCGTGCAGAAGCTGTGCGGTCAGCTTGGCTCCGGTGCATCCCAGCGGATGGCCAATCGCAATGGCACCGCCATTGGGATTGATGTCGCCCGCCCAGTAGCGGTCTTCAATACCGACTGTGCGGCAGGAATAGATCGCCTGTGACGCAAAGGCTTCGTTGATTTCAAAAAGATCGATATCTTTCGTCGTCAAACCGGCCATTTTCAACACTTTCGGAATTGCATAAGCAGGACCGACTCCCATTTCTTCCGCCTTACAGCCAGCGACCGCATAATGGGTCAACTTGGCCAGAGGCTTCAATCCGAGGGCTTTGGCCTTTTCGGCAGTCATCAGCATGGAAAAGGCCGCTCCGTCGGTCATCTGCGAAGAGTTCGCCGCCGTCACCGAACCACCGGCTTTGAAAGGTGATTTCAATTTCCCCATTGCTTCGAGACTTGCCGGCCAACGTACTCCGTCATCCGTGTCAAAAGTATAATATTCTCTGACGCGTTTACCGTTCTTGATTGCATATTTCACAGCCTGGATCGGAATGATTTCTTCCTTGAATTTTCCGGCCTTGATGGCTTCATGGGCACGGCGGTTACTCTCCACGCCCATCTTATCCTGATCTTCACGCGAAATATTATGGTTCATGGCCACATTTTCCGCCGTGTTGCCCATGTTGATATAGACATTGGGCATACTGCCGTCAAATTTCCAGTCCGGATGCGGGCGCATGGCGGTGCCGCCCATCGGAATATGCGTCATTGTCTCGCAACCGCCGGCAATGATGATCTCCGACCAGCCGGCACGGATTTTCGCCGTCGCATCGGCAATCGCCTGAAGACCGGAGGCGCAAAAACGGTTGACGGTCATACCGGAAACGGAAATCGGGAGCCCGGCGCCCATCGCCAGAATTCTTCCCACATTCATCCCCGTTTCAGCTTCCGGGAAAGAACAACCAACAATTACATCATCTATATCTTCAGGCTTTACCTGAGGAACTCTGGCGAGCAATCCTTTGAGTACCTGGATAGCAAATTCGTCCGCCCGGGTGTTGGCAAGGCTGCCTCTTCTGCGAGCGCCTGGACTTCTTACTGATTCAACAATTACAGCATCACTCATGATTTTCCTCCTTCATTATTCTGGAAGGCGCGGAGGCTTTCATTCGTTTTTCAACCCGCCGCGCATAGTTGCAAAATATTTTAGTTACGCAGCGGTTTACCCTTGGTCAGCATGTGTACAATACGATCATGCGTCTTGGTTTCGCCCATCAGGCTCAGGAAGGCCTCTCTTTCGAGATCGAGGATTTCCTGCTCCGAAACATATGTTCCCTCGGCGCAGTCGCCGCCGGAAAGGACATAGGCCACTTTTCTCGATACAACAAGATCGTAATCGGAGATAAAGTTACCGTAGCGCATGTTCATAATAATGGCATCCACCAGGCCGCGGAAATTCTCGCCCATCACAGGAATGCGGGCAGGCCTGGGCGGTTTGTAACCAGCCATGTTCAAAGACAGAACAAGCTGCTTGGCTTCATAAATCTGCTGATCGCGGCTCATGTTGATGGTTTCCGACTTGCGGATATATCCCAGTTCCATGGCTTCCATCGCACTGGTGGCAACTTTGGCCATCGCAATGTTTTCGAAAGCTTTCCCCATGTGATACTGCAAATTCAAACCGCCTTCAATGACACCATCCGGAATTCCTTCGGTAAGGCGCAGCAGAAGCTCTTTGCAGCCTCCGCCGGCGGGAACGACACCGACACCGACTTCCACGAGTCCCATATAGGTTTCACCGTTGGGCAGACAACGGGCGCCGTGCATGGCGATTTCGCAACCTCCGCCCAGTGCCAGGCCGGCGGGAGCAGTCACAACCGGTTTGGCCAGGTATTTCATTCTCATATTGCCGTTTTGCAGAGCTGCAATGCTCTGGTCCAGCAGATCCCACTGACCCTGCTGTGCAGCAACCAATACTGCAAACACGTTGGCACCGGCCGAGAAGGCACGTTCATCATGGTTGGCAACCACCATGCCCGCAAAATCTTTCTCAACGATATCACACGAATCGGCAAGCATCTGGGTCAGCGGTTCGTCAATCGAATTCATCTTGGTGTGGAATTCCAGACAGACAACGCCGTCTCCGATGTCCACGAGAGTAGCGCTTTCATTTTGTTTAACGATCTTGTTACGGCTTTTCAGATCGGGCAGCAGGATGATCTTTGGATTGGCATCAATCTTGGCATAGCCCTGCTTTTCAAAATCGTAGTAATATTTCCCGTCTGCCTTGGTTGTGTAAAATGACTCACAACCTTTCTTGAGCATTTCTTCGACTTTCTTGGGAACTGTCAGTTTCAGACTCTTCATGACTTCGATGGCTTCTTTGACGCCTACGGCATCCCATGCCTCGAAGGGCCCCAGTTTGTTGTTGTAGCCCCACTTCATGGCATTGTCGATGGCCATGATGTTATCACAGATCTCACCGACCCGGTTCGCCGAATAGATGAAGGTTTTGCACAAATAGGAACGGGCAAAATCACCGGCTTTGTCATCTGCATTAAATACGTGCTTGATGGAGTCGGCGACGTTTTCCAGCTTCTTTGCAGCGGAAATCGATTCAAACTTCGGCTTACCGGCAGGCACATACTCCATCGTGTCGATGTCGATCATCATCTTGACGGTTTTACCGCTGGCATCCTTGGTTTTCTTGTAATATCCCTGTTTGGTCTTATTACCCAACCACTTGTTTGCAATCATTTTTTCCAGGAAAGGATCGGCCTTGAACATATCTCTTTCTTCATCGTCCGGAACTGCATCGTAGAGGTTCTTGCCGACATGGTAACCCACGTCGAGGCCGACGAGATCCATTGTGCCGAAAACGGCCGTACCGGGATGCCCCAGCGCCTTGCCGACGATGGCATCAACTTCGTCCACTTTCAGCTTCTTTTCCAACATGAGTTTGATACAGCTCGACAGATCGTACACACCGATGCGGTTACCGACAAAGTTCGGCTTGTCTTTACAGATAACCACGCCCTTGCCCAGGACTTCCTCGCTGAATTTCACCATGAAATCGACGATTTCTTTGTCTGTTTCCTCGCCGGGAATGATTTCCATAAGCTTCATGTAGCGCGGAGGATTGAAGAAATGGGTCCCCAGAAAACGTTTTTTCAAAGCGGGGCTGAATTTCGCGCTGATGTCTTTAATGGGAATGCCTGAAGTATTTGTCGAAACGATACAGGTCGGTTTGACAACTTTTTCCACTTTGGCAAACAATTCCTGCTTGATTTTCAGGTTTTCAACAACCACCTCGCAAACCCAGTCCACATCCGCCAGCCAATCCAGATTGTCCTCGAAGTTGCCGACTTTGACCATCGAGGCGTTCTTTTTTGAGAAAAAACTGGCGGGTTTTGACTTCGTCGCGCCGGCCAGGCCATTTGCCGCAAAGCGGTTCCGCCATGCGGGACTTTTTTCCGTCAGGCCTTTTTTCTTGTCATCTTCCGTCAGTTCGAATGGGATGATATCGAGCAGGTAGCACTCGATACCGGCATTGGTCAGATGAGCCGCGATACCCGCGCCCATGACTCCCGCACCTAATACAGCAGCTTTCTTGATTTCTAGTGACATTATTCTCCTCCTTCGTTTTCTTATGAGCCGCCTGATTTTTGAGGCTCATAATTTGTTTGAGGCTAACTGCGCCTCCATTGAATCTATTTACCTCGCTCAATCTTTAATGAACCGTGACACAATCGGTTCATCTGTTGCTTCATGCGGTAATATCGCGACTATCACATCCTTTCCCTTTGGCCGTTGCCGACGACAGGCAGACAAGCAGCAGCCCCAAAAACAAAGCAGACTCCTTCACTGACCTGGTGTTTCTAATGAACAAAAATATAATTGCCTGCTGTAATATCAGACATGTAAGTATTTTTTTATACAGAACAATCGGCCTGCTCGGCCAGGAGGTACAAAAAACGGCAGAAAAGACTTCGGGCATTCCGTGGCTCCCTTTCCACTGTGAAAAGAAGTAAAATTACTTGAAACTGATCCTGCCCTGAAGATGCATCTGGAATCAATTTCTGATAATCAGGGAAGCAATGGACTTGCTTGACAGCAGTGTTTTTTTTAAATAAGTTTTTAAAACAATCCCTGATCTGCAACTTTCAGCCGAGTAGATAAATGAGGCTAAGTCAGTTACTGACTAAAAGTCAATTTGGTTTTTAAACCAAAGAAAAACTAAAGTCAAGGCAAATAAATTTCCTTCCTCCCAATCAGCAGATACGACCAAACAACCGGTTGGTAAGAGGCTGCCGTGTGATGCTAACTGCCGTTTTTAATTGACTTTTGGCCTTTTGCCGCAAAAACAATACGGCACTGCGTACCTCTATAGAGAAAATGTACCCGTGCATCACCGTCCAGTCTGCGAAGCCTTGTCTACCTTATGGCGGAATATCAATCAAATTGGGGTATTATGATTATTTTATTTTGGACAAATCAGAGGGAAAATAGTAAGCATAGGACAACATTCATCTTTCGGGGGGATTCCCATGCTATTTAATAAAACGGTTGCGGTTGTTGTGCCCGCCTACAACGAGGAAAAACAGATCGCCCGTGTTTTGGCCACAATGCCGGAGTTTGTGGACCGCATCATTGTCGTAAATGACTGCTCGAGTGACAACACGGCCGATGTCGTCTTGTCATGCATACAACAGCAGTGTGTTCCCGGTGCGACAATTTCGGCGGGCAACCCCCAATATGATGGGAATCAATATGACAGGGCTGAGATACTGCTAAGGGAAAAACAACAAAATGACGCCAGATTTTATATTCCCTCCGAAATTGCCAACAATACCCCGGAAACCGACCGTATCATCCTCATTAACCATCTGAAGAACGGTGGTGTAGGCGCAGCCATCGCCACCGGCTACAAATGGTGCCGTGACCATGCGATCGATTGTACAGCCGTGATGGCCGGCGACGCCCAGATGGATCCGGCGGAGCTGGAAAAAATATGCACACCCGTGCTGACCGGAGAGGTCGATTATGTGAAGGGCAACCGGCTTATTCATGGCGGGGCACGTCTGGTCATACCCAAAACACGCTTTTTCGGCAATTCCATACTATCTATCCTGACAAAAATAGCTTCGGGATACTGGCATGTCTCCGATACCCAGACCGGCTACACGGCCATATCCCTGCCGGCGCTCAATGCCATCAAAATTCATAAAATTTATCCGCGCTATGGAATGCCTAACGATCTGCTTGTTAAATTGAACATTGCTTTCTGCACGATCCAAGAAGTAAAAATTAAGCCGGTTTACAACGTCGGCGAAGCCTCGAAGATGAAGGTGCCCAATGTCATCCCCCGCATCTCCTGGCTGCTTTTCAAGAGTTTTTTTAAAAGACTCTGGATAAAATACCTGTTTCGCGATTTTCACCCGCTGTTTCTTCTATATCACTTCGCCATAGCCATGGGCCTTGTTGCCCTGCCCTATGGAATTAAAATCCTTTTCATAGCGCTATCCGGGGGACAGGTCTCTACCATCACCATGCTGGCATTTCTTTTTTTGTTCTCCAGCAGCTTCCAGTCACTTCTTTTCGCCATGTGGATGGATATCCAGGACAATGAACGTCTGTACAAGTGACAACTCAGTAAAATAATATCTTGACAATTATTCTGTATCTGTTATGAGTAGAATAACTACTCGTGACGGAGCAGAGATGACCAGTCTTTTTTCAGGTTTGATATCTTCAAAAACCCGCATCAGCCTGCTGGTACGCTTTTTCTTCAACCCCGGCACAAAAGCCTATCTGCGTGAACTTTCCAAAGACCTCGATGTTTCCACCAATGCGGTTCGCGAAGAGCTCAATCAGCTCACCAAAACGAAACTCCTCACCACCCAAAAGAGCGGGCGTAATGTTTTTTATACGGCAAACCACGAGCATCCACTCTTTCCTGAGCTTCGCTCCATGGTCGCCAAAGTGATCGGACTCGACCAGGTCATTGAAAGTATCCTGTCGCGTCTGGGTGATCTGGAAAAAGCATACATTATCGATGATTATGCCGAAGGAAAAGACACAGGAATCGTTGATTTGGTGCTGGTAGGCAACGTTGACCAGTATCATCTCAATGATTTGAGCAGAAAAACAGAACGATATATTAAGCGAAAGATTCGTTCTCTGGTTTTGACTAAGGAAGAGTTCGACACCTTCAGGGAAAAAATGGAAGACCGGCCACACTTCCTGGTGTGGCAAAGACCGGAATAAAATAAACCACCGCAGCGTTTGTTGTGACGGTCAATATTGCCTCCCCCGACAGGTTACAGGCATCGATATGTAACTTGCGGGGCGGAGCTGAATCTAACATGATCATTTAATTTAATTTAGATCTTTGAACAACACCTCCACGAGTCATTCCGGGCCTGACCCGGAATCCAGCACTTGATAACACGGATACCGGCCCACCCGATTTCGCGCCGGTATGACGACATTGGCGGTTACATAGGGTTTGGCGAAGCTCTCAGAACATCCCTATGCACATCGGTGAAACCATGACGGATACACACTCAACAATAATCAAATCCAAGCCATTTCAAAGCAAGGTAGCCCGGCCATGATTTTTATTGCAGGCGGCGCGGGATATATTGGCTCACACGCCAATAAAATACTGAACCAAAAAGGATACGAAACAGTCGTTTATGACAATCTCGTTTACGGCCATCGCGAATTTTGCAAATGGGGGCATTTCATATTGGGTGACATTGCCAATAAAGATCAACTAAGGTTGTGTTTTAAAGCCTACCCGATAGAAGCGGTCATGCATTATTGCGCTTATTGCTACGTGGGCGAATCCGTCGAACAGCCAGCAAAATATTATCGTAACAATGTCATCAATACACTGAATTTACTGGATGTAATGGTTGAATATGGCGTAAAGAACTTTATTTTTTCGTCAAGCTGCGCCACCTATGGCAATCCAATAGAAATTCCCATGACGGAAAATCATCCTCAAGTGCCGATTAACCCTTACGGCAAAACGAAGCTCATGGTCGAACAAATTCTGAAAGATTACGATCGGGCTTACGGCATCCGCCACGTCTGTTTGCGCTATTTCAATGCGGCAGGCGCAGACCCGGATGCGGAGATCGGGGAATGGCATGAACCGGAAACCCATTTAATCCCCCTTGTCCTGCAGGTTGCCACTGGCCAGCGCGATCATATTCAGGTCTATGGAACAGATTACGAAACACCGGACGGCACATGCGTGCGCGATTATATCCATATCAACGACCTGGCGGCGGCGCACATTACAGCGCTTGAATATCTGAAAGACGGCGGAGCATCAACCGCTTTTAACCTCGGCAACGGCAACGGCTTTTCCGTAAAAGAAGTGATTCAAACCGCCGAACGCATCACAGGCAAATCCATCAAGATCATTGAAGGCCCCAGGCGTCCGGGAGACCCCCCAATACTGGTCGGCAGCGCGGATAAGGCCAGGAGAATTCTGAACTGGCAGCCCCGGTATGCAAACTTGGAAGAGATCGTTCAAACGGCGTGGAAATGGGAATCGAACGGAATCAAAGGATAGCAATATCATCAAGTATCATAACACCAACCATTTCTTAATGTCATGAGCGAAATCATTATTGAACCAGGCCAATCTGAGAAAATTTACTGGGCAGACCTATGGCGTTACCGAGAATTATTTATCATACTGTCCTGGCGTGACTTATCTGTACGTTATAAACAGACAGTAATTGGCATCCTCTGGGCAGTTTTGCGGCCCTTGCTGACAATGGTTGTCTTTACAGTGATTTTCAGCCGCATTGCCAAACTGCCCGGTGATGGGAACGCACCCTATGCACTGATGGTGTTTGCCGCCATGCTGCCCTGGTCGTTGTTTTCCAATGCGCTCAGTGAATCATCCAACAGCTTGATCGGAAATGCCAACCTGATCAGCAAGGTTTACTTCCCACGGATGATCGTTCCGGCAGCAACAATCATTACCGCGCTGGTTGATTTCCTGATCAGTTTTGTCATTCTCATCTTCCTGATGATCTTCTATCAATTCCTGCCCGGTTGGCAAATCCTCCTTCTTCCTTTTTTTATCATCCTTGCATTGCTTGCGAGTCTGGGGCCGGGGTTATGGATCACCGCATTGAATGTGAAATATCGTGACTTCCGCTATACGATTCCATTTCTCATCCAGTTCGGTCTTTACGTTTCACCGGTAGGATTCAGCAGCAATGTCATACCGGAGAAATGGCGACTGCTGTACAGTATCAATCCTATGGTCGGTGTTATAGACGGATTCCGTTGGTGTATTCTGGGCACTTCAAGCCGGATTTATATGCCCGGCTTTTTGTTGAGCTTAGCCGTCATTACCTTTTTTCTGTGGATTGGTATTTCACGCTTCCGTAAAATGGAAAAAACATTTGCAGATATCATTTAGAATAGTAAATAGTAAAAAGAAAATAGAGGATAGCTAAAACAGATGAATGAGAGGCCACATAGAAAACTTTTAGTCTGGCAGAAAGCCATGGAATTTGTCATTGATATTTATAAATTAACTGCAAAGTTCCCCAAACATGAAGAATATGGTTTGACATCACAAATGCGGAGGGCCGCTGTTTCTATACCAAGCAACCTGGCAGAGGGCGCTGCAAGAAAAGGCAGAAAGGAATTCAATCAATTTCTAAATATTGCCCAAGGATCACTTAGCGAACTTGACACACAACTTGAACTGGGCAAACTCCTAGGCTATATAGACGTTGAGACTTACAACAACACCATTAGTAAAATGACGGAAATATCAAAAATGCTTTACGGTCTGGCGAACACCCTCAAACAACCCTGATTTTACTATTCCCTTTTCACTATTTACTTTTCACCGACAGAGTTTTACCGACAGAGCAAATTAATGGGCGATGTAGTTATTAAAGCCGAAGGCCTTGGTAAGAAATATACCATCGGCCATCAAAACCAGACAGATCGCTACATGGCTCTGCGCGACGTGCTAATGCAAAACGCTAAATCCCTCTGGAACAAAACAAAAGACCTGGTTACCGGGAAACCACTCATCCAGGGAGATACACTTGAAGAAGTCTGGGCATTAAGGGATGTGAGCTTTGAAGTGAGACGCGGAGAGGCTGTGGGCATCATCGGCCGAAATGGAGCGGGGAAAAGCACATTGTTGAAAGTTTTGAGCCGCATCACCGAACCTACAGCCGGCCGGATTACAATCAAAGGACGAGTGGCCAGCCTACTTGAGGTGGGAACAGGTTTTCACCCAGAACTCACCGGTCGAGAAAATATATACCTCAATGGCACTATCCTGGGCATGACCCGTGCGGAAATAAAACGTAAATTCGATGAAATTGTTGCCTTCGCGGAAATCGAAAAATATCTCGACACCCCCGTTAAAAGATACTCAAGCGGCATGTATGTACGACTGGCGTTTGCTGTAGCTGCTCATCTGGAACCGGAGATTTTGGTAGTTGATGAGGTACTGGCGGTTGGTGATGCGCAGTTTCAAAAGAAGTGTCTTGGAAAAATGGGAGATGTCAACAAAGAAGGCAGAACGGTGTTGTTTGTGAGTCATAATATTGGTGCAATAAAATCGCTTTGCTCGAAAGGTTTATTGCTCGTCACTGGATGTTTAGAAGAATCAGGGGATATTAACAATGTTGTGAGTAAGTACCTATCAACATCCAATAATTTTACCGGTTGCATAAAGTGGACGGAGGCGGATGCACCTGGTGATCAAGATCTTAAATTAATTAGTTTGGCTACTACAAGAGCAGGGTATAAGGAAACGCATTTTGATGATGATGCTGAAATTGATATAGAAATAGAAATTATAGCAAGCAAAAATTTGCCTAATGCCACTATTGGAATGATTATTACAAATCAAGAAGGGCAGCCAGTACTGCATGTCGCTAGTAATTTAAAGGATAAATCATTTAAAATTAAAAAAGGCATTAACAAAATAAGGTACTCAATACCTTCAAATCTTCTTTTACACGGCCAATATTCAATTACAATTGCCGGAGTAGAACCAAATTTACATACATATTTCCGATTGGTTGATGCTATTTGTTTTATTCTACTATCCAAAAATGAAGAAATAAATCGCTATGCAAAGGAAGTTTGGAAGGGTGTGCTGAATCCTAAACTTGGAACATGGTATTATTTAAAATAAATACACTGTTTGAGATATATTAATTAAATGAGTATTCTATATAATATAACAACTACAATGTTGCGTGCTTCAATGTTTGGGTTAAAACATGAATGGCATCTTACGCGCTTTTCAATGTATAGCGCGCTACAGCAAATAAGTGTAAAGCTTCAAAGTCGTGAAGGTGATGTGCTCTCTATTAGCAGTTCGAAAATTATTTCGGAATTGATGGGTTTTAAGCCTGTCAGTTTTACAGAAGCCAATTATCCTGAGATAGATATTTTGTCTTTACCATATAATGATAATTCTTTTGATTTCGTCTGTACAGACCAAGTTCTAGAACATGTTTCAGGGAATCCGCAACTCGCGATAAACGAATGTTGGAGAGTGCTGCGCCCCAATGGTATTGCTGTACACACTTCATGTTTTATTAACCCAATACATAAAGAGCCTGGTGATTACTGGCGCTTTACACCTGACGCCTTATGCCTTCTATCAAATAAATTTAATAAAATAATAGAAGTTGGATCTTGGGGAAATTTTCAAGCATTACTATTGCTAAGAATAGGCATGCGATTCGACAAAGTACCGAAAGCAAAGTGGCATCCATTTCATAGAATTGCCTTAAAAAATGATCCTTTATGGCCGATTGTAACTTGGATTGTGACTGAAAAATAATCAAAATAATATTTTATGCCAAAGCAAGTTAACAAAGAACATTATTTTTCAGATGACTATCTTAATAAGGACAGGTTTCTTGCCTTGCGTGAACAGTTGATCGCATGCTTAGAAACTAATGGAAAAAGTTTTCTTGAAATAGGCCCGGGCCCCAATCTACTCACACCTCTGCTCAAGCAATTTAACAAAACCACAACAACGTTAGATATGGCGTATGAATTAAAACCCGACATTGTGGGTGATCTTTTTAACATTCCTTGTGCACCGAATACATTTGATGTTGTATATGCGTTCCAGGTACTAGAACACATTCCTTTTGAACAATTAATTAGTGCCCTCTCAGAAATGAATAGGGTATCCAGAGGTACTGTGATTTTCAGTGTTCCTGATCATGCTGGTCTTCAGAGACCAGAGTTCCGTTTTATATTGAATTTTCGGGGTCGAGAAATTAAGTACGAATTATTAAAGCGGATTTATAAGGATATTACTAATCCAAGAGAGCATTGCTGGGAAATTGGTTGTCGTGGAATCGATATTAATTGTGTTATTGAAAGTATTGCAAAAGCAAATCTCTATTGTTGCAAACATTACATACCCTGTGCATATTTTCATTTTTTTGTTTGCAAACGCATTCAAACAGACAAGGTCTAAAAAAGCATTATCAATTTAGTTAGTGAATAATATTGGCTAAAAACAAATGAAGGTAATACATTTAGCAGCCTCAGATTCAAATGGTGGCGCAGCAAGAGCAGCCTATCGTGTCCATCTCGCGCTTACAGATACTGGTATTAACAGTCAGATGTGGGTGTTAAATCGGGGCACCGATAACGCAAATGTTTGCAATGTTAATGTATCGCGTTTGGTGCGTTTAAAGAATAAACTAAGTAGTCTTATAATTGCCAAGAAACTACGTGATTGGCATACAAATAATAATGTGCTTCATTCCTTCGGACAAGTCAGCGCTGGAATAGTCAATGATCTGAATGCAACAGATGCGGACATCGTTAATCTTCATTGGATTCCTGGCATATTATCAATAAAAGATATAGGTCGTATATCAAAGCCCGTAGTTTGGAGATTTCCTGATATGTGGGCTTTTTGTGGCGCAGAACATTACGCACCGGACACGCCGACATCGCGGTTTAGGGTTGGTTATTTGATGTCCAATCGCGCGCCTGACGAAAAAGGAACTGATATCAATAGGATTGTGTGGAATGAAAAGCGGCGTTTATGGCGTGATCAAAAATTCACAATTATTTGTACGACGCATTGGCTAGCGAAATGTACGCGAGAGAGCTTGTTATTTGCAAATACGAAAATTCATATAATACCCAACCCGCTTGATGTAAATGAAATTTGGAAGCCTGTTGACAAACAGGCCGCAAGAATCGTGCTTAATCTTCCTTTACAGAAAAAATTAATTCTTATGGGGACTGATTGGGGTTTGGATAGTCCTTATAAAGGTGCAGATTTATTTATTGAGGCTGTTCGTCATCTTGTATCAAAGGATATTGACGAATTTGATCTCGTTATATTTGGCCCAAATAAACCCCAAAAAGACCTAAGTTTTAGAGGGGTAACTCGATTTCTTGGACGTATTAAGGACGATAGACTACTGGCAATGCTGTATTCGGCTGTAGATATAATTGTTGTACCATCTCGGCAAGAAGCTTTTGGGCAGGTTGCTTCAGAAGCGCAATCATGTGGTACACCTGTGGTGGCTTTTGACAATAGCGGCATTGCGGATATAGTCATCCATCGTGAAACAGGTTGGCTGGCGAAAGCCTTTAATACAGAAGACCTCGCCTATGGCATATCTTGGATAATTGAGAATGAAAAAAGACACGCATACATTTCTGAGATGGCCCGAAGGCGCGCCATAGAACGCTTTTCTGAATCAGTGATTGCGAGAAAATATATTGATGTCTATCAACAAGTTTTAGAATCAACGAGGAAGAAATAACTTCAATATGATAGGCTACAAAAATTATAAACGAACACTGACTGATAGTTTACCCGCGCCACCTCAAGGCAAAACCGGCTGGCCGTGGGCTGAGGAATCAAGGCCGCTGCCGTCATTAATGCCTGATTAAAAAGAATGACAGAAGATAATTATTGTTTAACCGGCATATAATCAAGGCCAGTTTCTGAAAGAAACTATACGTTCTGTCTTGTTACAGAATTATCTAAATCTAGAATACATAATAATGTATGGTGGCAGTACCGATAATTCTGTCGAAATTATCATCATTAATACAAATCAAAAACAGATATCGGGCTAAAGCAAAGACGCTACCACCACACCAAATAAATTATGAGAAATACACTGACTATTCTAGCATAGGTATTACGAACGCGAGTTAATTAGCTGGAGCTAAAACGAATATGCCTTATTTGTTATCCATCATTACACCGGTTCTCAATAATAAACGTTTTATCGAATCCTGCATTTTGAACGTTATCGAGCAAGATTGCCCTAAAATGGAGCATATAATTATCGATGGGGAATCGACAGATGGTACCTTGGAAATCATCAAAGCGTACGCAGAGCGACACACACACATCAGATGGATATCAGAAAAAGATAAGGGGCAGTCCGACGCCATGAATAAAGGAGTCCGGATGGCTCAAGGCAACATACTGGGATTCCTCAATGTGGACGATTTTTATGAGAAGAACGTACTGAACCGGATTGTGGAACTGTTCAAAACCCTTCCTGAACCAAGTCTACTGGTTGGTAATTGCTACCGATGGAATGATGCGGAAGAAATACATGAGGAGAACAAACCAGCAAAGCTCAACATTACTGATCTGATGCTGGGTTGGCGTATCAATCCATTCCCCGTCAATCCGTCCCAATATTTTTACCATAAATCACTCCATGAAACAATCGGCCCCTATAAAGTAGAGGAACACTTTACACTTGATATTGATTTCTTAATCAGGGCTGTGCAGGCCGCACACGTTACCTATCTTGATGAGTTTTGGGGAAATTACAGATTTATTGAAGGGACTAAAACCTTTCAAGACACACAAAATAACCTCTGTACTCGGCGATTTGCATCTACTTTAAATGAATACAGAAAGCAACTCGCTCTTCATTTACGGATACTTATCGCCATTAAAAGACTGTGGTATGATACACTTTGGAACAATCGTTTAGCCAGGCTGTTGAGGATTCTAAAAATAAATCCCAAAGATCTTTTCAGATTACTCCGTGACAAAATCAAATGATCAGAGTAGTTCCATAATGAGTGGAGCGAATCGACAGATAGCAGCAAGCAACATACACTTCGTGAAGGTTACATCGTGAATTCCAAACCACTCGTAACAATCTTGATCTGTAACTACAATTACGGCCGCTTTCTTGCTGAAGCAATAGAAAGCGCGCTGGCTCAAACTTGGAAGAATATAGAGGTGATCGTTGTCGATGATGGTTCAACTGATGAATCCAGAGAAATCTTAACAAAATATAAAGGAAAAATTCGGATCATTTTGAAAGAAAATGGCGGACAGGCTTCGGCATTTAATGCCGGCATTGCCAAAGCCCGGGGAGAGATTGTTTGTTTTTTGGATTCAGATGACATCTGCCATCGAGATCGCGTATCCCGAGTTATTGAAAAATACAAACAAGGCAAATGGGGGCTGGTATGCCATGACCTTGATGTAATAGATGGTAATGGTACTTCAGTGAAAATGAAATGGACTCAATTTGCCGGCACAAATTTGATCGAGATATCAAAGACCGATATCATCATCAAACATAATTATGCATGGATATTCAGCCCTACCTCTGGAATGAGTCTACCTACAAAATTGGCCCACAAAATATTTCCCCTGCCCGCTGAAAAATGGAAAATCAGCGCTGACGAGCCACTGGCCTACGCGTCTGCCTGCCTTGATTCTGTTGGTGTGATTCCGGAAATATTAGGCTCTTACCGCCTGCATGGCAACAATCTTTTTGCCGATTTTCACAAAGATACAAATGCCCGGACAATAGCGGCAATCACCCATACAACCAGAAGGTTTTATTTCTGCAAACAATATGCCTCAGAAATGCATCAAGAACTGACGGACCTTAAAACGAACTATTACTTTTATCGCAGATGTTGCTTAATTGCGAGGGAAAAGCCTTACCGCTACATCCTGCCGCTTGTGAAAAAAAACATACAGCATCACAAACTACAAGAGAGTTTACTTATGGCGTTTTTGAAAATACCTGCCTTTTTTGCCGCCGACGTAATGATCATTCTGAAACGCCTTTTGCTTAAATCAAGCCGCCACAACCTGTTAAAAACCAAATTCGACGAAGCTGCACAAAGCATGAATAAAGATCAGTTAGGGTATATCTTACATGATAAATAACGTTAAAATCAGTATCCTTATCGCTACACGAAATCGCTCTTCGTCACTTGCGCGACTAATCGATGCACTATCTGCACAGGTCGATTCTCCGCCCTTTGAAGTCATTGTCGGCGATAATGGGAGCAGTGATGATACACCTAGAGTAGTCGAAAACGCACGGGCTCAACTTAAAATCCATTATGTATACGAGGGGTGTCCTGGTAAAGGCCGGGCGCTGAACGCAGCTTTCAAGTTAGCCCAAGGTAATCTAATCGTATTTACCGACGATGATGTATTGCCACATAGGAATTGGCTTGCCCAATTGTATGCAACATCTCTCAAATATCCTGAGGTAAATATTTTTGGCGGCTTGATAGAAGTTAATTTTAAAGACGTTCCACATTGGATTCAGCGTTCCTACAATTTGATGGGACTGCTTACTTCTGCGCACAAGTGTGGGGATACGGACGTTATTTATCCATACGGCCAATACCCATTTGGTCCTAATATGGCTGTGCGGCGTCATCTGCTTATGGGGACGGATGCGCCCTATCCTGAACATTTAGGTCCCGGAACAAAGTATCCTGTTGGTGATGAAAGTGCGTTTTTTCTCCAATTCAGTTCACCCGGCGCCGGCGATCGCATCTTCACCCCTTCCGCTAAGGTTTTTCACCGGATAGAACCACATAATATGACCTTCAACAAAGTATTGCACCGTTGTTATGTTTCTGGTCGTGGGTCCGTACATATTCCATATTCCGGCTCGGCCCTCTTCTCTGACTCGCGCTCTTCAACATGGAATTTGATCTTTTCCCGAATGAAGTCTTCCAAGAGTCTCCGGGAACTAATTTGTATATCCGCTCGCTATTGTGGTTATATCATCTCTAAAATAAAAAAATCATGAGGCCATAGTTTTCTTAATGAACATCCTTGTCCTCAGCAAGCGTCAATACATGAATAAAGATCTGATTGACGATCTATATGGCCGATTCAGAGAACTGCCGATGGCTCTAGCCGTGCTGGGGCATAAGGTAACGGGAGTATGCCTCAGCTACCGGACGCGTGACGAAGGCAGGCGCGATGATGTGACTGCCTCCGCCACAGTCAACTGGCACGCGTTAAATCTACGTCGCCTCCTTCCCTGGGGTGAGATGAGCTATCGGCATACGATTAACAGGATTGCCGGAGATTTCCATCCCGATCTCGTCTGGGCCTGCTCCGATGTTGTGCATGCGATCATGGGAGTCCACGTCGCAAGAAATATCGGTGCCTCGCTGGTCATCGATTTATACGACAATTTTGAAAGCTTCGCTCTTACACGGATTCCAGGCGTAACTTCCATGTTTCGCCGGGCTCTTGCCAGGGCTGACGGGATCACCTGTGTAAGTCATCCACTTGCCCGGTACGTAAAGGAAACAAGCTCCTGTAAATGCCCAGTTGAGGTCATCGAAAACGCCGTACCTGAAGGTGTTTTTGCAACAATGGATCAAGCCGTCTCCCGCCGGGAGCTGGGCCTTCCGCAAGATGGAATTTTTATCGGTACGGCAGGAGCAATCTCCAGCTCAAGAGGCATTGAAACTCTGTTTAAGGCCTTTGAAATCCTGGCCCTGACGCACCCGCAAATACATCTTGTTTTGGCCGGTTCACGTGACAAGGGAATCGAGCTACCGCATAGCTCCAGAGTGCATTATCTCGGGGTGCTTCCTTCACAGATGGTTCCAACCTTTTTATCCACCTTGGACATCTCAGTAATTTGCAACCGCGATTCCGCCTTCGGCAGATACTGTTTCCCGCAGAAGTTTTATGAAAGCGTCGCTTGTGGCGTGCCTGTCGTAGCTGCCGGCGTAGGTTCACTGCTGGATCTGCACAAAGATATGCCACAAAATCTTTATCAACCGGATAATGTTGATAGCTTGGCCAATGCCTTGTCCGCACAAATTGCCCATCCGAATCCTTTACCGGTAAAGGTTCCTTCATGGATGGAGCTGGGTAAACAACTTGAACGGTTTTTTCATCTTGTGAAAGAAACAACAACTAAGAATGAAGATACACATCAATAAATGAAAAAGCTGGTGTCGAAGTGCTCTCAGGAATGATTCAGCACTTTTGAATCGGCAAGCCCTTCATGCCACTTCCCGCCAAGTAAAATATTCAGGAATCCAGCCGGCTTTACCCATACGGCATTTGCTGCAAGCCGGCCATATCTTACTCATTTATTTCTCTTCTTAAGCAGTTCTCCGTATATTCCCATCAACTCGCCTGCCTTGGCGTTCCAGGAATAATTTTCTTCCACAAATCTCCTGCCCTCTGCTCCCATCTTTTCACGGAGTTCTTTATCTCCCAGCAAAATGTTGATCTTTTCCGCCAGTTGTTCCGGCTGGGCGGGATTGACCAGAAATCCATTAATTCCGTCCCGAATGAGGTCCGGAATACCGCCGACTTTTGATCCGATACAAGGAGTTCCGCAGGCCATCGCCTCCAAAATCGTAACTCCCAGGCCTTCCGTCACCCCGTCCTTATCTATAATGGAAGGTTGAAGGTAGATATCGGCGCTTGTATAGTAAAAATTTGTCCGGCGCCAGGGGATATGTCCCAGAAAAGTAACCTCATTTTCCAAATCTTTATTACTGACAAGATGATCAAGGTCCTGCCGCTGGGGGCCGTCTCCGCCCACAAGGAGATGAGCGTTGAATTTTTTATTTACCAGACGCATAGCCTCAATAAGGTATTTGTGCCCCTTACATTCGACAAGTCTGCCCAAAGTAAAAAGTATCGGTTTGCCCGTAACATCGGGGGGAAGAATATCCGTCTGTGCTTTCGTCGATGGCCTGCGTTGGAATTTATCTGTATCAACACCTGGAGATACGACAGCAAATGCCGGCGGCGTGGTATATTTCATCGCATGTGACATGGTATAAGAGCTGTTAAAAACTACATAGTCTACGGTTTCCAGAAGAATTTTTTCTATTTTTGTAACGTCGCGCACAGAGCCATGGTGGATGTTCAAAACAATCGGTTTGCCCAGGATCCTGGCGGCGATAAGTCCGGCAATGCCCGCAATGGACCAGTGCGCGTGAATGATATCGCAACTGCGTGCATACCTGAGAGCATGAATGGTAAATAAAAAAACGAGGAGGGGAAGCTGAAGCTTTGTCCAGGGAAATTCCCTGATGTTATTGGGTATACCGCTCCCGTAGCAGAGTTTCTGGAGCTTTTCCGGAAGAAAATATCTGAAGCGATGTACCTCGATGCCATTCATGTCTTCATGGTGCACGACACCATCATGATGGGGTGCAACGACACAGACAGCCGCTCCATGTTTGATCAGGTGTCTTGCCTGCTCCAGAACAAACATGCCGGAAATATCACCTTTGCCCAGCGGGAAAGATGTGGTGAGAATACAGACCTTCATTATTTAACCGCTAGTTTGGGAGATTGTGCCTTTTGACGTACCTGGACTATATCTCCTCAATTTGGTTCATTTTGATAACATGCCCGCGACATAAAGTAAACGATCGGTATATTGTAAGTCAGGTGCCTCCATGGCTGTTATGGCAACGAAGCAAATGGCTTAAGTATCAGCAAGATGCTTCGGACTTTTAAATAATACATCCTCAAGTCATTCCCGCTGGTTGCTCGGCCTGTCGAAGCAGGCGGGAATCCAGTTATTTCAAAGCTTTCTGGATGCCGGCCTGCGCCGGCATGACGAATAAGAGTAGTTTTTCAAAACTCTTACGGGGATTTTTTGAGAGGTTGAAGGATTAGTTTCAGCAAAATCTCCCCTAACCCCTCTTTAGAAAAGAGGGGGACAGACGCGGTGGTTCTTTGGAAAAGAGAGGGCTGATGCGTAGGATTTCTCGCAGCTCGCGCTCATCGAAATGACATTTTTGAAAGGTCTCCTGTCATTCCGGGCTTGACCCGGAATCCAGAAAGCACTTGATAAGACAGGATACCGGTTTTCACCGGTATGACGACATTGCCGGTTGGGCAAAGCTCTCATTATCCTATGGCGATGCCGGGGCAGAGTTTGTTCCGAAAGAAGAATTGCCTGATAGAAGACTCGACAAGTTTAATGTTTCATACATTTACTTGAACAAAACATTAAATTACCGCACGCTTTTCAATCCCTACCAGAGCCGCTACCTTCCACCCCCACATCCTGTGCCTCATTTTAAAGAAAAATGAACCTCAGTCATCTCAAGAGATTAGGCAAGGTCTCTTTTTGTAAAGCAACGTATCATGGAAAATATATTACATAAATTCAGACCTTGGCATGCCTCATGCAACAGGTTCGGCCTGTTGATGCGGATACTAATTCCACTTTGCGTAGTCAAAAAAATATGCTATGCAATCAGGAAAAAATAAATTAAAGGTCAGGAAAGGAGACAGATAATGTCACGTAAACTCGGAAAAGCATCTCTAACAGCTCTTATGTCGGTGGCAGCCCTGGTATTAACAAGCCAGTTCGCTTTTGCGGCGGACGCCATCCCGGTAGGAGGAGAATCTTACATTAAGGTTATTTTTGCAGTTGGCGCCATGATTGGTGCCGGATTGGCAATCGGCTTGGGTGCGATCGGTGCGGGAGCCGGCATCGGTAATGCGGCCAACGGTGCCTGTCAGGCAGTGGGCAGAAACCCCGGCGTCCAGGGAAAGATCATGATGGTTATGCTCGTCGGTATGGCCATGGCTGAATCCATCGCCATTTATGCATTGGTTATCGCGCTGATCTTATTGTATGCCAATCCCTTCAAAGCTTTCTTTTTGGGTTAATCATTGAAAAAGTTAACTTTAAACTCAAGAAAGGTTAGGGGGAGCTCATAATGTCAGAAACTAAAAAGGATATCAAGTCATTACCTATTGCAGGAATATTCATCCTGCTTATCGTAATCCCCTTATCACTAATGGCGTTTCTAATCGCTAACGGAATGTTTAAGCTCGGGGTTACAATAAAAGATAGGGCGGTGAACGTTCTCGACACCAAGTCTCAGGAAGACATAAAAGCGAGGGCCGTCAACACGGCAAATCAGGTCGCCAGCCTACTTATGGAGTGTCAAAAAGACCTGCAGGTCGCAACTATAATTCCCTCAACAGAAACCGTATACAAACAGTTTATTTCTGAAAACAAAAAACCTCTTTGGTTAAAGCGTGACGGCAATATCCAACAGATGCTGGTGCCACTGTATTCTGAAATCGCTCTGATTGACAAATACGGCAAGGAAAAGGTCAAGGTGGCAAAGGGTCAGGTAGTGCCGGCCGACAAACTCGTCGATGTGAGCATTCCGGCCAACACGACATATAAAAGAGAAGATTATTTTGCCAAAACCAAAAACCTGGCCAGAGGTGAAATCTATGTCTCACCTGTGACCGGCTGGTATGTGAATAAGGCTGCTTTTGAAAAAGGCGAGCGCTTTAACGGTGTTGTGCGCTTCGCTACTCCGGTTTTCGATCAGGACGGATTTTCGGGAATTCTGGTTTTGTCTCTTGATTATCGCCATCTTGCCCAGTTTACGGATCAGCTGATTCCGACACAGGCAGAAAGGGTTTTTGAAGCTAACGCGGCTACGGGTAACTATGCCTATATGGTCGACTATCGTGGCTTTGTGGTTTCCCATCCCGCCGACTACCATATTGTCGGCCTCCAGCCCAACGGGGCACCGGTACCCACAGTCTCTAAAGAGAATGCAGCGGAACTTGCCGAAAAAGGAGCCGAGGCGCTCAATATGTTCCAGATGAGTTTTCTGGATAACAACATATTTAATATCGCCAAAGAAGCAGCCACGGGAAAAACGGGGATTCTCACATACAAGTTCGAAGGTCTCACCAAGTTCGTCGCATATGCACCCATTAAGTTTTATGCGTCAAACATCCCGGAACCTGCCGGCTTCGGATGGATCGGTCTTGGACTGGAAGTTGAGAAATACAATGAACAAGCCGCGAAAGTGGCTCAAAATATTGAAAAAGAATCAAAGGCCTGGACAGCCACCGTTATTCTGGTGCTGATCATCGCCATGGTCATATTATTCTTCATCATGCTGATTCTGGTACGCGGTATCAGCCGTTCCTTGAGAGCGGAAATCCCGCAAGGATCCGAAGGCGATCTGGCCGGTCTGCATGACGACGATGATGACTAATTAAAAATTTATGTCTCACTGTAAAAAGGCCGAATTCCGATTCGGCCTTTTTATTTACCTTGACAACAACAACTTTTTTCCTGATGATACGTGGCATCTTGCTTCGAGGAGAACAAAATGAAATTCATCATCAGCCTTTTCCCTATTATCCATGTAATAGTAATTCTGGCCGGTATCGTCCTGCTTGTTTTTGTAAAGAAAAAATACCCCCGGGTTCGTAACCTCGAACTCATCGCCGTATTTATTCTTTTCATTATTCTGGTGCTTATTTTCACTGAGCCCGGCATGGATTTTCTAAAAAGACTGATCAGCTACTTACAGGTGTGACACCCTGATTCGCCACCGGCTTTCCTGTGACCAGAGAGTAACGAATTGACCACTCCACAAGAAGATAAACCAAGTAAGAAACGCCAGAATTTCTCGCAACTCAACAGCATCGTGGTTTTGTCAGCCTGGGGGCTGGCTATGGTTGCCTCATCTTTTCTTTTCCTGTACCTGGGCTATCTGGTCGATGAGATTCTGGGAACAACTCCTAATTTTATGCTGGCGTCCTTTATGCTGGCCGTAGGTCTTTGTGTCTGGCGGCTTTATAAAGAGGCGAAAAAGCGGGGCCTCGGCATGTGAAAAACAGGCCGGAGAAGATCATAAGCCGGGTTCTGTTCCACGCCCGGGTTGCCCCTGACACGGTGATGATCATTCCTCTGGGACGCAGATTGCCCTGCGCCTCTAGCGACACTACCCGGGAACATCAGACGGGCCGCCTTCAAACGTCCCCCTATTTGGTCTTGCTCCGGATGGGGTTTACCATGCCTTTTCCGTCACCGGAAAAGCGGTGAGCTCTTACCTCGCCTTTTCACCCTTACCCGCCTGGGGCGGGCGGTATGTTTTCTGTGGCACTTTCCCTGGGGTCACCCCCGGTCGCCGTTAGCGACCATCCTGCCCTGCGGAGCCCGGACTTTCCTCGAACAGCTCATGGCTGCCCGCGATCATCTGATCTTCTCCGACCTACTTTGATAATACTAATGTTCGGGATTACTTGCAAGAAATCTCCGCGCAGCTCCATCCGCGCAACACAAAGAACATCCTTATCCTTTATCCTTTATCCTTTATCCTTTATCCTTTAGCCTTTAGCCTTTAGCCTTTATCCTTTAGCCTTTAGCCTTCATGCTCATCAATCGCCCGGTTGGCAAGCTTGTCGGCCAGTTCATTGTGACAACGACGGACATGCCGGACATCGGCGGTTTCAAAGGAAGCAATCAGGTCGCGGACTTCCCGCATCAGGATTTTCAATTTCTCGTTTTTAACCTTGTACGAGCCGTTGATTTGGTTGGCAAGCAGTTCGGAATCAAGAAACACCTCCAGTCGGGCGACCCCCTGCGCCAGCGCCCCTTTTAACCCAAGAATCAGCGCCTTGTATTCGGCAATATTGTTTGTGCAGTGGCCTAAATACTCACTTCCCTCCCAAAGCACCTGTCCATCATCGTCGATGATAACCGCACCTGCGCCGCCGATACCGGGATTACCACGACAGGCGCCGTCGCTGAAAAGTTTAACTGTTTTATTGTCCATATTGCTATTTTCTATGCGGACGTGTCCTGAGCTTGAAAATACATAATCCGGTGGCAGCTCGGACAGCTCAGCAGATCGCTGGATCGCTGCAGTTCGTTGTACAGCTGCGGCGGTATGTTCATATGACAGCCGCTGCAAACTGCCTTCCAGACTGGAATGACACCTACGCCCTGGTTGCGCTTTCTTATTTTCTCATAAAGTGCCAGGAGATCCTCCGGAATATTCTTTTGCAGTGCCGACCTTTTCCTGTTCCATTCGTCAGATTCCGCGTCAAATGAACTGAGCTTCTCTTCAATTATTTTTTTATCATCCAGATAATTTTTTTCGGCCTGCTTTAATGTTTCCTGGTCCTGTTTCACCTGTACGGAAAGCTCGTCCATCTCCTCCAGCAATATAATGATCTGCGACTCCAATCCGCCCAAAGATGTTTCGGCTGTTTCAATTTCCTTGAGCATCGCCTGGTATTCTTTGTTGGTTTTCACATCGAGGAGCTTTTCTTTTGACCTGGCCATCGCCTCGCTTATTTTCTTAACTTTCAATTCATTCTCTTCGCGTTGAGTTTTGAGCTTCTCATATCTCATCGCGCTTTGTGAGATGCTTTCTTTGAAGCGCTGGAATTCCTCGTCAATTTTCTGAAGCTTTTCCGGTAAGCTGTTTTTTTTAGCCGACAGCCCGGCCAGCATAGAGTCACATTCCTGCAGACGGATAAGCAGCGATAATTTCTCGTTCAACCATCTTCTCCTTTTCTGTTGTTGTGTTGCGCGCCTGTAATTCCAGTCCTGCCGGCAAAATATCAGAACACTTCTTTTTCTGAAAGCCGGCGGCTGCTAAATAAAAAATGCACCTTTTAAGGGTGCATTTTTGAAAAAAGCCGAATGTGAGCTTCAACCTGCGTGCCGAGACATGACCATCCGCTGCGCCCGGGCACGGCAATATGGCTACCTGCAGTATCGCAACAACTCCTTGCTGTTAGAAAAAACATACTCTCCATAAGGATGCTCACTTCCGCGGAATTTGGTGGGCCCACCTGGGATCGAACCAGGGACCTACCGGTTATGAGCCGGTGGCTCTACCAACTGAGCTATAGGCCCGCCCATTTTCTTGTGTGCGGGTTTAACCAATGCCTGACGCATGGCGCGGTGCCAACACACCCATCAATCCGCAGTCTTCTGATCGAACCGGCATCAAGGTTCGTTGAAATATACCCAATCACACCGGTTGTCAACTCTATTTTGACGCGCGCCTGCGGGTAGAGCTGGTTGTTTTCACAGGCGGCTCGTCTTCATCGAGTTCCGGTACCTCCTCATACGGCTCTGTCTGATCCTCAATGATGCCTTCTTCAAGACCAGCAACCGCCATGCGATCGCTGATGCCGAACCTCATTCGTAAAACCTTCTCTTCCCGCGGCGTTAATGTAGAAAGAATTTTACGTGTCTGAGCGGCCAGATCCATACTGATTGTCGCCTCCGAAGGTGACATGATCTTTTTGTCTTCGATAAAATCGCCCAGATGGCTGTCTTCCTCCTCACCAATCGGAGTTTCCAGGGAAATAGGCTCTTTTGCGATTTTCAGGACTTTGCGTACTTTTTCCAGAGGGAACTCCATTTTGTCGGCAATCTCCTCCGGGGTAGGTTCGCGCCCCAGTTCCTGAACAAGGTAGCGGGAAGTCCGAATCAGTTTATTGATGGTTTCGATCATATGCACGGGGATCCGAATAGTGCGCGCCTGATCGGCGATAGCGCGCGTAATGGCCTGCCTGATCCACCATGTCGCATAAGTCGAGAACTTGTAGCCACGCTGGTATTCAAATTTGTCAACGGCTTTCATCAGGCCGATATTGCCCTCCTGGATCAGATCAAGAAACTGCAGGCCGCGGTTGGTGTATTTCTTCGCAATACTCACGACAAGACGTAAGTTGGCCTCCACCAGTTTTCTTTTAGCCAGCTCCGCCTTTGTCTCGCCTTCCTCAATGGACTCGACGACACTTTTTAAGGTCGAAGTGGGAATGCCCACTTCTTTGGCGATATGTTTGATACGCTTTTGCGCCTCGGTAACCGCCTGCTTGCTGCGGTGCAGCCATTCGACAGTCACTTTTGCTTCTTTGGCGACTTTTTTCTCCTCCTGGCTTGATTTTCTCATTCTGGACCAGGCTTTTTCCATCTGGGTGAGCGTCATGCCCGATTCTTTTTTGTATTGATTGATCACCCGTTCCGATTTCTCTATTTCATCAGCCAAAAAGCGAAGTTGCGTGATGAAGCGGTGCATCTGCTTCTTATTGAAGCGAATTTTTCGGCATAACGTAATGATGTTTTTAGAGTTTTTGGCCTGTTCCGCCGTCAGGGTCTCGCGCTGTTTGGGGCGCATGGTTTTAGATTTAAGTTTTTCACGAAGCTTTTCATTACGGTCATTGAACATCTTGATTCTCTCGATAAGACGAAGCACCCGGTCCTTGTGCTCATCATCGTCGAGGAATCCTTCTTCTCCTTCAATATTGTCTACAATACTTTTAATACGAATCTCATCCGTCGCCAACTTCTCGCCGATGTTGATGACTTCCTCGATGGAAACGGGCAGACTGAAAATAGCCCACATGGTCTCGCGGGCTCCCTCTTCGATTTTTTTCGCTATCTCTACCTCTCCCTCCCGGCTCAAAAGCGATACCAGGCCCATTTCACGTAAATACATTTTAACCGGATCGCCTGTTTTACCTGCCGCGGGAGCCAAAGTCATCATTTCAGAAAACTTGGCTGACAGACTGTCGTCCGCCGGTTTTTTTACCACTAGTTTTTCACCCTGTTCCGTATCGATGATATCAATGTTCTTCTCACCGAATAACATAATGATTTCATCTATCTGGTCCGATGAATTTATATCAGGCGGCAGCAGTTCATTGACATCGTCATAGGTTAAAAACCCCTTTTGCTCCCCCAGCGAAAGTAACTTTTTGAATTCATCAGACTGAAGTTCTTTGGCCATTTGGCTTCCCCCGAATTTTTATTGTCGTTTATTGTAATTGCTTCTCTTGTCTTATTAAATCCTGCTTTTGGAAAGTCAACTCGCGTATCATTTCCTCGTCACCATCTTCCTGAGCCTGCCTTAACTGATGCTGAAGCAGGCGTTTTTTTTCTCTGTACCACTTTTCTTTTATCCGGCGGATATTGTCTGCGAAATTACGCCCTACCATATTCTCATCGGTCGGAGGGGCCTCGATACTTAATTTATAAATCATGTCTTTGAGCGGTTTGTCCGCATCCGTAGGCAGGAGCACCTGTAGATCTATAAAACCAAGCAGTTTATAGGTCTGAATCATTTTTGCCCCCAAATCCTTCAGCTGCTCATCGAGAAATAAATCAATAATTTCTTCGCTCTCCACAAGCAAGATATTTTGCGGATACTCAAGCATCAAACGAATCAGGTTGACCTCAAGAGCGCTCCTGCCCGTTTGTGCCGTCTGACCGGGGCTGCCCTGGGCCGGCCTTGTGCGGCTTGTTTTTCGATAAGCTTCTTTTTTCAATAAAGCCTGATCTATCCCCAATTTCTCGGATATCCGTTTAATGAAGAGATTCCTTTCCAGACCATCTCCGATTTTTTCCAGGAACTCCATCGCTGTCTTGAGCAGATCACGGTTTTCCTCAAAAGTTTTGCCGTCTCCCAGGACATTGTCAATATAATAATCACTGACTGTGGGGGCGGCGGCAATCAAAGCAGCCATTTTTTCTTTTCCATGTTTTTTGACAAATTCATCCGGGTCGCTGCCATCAGGCAGTACCAGCGCACGTGCGCGCATATTGGCGGCCAAAAACAGCTCCAGAGCCCGGTCGAGTGCCCGGCGCCCCGCCTCGTCCGGATCGAACAAGGCGACCACGTCCTTGGTGTAGCGACGCAAAAGATCCAGATGTTCTCTGGTCAGAGCCGTTCCCAGGGTCGCCACCACATTGCGTATACCGGCATCCCACAAAGATATAACGTCGAAGTATCCTTCCACGATCAGGCAAAAACCTTCCTGTCGGATCGCCTCTCTGGCCCTGTTCAGTCCGTATAAATTTTTCCCTTTGGTATAGACTGATGATTCCGGTGAGTTTAGGTATTTCGGTTCGCCACGGCCAATGATTCTGCCGCCGAATGCGATCACCTCGCCGAAAACATTCTCAATGGGAAAGATCAAACGGCCGCGAAAGCGATCATAGAAGCCTTCTTCCCTGCCGGCAACGACCAATCCCGCCTGCTCGGCCAGTTTCAAGGACAGTCCGCCCCCTTCCAGATGATCAGCAAGAGATCTCCATCTATCCGGCGCGTATCCCAGCCTGAATTGCCTGGAAACCTCTTCCGTTAAAGAGCGTGCCTGCAGGTAATCGCGGGCGGCCTTGCCCTCCGGTGACGAGAGATTACCGGCAAACCAATTAGCAGCCCTGAGGTTAATTCCGATAATGTCGTCGCGTTTTTCATCTTTATCGCCGCCCCGACCAAAAGTCCTGACCGGAAGAGTAACACCCGTTTTTTCCGCCAGATGACGAATAGCCTCAGGAAAACTCATGTCGGCAATTTTCATCAGCAGCGTGATGGCATTGCCTCCTTCTCCACATCCGAAACAGTAAAAAATCTGTTTTTCACGATTAACGGTAAAGGAGGGGGTTTTTTCCTGGTGAAAAGGGCAGAGTCCCAGATAATTTCTGCCTGCTTTTTTTAACGTCAGGTACTCGCCCGCGAGTTCGACAATATCCACCCTGCTTTTAATCTCTTCAATCTTGCTGTCGTCAAAACGCACGAATGATCGCCTTACCCCTCAGATTTTGATGGACCAAGTCCGGGCAGACATGCCCTCACTGAGACAGAAGCGCTTTCACTTTTTCGCCGGCGGCTTTACCGTCCGCCCTGCCGGCGATCTTCGGCATCAGTGCTTTCATAACCTTGCCCATGTCCTTTGCCGAAACGGCACCTGTTTCGGCGATAAGCTCCCTGATGAGTGCCTCCACCTCCTCTTCCGTCATCTGGGCCGGCATGAATGACTGGAGAACTTTCAGCTCCGCCTCCTCTTTTTCTACCAGATCCTGCCGGCCACCCCTGGCAAACTGCTCAATGGAGTCTTTTCTCTGTTTGACCATCTGCGACAAAATCTGCATCGACTCCGCCTCATTGGGCACACGCGCCAGGTCTATTTCCTTATTGTGCAAAGCGGTTTTCAACATCCTGAGCGCTGAGAGCGTAACTTTGTCCCTCGCCTTTGCCGCCGCCACCATTTGTTGTTCAATTTTGACATTCAATTCCATCTTGCACCTCTTACCCGAGTTGATCTTCCAGTTTTCTTCCGGCCAGCAGATGCATGTGCAGGTGAAACACAACCTGGCCTCCATCGGAGTTGCAGTTGATTACCGTTCGAAAACCGTTTGCGGCAACCCGCTTGATTTCAGCGACTTTTTGTGAGGCCCGCACCATTTGCGTGACGATTTCCAGCTGGCCGGCCGCCACATCCATTAAAGTGGGAATGTGAATCTTGGGAATAATGACCACATGTACCGGCGCCATGGGCTGAATATCGTCAAAAGCCAGCACCGTATCGTCTTCATAAACTTTCGAGCAGGGGATTTCTCCCCGGGCAATTTTACAAAAGATACAATCAGACATATCTCCCTCCTGCTTCTATGATTTCTCTTTTGCTTTTGCGATGGCCTCCACAAGCCCGATCGCTCCCGTGTACAAAGCGCGGCCGATGATCACTCCGTAGAAAGAACAGTCACGAACAGCCAAAAGCCTGTCGATATCCGCCAGCGTCGCCACGCCGCCGGAGGCGATGACCGGGACAGACACGGCCCGCGCCAGCGCCCTTGTTTGCTCCACGTTCACTCCCGTTTCCATGCCGTCGCGCTGTATATCTGTATAAACAATGGCCATAATATCACAGTCCGCAAACTGTTCGGCTAGATCAATCGCGTTTTGGCCTGTTTTTTGCGTCCAACCATGAACCGCTACCTGCCCCTCCAGTGCATCGATGCCCAGAATGATTTTTCCCGGATATTTATTTGTCGCCTGCCGGACAAATTCTTCATCCAAAACGGCGGCTGTCCCGAGAATCACGTTGGCCACGCCATTTTCCAGGTAGTGGCTGATCGTTTCCATATTACGGATGCCACCTCCCACTTCGACCGGCACTCCGACAGTTTGGGCGATCTCCAATATGACGGGTGCGTTCTTCGGCAAACCGGCAACAGATCCGTTCAAATCCACAATGTGGATTCTTTCCGCCCCTTCTTGAGCCCAGCGACGGGCCATGTCTACGGGATTGTCACAATAGACGGTAACACGTTCAAAGTCGCCCTGTGCCAGGCGGACACACTGACCGTTTTTTATGTCGACAGCGGGAATAATGATCAAGTCAAAAGACTCCGTTGTAAAATAATTAAATTACGACAAGCAACCCGTTAATCATGATTAAGTGCGTCGGCTTTTGGAACCGTCAAAGCCGATACAAAGTCAGCGACCGGGCTGGTTTTCAAAAACGGGAAAGGTCTCAAAAACCTCATCAACACCCAGTCTGGTCAATTCGCGTGCTGTCACCCATTTGGCGCCGCCTTTGAAAAAGGAAGATGCCAAAAACAGATCTTCCATCAGAGACTTTTGCGTCCTGTCAAAAATACCGCGCCACAGACTGCTGCCATCCTTGACGGAAATCAAATGGATCTCGAATGATACCGAGGCGGGGGTTTTTGCCGAATAGCTGTAGCCGACTCTTTCGCGACAGCGATAAACAAAACCGGCCACAACAACATCCGCAGCGAGCTCCCGGCCGGTTTGCTGCACCGCCTCCAGCATCGAACCCTTGAGAGTGGAGGAGGAAATCCGCCGATAGACACCTGCCGCTCTTTCCGGGGCGATAATTTCCACATTTTTCAACTCTCTTAATTTGCTTATGAATATTTCTTCCAGATTTGTTTGTGCCCCCTGAGCAACGGCTCCACCTGAATTAACATGGCCGCACAACGGACAGCGCACGGTTGTTGAAGCGGAATTCTCCGGTTCCAGCGCCATAAATGGAATAACAGCCAGGCGCGTTTTCGTCACAACTGTGATATTTTCGTCGCCCTGAGCTGCTGCACCGCAGGGGATAGCCAGAACAAAACAAAAAAACAATATGATCCGAATGACCTGCCCAATCCCGTATCTGTCCTGCATTTTGCCTCCTTGCACTTGAGTTTAAAGCGTTCCCTTGGTGGACAAAACACCTTTGTTTTCCGGGTTAATGGTTACAGCCTCCCGCAGGGCCCGTGCAAAAGCCTTAAATACCGCTTCGATAATATGATGACTGTTACCGCCGTAAACAAGATTTATATGCAGTGTCACTCCGCTGTGGTCGGTGAAGGCCTTGAAAAACTCTTTAACCAGTGCCGGTTCGAACTCACCAATCTTCCGCCGCTCATGCTCTACATGATAAACAAGATAGGGACGTCCGGAAACATCCACATCGACACGGCACAGACTCTCGTCCATCGGCACGGATGCTGAACCATATCTGTTGATCTGGCTCTTGTCTCCCAGCGCCTGAGCAAGCGCCTTTCCCAGACAGATGCCCAGATCTTCCACCAGATGGTGATCATCTATTTCCGTATCACCGGCACCCTTGACCGTCAACTTAAAGCGCCCGTGGCGGGCAAACAGCTCCAGCATATGGTTGAAAAATGGTATCGTCGTGTCGATCCTGCCGGAGTCAGGCCGATCGAGGTCAATTTCCAGCGCAATATCCGTTTCGGTCGTTTTACGAACCACCTTCGCTTTCCTGGCCATGAATGCCCTCCCGTTTAAATGACTTTGTTGAGCGGGTATTCGATGATTCCCTGCGCGCCCGCCTCGAGAAGTTGCGGAATAATGTCCCGAACCACACCGGTATCGACGACTGTTTCAATGGCAAACCACTCTTCTGAATAAAGGCTGGAAATAGTCGGCGCCTTCAGTGCGGGCAGGAGCTTCATCACGCGTTCAAGATTGCCGCGTGCGACATTGAGTTTAAGCCCGACTTTTCCCATCGCCAGCAGCGACCCGGTAAGCAGGGTTCTGATCTGCTCTATTTTTTTACGTTTCCAGGGATTGTTCCATGCTTCCTTGTTGGCGATGAGCCGCGTGTTGGTTTTCATCAATTCATGCACAATGCGCAACTTGTTGGCACGGATGGTGGAGCCGGTTTCCGTCACTTCCACAACCGCATCCACCAGGCCGTCGACAACCTTCGCCTCGGTCGCTCCCCAGGAAAACTCCACCTGAACATTAATGTTTCTTTCCGCGAAATACCTTTTAGTAAAAGCCACCAGCTCGGTGGAGATACGTTTGCCCTCCATGTCTTCAATCGCGCGAACAGGCGAATCGTCCCGCACGACCAGCACCCAACGCGCCTGACGGGTAGATACTTTCGAATAAACCAGATCCTGAACCGCCATCACGTCGGAATCGTTTTCCATGATCCAGTCGATGCCTGTGAGCCCCAAATCAAGATGCCCGTCCTCAACGTAACGGGACATCTCCTGTGCGCGAACCAGTGTGCAGGAGAGCTCCGGATCGTCGATGTCCGGAAAATAGCTCCGGCTGTCGTAGGTAATACGCCAGCCTGCCTTTTTGAACAATTCCACGGTAGAGTTTTCCAGGCTTCCCTTGGGAATGCCCAGCTTCAAAATATTCATTTGTATACATCCTCCGGGTCAAAAACCTTTTTCCCCACCACGACAAAGCCGCCTCCTTCACGTTTTCGGAAAAAACACGACCTGTGCCCTGTATGACAGGCCGCGCCGCCCACCTGCTCCACCTGAAGCAGAATCGTGTCGTCGTCACAGTCGATGTAAATGTCTTTCACGATCTGGACATTTCCGGAACTTTCGCCTTTGACCCACAGTTTCTGACGCGAACGGCTCCAGAAGGTAGCCTTCCCCGTAAGCAGTGTCGCCTCCCAGGATTCCCTGTTCATGTAGGCCATCATCAATACTTCTTTAGTTTCGGCATCTTGTACTATGGCGGGCACCAAACCACCGGATTTATCAAATTTCGGTTCAATCATTTTTTCTTCTTACCACCTTATTTACGAAACTGCTTTAATTAAATGATGAATCTTATTAAATCAAGCAATATTTTATCTGGATAATTCTTAATTTGTGCCTTGCCTGGGCCCGTCAATCATGTTAAAAAATACGCACATTGACCCGGCTTAAGGTTGATACTAAATTAACCGGAGGTTGCGCTTATGCAGCTGCTAATGGGAGGAGCAGTTATATCTGTTTTGGGACTGATCGGTCTGCTTGCCTGGTGGAGTGAATTTATAGATCTTCTGCAGGGTGCCCTGCCCGTTTTCATGCTGCTGGGAGGGGCACTGGCCATTTATGTCGGGTTCGACGAAATGCATGACAAGATCCGACAGGAAAGACAACGCCAGTCGGAAGAACTGGAAAAAGCCAGAGAAGAAATCGAAACTGCCAGGGCCGAAGCCGGGCGCTATCGCGAGGAGCTCGATCGCCTGAAAAAAGACGCCCAGGAAGCCGTTCCAGGAATCCGCAAATAAATTAACCTTGACACGGCCGGACAAATCAAATAATACCCTCGTCCACGACGTAAAATTACAGGCTTCAAGATGCCAGATACTTCCATAAACAAAGTCTCGCACCACTGCATCTATATGTATAGATGCCTGCTTGCCTAAGCGACATCAGGTAAGCGGGCTTACAGCAAACCAGCAGTTAAGTAATAATAAAACATCAACGGCAGTAACGTTATAATTTCTATAGAAAAAGGGAGGATTGGATCCGATGAAAAAGTCGACTTTTTTTGGTACAACATTTTCATTCAGCGTATTGTTGGTCACGCTTGTTTTCTGCTCAGCCGTCTTTGCGCAAACCACGCTGACCTATAGCATTTTTTTCCCGGCCACCCACGCACAGGCCAAGGCAGGCGAATCCTGGGCCAAGGAAATCGAAAAGCGCACCGGGGGAAAGGTTAAAATCAACATCTTTGCCGGCGGCTCACTGACCCCCGCACCTCAGGTGTATGACGGTGTGGTCAAGGGCATCTCCGATATCGGCATGTCGTGCTTTGCCTATACTCCGGGCCGCTTCCCGCTTATCGAAGCGTTGGATCTTCCCATGGGCTACCCCACAGGCATGGTCGCAACAAAGGTGGCCAATGATTTTGCAAAAAAAATGAATCCGCCTGAGCTCAATGACGTCAAACTCCTGTACATTCACGCCCACGGCCCCGGTCTTCTGCACACGCAAAAACCAGTCGCTAAACTGGCGGACCTGCAGGGCATGAAAATTCGCTCCACCGGCCTGAGTTCAAAAATCGTAAAAAGTCTGGGAGGAGTTTCTGTGGCCATGCCGCAGGGCGATACGTACGAGGCTCTCCAGAAAGGTGTTGTCCAGGGTACTTTTGCGCCTGTGGAAACCCTGAAAGGCTGGAAACAGGGCCAGGTGGTCAAATACACGACCGACTGCGCCGGCATCGGCTACACAACCGCCATGTTCGTGGTCATGAACAAGCAGAAATGGGATAAACTCCCCAAAGACGTGCAAAAAGTTTTCGAAGATGTCAGCAGTGAATGGATTACTGTGGCGGGCAAGGCCTGGGACGATGCCGATGATGAAGGCTACAAGTTCATCGCCGGCCTGGGCAACAAAGTCATCAAGCTGACGCCTGAAGAATCCGTAAAATGGGAAAAATCCGTGGAACCGGTAGTGGATGAGTATGTGAAAACCATGGAAGACAAAAACATCCCCGGAAAAAAGGCGGTGGATGAAATCCGCACTTTAATCAAACTGCACTCGCAGGCGGGGAAATAAACGACGGAAGATCAATGTTGAGCCCGACAAAATACCTGGCGCGCGCCGGCAAGGCCTTTAACATCCTTGCCTGCGCCGCCGTGGTCGCCATGATGCTCCTGTCCACGGCGGACGTCGTTTTGCGTATCTTCGGCAGACCAATTCCCGGTACATACGAATTGGTCGGATTTCTGGGAGCGCTTGTCGTGTCTTTCGCCCTTGCTTTCACCTCTATGGAAAAAGGGCATATCGCCGTGGAAATTCTTGTGGAGAAACTTCCCCTGCGCTACCGCCTGGCAATTGATGCGTTTTGTAACCTGGCCGGTGCTTTTTTATTTTCCATGATCGGCTATCAGGCCTTTATCTACGCACTGGACATCAAAAACAGCGGCGAGGTGTCACCGACACTGCACATCCCTGCCTATCCTTTCATTTTCGGTATCTCTCTGGGCTGCACTCTTTTGTGCCTTCTGTTAGCCGCCGATTTTGTCAAATCCCTGCGAAGGACTATTGAAGCATGAGCCCTTTCGTAATCGGTCTGGCCGGCTTTGCCGTTTTGATTATCCTCATGTTTCTGAGAATGCCCGTCGGGTTTGTCATGGCGCTGGTGGGATATCTGGGCTTCGGCATCATCATTTCCTGGAGCGCCGCATCCAGCCTTATCATCCGTGATTTTTACGCGACGTTCAGTTCTTATAACTTAACGGTCGTCCCCCTGTTTGTCCTGATGGGACAGGTTGCTTTTCACTCCGGCATCAGCGGCCGGCTTTTCAACTCGGCCAACAAATTTTTCGGACATCTGCCCGGCGGTTTGGCGATCGCCACAATCGGCGCCTGCGCCGGCTTTTCCGCTGTGAGCGGTTCCACCAGCGCAACTGCCGCCACCATGGCGTCCGTGGCTTTGCCGGAAATGAAAAAATTCAAATACGATCCGGCCCTGGCCACCGGTGTGGTCGCCGCGGGAGGAAGCCTCGGCATTCTCATTCCACCAAGCACGATATTTATTATCTACGGCATCATGACCGAGCAATCGATCGGCGAACTGTTCATTGCCGGCGTCATTCCGGGCATTTTGCTGTCTTTGTTTTTTATCATTTCCATTCTGATCTGGACACGCTTCAACCCTGAAATAGGGCCGCGGGCCCCACGAAGTTCATGGAATGAAAGGATCAAATCTCTTTCCGGCATTATTGAAACTTTGATCCTGTTTGTGCTGGTAATGGGAGGTTTGTTTGCGGGCTTTTTCACACCAACGGAAGCGGCGGGAATCGGCGCTTCCGGCACCATCGTGATCGCGCTGGCCGGCCGGCGTCTCAGCTGGCAGGGATTCGTCAGAGCCCTTTACGACACCACGCGCATCTCTTGTATGATTTTCGTGGTTGTCGCCGGTGCCACGGTTTTCGGCCATTTTCTGGCGGTAACACAAATACCGGCCAATATCGGCGCCTTCGTCGCAGACCTGCAGTTCCATCCGATGATTATCATGGGCTTCATTATCGTTATCTACTTATTCCTGGGCTGTCTGATGGATTCACTGGCCATGATCATGCTGACCATTCCCATTATTTACCCGGTAGTTCTCGCCATGGGGTATGACCCCATCTGGTTCGGCGTTGTCATCGTCGTGATCGCCGAAATGGGCGTTATCACACCGCCGGTCGGCATCAACGCCTACGTGGTTGCCGGAGTTGCCCGGGACGTGCCGCTGCATCTCATCTTCAGAGGCGCTCTGCACATGCTCTATGCAATGCTTGCACTGGCCGTTTTGTTACTTGTTTTTCCGAAACTTGCCACTTTCCTTCCCCAGCTCATCAGATAGAGACCACACCTGGACGATTAACCCATCGTGCCTCGGACGCTCGTGAAACTTCCACACATTCATGCACGGTGGTTTGAGTTGTCATTTTGTTCCTTCCGTTGGCTGTTCCTCCTGACGGTAGATTTCGAAAAATAATTTCCAGATTGCTAAAAACAGGGAGGCGATGACCGGTCCGAGAACAAAGCCGCTCACCCCGAAGATTGACAAGCCGCCCAATGTGGAAAGAAATATCAATAAAGAATGCATTTTGATATCTTTTCCCATAAGCACGGGGCGCAACAATGTGTCCACGCTGCTGATCACCACCGCACCGAAAATCAATACCGTCAGCCCCTGCCAGATCTGTCCCTGGATGAGCAGGACGATTCCGGCCGGCACCCAGATGATCGAGCAGCCTACCGCCGGCAGAATGGATAGTCCCAGCATGAGGACTCCCCAGACCAGCGCCCCCTCGATCCCCACAATAAAAAATACCAGTCCGCCCAGAAATCCCTGGATGCCGCCGATGACAAACGTGAATTTCAGTGTCGCCTTGGCCGTCGATAAAAATTCATGGATGAAGATATTTACATGGCCTTTATTGACCGGTATGAAGTCGGTGAGGTTGTCTACGAGCTTTTCGCCGTCGCGCAGAAAATAATACAGGCAGTATAGCATAACGGCGAACTGCAGGATGAACACCACCGTGTTTTGCGTGAGTGAGGTAAGATTCCTGACAAGAAAGTCGGACACGGCCGTCATGACTTCAACGAGCTTACCGGTGATGAACTCTTCGTCGATTTGCAGTTTTGCCAAAAAGGGATGGTTGCTTATAAAGGAAAAGGTCTTCTGGATGGTTTCGATCCACTGCCCCGACGATGTCTGCAGTGATGAGTAAATATCTATACTCTCCGCTATCAGCAGACTGATCAGCAGGCTCACCGGGAGGACCATGGCCAGCACCACGGCAACCAATGTGAGCCCCGCCGCAATATTGGGGCTTTTAGTTTTACGGTTGATGAGGCGGTTAAGCGGCGTAAAAATTGCCGCGACAAGTACGGCCCAGAAAATAGCGAAAAAGAAAGGTTTGAGAATATAGGCGAAAAAGACGCTCACCAGCGCCAGAAAAAGAAAGAAGACAATATTTTGAAAAGACGCAAAGGTCATTTTGTTCATCTTGCCATCCTCCCTGTACGGATCATCTTATCTTTACGGGGCAAGGCATCGGTGTTGTTATTTTTTACCCTGCTCCGGCAATCAGACATAAAAAACTCTCTCACTTCAGTGTCATATGGAAAAGGTGGCCGCCGATCACTCAAGCCGCCCGGCATATATTGAAATCTTAAATATAGTTTATCCTGTTTAGCGTTTGTCGCGGGGGCCCGGCGGGGCGCTTTTCGGTCTCTTTGCACCGGGCTTGTTATATCTGGGAGGTTTCCCGGGCGGGTGATATCTCATGCCCCTGACACCCCAGTTATTTGATTTTTCCCAATATCTGTCCTTTTTCCAGCCCCGCCAGTTCCTCTCCATTTCATGATGGGGGATGGGATGGTAATGCCATTCATGGCCTCGCCAGCGGCGATCATGATAATAGCCACGCCAGCCTAGAGCCACCCGTCTGTAGAAGTGCGGCACCCGGTTATAATAAACCCATCCTCTGTCGTGGTGGCGGGACCGGTACCAGCGTCCGCTCCAGGGGCGCCACCACCATCCGCCGTAAAAGAAGATATCGTCCCGAACATCGGGCACTACATAGACATCCGTTTCCGGTATCACGACAACATGAGGCGGTACGGGAAAAATTATCGGCGGCGGCAATGGAATGTTTACCCGCAGCTGAACATCCGCTCTGGCCGTCCACAGCAAGGGAGCGAAAACGATCATCAACACCAACAGTGTCTTTAAAAACATTTTTTTCATCTGACGCTCTCTTTTTTCGCCTGCCGTCAACATGGATTAAGTGTTAAAAGCTCCGCCTGTTCTTTCTTTGGGATATTTGAATTTACCTTTTCCCGGGTATAATTTCAAGCCAGTAGTCATCCGGATCATTTATAAAGTATATGCCCATCTTTTTGTTTTCAAAACAGATGCAGCCCATTTTTTCGTGCAGTCTGTGGGCCGCATCAAAGTCGTCGACACGAAAGGCCAGGTGAAATTCGTTGTCGCCCAGATTGTAAGGCTCATGGCGGTCCTTCATCCAGGTAAGTTCCAGCTGGTGGGGAGTTACACCGTCACCCAGGAAAACCAGAATAAAACTGCCGTCGGCGGCCTCACGGCGGCGCACCTCCTCAAGGCCGAGGGCTTCGCGGTAGAAAGCCAGACTTTTTTCCAGATTCAATACATTAAAATTATTGTGAGCGAATTGAAATTTCATCGTCCCCCCATCTTGTTGTGCTCTATGGCCTGAGTTTGTCGAGGCCGAACATCCTTGTCATAATTTTATCAAACCTTCCTGCCGGCAGGCTGGCCACCAGAGGAAGACGTGTGGAGGATTTTCCCAGACGGATAATCTTGGGAATTCTTTTCGAAAACAGCTTATCGACAAGCTGTGAGGAAAACTCCTCGGCCGATGTGGGATCTTTTTGGGAAGACATGGCACGCGCTTCTATATGGCGGACCAGCGGCGTGTAAACCGACTTCGGGCTCAGCCTGATATTGTGCATGGCTGCTTTGCCGAAGTCAGATTTAATTGCCCCCGGTTGAACCGTAACTACATCAATGCCCAAAGGTGCAAGCTCAATCCTGAGGGATGTGGACAAAAGGTTGACGGCAGCCTTTGTGGAACAATAGGCGCCGGCAAACGGAGTGGCACAGATTCCGGACACACTGGCGATATTGACGACAAGGCCCAAGCGCTCTTTGATCATGTGCGGCACGACGGACTTCGTCAGCGCCATCAGGCCGATCACATTGGTCTCGAACTGGCGGCGTAAATCATCTATGGGCAGATCAATCATCGGCCCGATGAGCGCGTAGCCTGCATTGTTAACCAGCACATCGATCCTGCCGGCTTTTGACATAACTTCGGCCACACACGCGTCAATGGAATCCTGACTGGTGACATCGAGAGCCGCCGTTTCCATACCCTCCTGTTTCAGGTTTTCAATAACCTCCGGTTTACGCGCCGTAGCGAAGACGCGGCAGCCCCGCGAGGCGAATTCCCTTGCCAGGGCCAGGCCGATTCCCGAAGAACAGCCGGAAATAAGAACCACTGAATTCTTGTCCATCGTGATCTCCTCCTCTGTTATAAACAATCCTGTAAAAGCGCAGCTACCAGCTCCGGGGTGACATCCCTTTTTTCACCAAGTCTCACCATACCATGAGCTTTGAGCTGCCCGACAACCTCCGGAATGATGCCCTTATCGATACCATAGTGGCAAAGGCGGGTAGAAACCCCCATCCTCTCGAAAAAATCACGCGTCTTTTCGATGGCCATTTCAATGCGCGCCTCGTCGTCGCCACTTTGGATACCCCACACGCGCTGTGCGTACTGTAGAAGTTTTTCTTTCTTTTCTCCGGCACGTATTTTCAGCATGGCCGGCAGCACGACCGCCAGTGTTTTCCCGTGGTCCAGCCCCTTGAGTGCCGTGAGTTCATGGCCTATCATGTGGGTGGCCCAGTCCTGAGGAACACCGGCGCTGATCAGACCGTTGAGTCCCAGTGTGGCACACCACATCAGATTGGCGCGTACGTCGTAATTTTCCGGCTCGGCCAGGGCTTTGGGCCCTTCCTCTATCAGTGTCAGCAATATTCCTTCGGCGAAACGATCCTGGAGTTTGCCGTTTACCGGATATGTCAAATATTGTTCGGTCACATGAACAAACGTGTCCACGACTCCGTTTCCGATTTGCTCGGCGGGCAATGTATAGGTCTTGGTCGGATCAAGCACGGAAAATTCAGGAAAAAGTACCTGGTTGTTGAAGGGAAGCTTGGCATTGAGAGCCCGGTGCGTGATCACCGCACCGCTGTTCATTTCCGAGCCGGTGGCCGGAAGAGTCAGGACCGTCCCGAAAGGCAGGGCACGTTCAACTGTCATACCGTACTTTTTGACAATTTCCCAAGGCTCGCCCTGATAAAGAGCTGCCGCCGCAATAAATTTTGTCCCGTCGATGACTGATCCGCCGCCGACTGCCAGAAGATAATCGATATTTTCTCTTAGCACTCTCTCGACACACTGCATCAGTGTTTCGTAGGTCGGATTGGGCTCTATGCCGCCGAACTCGGTAACTTCAAATCCGGCAAGCGCCGCCAACACCTCGTCATAGATCTTGTTGCGTTTGATGCTGCCTCCTCCAAAGGTTATCATGACTTTGGAGCCCTGCGGAATTTCCTTGCCGACGGCCCTGATCGTTTCTTTACCGAAAATAATTTTGGTCGGGTTGTAAAAAACGAAATTATTCATAGTTGTACTCTCCCCTTTTGATTTTATTGAGGACTGCCGGCCGTATTTCAGCCGGCAAACTAATTACGCGACACCTTTCGTCCGCAAGGATCACTTTGCCCCTATCTCATGGTGTATTTTAAACACAGAACACGCGGCAAGACAAGACCCGCAGTTTTGCGGTTAATTCACTGTGCTTTTCGAATCAGAAGCCCCGTCGTGGACACGCGGATTTCCAGTGTGGCCGGTTTGTCCGTGTTGATGAAGGCCGCAGAGCCATACTGGCAGTCGAGGAGAGGACGGAAAACAGGATAGATCCGCCGCAGATTGAAGATATCCAGGGGTTTGTCACTGGATATGGAGTACAGGGTGCGCGGCCCGGAGAGTTCATCTTCAATATTCATATAGCGTCCTGATACTCTGTCGAGCTCATAAAAAGTGTGCAGGCCGAAGACATTGGCAATGGGCTTCCACTTGAGAATATGGGCATCAACGTACAGAGAGTCTCCGGCAATTTGATAGAATGCCTCACGCCCGTCGGCAAAACGGAAGTGCGCGGTCACCCTCTTTTCTCCTGCTGGCTCGACCCTGACTACAGCCGCCACCTCTTCATGCGTCAGCGCCCGGTAGCCTTTTGTCGCGACGGCAATCGTACCGGACAAAGCGGCCAGTGAGAAACACAAAAGAGCACACAAAACAGCGGTCAAAGATCCGAAGATTTTCTTCTTACGTACTGTCGCCACTGTCAGAACAAGAAAAAGAAGGCACAAAATACCAAAACCTGTCGTCAAAAGCGTAAGCATCTTCTCCATGTTCTTCTTCCCCTTTCATGCCAATGAATGTCCTTTTGCAGCACACCTCTGAAAAATCAACAAATCCATCAATCGGAAACGGATCCTGTCCCTCCCCTTCGCTCGTATTCTGCGCGAAGCTCACCGGCGGTCTTCACGCCGCCATGTGCCGGGAGGAAGATTCTGCAACCCGTGTCGAGAAGTCGCCTCCAGCTTTCAGTAAGCTCCCGCTGGTCTTCGGCAAAAGGCGGAAAAGCCGACGAGCGGCACATCCCAAAAAGGGTATCGCCCACCACAGCAATCTCTCCGCCAACAATAACGCTCATCGAACCACGTGTATGCCCGGGCGTATGCAGGATGTATGTGTCTGCTCCGAGATCGAAAAGATCGAGACGATCTTCAACGGAAACATCGGGAGGACATGGGGGATAGGCCAGGAGTCTTTCCGGGGCGATCGATGCCATGAAGGCGCCAATTGCGCCGAAAGTCGTGGCGCCCCGTATGACGGGATTGGCTCCTCTTTTGAGGAGCTCCGCCTCGCTTCGGTGAACATATACGGGGCCCCCGAACATTTCCCGAATAAGCGCCGCCCCGCCCGCATGGTCAAAATGGGCGTGCGTGAGTACGATGCCCGCCGGCTTGGTGAGGCCTGCCCTTTTCAATCGCGAAACAAGCTTACGTCTCATGCCCGCTGACCCGGTGTCAATGAGCATATTCCCGGTTCCCCCGGAAACCATGAATATATTGCATCTTCCATCCAGCACCTGCGTCACTTGCTGCCCGTTTTTTGTCGTCCATGTTTTCATGCCGATATTCCCCACAACCGGCCTACAATGAGGGCTCTAATCAAATGCTGACTGCATTGCCGTATTTTTCCGCTCTCTTTTCCCGGAGAACCGCCGTCTATCATCAAAAAGAGGCCATCTTCGGCGTACGACCTTCCGGAACTATATTTGTCATCATGATTTTATGTTGGTAGTCAAGCAAAATAATCGGTGTTTTTCCGTTGAGGCAACAGGCTCCCGCGTGCCACAAATGAAATCTTCGGCCGGCGCCGGAAATCGTTTCTCTTCCATCAGAGAAATCTTCGCTATTTACATGCCGGGGATTCCGTCCTTCATACGCGCCGCTCCGGGATGGCCGGGCCTGCCTGAGAAAGGCCAATCGCGAAATGCCTGATCCGTGTATGAAAAAGGGCCGCCTGCGTTCAACTTTCGCCTGCGGCCCGTCCTGTTATCTTACACCAAAATACACTTCAACTGCGCGGGGTAACCCGCAACTTATCCCAGCCTCTTTTCCAGATCTTCCAGTTCCTTCATAAGCTCCCCGGGCAGGCGGTCTCCGAATCTGGCGTAATGCTCACGGATGCTGAGGACCTCCTGCTTCCATTCATCTGTGTTTACATCCAGAAGCTCGTTCATGTCTGCCTCACTGACACTCAGGCCGCTTGTGTCTATCGCATCCGGTGTGGGCATAAACCCGATCTGGGTTTTTCTGGCCTTGCCTGTTCCGGCACAGCGCTCGAAAACCCACTTGAGTACACGGCTGTTTTCACCGTAGCCGGGCCAGAGCCACTTACCGTCATCTGCTTTTCTAAACCAGTTGACGTAGAAAATCTTCGGCAGATTTTCCGGTGCTGTTTTGGTGCCGATGCCGATCCAGTGCTTGAAATAATCTCCCATATTGTAACCGCAGAATGGCAGCATGGCAAACGGATCTCTTCTAACCTGACCGATGTTGGCGGAGATGGCTGCGGCGGTAATTTCCGAGCCGACAATCGATCCCAGGAACACGCCGTGATTCCAGTTGAAAGCCTCATGCACCAGAGGAATTGTTTTGGGACGGCGGCCGCCGAATAAAAAGGCGCTGATCGGTACACCGTCGGGATTTTCCCAGTCAGGGTCGATGGCCGGACACTGTTTGGCCGGCGCCGTAAATCTGGCGTTGGCATGAGCGGCGACCCTGCCTGCGTCTTTAGTCCACTCTCTGCCCGTCCAGTCGATGATTTTACCTTCTGGAGCATCGTAGCCAATGCCTTCCCACCAGACATCTCCATCCTCGGTCAGGGCGACATTGGTAAAGATCGTATTTCTTTCAATAGACTTCATCGCGTTATAGTTGGATTCTTCAGATGTGCCGGGCGCAACACCAAAGAAACCTGCTTCGGGATTGATCGCATAGAGCCGTCCGTCCGCCCCGAATTTCATCCATGCAATATCGTCACCCACGCATTCCACTTTCCAGCCGGGAATGGTCGGAATCATCATCGCCAGGTTCGTTTTGCCACAGGCGGACGGGAAAGCGGCCGCCACATATTTTTTCTCTCCTGCGGGACTGGTGATGCCGAGAATCAGCATATGCTCGGCAAGCCAGCCCTGTTCACGGGCCATGACCGAGGCGATCCTGAGCGCGAAACACTTCTTGCCTAAAAGAGCGTTTCCACCGTAACCGGACCCGAACGACCAGATCATTTTTTCTTCAGGGAAATGAGAAATATATTTTTTCTCCATCGGGGCGCAAGGCCACAGACCTTCATCCGTTTCGCCTTCGGCCAGTGGCTTGCCCACCGAATGCAAACAGGGGATAAACACACCGTCCTCTCCCAGAACATCGAGCACCTTTTGACCGACGCGGGTCATAATATGCATATTGGCAACAACGTAGGCCGAGTCGGTTATCTCCACGCCAATTTGAGCAATAGGTGAACCTACCGGCCCCATACTGAACGGGATGATGTACATTGTCCGCCCCTTCATGCAGCCTTCATAAAGTCCACGCATCGTCTTTTTCAATTCATCCGGATCGATCCAGTTATTGGTGGGGCCTGCTTCGTCTTTTGTGCGGGCGGCAATATAGGTGCGGTCTTCCACACGAGCCACGTCGGAGGGGTCAGACCGGAACAGGACACAATTGGGACGCTTATCAGGATTGAGCGGTGTAGCCACACCGCTGTCAACCGACGTTTTTATCATGGCATTATATTCGGCCTCACTGCCATCGCACCAGTAAACCTGCTCGGGCTTACAAATTTTAGTCATCTCATCTACCCATGAAATGAGCTTTTTGTTTTTGGTCAAGCTGCTGTCGTTCATAATGCCTCCTTTGGCCGTATTTTCATAACTCCCGTGCAGGAGTTGTTTTCCCTTGCCGACCCCGCCACAAAGTGCCGTCTTACACACTGCGCCGGTTACGTCAAAAGTGGTGAACTATTTTAAAACGGCAAAAAATGCAATCAAATATTTAATCGGATAGGTGCCGGATGACAAGCATTACACCCCGGGAAGAGACAGCTCTTTGTCGGCTTATCATTTTTGCCCGGGCCACCGGTAAAGAATCACACAAATGAATGGTTTTTAAAAAAGACTTTATTAAACAAGCGACAAGACGGATCGGATAATCACGTTTTGGCCTGGCAGGCGGGAACAACTAAATGAGAAGGATATTTAAAGAGCAGACCTTTGACAGTGGCCTGCTCTTTAAACAATCCTGTTGCGCGGTTTATTTTTTTGCTGCTTTTTTTGCGACTTTCTTTGCCGCGGGTTTTTTGGCTGCCGTTTTCTTCGCTGCCTTCTTGGCAACTTTTTTGACCGCCGTTTTCTTGGCAGCTGCTTTCTTCGCTACGGTTTTCTTCGCCGCCTTCTTGGCGACCTTCTTTGCCGCTTTCTTCGCAACTTTTTTTGCTGTTACTGCCATTGGGTTTAGCCTCCTTTTGTTGAGTTTGCTTTTTTCACAACCCACTTCGTTAATTTGACTTGAATTTTACTTTATTTTTTTTATTTGGTCAACAAAAACTATTAAAAAAATGATTAATTCTTTTTATTATTTTTGTGTCCAACAATGATCATTTCGTCAATGAAGTATTGAAAAATAAAAACGACCGATTGTTTATTGTGATTCTGTCTTGTGGAGACAACCGTGAAACCCTCGACTGTCAAGGCTTTCAGCGTTTCACCAGCTCGTTTCACAAAAGATACGTTCTCGCTCCCATGAAACGCTTTGCATAATAGGCATCCTTCAAAGAATTTATACGAATTATTTTTCCGGCTGCAGGAGCGTGAATAAATTTATCGTCGCCGATATAAATACCCACATGAGATATTTTTCCGTGACCTCGCGTCGCGAAGAATACCAGATCTCCTTTTTGCAACCGATGCGGCGAAACTTCGTCTCCTGCATCATACTGGGCTCTGGAATGTCGCGGCAGATCAAGACCGTTTAGCTGATATACCGTCATCGTCAAACCACTGCAGTCAAAACCTGTTTGGGCCGACACGCCTCCCCACAGATAGGGAACACCGATAAAATCATAAGCGCTCTTTACAAGCGAATCTCTCAGATAATCCACACCAAGCTGTTTTTGTCTTACGGCCGGTGAATCTTCAGGAATGACGATATAGAATTCTTCGATGAGGCCCGCCCGCTGGAGTGACTCGGCCCGCAGGCGAGCCTGATCCTTAGATGTGAAATTACCAAAACGCACTTTGAACAGGCCGTCGGACGCTTTAAAATAAGTTGCGTCAAGCCCGCGGTCTTTTAGTTTTTCGGTCAGGCGTAAAGCGTTTTGCACCTGTGCGAAGGCGCCGGCCTGAATAGTATAACCCATCAGCGCCAGATGTTTTTTCTGTGCGACAGCCGGTGTCCGGATCACCTTTACTTCACGGCTGGCACATGACAACAACATCAAAGCGGTAATCAATAGAAAAATGAGACACGTAACCTTGCTTTTTTTCGACGGCACAGATCATTCTCCTGTCTGATTTCTTTGCCGGCTCCAGTTCAGGCGCACAAATTCCTCCGCCTCTTCCCGGTTGATGACCCTGTTTTCCAGTTGCTCGTCTTCGAGTCTGCTGAGAATCTCACCGATCAGTCTGCCCGGCGCGTATCCCATGGCAATCAGATCATCGCCTGTCAAAAGCCTCACCGGCCTGAGTTCTTCAGGAGACGCGCCCGCCATTCCGGCAAGACAGAACTCATAATGGTCGAGCATACCATGACTGGCCAGACAATCAAGCCTGTGCAACTGCAGATGGAGATCAAAATCGGGCATACGTAAAAAACGCTTCAGCCGGGAAGGACGCATTTTTTGAACATTCATGAAGGCCATGTGGTGATGGATCAATGCGATAACCCCCTCACGGCGGACGCGGGAAAATTTCAAACGTCCGGCAATAGCCGCAGCGATTCGTTCGCTTTCCCCGGTGTGCCCGTAAAAGTGCACGCCTTTTTCATCTACCGTACGCGTTGCCGTCTTACCTGTATCATGCAGGAGCGCAGCCCAGGCCAGCGTTGCATTCGTCCGGGGAGCTGTTTCGGCAGCCAGCACCTCAAGCATGATCATCGTATGCTCCCAGACGTCTCCTTCGGGATGGTAGCGGGGCGGCTGTTGCACTCCTTTGAGATCTTCGACTTCCGGCAGAATATGACGCAATAATCCGGTTGCGGACAACAATTCAAAACCGCGGCGGGCACCGCCGCGTGTCAGAATTTTATCCAGCTCTTCGGCCACTCTCTCGGCACTGATGCTTCGTATTTTCTCACTATGTTCCAGGATGGCTTCTTTTGTTTTTGGCTCAAGGGAGAAACCCAGGTTTGCCGCGAAGCGCACTGCCCGGAGCATGCGCAGATAATCTTCGGCAAAGCGCTGATAAGGATCGCCAATGGCGCGTATAATCCGTTTTTCAATGTCTTTCCTTCCGTTAACATAATCGATGATTTGGCCCGATTCCGGATCCATCAAAAGACCATTGACGGTGAAATCACGACGGCAAACATCATCTTCTGCCGTGGAGAATCGAATCTGAGCGGGCCTCCTTCCATCTTCATAAGCTTCGTCACTGCGGAAAGTTGCCACTTCAAAGGAGTGCCCGCCGGCAATCACGGCGGTGACGCCGAACTTTGCGCCTACACCGGTAGTGCGTGCGAAAAGCTCTGAAACCTGCCTGGGCTTTGCCGAAGTGACGATATCGTAATCTCCCGGCGTTACGCCGCGCAGATAATCGCGTACTGCGCCGCCGACAAAAAAGGCCTCATAGCCTCCTTGCCTCAGTTGCAGGACAATTTCCCGCGCTGCACGCTCTTTCAATTCATGAAGATCTTCCATGATATGGACCCCGCTTGCGGCACTGCCTTGGAGTGAATCTCCTTCTTTCGCCATTGATCTGAGGTCGTACTGGGGAATTAAAACAACTTTGAACGCCGACCATTTATCACTTTCTGCCGAGTCTGATCGCGCAAAGCTCTCCGCACATGGTGCAACCCTCTTCAGCGGCGCTTTTGCTTTTTTCCAGAAGGGCGGCCGTCATTTCCGGATCCAGTGATACATCCACCTGTCCCTGCCAGTCAAATGTTTTCCGAAATTGAGACATCTGCAAATCCCGTTCTTTGGCTCCTTTAACGCCTTTGGCCAGGTCGGCGATATGAGCGGCAATACGCGAAGCAATTACTCCGGCACGCACATCGGCCGGTGTTGGCAGACGCAAATGCTCAGCCGGCGTCACATAACAAAGAAAATCGGCACCGGCAGCTCCGGCAATCGCGCCGCCGATGGCTGAGGTGATATGGTCGTACCCGGGCGCGATGTCTGTCGGAAGAGGCCCCAGCACGTAAAACGGAGCGCCCTGGCAAATATTTTTCTGTAATTTAATATTGGCCTCAATATCCTTGATCGGCACATGTCCCGGCCCTTCAATCATCACCTGCACACCCGCCCGGCGGGCCCGTTGGGCTAACTGGCCGAGAACAACCAATTCGGCGATCTGCGCCTGATCGGTCGCGTCGGCAATGGCCCCTGGACGCAGGCCGTCTCCAAGACTCAAAACCATCTCATAGCGACGCGCTATCTCCAAAAGCCGGTCATATTGCTCGTAAAGAGGATTCTCCTTGCCGTTGCAGCGCATCCAACCGGCCGTCATGGAGCCTCCCCTGCTCACTATGCCCAGCACCCTGCCCTGTTGCTCCATTATTTCCACGGTCCGGCGTGTCACGCCGCAGTGAACGGTTATAAAATCAACACCATCACGACCGTTTTCTTCGATCACCTCGAACATTTCGTCGGCGGTCATTTCGGAGACGGCCCGGCCGGCATTGATCATTTTTACGGCGATCTGATAAATCGGCACTGTGCCGACGGCAACAGTGGAGTTTTTCATAACTTCCCTGCGTATCTGCGCCAAATCACCGCCTGTCGACAAATCCATCACCGCATCGGCGCCGGCGTTAATCGCCAAAGTGAGCTTTTCCAGTTCGGCAGGCAGGTCGTTGCCATCTTTGGATGTGCCGATGTTGGCATTGACCTTGGTGCGCAGGCCACTCCCTATTGCCAGCGGCCTGATACCCGTGTGATTTATATTCCTGCAGATGACAATCGTGCCTGCGGCAACTCCCTGCCGGATATATTCCGGCTCGACATTTTCCGCCGCGGCAGCAATCTCCATCTCTGTAGTAATCACTCCCCGGCGGGCCTTCTCCAACTGTGTCATTTATCCCTCCCCGCATCATGCAAATTTACCAAAACATTCACCGGCCCGTGCCCGCGGCCGATTCTCAAACTCCCTTTGATGGCTTCAAACACCAGCTCCTTGGCCGCCGTAACGGCATCGTACATCACCATACCTTGCGCCAGATATGCCGCCAGTGCCGCCGCAAACGTACAGCCGGTGCCGTGCGTGTTTTTTGTCCTGATCCAGTCTGCGGAAAATTCATGATATGATTTTCCGTCATAGAGTATATCAATGCTGCCGGTTTTACGGCTTAGTGCCAGGTGGCCGCCTTTGATGACTACATTTTTTACGCCCAGGCCGTGGATAAGCGATGCCGCCTTTTTCATATCATCCACAGAACGGATGTGATATCCCGACAAAACCTCCGCCTCCGGGATATTGGGTGTTACTACGCCGGCCACCGGCAGGAGCTCTTTAATAATTCCGCCGATGGCCCTGCCTTTCGTCAGTGGGTGGCCTCCTTTGGCGACCATGACCGGGTCAACCACCACATTTCTTAAACGGTATTGCTTTATTTTTTCCACAACGACAGCGACCGCGGCCGGCGACGAAAACATGCCGGTCTTAACGGCGTCTGCGCCGATATCGGAAAGGACTGCGTCCAGTTGCCGGGCGATAAATTGCGGCGGTACGGGGAGAACTCCCTGCACGCCACATGTATTTTGCGCTGTCAGCGCCGTGATTACGGTTGTCGCGTAGCACCCGCAGGTACTGATGGTTTTCAGGTCGGCCTGGATGCCCGCACCTGCGCCGCTGTCGGAGCCGCCCACACACAATACTTTCAAGACTTTTGCCAATTAATCTGCCTCCGGGAAAACGCCTGCCTGCCGGTAACGGACAATCAGAAGACTGCCCCGGTTCACGCGGATTGTCGCCATGGGCGCGGTAATGATATTGCTGATACCACGTGATTCGGCAAACGAGAGATTTTCGCCGTCAAGCGGGTATTGAAAACCTTCCAGACTGATGCCCTCAACGACCGGCGAAAGAGCGATGATCGATACCAGACATCCGGCTGCCCCGGCAATTTTGGTTTCTTTTTCCGCAAGGCTCACCTCGGTGAATTCATCAATCAGGCAAGCCTGTACCCCCGCTTCCCAGGCGCGCTGCAGCAGGTAGATATTAGCCAGAGTATGGTCAATGCGCCCCCCGAGCGCTCCCCAGATCTCCACTGCCCCGGGCCGGCACGACAAAGCATAATCGAGTGCCAGCTGTGTATCAGTGAAATCTTTGTTTGCCGGGTAACGAACGATCTTCACGCCGCGCCTCTCCCATGAGGCAAGCGCTTCGGCACTGAGCGAGTCCATATCACCGATAATCACATCAGGCCCAATCCCCAGTGTTGCAAGATGGCGTGCTCCACCGTCGCAGGCCACAAGAAGCCGATTTTTCACAGCCGATACTCGTCGGCGAAAAAATTCTGCGTCTCCCAGCCGTCCACCGCTGACAATAATTACTCTGTCCATGATTTACGCAAAAAAGCCATGCCCCTTTGCCTGAAAAGGGCATGGCCTTTGTAAAGTTATGTGCGCCACTTCCTACGCCGGCATTACCCGGATCAGGTTCAAAGGGTATATTCTCAGCCGCTCTTCCCCCAACGGGAAATCCGCGGCACCCCTGACCGGGAACGCTAATACATTAAATCTCAAAATGCAAATTGTTTAATCCCGCTCCCGGCGGACAGACAAAAAACGTCGTGTGATGCTCTTTTAATCTTTTCCGTCGTAAACACAACCGGACTCAGGGCTCTCACAAACGACGACTTTTGACAACTGCGGCAACGATGGTTTGAGTCTGTGCCAGATCCAACGGCAAAGCCTCTCGGAGGTGGGATTTTCCAATCCCTCGATGGCGTTTAAGTTTTTATGATCCAGCTCGTCCAGAATCGGTTCAAAGGCGGCCGTAATGCCGGCGAAGTCCATCACCCAGCCGCTGTGAGGGTCAACTTCGCCTTTGACATGGATTTCCACACGAAAGGAATGGCCGTGCGTCTTCGCACATTTGTGGCCGTCGGGCACGCAGGGCAGATGATGTGCCGCATCGAATTTAAATACCTTGAATATTTCCATTGTCTCTTCCTATCTCACATCCAATATTTTGTGCAGCTGCAGACTGATCCGCCAGGCCGGATGCTCAAGCACATACTCCAGGGTCCGCCGGACCGCCTCCTCATATCCAGGTCCGTGCATCGGCTGCAGGAAAAAATGACGAAAATTCATACCGACGTATTCCTCCGGATCCAGTCCCTCCTGCGGATAAACGAGCTTGAGTTCATCTCCGCTAACCTGTACCAGGCGGGCACGGGCCTTGGGGCTGACACAGAGCCAGTCAATACCTTCTGTTACGGCAATTGTGCCGTTGGTCTCCACAGCTATCTCAAAGCCTTCTGTGTGCAGCCCGGCAACCAGCCCGGCATCAAGCTGCAGAAGAGGTTCGCCGCCGGTGCAAACAACAAAGGGACGAACGGTGTTTGCCGTGACGGCCGGCCATGCCCTGGATATTTGACTCACCAGATCATGCGCGGATGAATACAGACCGCCTCCGGTGCCGTCGGTGCCGGTAAATTCGGTATCGCAAAAGGGGCAGAGCGAGTTTTTTCTGTCTTTCTCTTTTCCGGACCACAAATTACAGCCGGAAAAGCGGCAGAACACGGCCGGACGTCCGCTGTGGAAGCCCTCTCCCTGGATCGAGTAAAATATTTCCTTGACTGCATACATCTTTTGCCCCGACTTCTTATTGCTGAAACTGATATTTTACCGGATCTTCCATCCCCGCCTCGCGAAACCCCATGAGCCTCAGGGCACATGAATCACACCGCCCGCAGGCTGTACCATCCGGCGTCGGGTCATAGCAGCTGTGCGTCAGAGAAAAATCAACACCCAGCTCAATGCCTTTTAGAATGATCTGTGCTTTTTTCAAGTCGATAAGCGGCGCGTGAATGGTAATTTTTTGTCGTCCTTCCACACACGTCCGTGTGGCCAGGTTGGCCATACGCTCAAAGGCGGCAACGTATTCGGGACGGCAGTCGGGATAGCCGCTGTAATCAAGTGCGTTGACACCGATGAAAATATCGGACGAGCCCAGTACTTCGGCCCAGGCCAGTCCATAGGACAAAAATATCGTGTTACGGGCCGGAACGTACGTATCGGGGATGACACTGGACATCGCTTCACGGGAACGGTTTTTCGGGATATCCATATCAGAAGTCAAAGCGGAACCGCCGATACGGTCGAGGCCAATGTCCAGAATCAGATGTTGCCGAACGCCGAGACTTCGCAAAACGCGTGAGGCAGCCGTAAGTTCAACGGCATGGCGCTGGCCGTAGCGAAAGCTCAACGCGTAAGGATCAAAGCCGCAGCTTTTCGCAATCGCCAGCGTCACAGCGGAATCGACACCGCCGGAAAGCAAGATGACAGCTTTTTTCATTGATCCTTCCTCCTGGTTTTCCATCGTCGGATTACGTTTCGGGGTTATGCAAATGCCATTGGGGTTATTTGGGCGAAACAACTTCCAGTCCGAAAAGCCGGCGCGTATTGGCAGTGGCGACAGCGGCCAGCTCTTCGATGGAAACACCCCTGATATCCGCGACTTTTTGCGCTGTATGAACCATGAACGACGGCTCGTTTCGCTTCCCGCGGTGCGGCTCGGGCGTGAGGTAGGGGCAGTCCGTCTCCAAAAGTATCGCATCGGCGGGCGCCTTTCGGACAACATCCTGTAACACTTTGGATTTTCCAAATGTCACCACCCCGGGAATGGAGATATAAAAGCCAAGATCAAGGCATTTTCCGGCCATCTCCCAGTCCCCGGAAAAACAGTGGAAAACACCCCGGCGGATACCGGAAGCTCTTACCATTGCGAGTGTCTGTTCGTGGGCGTCGCGGTCATGAATGACCACTGGCAAATCAAGTTCTTTGGCGATTTGAAGCTGTGTGGCGAATACCTCGATTTGTTTTTTCCTCGGTGAAATATTACGGAAAAAGTCCAGACCGATTTCACCATAGGCAACGACTTTGGCATCCCGCGCCAATGTCTTGAGCTCGTGAAGTGTTTTATCATCAGCCTTTGCCGCATCATGCGGGTGAATACCGATTGTCGCGTAAACGTTCTCGTACTGACGGGCGACAGACAGAGCCCTGCGGTTCAGACTGAGGCTTGTTCCCACGGTGACAATGACCTCGACACCCGCCGCCCGGGCACGCCCGATCACTTCTGCGCGATCGCGGTCGAATTCTTTCATCTCCAGATGAGCGTGGGAATCGATAAACATGATTATTGTTTTTCAGGCACCGGAAAGACTTCTTCGGCATTTTCCGCGACGTCGGGCAGTTTTTTCAAAAGACTGTTTAACTCCTTTTCCGATAATTCGCCCGCCAGCAGTTTACGGGCGATAATGCGGCGATCGGTTTTCATGAATTCCGCGTCGAATTTTTTGGACATCGAAAAGTTCCCTCCTCATGAATATTGCACATCAGTTTTTTCTGACAGTCTGAGCGCCAAATCTAGTATTATATTTCAAAGGCATAATCAAGCCCCAAGAAACATGGTTCGATATATTGACATTCATGCCCATATTTTCTAGTCTTTATGTTGAGTTACTAATGAGGCAGTATTCCGGTGACACGTCACGGGCAAGGTGAATCTTTATGTCTGTACGTCTTATTCTGGTTTGTAAAAATGACCCGGCAAAAGAGGCATATCTCCGCGAAGCCCAAAAAGCCGGCATCGAAGTGGACACGGTGGAGTCTTTCGGTGAACTTCTGAAATCGATGGTCACCAAAGCCTACCATGGAGTCATGATCGATCTGGTCACCAGCGTCAAAGCATCATCTGAAGAAAAGAGCCTCGCCAAGGATGTTCTTGATGCCTTCCCCGTCATTCAACTCAAGTGGGATCACGAAAGCAGCAGCTTGCGTACAATAGCGGGCGGCTCGGTACGCGACAACTGTACACTGGCGGACTTTGTCTCCCAGGAATGCCGGCTCTTCATTCCCCGGGCGGTTCGGCTGAGCGCGAGAAAAAACGTCTATTTCAATGTTCTGATCAGCCGGGCACAGGACATGGACCTGGCTCTGACCCATCGCGGCATAACCCTTAATGTATCGAAAGATGGATGTTTTTTGTTGTCCTGTGAGGACTGGTCTTCTTCATCCGAAGTCTGGTTTGTCATCAATGAATTGGACGACAAAACACCAATTTGCGGAGAAATCCGGTGGCGCCAGCCCTGGGGAAAAAACATGACCATGCCCGGCATCGGCGTGCTCATCAAAAAAATAACCCCGGGGCAAAAAAAGCAGATCATGGAAAAAGCCTCTCTGAGCGATGAATGATATCCACGCCTGGCGATAAGCACACAATGTGGAAAAAATGTAATGAGGATTGCTGAAATAGCATGGCACGAAAGGACTTCCCCCTGGCGACCCCACCCATAAACCATCAGCTTCTGACCAACTTCAAACTAATCTCAGAATCAGCAATTAAGCCCAAAGCAAACCTCCAGACCGTGAAATGAATCGCTACGAGCCGCGAACTACGAGCTATCAACTATTCACCATCAACTATCAGCCACCACCATCGACCATTCCTCCTACCCGCCAACCCTCTAAACTTCTAATCATCTAATCTGCTAACTCTCCACCACCGGCCTGCTAAAGCACGCCACCCCCTGCCGCTCCCCCCCTTCGACAAGCTCAGGACAGGCTTCGACAAGCTCAGGGTGAACGGGGGACACGAAGGTTGCGCTTCTCGCTTTATTAACCGTTCATGCTGAGCTTTTACTGCCGTTCGTGGTGAGCTTTACTGCCGTTCGTGGTGAGCCTGTCGAACCATGAACGGCGTACCACGACCTACCGGCTCGCCTGCTATTTTTTCTACCCCGATCAGCTCAGGGTTTTTTGCAAAGCTGTCAACAATATTGATTTGCTTTCCACACTGATTGCGTGTAGTAGAAGAAAAAATTCCAGGCCGGATGTCTGTAACATGTTAAAACAACTCACAGCTTGATGAAAGAAATATATAAGGTAATGCCATGCTGAATTTAAGGTTTTCTACCAAAATAATTATTGCGACTGCTTTTATCTGTTTTATTCTGTTTCTGGTCTTTGTCTCTGTACTGGGTATTAACAACAGGGCCAAAAGCGATGTCCAGAGATTCTTCCAACAGATCTCCTCTAGGAACTACGAGGGGGTACAGCAATTTTATTCAGAAAAACAACAGACCAGACAGACCTCTTTTCAGGAAACCATGAAGTTTCATTTCGCGCTGGAGCTCGCTCTGCTGGAATATTTCGGTCTGATGGACGTCCCGCGATACTCCCTGAAAATCAAACGCGATAATATGTGGCTGCCTGTTTTGAGACCAAATGAGCTGAGCATCAGCATCAATATGACACCACAAAAAGATACGAATCTGATAACGGACTATCTGTCGAAACCCGGTGATGAAGCACTCAAGGGATTTATCACCATGACCAGAGAAAACCAAAAGTGGAAAATAAGCTCAATTAATATAGAAGGTTCGAAGCTGGAAAATATTTTCAACAAAATTCTCCCGCGTTTATCGGCAGGCAAGTACGTAAACGCCACACTTGAAGAGATTGAGTTGAGACCGGCTCAGCTGAAAGTACAGCACCTTGACCCGCTGGAAAGAAAAATCCTCACACGCGATTTGCGGGCAGCACTGGAAATCCTTGAAAAAGAAAAGGAAAACCACGAGTCAAAAACCAAGCTGCCGTTTTAATGATGATCACTTCTTCAGACGCGGGTCGGACGCGTCGCGGATACCTTCCCCCAGCAGATTATACCCGACCACGGTAATCAGAATGGCCAATCCCGGATAAAGAGACAGCCACCAGGCGATGTCGATATTGTCTTTTCCCGCCGTCAGGATATTGCCCCAGCTCGGGGTGGGCGGCTGCACACCGATGCCCAGAAAACTCAGAGCCGATTCCGTCAGAATCGCACCGGCGATGCCCAGCGTGGCGGCAACCAAAATCGAGGCCATTGCATTGGGGAGAATGTGCAGAAAAATTATGCGTGCATCGCCGGCGCCGACCGCACGTGCTGCCCGCACAAAATCACGTTCACGCAGCGAAATGAAGTCCGCCCGCACCAGTCTTGTCACCCCCATCCAACCTGTAAGGCCGATCACCAGCATGATATTCCAGATGGAGGGCTCCAAAAAGGCAATCACCGCCAGGATAAGGAAAAAAGAGGGAAAACAAAGCATGATGTCCACAAATCGCATGATCAGTGTGTCGATCCATCCACCGTAATACCCGGCTATCGCACCCAGCAGCATTCCAATCAGTATCGCCAGGCCCGTGGCGACAAAACCAACTTTTAAAGAAATGCGCGCCCCCCAGATCATTCTGGAAAGAACATCACGCCCAAGCTGATCGGTGCCGAACCAGTGCTCGGCGGACGGCGGCGCCAGAACATGCTTCAGATCAATCGCTCCCGGGTCGTAGGGAGAAATCCACGGCGCAAAAACGGAAACGATAAACAGTGCCGCGACAATCGCCGAGCCGGCAAGCGCCAGTTTATTTTTATAAAACATTTCCCAAAACGTCATCGTACAGCAATACTCCGTTAAAAAATCCACTGAATATTACGCCGGGCAACCCGCGCAACAAGTCTTCACGAGATGCGGATACGCGGATCTGCAACCGCGTAAGAAATATCCGCGATCAAATTACCCACCAGTGTCAGTATCGCACCGATCAATAATATGCCCATGACCGTGGGATAGTCGCGCGCCATCACCGACATGTAAAATAACTGCCCCATGCCCGGAATTGCAAAAATCGTTTCGAAGATGACACTGCCGCCGATCAGGCCGGGTATCGATAACCCCAGAATCGTGATCGCCGGTAAAAGCGCGTTACGCAGCGCGTGACGGTAAATGACCTGCCTCTCGCTCAGGCCCTTGGCCCGGGCGGTCAAAATATAGTCCTGGCGGATCACTTCAAGCATATTGGCACGCATATAACGCGAAAGTCCCGCCAGACCGCCGAACGCGGAAATAAATACCGGCAGAATCAAATGCCGCGCCAGGTCCGTCAACTGCCCCCAGGCACTCAGATATTCATAGTTGAGTGAGCGCAGTCCGGAAATCGGCAGCCAACCCAGATGAATCCCGAAAAAAATCATCAAAAGCAGGGCCAGCCAGAAGGTAGGAACGGCAAAGCCGATAAAAACAATCACAGCCGTGACTTTATCAAACAGCGAGTCCTGATGAACGGCGGACAAAACGCCGATGGGCACGGCCAGTGCAATGATGATGAGCAAAGACAAAACATTGATCGTGATCGTAATGGGCAGACGCTCCAGAATTTTGTCCGCAACAGGACGGTGGTCGGAAGAAAAAGACGTCCCCAGGTCTCCCCGAACGAGCTTTTTGAGCCACGACCAGTATTGAAGATGAACCGGCTTGTCAAGCTCATAGAGCTTCATCAGCCTCTCTTTCATTTCCGCTGAAGCTTTCGGGTTCATCTGTGTTTGCAAATCGGTGGGCTTGCCTGGTGCCAGATGCATCACGAAAAAGCAGATGACCGTAATCCCCAGCAAAAGCGGGACCATGAAAAGAACTCTTTTGACAAGATATCTCAGCACATTCGTTTCCTGATATTGAAGGTCTTAATCCAAAAGATCCAGAAGCGCCATTTTCCGGAGATTATCAAGCGATTGCCAGAGATGATCCTGCCGGTGCGCCTCCAGCGTGATGGTCGGGCCGGCTCTCATCTCCCCCAGCTGTGTGAACAATTCCTCAAACGGGAACGTGGCAGTGCCTACCGGCAGATGCTCGTCAAATTTACCGAAATTGTCGTGCAGATGCAGATGGCCGATATAAGGTCCCATCTGCTCAATCCATGTTTTAAGCTCTGTATTGGAAAATACATTATAATGCCCGGTATCAAAACAAAAGCACAGGTGGTCGTCGGCCAGGATTTCCATGAGCTTCCTTAATATATCCGGCTCTTTCTCATAGACGTTTTCCAGAGCAACGACCGCACCAGCATCTTTGGCGACACGCTTCAATTCGCTCCAGAATCTCACACTGTTTTCCAGCCATAAATCATCGCAATTGACATAGTAGCGGTCATCATAGGAAGGATGACAGACTATTTTAAGCGGTTGAAAATATTGTGCAAGATCAAATGCCTGCCTGATGCGTTCCATACTCGCCTTACGGATCCGATCATCGAGTGCGCCAGGCCGCAAATCGACAAACGGCGCGTGAAATGTCACTTTCAGTCCCGCATTTTTAAAAATCCCGGCGGTCAGGCGGCAATCATCCCTGTCGATCGATGACAAAGTGTGGTGGTTGAAATACAGCTCCGGATTCAGTCTGTGCTCAAGAATCATCGGCTGATACCGCTCCAGCAGGTGATAGGGCATGTGAATATGAACTTTCTGAATAATGTTGTGCATATTTAATCCTTTACGTAAAATGCCGCCAGATGGATTTGACTCAAATATTCTTCCGGCTTCCTCAATTACCGCCTGGAAAAGGCGACAAACGGCGACAGGCGCGCTGATTATCAGCTTTTTCCCTTATTTTTTCAATATTCTTCTTTTTCCTCAAGGCATTCTTGTGATATGTGAAACAAGATATCAGCACAAGGGGTTATCTTCTGAAAATGGATTCACTCAAACTCGGCGCGATACACAGACAAAAGAGAATAGAGAGCACTCCCGAATACATGAGAAAGCTCTTCATCATGCCCGACTCGTCGGACAGATTCATGGAGTTCGGCGCTCACCTGCTCGACCTGATACACGATTTTTTTAAGGAGCGTGGCGGCATCCACTCTTCCATTTCGCTGGAGAAACTTTCAGAAATATTCAGCACCACAGAAATGCCCACGGAACCTCACCTGATTAAAGACGTCCTCGATGAAATCAAGCACAACATCATCAAGCACTCCGTAAAAGTCGCCAATCCTTATTATATCGGCCATATGACCAGCGCCGTGCCCTATTTCATGATTCTCCTGGAAATGATTGCTGTCAGCCTCAATCAGAATCAGGTAAAAATTGAAAGCGCGAAAGCTTCATCTTTTGTGGAAAGAGAATTTCTATGCTGGGTTCACCAGTTGATTTTCCGCGGCGAGGAGAGCTTTTACAAAAAACAAATCCAAAACCCGAAAGTTGCAATGGGGAATATCACTTCTGACGGAACCATCGCCAACATGACGGCTCTGACCATGGCCATCGCCAAGGCGTTTCCGCCCGACAACAGGGGCTTCAAGGGTATTCACTCCGAAGGGCTCGTCCGCGCACTTGATCATTACGGCTACCGTCAGGCCCTGATTTTTGTTTCCCGCCGCGGACATTATTCCATCTGCAAAGCGGGAAGCATCCTCGGCATCGGCGATCAAGCCGTCATCCGCGTGCCCGTTCAGCCCTGGATCAACAAAATAGATGTGGCAAGGCTTCGTTCACTGATTGACGGCATCCGCAAAGAAGACCGGGCCGTCGGGAAGCCAAGCAAATTCATCGCCCTGGTCGGCATTGCAGGCACCACGGAAACCGGCAACATTGACGATCTGGACGCATTGGCGGAAGTTGCCGAGGAAATCGGCGCGCATTTCCACGTGGACGCCGCCTGGGGCGGAGGTGCACTGCTTATGGAGGGGGCGCGGGACATGATGCGGGGCATCGAAAAGGCTGATTCCGTGACCATCGACGGCCATAAACTGTTGTATGCCCCCAACAGCATGGGCATCTGCGTATTCAAAAATGTGTACGATTCACGTTATCTTTACCACACTTCGGACTACATCATACGTAAGGGATCAGTTGACCAGGGAAGGTTCACCATCGAGGGCTCCCGCCCGTTTTCCTGTCTCAAACCCTGGGCTTCCATAAAAATATTCGGAAAAACCGGCTACAGACTTTTGTTCGACCACGCTCGCAATCTGCAAAACACTTTCGTCAAACTGATCGAGCAGGACCCGCTTTTTGAACTGATGAACCATCCGGAACTGTTCATCATTATTTACCGCTTCGTTCCGGAAGAACTAAAGTCAGCGCTTGACCGTCTGGCGGAAAACCCGCGCAAAAATGCCGAACGAATAACCGCAATCAATAAAATAATCAACGACCTCAACACGGAGCTGCACAAGACGATCCGTGACCACGACATGTCTTTTGTCTCACGCACCAGAATTGAATCGACCCGCTACTCGCCACGCAGAGTCGTCGTACTCAGAGCGATCACCATCAATCCCAATACGGAACCTTCCATGCTCAGGCAGATATTGAAAGAACACCGGCGTATGGGCATTAAGTTATGGCGGAAAATGAAGGACAACTGCCTCGATGCCCGCGGACGGCTAAAACTCAGGACCGCAGGTATTTAATACCCCCTTTCTTTCAAGCTCCGTCAAATCGTCTGCGGATCACGCAAGCGGCATGCCTGCCCCACAGGTCATAGGCCGGCGCTCCGGGATGAAAACCGTCCGACGCCATATAGGCAGACTCCAAAGGGTAATCAATCGCCACAAACTCACATATTGCAGATCTGTCGGCAAATGATTTCAGTTCTTTGTTGAAACGCGACGCCCTGGCTCCCAGATACCACCTCAGCGGCTGTGGCAGAGAGGGGAACATGTGCATGGGCGGCAGTCCCGTCAGTAAAATGTGGCGGACCTGAAATTTCGACCGTAGCAGCCCGACAATTGCTTCCAGCTGCCTTATCCATTTGCCAAGACCGGTCAGATGAGTAACATCGTTGACACCGATCGAAGTAACCGCAACATCGAATTCTTTCTGTGCCTGCGCCTCCAGTACCAGGCGGACATCCACTGCTTTACGGCTGGTTTTTGCCTCGAGTTCCCATTCGATGTGAAAATCTCCCGACAGATGTGAAACCAGTCTGCCGGCAAGAGCATCTCGCTGCGTCGACACCCCCACACCTGCGGCGGCGGAATCTCCTACAATAAAAAGACGCAGACGATTGCCGGACCCTTCTGAACCACTACGTTCACCTTGCGGTTCGGGTAACCGGGGCGTCCGCCGGCGAACAACAACTGCCTGACCGAACAACACCGGCAACAGGGCAATAGCTGCGAGCTCATGCTTCATATCCGCTCCTTTTACTTTACATCTGCAAACTATAACTGGTCTTTTCAGTCAAGCCGGCCGGTTCTCCACCCAGCGGCCGAAAGGGTTAACACACAGATTCGCATTGAAGTAGCGTGGATCACAAGTCACTTCCTGTCCCAGCCACGACGGCCGCGAAAAAGCCTGCTCCTCACTTTGGAGTTCAATTTCCGCCAAAACAAGACCATGGTTGTCACCTAAAAACTCGTCCACTTCCCACAAAAGACCGTTTGAGGGCACCAGGTAGCGTATCTTCTCGATAAGTCGCTCCTGACACATTTTTAAAAGCTCCTGTGCATGGGGCTGGGGGATTTCATATTCAAATTCATGGCGTGCGGCTCCGACCGACGCTCCTTTGATCGTCAAAAAAGCCGCATCGCCGGCCAGGCGCACCCGCACCGTCCTTTGCGGATCGCGGCATAAGTACCCCTGGCAGATACGTATTCCCGGGGGCTTCCGCCACTGATCCCCCGTAACGAGGAATTTTCGCTCTATTTCCACACGCATGAACGCCTCCGTCAAAATCCCTGTTCACATCTGCCGGCCGCTTAAGTTTTGTGCCGATCAGGACTGCTTTCGCGCCCATGTTTTTGCATCTGTTCATGTTCCTGGGCCAAATGCACGATGTAATCTCTAAACAACCAGCCTATGGCCGTTTCCGTGATCACCGCAAACACTATGTCTTGCGGCTCAGGCAGGACAGCCTTGAAACTCCTCATCACCTGAAAGACCTGCTCGCGCTCTGCCGCGTAAACGATCACGGTTCTGTAAGTGTGAATCCCGGGGAATAATTCCTCCCTCGTTTCTTTTGTGTCCTGAACCGCCCCTGGCGGTCCGCCGAAAAGGGCCTCACCGAGAACCTCTCCTACCGGCAACTCAAGCATCGCCCCGGTTAGAGCAATCACCTCAGGCCGGGGGACTTCCGGATGCAGCCTGGCAAAAGAATCTCTGCCTTTGTCAATGTCCGCGGGCGACAATCCGCAGCTGAAACAAATTACTTTTTCCTCCATCACTTAATACCTTTCCATATTGGCTAAAAGATAAAGCTTCTGACTGACTCCACCATTACCCGGCATCGGCAAGCTACACGCAACTGAACCCCACCCTGCGGAGCGGATCACTATTTTTTTAATATACCGGCCAGCGTTTTCGCATCTGCGCCAAAATAAACCTTTCCGCCGATTTTCACGATGGGACGACGGATCAGCCGCGGCTCGCCGGCCATCAGATCAATCAACTTCCCCTCGTCAAGAGATTCAGGCTTCAAGCTCAGTTGCCTGAAAGACGGTGATTTGAAACTGAACATTTCAGAGGCGGAGCTTCCTTTGAGAAGACTTGCGATTTCACCACGATCAAACGGCTCCTGGAAGAAATCCCTTTCCGTTAATTGTACCTGGCTGTGCAAGAGAAACTCCCTTGCTTTCCGGCACGTCGTTCACCTGTTCCAGCAGAAAAACTCGACTTTCATCCGTCGTCCTCCCTGAATTATGTTACGGGTATTATTTTCAGTGCATCAACTTCCCCAAAGAGCCCATGAACCTTCTTTTAAGTTCCGGACAGCCTCCCTTCCGGATACGACACCACGCTGAAGCTCAGGTATTACTGCCATTGGTCATTCAAGTACAAATGTATCCGGCACCTCAAAAAAGGTCTGTGCAGCACGACAAAGCAAAGGGTGATCCTTTCTGAACTTTTCATCTGTTCTCCAGCCAAACCAGACGTCTTCTTCATCGCCCAAAACCACCTGCCCTTTCCGGAGATAACATAGCCGTCATAAATACAGGCTCTACCGGTCAATGGTGTTGCTGCGGTCCCGTCAGGGCCGGGAAGCCAAAGTAAAGCATACCGGGCATCTTCCTGTCAAAGTTTTGATGCCATATTTTTCATTGTAAAAACGCGGGCTCCCGCGGGGTGCTTCTTCCTCTTTATTCATCAAACCATGTGATTTGCGAAAGATTTACCCCGGAGTTTATAGAATCTGCCGTGCAACCCTATTTCCGGGCGGCCAATACTTAGCCCTACTCTTTCCCCCGTTTGTGGCAGAGCTTCGCTTGTTTGTTATGCGACGGGAAGATAATGCGCCACGGATATAATGTCATATTGTCAACTCACCAAGTTTGTGACATAAGGCGAGGACGAAGGACAAAGGCTAAAGGATAAAGGATAAAGGATAAAGGCTAAAGGATAAAACAAAGGCACGGGAGGTAGCTTGACAATTAAAAAAAATGAATCGGCACAGAGGCTTTTATTGTGCATAAACGCCGTTTTGCAGAAAAAAGCTAAAGATATTGTTGCCCTGAATGTGAAAGAAATATCTTCTTTTACAGATTATATGTTGATCTGCTCGGGCGAAACCGACCGGCAGGTACAGGCCATCTCCGGGGCGGTTCAGGAATATCTGAAAAAAGAAGGCATCCTGCCTATGGGGGTGGAAGGGGAAGCCAACGCACAGTGGGTTCTTCTGGATTATGATGATGTGGTCATTTCCATTTTTCAAGCTCAGACACGTGCCTTCTACGACCTGGAAAACCTTTGGGAAGCGCCGCGGATGGAGATTGACGGCAGCAAAACGCAAATAAAAAAACTAAACAAGGAGATGAATTGATCGCGGGCGGTCTGTTTTCTGAAATATACAACACAGTTTTTCCTCCTCTTTGCCTTGGCTGCCAGGAGCTGCTCGCCGGAGGGGCTGACGAAGTATTTTGCCAAAAGTGCCGGCCGCTTGTGAGCTATCTCACTCAAAGCCACTGTCCGGTCTGCGGAACCGTTTATCCGGACTCACCCGCCTTCGACCATCTGTGCGGTCGATGCCTGGACGTTCATCCTGATTACGACGCCGCCCGCGCTGTGTGCACCTATGAAGGGGTCATTCTTGATGCAATTCACAAGTTCAAATACGGCCGCAATATCACGGCCGGCTCGGCACTTGCCCGTCTGCTGGTTAATTTTAAATTTCCGGATATCGATATTGGAGCTTACGATTTGATTGTGCCTGTACCGCTGCATATTCAGCGTCTGCGGCGACGCGGCTTCAACCAGTCGCTTATTCTGGCGCAAAGCCTGGCGGGAAAATATCAGATCGAACTGGATTTTTCCATATTGAAGCGCAAAAACCAGACATCGTCCCAAACGGGGTTGGACAAAAAGGAAAGAGCCATTAACGTCAGGGGAGCTTTTTTGTGTGTCTGTCCCGAAAAACTCCGGGGGAAAAACGTCATCATCGTTGATGATGTCTACACAACAGGCGCAACCCTCAATGAGTGCGCCCAAAACCTGAAAAAAGCGGGAGCGAACAGGGTGGTGGCCGTAACTCTCGCCCGAGTGCCGTAGGATTTTCTTAAATCATTTTTTGCAGAAAGGACAGCTATGGGAAAGATCCTCACAAGGCCTGTGCTGAGAGAAAAAATCGACGAGCTTCGCCGGGAAGGCAAAAGGATCGCTTTCACCAACGGCTGTTTTGACATCTTACATGTCGGTCATGTCCGCTATTTAAAGGAAGCACGTAAAACTGCCGATGTTCTCGTACTGGCCCTCAACAGCGACTCGTCGGTAAGGGCGCTCAAGGGAGAAACCAGACCCCTGGTTACGGAAAGCGAGCGGGCCGAAGTGCTCGCTGCTCTCGAGTGCGTTGATTTTATAACAATATTTCCCGAGTTGACCCCTCTGGAGCTTATCTGCTACCTTAAGCCGGATGTTTTGGTCAAAGGCGGAGACTGGTCCGAAGATCAGGTGGTCGGGCGCAAGGAAGTCAAAGAATGGGGCGGCTACGTGGAGATTATTCCGGAGGTGGCAGGTAAATCCACAACCGGCATCGTAGAGAAGATAATTGCCGCCTACGACAACAAAGTCGGCCAAGAGAGCCGGACAACTAAGTAATAGATGTCCGGCAGATGTCGCCTTGTTTTTTTGCTTTACAAAAAAGGTATCTTTAGGTAAATGACCCTTTCTCAACATTATGATTGAAGGAGTAGTAACATTGGAAAAGCAAACGACTTTGAAGCCGGAAAAACTAGAGGCGTTTCGCAAACTGCTCACGGAAAAAATCAATGAGCTGCTGGTTGAAGCGGGCAAGACTGTTTCGGAGATGACCAGCGGCAAGGAAAATTTTCCCGACCCCAATGATCGCGCCACTTTGGAATCCGAACGTAATTTTGAACTGAGAATCCGCGACCGCGAAAGGAAACTCATTGCAAAAATGCAGGAAGCCATCAAAAGAATAGACGAGGGAACATTCGGCATCTGCGATTCCTGCGGCGGGCCGATTTCCGAAAAGCGGCTCATGGCCAGACCGGTCACTACTGAATGCATTGAATGTAAAACCAAGCAGGAAAAGCTGGAAAAACTCAAAGGCGAATAGCCCCCTGCTCTCCCGAAAAAGCCCCGGTCCGGGGCTTTTTTCATCCCTTCTCACCGGGCGGGCATTTATCTTTCACAAAAAAAATGGTAATGAGCCGCCATGTTTGCAAGTATCGCCCTCAATATTCCGGCGGACAAGCTTTTCACTTATTCTCTGCCGGAAAACCTTGCCTCGGACGCTTGCGTCGGCAAACGGGTTTTTGTGCCTTTCGGCAGCCGCAGGCGCACCGGTTTTATTGTGGCCTTATCATCATCCTGCGAGCTTGCCGATGTGCGTCCGGTAATTGAAATCCTCGACGAAGAGCCGCTTTTCGACGAACATGATCTGCATTTTTATAAGTGGATTGCCAACTACTGCATTTATCCGCTGGGGAAAACACTGGGCGAACTGATCCCCTCGGGGCCGGAAAAGAAAGACTTTATCTGGGTTACCGCCCTGCCCATGCCGCCCGATGCATACCCTTCCAGATCGCAGAAAAAAATACTGGAAATAATCACACAGACCCCCGAAGGGATTTCGTTAAATGACCTCATCAGGCAATCTGGTCTGAAAACCGCCGCCGCGGTTGTACGCGGTATGCGGATGGCCGGGCTTATTGACCTGAGCGCGAAAGAAAAAAAACAACTGGCCGTCCGTACGCAAAATATTGTCCGCCTCAATGAGGGTCTGATGAACTCCGTCAAGCTGACGCAGCGCCAGCAGGCGGCGATTGATTCTCTCAAAAGAGAAGGTCCACTCGAGTTACGGGAGTTGATGAAATTATCCGGCACCAGCGCGGACATCATGAAGCGGCTGCTGGAAAAGGGGATCATTGAAGCGACACAGGAGGAATTCATCCGCAAGGCCGACTTGAAAAGCGCACTGCAGACACAACAAAATAATTTTGAACTCAATGACGAGCAGAGCCGTGCCCTGGCCTCGATTTGCCGGTTTGCCGATAGCGGCTCCTTCCAGCCGGTATTACTTCACGGTGTGACCGGCAGCGGCAAGACGGAAGTTTACCTATCGGCGGTCGATCACGTCCTGAAAACCGGCGGAACCGCCATCTATCTTGTTCCTGAAATCGCCCTTACACCACAGCTGATTTCACGGATCACCGGACGTTTTGATGAGAATAAAATCGCCGTTGTGCACAGCGGCATTTCCGGAAGCATCCGTTATGACCAGTGGCGTGAGATCCGCCGCGGCCGGATAAATCTGGTTATCGGCGCCCGCTCCGCGCTGTTTTCTCCTGTTAAAAACCTGAAACTGATCATTGTTGACGAAGAACATGACTCGTCCTACAAGCAGGATGAACGCCTTTGCTACCACGCACGCGACCTGGCGGTGGTCAAGGCTAAATTCGCCGGCGCTGTGTGCGTGCTGGGCTCGGCAACACCCGGCTTGCGAACTTTCTATAACGCACAGACAAACAAATATACCTGTCTGAGACTTACCGGACGGGCAAATGAAAAGCCATTGCCTGCCATCGAAATCGTGGACATGAAAGCTGAAAAAGAGATAAAAGGTAAAATTCCCGTGCTTTCCAAGGCACTCATTGCGGCCGTTTCCGAAACACTGGCACACAAGCAACAGGTACTGCTGTTTCTTAACAAGCGGGGGTTCGACACGTTTCTGGTCTGCGCCGATTGCGGCTACAATTTTCAATGTCCCCATTGCGCAGTGGCACTCAAAAGCCACCTGGCGGAAAACCTGGTCAAGTGCCATTATTGCGACTACAGCCAGAAGGCCATACCTCTTTGCCCGCAGTGCCGCGGCAGCCGAATACTCAATTTCGGCACGGGCACACAGAAACTGGAATCGGAACTGCTTGGCTTTTTCCCCGGCGCGCGTGTCTGCCGGATGGATTCCGACACCACCTCGCGCAAAGGGGCACAGGAAAAAATTCTTTCCCGCATGGAACAAAGGGAAATAGATATCCTGGTAGGTACGCAAATGATCGCCAAAGGACATGACTTCCCCGACATCACACTGGTGGGTGTAATTTCGGCGGACACTTCGCTCAATATGCCCGATTTCCGCGCAGCGGAAAAAACCTTCCAGCTGCTCACACAGGTTGCCGGACGAGGCGGCCGGGGGGACCAGGCGGGGCGCGTGATCATCCAAACATTCAATCCGGATCACTATACACTACGACACGCGCGCAACCACGACTACATATCTTTTTATGAAGAAGAACTTAATTACCGCCGTACGCTGTCGTATCCCCCTTTCAGCCGCCTGATCATGCTGCGCCTGTCATCAGCCAAACCGGATGCTCTGTCAACCACGGCGCGGGAGCTGGGAAAGGAAGCCAAAGCAATTTCGTCACGCTACAAAAGCGGTCTGGAAATCATCGGACCGGCTGACTCGCCTCTGGCAAAAATCCGCGGCGAGCATCGCATGCAAATGCTGATTAAAGGGCAAAACAGCGCGGTGCTGCACCGGATCGCGTCCGAGCTTGCCGAACAACACGCGACCAGCACCGTCAAAATCACCATCGATGTGGATCCGGAAAACTTCATGTAGCCGCCTGCAACAGGAAGGAGCCAGGAAATCAAAAAAAGACACCAGACCGGCTATGTAAGTAATTTAGCGCGGGCTGGAAAATGAATCTCTCCGGCCTCCGGCCTTCAGAAAACTTTTTCCCGACAGTAATATTGTAGCCGGCCCACATCTCTTTGGCGCTGTCATCGACCAGCCGGGGCCTGCCTGGTGAATATGTTTCCAGGTGGATTCCATACCGGGAGGCAAAACATCGCTCCGGGCACAAGCCGCCCGGCTCGCCTCCGGGGTAAGCTTGATCTGTCGGTAATCATAGCATGGACCAAGCCAAGGGCGGAAGGCCGCCCTCGGTGGTGAATAATCAATATCACTCCGGCCCCTGCTTGCGTCATCCACACTGTCTGGCGTGGAATCGCCGGGGCCTGGAAGACATTTCTCTTTTACCCCCGGCAATTCGCCAGCCGGATGCGGTCCTGATAGTACTGAGTGATCTCAAAGACGGCATGATCAATCAGAAGCATGATACGCATTACGGAGTCGATGGCCTGATGATGTTCGATGGCATTAATAAAGATCGCCTGAAATTCGGCATAAAGCCACATATGGCGGCGCATCATATTCAGCGCGTAAACAGCTTCATGCAGGGGAATGTTGTTTTCATAACAGACCCGGGCATAATGCATGAAAAACTCCTGGGTCTTTTCGTAACGGTTGGGAGCAATCAGCATGTTGCGCAGCTGGCTGTAAAATTTGACCGCCTGCAACACAAGCTTTTCGGTTGGAATCTCTTTGTAGTGAGCTGTCCTTTTGTTTTTTCTGACATCGGCAGCCCATTGCCCCGCGATTTCTTCTATATTGGCTTCCAGTACGTCCAGCAGTTTGATCGAATCTTCCATGTTATGTGCTCCTTTCTGTAATGCCTGCCGCGCAGGAAAGCAAAATTATTTTTTATTGTCTTTTCCCTTTTGAATAAGTTCCTGATATTCTTTGGTCACCTCGTAGGCGGCATAATCAAACAGCAAAATGGTGCGGCTCAGTGTATCCAACGCCTGGCGTTGGTCGATTCCCGAGCTGAAAATCGTCTGGAACTCGGCGTATAACCAAATGTGCCTGCGCAGAAGAATAAGTGCGTAGATCGCTTCATCCATAGGGATACCCATGGCAAAGCTTTCCTGGGCGTAGGTGCGAAAATATTTCAATGTTTTTTCACCGACCTTTTCCTCGGTGAACATTCGGCTGAAATTATTATAAAACTTTACACCCTGATTGATAATCGCTTCTTCTTCTATCTCCCTGTATTTTTTTGTCCGGGTGTTGTTTTGGACATCCCCCGCCCACCTTTTGGCCATTTTCTCCGCATGTTGCTCGGTCAGTTCTACATATTTTAACGCGTATGTTCTCATGCCCATCTCCTTTCATTTATTGCTCATCCGTTTCAAACTATGATCAATGTTTCGTTTATACTATAAAACACGCAATGAGAATTGACAACAGAAAATTGCATCAGGGCCTGCCACCCTCATGGCGCTTGACACTTTTTGCATATTTCCATATAGATTGCCGCATAAATGGGAAAATATACAAGATTATGGACAAACCGCGCATCATCTTTATGGGAACTCCGGAATTTGCCCTGCCCGCCCTGGAGCTGCTTGCTCAAAGCAATTACAGAACCATTGCTGTTGTCACGCAGCCGGATCGGCCCGCCGGACGCGGACGCCGGCAGTCATCACCACCGGTCAAGCAGCTTGCCATACAACTGGGCATTGAAGTCATGCAGCCGGCAAGAGTCAGAGATGACTCTTTTTTGCAACAGTTTTACCTACTGAATCCGGATATGGTGGTAGTTGCCGCCTTCGGTCAGATTCTCCCCAAAGAGATTATCGATTTTCCGAAACTGGGCTGTCTGAATATCCACCCGTCATTATTACCGAAATACAGGGGCGCAGCGCCGTTGAACTGGAGCATCATCCGCGGAGAAACAAAAACCGGTGTAACGATTATGCTCATGGATGAGGGGATGGACTCAGGTGACATACTGCTGCAGGAAGAAACCAAGCTGGGTGAAGAAGAAAACTTCGGCCAGCTGCATGACCGTCTGGCAATTATGGGGGCAAAACTATTGCAAGAAACAATCGGGCAAATCATCCTCGGACAAGTAATAAGACGAAAGCAGGACCCCGGCCAGGTAACCTTTGCCCCGCGTCTGACGAAGGAAACGGGAAGAATCAACTGGCATGACAAATGCCGCGACATTGTCAATCTTATCCGCGGCCTGAGCCCGTCTCCCGCCGCCTATACCAGCCTCGACGGTCAGGAGCTGAAAATATTTTCCGCACAGGCAAAGCCGGCATCACCCAAGGAGCCACCCGGAACCATCGCCCTGCCGGTTGCTGCGGGATTGCCCGTGGCGGCATCAGACGGATATGTAATCATTACAGATGTTCAACCCGCCGGAAAAAAAAGAATGACAATCGCCGACTTTTTACGTGGACGCCGGCTGGAGCAGGGAAAGGTCTTCGGTTAGAACCGCTCGTCATCGAACGGCCGGAACCTGCTGCCGTGACCTCTTGCCGACAAAACCGCTCCCGCAGGAAGCAACTCTGCAGATGAAAAAATCAATCCGACATCAGGCAACAAATATATTAAATACCGTGTCGCAGTCACAGGCTTTCGCGAGTGATTTACTCGATACCCGTCTGACAAAAGAAGACCTGTCCGAAACAGCCGACGGGAGGCTGCTGACACGCCTGGTTTACGGTGTATTGAGAATGCAGGCACATCTGGACTGGATTCTGGCCGGCCTTTATCACGGAAATTATTCCAACGCGGACGTGCGGGTCAAAAATATCCTGCGCCTCGGTCTCTACCAGCTCAGATTCAGCGATCGCCTGCCGGCATTCGCCGTGGTGGACGAAGCAGTCAAAACGGCAAAAAGAATGGCCCCTCCCGCCGCAGGCCTGATCAATGCCGTGTTGCGCACTTATTTGCTCAATCCGGACAAAATCAGGTTCCCGTCCGGAGTTGAAAAGCTTCCCCAGTACATTGCTTCATTTTATTCTCATCCGGAATGGCTGGTTAAACACTGGCTTCACCATTACACAAAAGACCAAACCATCACCATTTGCCGACAAAATAATGAACCGCCTGCACTGACACTGCGCGTGAATACTTTAAAAATATCCACAGCGGAGCTTATGGCAAAGCTCAAAACCGCCGGCTTTGACTGTATGCCGACAATTTTTTCACCCGACGGGATCGTCCTGAATGACTGGCCACTGCCTGTTCAAAAAACGGTTTTTTTTCAGGAAGGTCTCTGCCGTCTGCAGGATGAAGCTTCTCAGCTGGCCTCTTACCTGGCTTGGCCCGCAAGCGGATCATCTGTCCTTGATGTCTGCGCGGGCAGCGGCGGCAAAACCACACATCTGGCCTGCCTCATGAACGGTCGTGGCTGCATCACGGCGCTTGACCGTGATCCGGGCAAGGTCAAAGAACTGGAAAAAGAAGCAGCCAGACTGGGGATTACAAATATTGAAACGGACGTGGCGGATCTGAACCACCCGCTACCTGACGGGATGCAGGGAAAGTTTGACTGTGTTTTTGTGGACGCGCCCTGCTCAGGCACCGGCACGCTGGGACGCCATCCGGAAATAAAATGGCGCTTAAAACGGGAAGATCTGCCGGCGCTGGCGGCGACCCAGAAAAACGTATTGCGGCACGCAGCAGCAGCCGTCAGAAGGGGCGGTCTGCTTGTATATTGCACCTGCTCCGTATTGCCACAGGAAAATGACGAGGTAGTCCAGAATTTTTTAGCTTCTTTCCCCGATTTCGCGATGGAACAGCCGGCGGCTTCCGTCTTAAGCAGTTTCTCAGACAAAAACGGGATTTTCAGAACTTACCCCCAGCGCCACGGAATGGACGGTTTTTTCGGTGTTCCGCTGCGGCGCGGGATTTAATTTGACTGGCAACAGACAAACATGCTAGCCTGTGCATCCTGATGACAAAGGAGTTTTTTATGTTTATCAAGCAAATGCAAGTCGGACATCTGGCAGTCTTCGCCTACCTGGTAGGCGACACAAACACCGGAGATGCTCTGGTTATCGACCCGGCAGACCAGGCACACGATATTTTGGCGCTGGCGGCCAAAAACAACCTGAGAATCAATTATATCGTCAATACACACGGCCATGTCGACCATATCGGCGGCAATGCTCAAATGAAAAAGCTGACCGGAGCAAAAATAATTATCCACGCGGACGATGCGATAATGTTGTCCTCCACGCCGGCTTCCATGTTGCGGATGTTCGGGGCTTCCCAGTCACCGCCCGCGGACATCCTGGCTCAGGACGGCCAGACAATATCTGTGGGCAATTTCGGGCTGAAAGTCATCCATACCCCCGGACACTCACCCGGCGGCATATGTCTGTACACGCCCGGCTATGTCTTTACGGGAGACACACTGTTTGTGGAAGCGGTCGGACGCACGGATCTGCCTGGAGCTTCCTGGCAAACGATGTACAATTCCATCAAGACAAAGATTTTCACGTTACCCGATGATACAGTGGTCATGCCCGGCCATAACTATGGCCGCACTCCCACATCCACGATCGGCCATGAAAAAAAATACAATCCTTTCGTCCGCTGAAAGAAACTGTATAAGCGTAATCGAATGAAAATGGAGTAGATTTTTTCCCGCACAATAGTCAGTTAAAATAGCCTTGCGGAAATTATTGACAAACGCCGAATCATCATTAAGTTACCCCGTGATTATCTTCAATTTGTATTTATCAGGAGGCCACCTTGCGCCGAAAGAAGTTGCCTGATTACCGACTAAAACAAAAAATTTTATTTCTGGACAAGACATCTCCCGAAACTCTTATGAATTACGGTGATTTATGCCTGCAAGAAGGATCCTATACCGATGCTTTGGATTTTTACGCCGGCGCCCGGCATAAGGAAGGCATCGAAAAAATCAGTCAATATGCCCTCTCCAACGGAGACGCGTTTCTCTTCCAGCAAGCACTCAGGGCGCTCGGCTCTCAACCTCAGGATACTGAGTGGGAAATACTGGCGCAAAAGGCTATCCAGCTGAAAAAATTTTCATTCGCCAGGCAGGCGCTGGAAAAAATCACGGACACGCAGCGTGCCGGCGGAATTAAACAGGCGATTGAAGCGGAGGAAGCAAAACAGGTTACATGATCACAAGGGACTATTATGAAATTCTCGGCGTCGGCAAAACCGCCACCGGGGAGGAAATTAAAAAAAGCTACCGTAGAATTGCCATGCAGTATCACCCGGACAAAAACCCCGGAAATAAGCAGGCGGAGGATAAATTCAAAGAGGCAGCCGAGGCTTACGAAGTCCTGAGCGACGCTCAGAAACGTGAAATTTATGATCGCTTTGGCCATGAAGGATTGAACAGAACCGGCTTTCATGGATTCAACGGTTTTGAAGACATTTTTTCCAGCTTCGGGGATATTTTTGAGGACGTCTTCGGCTTCGGTCGTCAACAAGGAAGAAGGCACGCCGGGCGAACAGTGCGTGCTGGCGCTGATTTACGCTATGATCTGAAAATATCATTTCTGGATGCGGCTTTCGGTCTCGCCACAACGATTGATCTGGAAAAATTGCACCCCTGCAGCGAATGTGAAGGTTCGGGGGCCGCACCCGGCACATCTCCTTCCGTGTGCCCAACCTGCCGCGGCAGAGGTCAGGTAATGCAGTCCAGCGGTTTTTTCGCCATCAGCTCCACCTGCCCCCACTGTCACGGCAACGGCAAGTTTATTACCAGCCCCTGTCCCAAATGTCACGGAATGGGAAAAGAGCAAAAGCGCAAAACAGTTGAGCTGAAAATACCTGCCGGCGTGGAAACAGGATCGAGACTTCGCCTGCGCGGTGAAGGAGAGGCAGGAGACCCGGGCGCACCAAGCGGAGATCTGTACGTTTTTATCAGTGTGGAAGAACATGATTTCTTTGTCCGCTCCGAAGATGACATTGTCTGCCGCCTCCCCATCTCTTTCGTGCAGGCAGCTCTCGGCGCGACGGTAGAGGTTCCCACCTTAAAAGACACAGAAAAAATTAAAATCCCCAGAGGCACACAAACAGGCCAGGTCTTCCGCCTCAAAGGAAAGGGCATTCCTCACCTCCAGGGGTACGGGCGCGGTGATCAGATCATCGAAATTTTTGTGGAAACTCCCAGAGATTTGACAAAGAAACAAGAAGCGCTGCTCCGGGAATTTGAAAAATCAACTTCATAACTTTCAGGGCTGAAAACCAACAGCGGAAAATAACCGTCGGACAAATTATTCTGGTTTGCTAAGTTCGCATCATTCAGAGAACTTTGCCAAACCCTGCCCAACCGGCAATATCGTCATACCGGCGAAGGCCTGCCCGCGCGAAATCGGGGGGGCCGGTATCCAGTGTTTTCAAGTGCTTTGTGGATTCCAGGTCAAGCCCGGAATGACTGGAGGAGGAATTATTCAAAGGTCTGCCTGAGACTGCCGAACCATCCTTTAGCCTTCAGCCACAAACTAAGAGCTATTACCTCCACCCCCGGCCTGCTTAAGCAGGCCACCCCCGCCAGCGGTGGACACGAAGCGGTGCGCTTCGCGCTTAATTGACCGTTCATGCTGAGAGAACTTTGCCAAACCCTGCCTAACCGGCAATGTCGTCATAGCGGTGAAGGCCGGCATCCAGTGTTATCAAGTGTTTTAGGGATACCGGGTCAAGCCCGGGACGACTGAGGAAGGTATTATTTAAAAGCTCTCTTTAACTGCCGGAAAAATAAAAATAAGGTCGGCCTGCCATACACAAACGGAAAAACAAGCTTCGTCCTGGCTTTCGGCCTCAGCCCTTTCCCTCCGGGCCCGGCCGGTGCGTCTGTTACGAAATCTTCGGAAGCAAATTACATTAATGTTGCATTCCCCCTGGCAATATGTTTTAACGAGTCCAAATCAAGCGGACCGGAGGAATCAGATGAAAAGGAAGACGTATCGCTTCGTGGTATGTTTATGTGCTTTTTTTATTTTATCCGGCTGTGCCACAGCCCTGGTCGTCGGCACTGCGGCCGTAGGCGCAGGGGCGGGAACCTATTATTATGTCAATGGAGAACTTAAAACGGATTACTCCGCCCCATTTGAGCAGGTCTGGACAGCATGCGAAAAAACTGTCGCGGAGATGAGAGGCACCGAAGTCCAGCCGGCCAAAGAAATCGCCCAGGGTAAAATCTCGGCACTGATTAACGATGAAAGGGTGCGGATCAGCATGACCTATCGGGGGAAAAATCTCACATCTGTGGCCATACGCGTGGGTTTTTTCGGGAACCAGCTTTCTTCCCAGCGCATCCATGACAAAATCGCCGCCTTCCTGACTGATAATTAATAATCACCTCCGCGCCATGGCGGCGACGACGAAACGCTGATAAACAGTTTCATACAGACAAATGCCCGGGTCCGTGACATCTTCATGAACAAAAAAATCGTTTTGGGAATTTTACTGGGCATCGCCCTGATCATCGTTTCCGTTTACAATATCAATTTTCACGAGACCATCGCTCACATAAAGGCAATTGATCCGAAACCGGCCGGTCTGTCTCTTTTTTTCATCGTTTTCATGCAGGTCCTGCGCTCCTACCGGTGGGGTGTGCTTCTCGAACCGCTGGAAAAAGTCAAACACCTTTCGGTTTTTGCCGTGACTAATGTCGGTTTTCTCGCCATTTGTACTATTCCGGCACGCCTGGGGGAGCTGGCCAGGCCCTATCTGATCTCACAAATAAGTCCCATCCGCATGTCCTCGGCCCTCGGCACGATCGTCGCCGAGCGCGCCCTCGATAGCCTGGCGATTCTTGTGATCACAGTCTGCGTCATCATGCTGCATGATCTGCCGCCATGGATGTTAAAATCTGCTATTGCCTTTTTTATACTCTCGGCGTTACTTGTCTGCTTTATGGTCTTTGTTATAGTTCGCCAGGAAGCGGCACTGAAAGTAATTGGGCGCCTCGCCGGTCTATTTCCGGATCGCGTGGCAAAAATAATTAAAAATATGGTTAGCCATTTCATCAAGGGAATCGAGGTAATCGCCGATGTCCGGCGGCTCGCCTATCTGTTGTTTTTATCCGCTGTCGTTTGGCTCGTAGATGTCGGGGCCATCTACGCCCTGCTTATCGCCTGCGGGTTTCATCTGCCGGTGCTGGCGCCTTTTATTGTCATGATTATCCTGGTTGCCGGCATCGCCCTCCCCACCGCCCCGGGCTTTATCGGCAACTGGCATTTCGCCTGTATACTGGCTCTCGGCTTATTCGGCATTGCCAAAGCTCAGGCGTTATCGTTTGCGGTGGTTTATCATTTCCTGTCTGTGGCGGTGGTCATTGTCCTGGGCGTTGTGTCACTGCCTTTTGCCAAATTTTCACTTGCGGGAATGACGAAAAAGATGAGTGATGAAGGACAGACAACAAACATATAAGACGAACCGGCTCTGTCGCCGGCAATCAGTCCTTGCTCTTTTGTCCCTGTGGCTTCAGCCAAACACCATCATTGTTTATCGTCTTTGGTGACAACTTTCAGCGCTTTGAGTTTCTTGTGCAGATTGCTGCGCTCCAATCCAATGGCTTCGGCTGTTCTGGAAATATTGCCGTCGTACTCTTCGAGTTTTTTAATGATAAATTGCCTTTCAAAATCCAGCCGGGCATCTTTCAGGGAATCGCCGGCGGCAAAAGACTCGGGCGAGGCAAAATCCTGTTCCCGCCCTACCCGCAACGGCGGGATATCGTCGGCATCGATGTCGTTCGACGGAGTAAGGATGATCAACCTTTCGATGATGTTTTTCAGCTCGCGGACGTTGCCGGGCCAACTGTGCGCCATAAGTTTATCCATGGCCGCGTCTGTAAGAACTTTCGGCTGCTGCCCCTCCTTGCCGGCAAAGTCCTGAAGAAAGCGCGCCGCCAGATGAGGGATGTCCTCTTTCCTGTCGCGCAGGGGAGGCACTCTCAAGGGAATAACATGCAGACGGTAATATAGATCCTGGCGGAATCTTCCCATCTCCATTTCCTTTTCCAGATCCTTGTTTGTTGCAGCCAGAACTCTCACATCCATGTCGATCACCCGGTTGCCGCCCACGCGCTCAAATTTTTTCTCCTGGAGAATACGCAGGATTTTCGCCTGCGCCTTGAGGCTCATATCCGCCACTTCGTCGAGGAAAATGGTCCCTTCGTGCGCCAGGTCGAATTTGCCCCGTTTCTTTTCGGTCGCGCCGGTAAACGCGCCTTTTTCATGGCCGAATAATTCGCTTTCAATTAATTCTTCCGGAATCGCGGCGCAATTGACTTCGACAATCGGTTTGTGCGATCGCCTGCTTAAGTGATGAATGGAACGAGCCACCAGTTCCTTGCCTGTTCCGTTTTCTCCCATGATCAGAATCCAGGCATTGGTCGGGGCGACAATTCCGATCATTTCCTTGAGATCTGTAATCAGAGGGCTTGTACCGGTGAGCTCATATTGATGAGATACTTTCTGCTTGAGTAAAATATTTTCTTCTTCCAGACGAACCACGTTAAGTGCGTTATTGACAACAATGATCACGCGCTCCAGCGAAAGCGGCTTTTCAATAAAATCAAAAGCACCTAACTTTGTCGCCTTCACGGCGGTTTCTATGGTGCCGTGACCGGACATCATGACAACGACCACCTGAGGATAAGCCGAGTGAATGGCTTTGAGTGTTTCCAGACCGTCAATCCCCGGCAGCCAGATATCCAAAAGCACAAGCTGCGGCATTTCATCCGCCACTGTCCTGATGGCTTCTTCGCCGCTTTGCGCCGTCAGCACATGGTAACCTTCATCCTCCAGAATCGCCTTTAGCGACTGGCAAATGCTTTCTTCATCATCGACAATCAAAATAGTTTCGTTCATAAGGACTACTCAATTCACTTAGCTTATAGGCTAAACTTCGGAAACGGGCAACTGAAAAGATGTTATCGTTCCCGTCGGGTAGTTGTCGCTGATAATCACTTTCCCCTTGTGATCCGAAATAATGGAACTGACAATGGCCAACCCAAGCCCCGTCCCTGCCTTTTTTGTTGAAAAATACGGCTCAAACACTTTCTGCTTGTGGCTGGGCGGCACTCCGGCTCCATCGTCGGCGACGGCGACGACCACTCTCTTTTGTTCTTCATCATAACGGATCACCACGCCTATATGTCCTGATTTTTTATTGATCGAAGCAACGGCGTTATCCAGCAGGTTGATCATGACACGGTTGATCTGCTCTGCATCAAGATTGAACGGCGGCAAGTTTGCGGCGGGGCTGTATTCAAAAACAATATCTTTGTGCGCGTCGGTGAAAAGCATCACTGCGTCATACACCACCTTGTTGAGATCATTGGGCGCGAGCGTGGTTACCGGCATACGGGCATAGCGGGAAAATTCATTGACAAGATTTTTCAAGACCTCGACCTGATTGATGATGGTTTGCGTACACTCTCTGAAAACCGGATCTTCCTCACCGAGGCTTCCGCCATATTTGCGCTGTAGCCGTTGCGCGGACAGCTGCACCGGGGTAAGCGGATTTTTAATCTCATGTGCCATTCGTCTGGCCACTTCCCGCCAGGCGGCGGCGCGCTCCGCCTTCTGCAGCTCAGTTAGATCTTCAAAAACCAGCACAACACCCGAATCGCTGCCTTCTTCATCGACAATGGTGGTCAATGTCAGTAAAATGGTCATCACCTTGTCCCTGAAGCTAAGCTCCATCTGTTTTTGCAGTCTCCCTTCGCGGCTTTCTTTCATTTCCATAAGCAGGGTGTCCAGCACGGCAATATGTTCCTGCGGGAGCAGATCACGGTAATTCCTGGACAAATAAAGGTCCGCGTCGATTTCCAGCATGGCTTCCGCAGCCCGGTTGATGGTAGTGATGATGCCGTTTTTATCCACGGAAATAATCCCTGCAGAAATATTGCGCAAAACGGCGGCCACATATTTACGCCGTTCTTCCAGCGATATATTGGCCTGGATAAGACCGGACTTGCTTTTTTGAAGATCGTCCGTCATGGAATTGAACGACTTGACAAGAAGTCCGATCTCGTCATCAGCCTCGACTTCGATGCGGCTGTCCAGATCTCCCTGGGTAATCCGGTTTGTTGCCGTCACAAGATCCTGAATCGGGTTGGTGATGCTCTTGGCGAGCGACAAACCGAACCACGTGGCGAGGAATATTATCACCAGCGTGACAATGGACATGATCATGACATATGACATTTTTATCGGGTTTTTCATGAATTTGATTTGCCCGTATTGCTCGGAAGCGTCAGCGACAATGCGTAACTTATCGACAAATTCCTGCGGAACCGCATAACTGACGGACACGCGTCCGATAACTTCCGAAGCAACCGCATAAGAAAAAACCGGTACGACACCTACAATGACCTCGCCGGAAGCGGCAGGAGATATTATTGAAACTTCTTTGCCGGAATAGACATCCTCCTTCATCTTGGGCGACAGCTCCACAGCTTCCGGTGCCGTAACACCATCATCGGTAAAAACAATATTTTTATCCGCAAAATCAAAATAAGCTTCCAGGCGGCCGACTTTGTAGCTCTTCTGACGCTGAGACATGAGGCTTTGCAAATAATCGCTTTTGTCATCATCGTAGAGCCGGTTTTTGGTGATATCCATGCTTATCTGCCTGGCGTGAAACTTGGCCAGCTCCTGCCCTTGAGTGTAATATTCCTGGGCTACTTCCAGAGACCTTGCCAGACCGTCACCGATTTTGATGTTGAACCAGAATTCGATGGAGTAAGAAAGAAAATTGATGGCGAACAAAAAAAGGAGAATGGTCGGCACCAGCGAAAGCCCGACAAAAGCGGCGACCAGCTTGTTGCGCAACCGGGAGCCGATTACTCCCTTGCGACGCTCGGAAAACAACTTGAAAACATTGCGGACAATCAGAAACAGCAGTAACAGGATGAGGATAATATTGATGCTCGTCAGGCCGTAGACAAGTATATTGGACGATATGGGAAGTTCTTTCCTGGCCGACATCTGGCTGGCCAGTACCGTCAGGGCGATGGCCAGCACGCTGACAACCAGCATCATAATACGTTCGCGCCGGCGCTTTCTTAATTCACGCTCGTCAAGATAAGCCTTGATGCTTTTTTTTTTGCTCTTCATGCGCGCAGCAGGTGCGTCCTTCCGTCCGAATAAAAATTTCAATAGGAAAACCTCAGCCTGTACAAGGGAGTTTCAAAATCCCACAAAGACACAAAAAACAATACATACTCCATATTAAAAGGCAAACTGACCCTGTCGATTTTAACCTTCGTCAGCACGTAGTAGTTATTCCCCCGCGACAGTCTGGAAAAGGGAACAACAGCAATCCCATCAAAATCCGCCATTGCTTTCCGGGCGCTTTCAAAATCCTGAAAAACCATCGGCTGGCTGATACCATCAGTCGTGACCGTGAATGTTTTTTTCAGATTGTCGTATTTAATTGTACGCTGAATTTCTTTGCCGGCAATATGTTTATTCCAGAGACGGTGCCTTTCCTGGTAGACATCCAGATGAAGCGTGAAAACGACGGGAACTCCCGCCATGGTAGCGGAGACCATCTCCGGTTTGAAGCAGTCAACCACTCTGGCGTAAAGGAGCACATTCCGGGTGTTGCCGGTGATTAACACGTCCACCATCCGGGGAGTTACCTGGGCCTTCCCCTCAGACGGGCAGACAAACACCGCCAAAAGGATGAACAGACCGATTAAAAAGCTTCTCCTCGAAAATTGGTTATTGTTTTTCATATCAATCATTTTTTCAGGAGAGCAAGCTTTTCCCTGGCGTGATTTTTTCCTTCAGCGGGCGGCAACAATTCATTTATCTTCAATAAAACCGCGGGATCAGTCAGAATAAGCACTGTCGCGCAGCCCGGATTTATTTGGTGGCATCTTAGGTAACCTGCCGATAAAAATCAAGGTTAAATTAAAACAATGAAGATCCGATGGAATTTTTTACACGAAACCGTCTGCGCCAGGCCGGAAGAGCGCAGCAAAAAACTGATTCCGGAAACACATGAGCCGGCACAAAAAAAGGCCGTCCTCAGCGGGACGGCTCGTCACGATCCGGGAAATGACAATTCTTAAAGCCCGAAAAAAGAACCCGAGGCCAGACGGCAAAAAGCAACACACCGGACATGCTTTGTACAGCCCAATAAACTTCCGGACCACGGCGGGGACAAGATCACGCAAAGAATTATTCATCCGTAGTTTGAGACGTTTGCATAACCACATAAAAACAACAATATTGTCATTCCCGCCGGTTGCTCGGCCTGTCGAAGCAGGCGGGAATCCAGTTATTTCAAAGCTTTCTGGATGCCGGCCCCCCCGATTTCGCGCGGGCATGACTAATAAGAGTAGTTTTTCAACGCTCTTAATTTTTTGGCGTTGTCACGCCTGGGCTGCGTCCAGAATCGTAAAGGAGGGTATTTTGCAAGACGGCAAATCAGCCGGGAAATCATGACGGTTGTCGCGGCTGATAATCTCCCAGCAATACTCCTGGCGCATCAATTCGCGTAATAAAAGATTGTTCAGCCTGTGCCCTGATTTATAAACCACCAGATGACCGATGATCGGCATCCCCAGCAGAAACAAATCGCCGATCGCATCAAGAATTTTATGCCTGACAAATTCATCGGGCATGCGCAGTCCGCCCTTATTGATCACCTTCTCATCGTCGAGAATAATCACGTTATCGAGAGAACCGCCCAGCCCCAGACCTTTGGCCTGGAGAAACTCGACCTCTTGTAAAAAACCGAAAGTTCGGGCGCTGCAAATCTGTTCCTCATAATTTTTATCCGAGAAAACGAGACTGTATGACTGCCGGCCGATGACTTTGTGCCTGAAATCAATGTCACACGTAATTTTAAACTCATCGGACGGTAACAGCATTGCCCGCCCTTCACCTTCCTCGACAACTACCGGCTTTTTTACGACCAGCATCCTCTTTGTCTCGCCCTGCGTCCTGGTGCCGACTTTTTTGAGCAGATTGACAAAGGGCAGAGCACTGCCATCCATGATCGGCACTTCGAAGGAATCCAGCTCAACAATGGCATTATCCAGCCCCATACCGCTAAAAGCGGACAAAAGATGCTCCACGGTGGAAACAGTAACGTCGTCATGCCCCAGTGTTGTGGCCAGAGTTGTGTCGGAAACAATCCTGAAATCAGCAGGAATCGGTGCCGCATCCGGCAGGTCCCTGCGGATGAAAATAACACCCGTATCTGCCGCGGCCGGCCTGATCGTCATATTGACCTTACGACCGGTGTGCAGACCGATACTGGCACAATTTATCTCTTTCTTTAGCGTACGCTGTAAATACATATCATACCTTTATAACTACTTTAGATCTGATATAGCAATGAGCATGCCAAACGCCGCAAAGCCGGTAACAATGGTATCCATTGGTAATAATTATCATTATTGTAGGAGCGTGCCCTCCAGAGGGGTACCGCAGGGAGGTCTCATGTGGCAGCAACAACACACATGGCAAAAAACGGGTTTCACTATCGCCTCATCGCGGGCGTGACGGAAATACCGGCAGCTCAATTCACCAGCGCTTGACAGGGACTTAACCCCCCGCTCCAACCATCTAATCTTCCAATCCTTCAATCTTCTACCTTTTACAGTATCTTTCCTTTTCACTGTAAACACAGCCGCAGTAAGGCTGGCGGTACATTTCCATTTCTTTGGAAATTCTCACCCCTTCGTTCCAGCCCTCGCGAAAATCCTGATAAAAAAACGGCACGCCCTGTTCGCGGCCCAACGCCTCGCCGAGCTCACGGATCAAATCATGCTTCTGGAAGCGGCTATACAGCAGTGTAGAGGTAAAGGCATCATATTTTCCTTCACTTGCCTGCTTGGCGGTTTGCCTCAGGCGCCTGGTCAGGCAGTAAACACAGCGCTCCCGGGGACGCGCCGCGACGTGCATCAGGAATTCCTCAAGCTCGTACGATTCCGCCCAGCTCACTTTCAGGAGAATTTTTTCCGCATAGGCCTCAAGCGTTTGCCTGCGTCTTTCGTATTCGCGATAAGGATGAATATTGGGATTATAAAAATAGCCGGCAACTTCATGTCCCTGTGTCCTCAGGGATTTGAGCGGGTATATGGTGCATGGCCCGCAACAGATGTGCATCAACAGCTTCATTAAACACCTTCATCCGGCGCCAAACCATCCGGCTGACCGAAACTTATTCCGTCTAGAACAATTCCTTCTGGCCACCGGGGGTACTAAGCCCGAAGTGGGCATAGACTTTCGGACAGGCCACCCGGCCACGTGCCGTCCTTTGCATATAGCCCTCCTGTATCAGGTAGGGTTCATAAACATCCTCAATGGTCACTCTTTCTTCACCGATGGCCGCGGCCAGACTTTCTACCCCGACCGGTCCACCGTTGAATTTTTCGATGAGTGCCAAAAGCAGTTTACGGTCCATCTGGTCAAAACCTTGCTGGTCGACTTCAAACGCATCGAGTGCCGCGCGGGCAATTTGTTCATCGATGTTGCCGTCGCCTCTGACCTCGGCATAGTCACGCACACGCTTGAGCAGACGATTGGCGATTCTTGGCGTGCCTCGCGCCCGTCTGGCCAGCTCTTCGGCGCCGGCCGGGGTGATGGGGACTCCCAGAATAGAAGCGGAGCGACTGATAATTACGGCAAGCTCCCGGGGAGTGTAAAACTCGAGGCGAAAATGCATGCCGAAACGATCACGCAAGGGCGAGGTCAAAGAACCGGCGCGTGTCGTTGCTCCCACTAATGTGAATTTGGGGATGTCAAGCTTCATCGAACGGGCCGAGGGCCCCTGGCCGATTAAAATATCAATGTGGAAATCCTCCATGGCCGGGTAGAGTATCTCCTCTACAACATGGCTCAATCTGTGAATCTCATCAATGAACAGCACCTCATGATCGTGCATGTTGGTTAGAATAGCCGCCAGATCCCCCGGTCTTTCTATTACCGGCCCGGAAGTCACTTTGATGTCCACCTCCAGCTCGCGTGAGATAATATAGGCAAGCGTTGTTTTACCCAGCCCCGGCGGCCCGTATAAAAGCACATGGTCAAGTGACTCGCGGCGTTTTTTGGCCGCTTCGATAAAAATCGACAAATTGCTCTTTATTTTATCCTGACCGATATAGTCGTCCAGCTTAGGCGGTCTGAGGCTGATTTCCATTGTCCCGTCATCCTCGGCACAAGCCGGATTGATCAGGGGATTTCTCATGTGGCCGTCCATCACTTCTCACCTTTAAAAAAACAATTTCAGCCGGCAAGGATCTGCAGCGTCTTTTTCAAGAGCTGATCCATCACCAGTTGGTCACCCGCGTCTGCAGCCGCTTTCGTCAGGGCGTCCCGCGCTGCGTTGGTCTTATAACCCAAATTGACAAGTGCGGAAAGAACATCTTCCATCATCTCGTCATTGATTTTTCTTCTGGCGTCGGCGGCACCGGCGGCTTCCATCGATATTTTCTTCTTTACCTTTTCCCGGAGTTCAAGAATAAGACGTTCGGCCATCTTCTTGCCTATCCCCGGAATGGTCACCAGCCTGGCGAGGTTGCCCGCGGAAATCGCTTCGAGCAACTCTGACGATGAAATCCCCGAAAGAATGTTCATAGCCACTTTCGGCCCGATGCCACTTACCGAAATCATCAACTGAAATAACTCGCGTTCCTGACGGGAATAGAATCCAAAAAGATTGATGGCGTCGTCTCTGACCGAGGTGTGAATATGCAGGGTCACAGTCTCACCCATTTCGGGAAGCTCGTAAAACGTGGTGAGCGGAATGAAGACCCGATAGCCGATCCCCTGAACTTCGACGACAATGTGAGAAACGCCCTTGTAGGCGATTTTTCCCGAAAGCAGCGCGATCATTTCAAAGTGTCTGCTCCTTTAAAAAGTTGGCATGACAGATGGCCAGCGCCAGTGCGTCCGCCGCGTCCGCCGGCGGAACTTCGGACAGCTTGAGGATCGTTTTCACCATCATCTGCACCTGACGTTTTTCCGCACGCCCGTAGCCGACCACGGCCTTTTTCATCTCCAGCGGCGAATACTCATAAACGGGAATACCCTGGCTGGCACAGGCGTATATGACCACTCCGCGGACCTGGGCCTGCCGGATGAGACTGCGGACGTTTTTCCCGTAAAATATATTTTCCAGGCTGGCAGAATGCGGGCATGTCTGGGCAATTACGGATTTGAGTTGGCGGAAAATGTCCGTCAATATCGAGGAGAGAGGAAAATTCTTGCCTGCTTTGATCTCGCCGTGCAACACATGGCGCAGATAATTACCGCTTTTATCAATCACGCCGTAGCCTGTCACCCCTGAGCCGGGATCGATGCCTAAAATTCGCAAATTACCTGCCTTCACTTCCGTCCGGCCGGAAAATGCCGGCTCAGCCTGAAAAAAAAGTCACTGAGCTACGGGCACTGGCCATATGGTCCCCTGCGGTTGAGGAGCAAAATCTCTTCGTCGCCCGGACTGCTGAAAAACCGCGGCATCACGCATTTAGCGCTAGCTCATTTTCTCCATCACATCTTCGTCAATGTCGAAATTAGAATAGACGTTCTGGACGTCGTCGTTGTCTTCCAGCTTTTCCATCATTTTCAGCATCGCTTCCGCCTTGGCCGCCTCGAGCTTCACCGTATTGGAGGGAAGCATGCTGATGCGCGCTTCCAAATATTTAATGCCTTTATCGTCAATGGCTTTTTTCACAGCCTCGAAGTCCTGCGGCTGCGTAATCACCTCGTACTCATTTCCCTCCGCTTTGACATCTTCCGCGCCCGCATCAAGCGCGACTTCCATCAGCGCGTCCTCTTCGACGGCTTTCCTGTCAATGATAATGCTTCCTTTTTTGGCAAAGATCCAGGCCACACATCCGTTTTCGCCAAGATTGCCGCCATGTTTTGAGAAAATATGGCGGATTTCCGCGACAGTGCGGTTTTTGTTGTCCGTCATGATCTCCACAATCACGGCCGCTCCGCCCGGCCCGTATCCTTCGTAGGTGAACTCTTCATAATTGCTGGCACCTTCGCCGCCGCCTATTCCTTTTTTTATTGCCCTTTCAATATTGTCCTTGGGCATATTTTCTTCCTTTGCCGCCATCACCGCCTGCCTCAGACGGGCATTGCCTTCGATATCCCCTCCCCCCAAACGCGCTGCAAGTGTAATTTCCTTGATTATTTTTGTAAATATTTTACCGCGTTTGGCGTCAATCGCTCCTTTTTTTCTTTTGATCGTGCTCCATTTGGAATGGCCGGACATATGGTTTTACTCCTGACAAAAGATAGACTTGCAAATTTTTACTTCAATAGCATATGGTATAAAAGTTGTAAAGTTAATTGCATTTTGACTCGGGAGACGGCTTTTATGAAATCCTACCGTGAAGAATTATGGTTCGATGTTCCCCAAAGGCGGGCTTTCATCAACATCACCGGCCTGGTCGGCGCAGCATTGAAAAAAAGTAATATCAGCGAAGGGCTTCTGCTGGTCAACGCCATGCACATCACTGCGTCCGTTTTCATCAACGATGACGAACCGGGACTGCATCAGGACTACGACGACTGGCTCGAAAGGCTTGCCCCACACGCACCGACTTCTTTTTACCGCCATAACCGGACCGGCGAAGACAATGGAGATGCTCACCTCAAAAGGCAGATTATGGGCCGGGAGGTTGTCGTTGCCGTGACCGGCGGCAAACTGGATTTTGGGCCGTGGGAACAGATTTTTTACGGAGAGTTTGACGGGGGCAGGAAAAAAAGAGTGCTCGTCAAGATAATCGGGGAATAGGAAAAAACCGCAAACGGAAAATCCCAAAGGGTAAACAGGTCAAACACTTCCCCGCATAAGGTATTTATTCGATTTATTTCATAAAAACATTGACAGATACGGGGATCTTTTTTATAGTCCCGCAGCCGGCGCCCCATTATCGCGCCTGCCGCGGGATTTTTGTCTTTATCGGCACGAAAACTAATATTTACATTTTTTATTCTGGTTCAAAGACTTCATCAAGCAACGAACAGGTCAAACCATGAAGCAGGTCAAGAAAAAAGAACCGACAGCCTTGCAGACCCTCAGGGAGCTGATCAGTAAGAATCGGGAGTTCGATATTATCGATCTTTTCTCCGATATGCACGCGGCTGATATCGCCGACCTGATCGATGAACTCGCTGAAGAGGATCGTCTGAAGCTTTTTTCCCTGCTGGATGTGGAAAAAGCCTCCGACGTTATTCTGGAGCTGTCCGACAGCTCGCGGGAGCAGCTCATCGAGGAGCTTCCGCAGGAGAGACTCACCGACATCATCGATGAGATGGCCTCCGACGACAAGGCGGATATTATCGCCGAGCTGTCCAGGGACCGTGCCGAAGCCGTGCTGGAGGCCATTGAGCCCGAAGAGTCCGAAGAAGTTCGCGAGCTGCTCAAGTATGCCGACGATACGGCCGGCGGTATCATGCAGTCAGAGCTGGTTTCCGTCAGGATAACTGCAACCATCAATGATGCTTTTCAGGCCGTGGTTGATGCCCGTGATGAAATGGAAAACATCCACAGTATTTTTGTGGTCGATGATGAAAACGCCCTTATCGGTACAGTCCCTCTCCAGCGACTGATCACCATGAGGCGCTTTACACCCATTGTGGATGTCATTGATGAAGACATACCCAGCGTCAGGGCGGATATGGACCAGGAGGAGGTGGCGCGCCTTTTTGAAAAATATGACCTGGTGGAAGTGGGGGTCGTTGATGAACAGCGCCGCCTGCTGGGGCGAATCGTCATCGACGACGTCGTGGACGCGATTCAGGAAGAAACGTCCGAGGACATGTTCCGTATCGCCGGCCTGGGCCATGACGACAATATTTTCAACAAGGTGTCCGAAGCCGTAAAAAAAAGACTGCCCTGGTTGTATCTGAATCTGCTTACGGCGCTGAGCTCCGTCCTGGTCATCGGTTATTTTGAGGACACGATCAAAGGGATGGTCGCCCTGGTCTTTTTCATGCCGGTCGTTGCAGGACTGGGCGGTAATTCCGGCGGACAGACGCTGGCTCTTGTTATCCGCGGCCTGGCTCTGGGAGAGCTTACCTTTGAAAACAGCAAGCGGGTTCTCCTGCGCCAGATTGTCGTCGGGATAACCAACGGTGTCTCCGTAGGCATTGTCATTGCTATAATTGCTTATTTTTGGAAGGGGATTCCCATTTTAGGGTTGATTTTGGGGCTGGCCATGATCGTCAGTGTCTTCACCGGTTCGATGGCGGGAGTGCTCATCCCGCTGGCTCTCAAAAGGCTCGATCAGGACCCGGCACTGGGCTCCAACATACTTTTGACCGCCTTTACCGACGCGTTCGGCTTTTTTTCGTACCTCACCCTTGCTACCATATTAATCAAAATATTCATGTAGATACACCTCCGACACAGGGATATTTTATTAACCGGACCTTTCTTCTTGTGCGTCTGCCCGTTTTTATGCTACCAAGTAAGAAGAAAATAAACGGGCCTCAGGAAGAACTCACCATGTACAGCATTGCCAGTCTGAAAAACATCGTCGACGAACCTTACTCCTATTTGCAAAACTTAAAGAACGAAAAAGGCAAAAAGATTATCGGCACAGTGTGCACCTACGCACCTGAAGAAATCATCCATGCGTCCGGCGCCCTGCCGGTGAGGCTCTTCAGCTCTGACGCCGCTATACATCGGGCAGATCTGCACCTTCAATCATACTGTTGTTCGCTGGTGCGCGGGATTCTGGAAGAGGCGCTCGCCGATCGTCTCGATTTTTTGGACGGCATGGTTTTTCCGCACACCTGCGATTCCATCCAGCGTCTTTCGGATGTCTGGCGGATCAATTTGACAAAAACTTTTCATGCCGATGTCATCCTGCCGGTGAAGCTCACGACGGACGGTGCCCGGCAGTATCTGGTCGATGTTCTCAACAGATTCAAGACCGATCTGCAAAGGCAGTTGGGCAAAGAGATCACCCAGGATGATCTGGCCCGTTCCGTCAGGCTCTACAATGAGATCCGTTCGCTTATGGAGAGGCTCTACCGGCTGCGCTGTGATCACCCTGAGGTAATGAGCGGAAAAGATTACCACACCATCATCCGCGCCGCCATGATCGTGGAGCGGGAGGCTTTCCGCGAAAGTCTTGCTGCCATCGTGGACGGCCTGGAAAAAGCGGCCGGCGAAACAAAACCTGCACATCGGAAAAGGCTCGTCATTTGCGGAGGCGTCTGCACGAACCCGGATATCTACGATGCCATCGAAGAGGCAGGCGGTGTTGCCGTAGGCGACGACCTGTGCACGGGCCGGCGCTATTTCGATGCTCTCGTCGATGAGGCACGCCCACCGCTGGAAGCGATGGCTGATCGTTACATGAGACGTGCCGTCTGCCCGGCAAAGCATACCGGCATCACCAGCCGGGGCGAGAATATTATCCGGACGGTGCGGGATTCCAGGGCGGACGGTGTTGTGTTCCTGCTGCTCAAGTTTTGCGACCCGCACGCGTTTGACTACCCATATATGAGAGATATGCTGGAGAGTGAAAATATACCCTCCCTGCTTCTGGAAATAGAGGATCAGTCGCAGGCCGTCGGGCAGGTGCAAACGCGCCTGGAGACTTTTGTTCAGATATTATAACTGTGTTTTCCGCCCGGCGGCGGAAAAGATTGCTTTTCGTAAATCGTGAATCGTCTAGAGGTGGTTGTATGAATCAGTCTGATCCCGGAACAATGAAAACGCTTGGTATTTACCTGTTCGGGCAGGCCAAAAAGTTGTCCCTGAAATTTAAAAAAGCGCCGACGATGAAAGACCTGATGATGGTCTATTACAGCGAGGCCAAATCCGCAAAAATCACCGGCAGGAAAGTGGCCTGGATCACCAGTGGCGGGCCGGTGGAGCCGCTCATTGCCATGGGCGTCATTCCCATCTACCCGGAAAATCATGGCGCGATGATCGGCGCCTCCAAGATGGGTGCGGGGCTTTGCGAAAAAGCCGAGGCCATGGGCTACTCCAATGATCTGTGCTCGTACGCCCGCTCTGATATCGCCTGCGCCACCGTCAACGGAGGCCCCATCGGTGGGCTGCCCAGGCCCGACATGCTGGTGTGCTGCAACAACATTTGCGGTACGGTCCTCAAATGGTATGAAACGCAGGCCCGTTATTTCAACGTTCCTTTGTTTATTCTGGACACGCCTTTTTGCCATACCGGATACTCTGAAGAAGCGGCACGCTATGTACGCTCCCAGATCGACGAGTACATCAGCCTCATCGAAGAGGTATGCGGCAGAAAGTATGATTTTGAACGTCTGCGCAAGGTCGGTCTTTTGTCTTTCGAAGGCCAGAAGCTCTGGCAGGCGGTGCTCGACACAGCGGCTGTCCGCCCGGCACCAATGAGCGCGTTTGACGCGTTTTACCATCTGGCGCTGATTGTCACGCTCCGGGGGACGAAAACGGCGGTTCGCTACTACCAAAACCTGCTGGCTCAAATGAAAGATCGCGTCTCCAGAGGCATCGGCGTGGTGCCGGGTGAAAAATACCGGCTTTTGTGGGACAACATTCCCATCTGGCCGCGCGTGCGCTGGTTGTCGCAGAAATTCGCCTCACACAACGCCTGCCTGGTCGCGGACACCTACACATCTGCCTGGTGCGGCTCGATGAAGTATATTGACGAAAACCGTTTTATCGATTCCATGGCCGAGGCCTACACAAGAATCTATCTGAACATCGGCGTCGATGAAATGGCCAAAACGGTCATCGAAATGATCGACAAATATGACGTGGACGGCCTTGTCCTGCACTCCAACCGCAGCTGCAAACCCTATTCCTTCGGCCAGCTCGATATCGAAAGGATTGTGGGCGAACAAAGGGGCATTCCCTGCCTGATGCTGGAGGCGGACATGGTTGACGACCGCAGCTTTTCTGAAAGCCAGATTGCCACACGGATCGACGCCTTCATGGAAATTATCAAGGAGAGAGCTAAAAGCAGGAACTGAGCTCCAAACGACCGGTAACGCAAACCGACCCGGGCGTATTCAAACTTTGCCTGCTTAAATGAAATGATATGCTGACAGCGGGAATTGATATCGGCTCCATCACGGCCAAGGCCGCCCTTTTACAGGACGGCAAAATCATCGGGACAAAAATTACTTTCACAGGCTATAACGCGGAAGCGGCGGGTATCAAGGTGTATGAGGAGACCCTGGCCGAGGCGGGCCTCGATAAATCGGCCGTTGCCAAAATCGTCTCCACAGGCTACGGGCGCAATTCGGTAAAGTTCGCCGACCGGGCTTTCACCGAGATTCTCGCCCATGCCGCAGGCGCTCACTTTGTCAACAATAAGGTTCGTACAATTATCGACATCGGCGGGCAGGACAGTAAAGCCATTTCCCTCGATGAAACGGGCAAAGTCAAAAATTTCGTCATGAACGACAAATGCGCGGCCGGTACGGGCCGCTTCCTGGAAGTGATGGCGCGCGCGCTGGAGGTCAATCTTGATGAATTTGGCGCGATGTCACTCCGGGCACGGCAGCCTGCCAAAATAAGCAGTCTTTGCACTGTCTTTGCCGAGTCGGAAGTGATTTCGCTCATTGCCCGCGGCGAGCAAAGGCCCCAGATCATCGCCGGCATCCATGAATCAATTGCCGCCCGTGTTTCCTCCATGCTCGCGCGCGTCGGCGTTGCCGAGCCGGTAATGATCACCGGCGGCGTGGCCCGCAACGAAGGCGTCGTCCACGCGCTGGAGAAAAAACTGGGGGTGAAGATCGAAGTCTCACCCTACGCCCAGGCTAACGGCGCAATCGGCGCGGCAGTTCTGGCCGCCACTTTATAAACGTCACCAAATCATCAATTGTTCGTTTGATACCCTTAATATGAAAACTTAAAGGGAATATGGCCGGCTGCCAGATAATAAATAAGCTTCAGGCTTTCGTCACCGAAAGTCCGCCGGCTCTTTTTGTCTTCCCACCACTTTTCACGATCATGTTCGGTGAAAACGGCCAGCGGGTAAATTTTGATGTTCAGCGGCGCCGCGAAATAAGAGTAGCAAAGATAGCTCCTGCGTGTGTGAAAAGAAGGGGCAACTAAAATTGCATCCCGCGCCTTAAGTGGTGCCAGTTCTTTTATCACAAACTCAGCTTCTTTGAGTGTGATCGGGCTGCGTACCGGCACGACGATGACCCTGAAGTCCTCTTGTCGCAGTCCTCTGTCCAGGAGTGTAGCGCCGAGCACATTCGGATAGTCGCCGTCGATTCCGAACGGACGGTGCGCCGGCGCAATCCTTTGCACGACGATCAGGATTTTTTTTACCCTGCCCGCCCGGAGCAAATCTATCCCCGCCTCCACGGAGCCTGTGCTGATAAAATCCGTCCCTTCCAGAATGGCGATGTCCGCCCGGTAATCACCTGTCGGCGCCATGAAGCTGCCGGCACTGTCTATGATAACCTCCCGTTGAGAGTACAGGGCAAAAAAAACAGCGACAATAAAAAGCAAAAAAACCAAACACAGGATAATTATTTTTTTCTTTTTCATTTTCAGCCGCTTCATTATCGATATTTGAATGTGAGTGGCACTTTTAAAACAGGAAGAAGGATAACACAAGTGCTTTTTAACTGATTTCACACAAACCGGTTAGACTTCTGACAAACTTCACCATTATCCGGTAATCGGCAGATTTCTTGCCAATAAAGCTCCACACCCTGGACTGGACCGCTATGAACCACGAGCCACGAGCTATGAGCTAATCCTCAAATCATCTAACCCTCTAAACTTCTAATCATCCAATCCTCCACCTCCGGCCCGCTAAAGCAGGCCACCTCCGCCGCCCTTCGACAAGCTCAGGGTGAACGGGGAACATTTGTGGGTGCGCTTCGCGCTTTTATTGACCGTTCATGCTGAGCTCTTCACTGACCGTTCGTGGTGAGCTTTTACAGACCGTTCGTAGTGAGCCTGTCGAACCATCCTTTAGCCTTTTGCCTTTAGCCTTTAGCCTTTATCCTTTAGCCTTTATCCTCTAACCTTCTAACCTTCTCATCCTCTTCCGACCAACCCCACCATTTTTTATGCAACGGGCAGTCCTTCCGGTTAATTTGAGCAGATGTTTCGCGGAAAATACCATCCCAAAAGATTGATTTTCAAAGCAGCTGAGTTTATATTCCAACATAAGGGGGTTTGGGATATTTAACTTTTTTAAGCTTATTCCGAGAAGGAGGAAAATATGGAAGACGTTTTGTCCGCCTGTACCGTGACGATGAATATTCCCGTGGCCTGGGGAGAGATGGACGCCATGGGACATGTCAACAATATTGTCTATTTCCGCTATTTTGAAACGGTGCGCATCGAGTATTTCAACCGTCTGGAGATGCTCAGCTATGCACAGGAAACCGGTATCGGGCCCATTCTCGCCTCAACCGAGTGCCGCTATAAACTTCCGCTTCAATACCCGGACACGATCATTGCCGGCACCAAAATTTTAAGCATGGAGGCGGATCGCTTTGTCATGGGCTATGAGATTTTCAGCACAAAGACCAAAAGACTGGCCGCCGATGGAGAAGGAGTTATTGTGACCTACGATTACCGTAATAACGTAAAAGTCAGCATCCCGGATTCTCTGCGCGCCAGAATCATGGAGCTGGAAAAAATGCACGGCTGACGGGCGAAAAGGCGGCCTCCCAAAACAATAACGGCGCTGGTTCATCCAGCGCCGTTATTTTTACGCACTTTTTGCTGAATATCGCGGGACTACCCCAGCCACCTGACAAACTGATAGGCGGCCGCTCCCCCTGCGTATGAAATGACCAGCGTCATGAGAATGGCTCCGTAAAACCATTTATTGTTGTTCATCTCCTGCTTCAGCACGGCAATGGTGGCGACGCACGGCATGAACAGCATCATCACCACCAGAAAGGCGGCGGCCGAGGCGTGGTTCATGATTGTTGGAAGGACACTGGCCAGTCCCTGATCTCCCACAGAATACAACACGCCCAATGTCGCCACGACCGTTTCCTTTGCAACCAACCCGGTGAAAAGGGCGGTGATCATTTTCCAGTCCAGTCCCAGCGGCCCCCCCAGAGGCTCGAGCAGACGGCCCAGCGATGCCAGCCAGCTTTCTTCTACCGTGCCTGTGGGAAAGTAGGAAATAACCCAGATAATGACGGAAACACCGAGAATCACCGTTCCTGCCTTACGGATAAAGGCCCAGATCCTCGAGCGAATGGCGATCATTATCGTCCGGAGGTCCGGCCGGTGATAAATCGGCAGCTCCATTATGAAAGGCGCGTCCTGTTTCCAGAGAGTTTTGTTGACGAGCATGCCGACGATGCCCAAAACCGCGATGTTGAGCGCCACAATCAGCCAGGAGGCAAAAACCGCCTTGTCACCGAAAATGGCGGCAGACACCAGAGTCAGAACGGCAAGACGGGCGGTGCAGGGAACGAAAGGAATCAAAAGCAAGGTAATCATCCGGGCTTTGCGCGTTTCGATGATGCGTGCGCCCAACACCGCCGGCACATTACAGCCAAAGCCCAGGCACATGGGAATGAAACTTTTCCCGTGCAGACCGACCAGGTGCATGATGCGATCCATCACAAAAGCGGCCCGCGCCATGTAACCCACGTCTTCCAGAAAAGCCATAATGGCGAAAAAAATAAGTAAGATCGGGACAAAACTCAACACGGAGCCGGCTCCGCCGATGACACCGTTTATCAAAAGACCCTGCACCCAATCAGGCCATGTTTCCAGCAAGGGGGTGGCATATTGGGCAAGGTTGTGCATGCCGTCCTCAATCAGGTTTTGCAGGGGAACTCCCACGCTGTAGGTCAGGAAAAACACCAGCGCCATGACGGCCAGAAGAATAGGAATTCCGAAAACAGGGCGTGTCAGTATATGGTCGATGCGGTCGGTCAGGACAAGCTGCCCCATTTTGAAATGTGATACGGAGGCGCGGGTCATTTTTTCGATCCAGTCATAACGCCCCTTGACGACCGCATGCAACGCGTCTTCGTGTTGCAGAAGCGTTTCCTGTATCGCCTCCCAGCCTGCCTCCGGGATGATCATTTTGGCCATGGCGGAGGCTTCCGGGTCTCCCTCCATCAATTTGATCGCCATCCAGTCCGGCGTGAAGGGCGAGGTGACGTGAGGCCGGACAATGTCTAAAATACCGTGGTAAACATCCAGATGGTCGTCGGAAACAGCCGGAAGCTCATTTTTGTAGTTTCCCTCCGTTGAGGCGGCGGCGACAATCTGCTCCACCAGTTCCTTGATGCCGACGTTACGCCTGGCGATCATGGGAACTACCGGCAGGCCCAGCGAGTCCTTAAGTGATTTCGCGTTGACCTCGGTGCCCTGCTCTTGGGCGACGTCCAGCATATTGATCGCCACAACAACGGGACGACCCAAAAGAAGAACCTCGGCCAGAAGATAGAGGCTGCGCTCCAGCGCGGCGGCATTAAGCACCAGCACAACGAGGTCCGGCTTTTTGTGAATGATATAATCCCGGGCGATTCTTTCTTCTTCGGAAAAAGCGGTCAGGCTGTAGGTTCCTGGAAGATCCACCATCCGGATGAGTTTGTCCCCGATACGATGCTCCCCTTCTTTTTTCTCGACAGTTTTTCCCGGCCAGTTGCCGACATGTTGGGAAAGACCCGTCAAAATATTAAACACTGTGGACTTACCGACGTTGGGCTGGCCGACCAGCGCCACGGATATTTCCTTTTCCACCGGCACGGTGCAAACCTCGTCGGAGGGGTCTATTTTATAGACCATGATTTTCGCCGATTCACCGCGTCCCAGGGCAATTCTGGTTGAAGAAACCAAAATGACCACCATACCTCCGCTTACCTGAGCGACGCGGAAACGCGCGCCCGTGACCAGCCCCATCCCGGCCAGCCGGCTGGTGAGCGTGGTGCCACCGTCAATGGAATGAATTATTCCCTGATCACCTTCGCGCAAGCTAGCCAGTGCTATTAGATTATCCATCAGATTTCCGTCCTCAAGCCGATCCGGTATTTTTTTAAAATCTTTTCCGGCCCGTATGATAATTTTGTTTTTTGTAAATTTTTATTGCCCATGTCTTCTTCGAGATTCAGATATTTATAATCCGCCTCCAGTTTTTTTGCCGTATCATTGAACATGAACTGATAAATCCCGTGATATTTCCTGGACCCCTTGGCGAAATGAAGGCAGAACATATCGCTGTTGAGAGCCTCCCCGATAATGAATCCGGCCGGTATTCCGTCAATGTAATACATCGTCCCCCACAGCGCAAGAGCTGAAAAATTATTGAGCGCTTCGGCACACACGGCATAATCGGTTTTGGCCGCCGACACGCCGGATTCATCCTGCCAGACCTGCAGGACGGTCAGGGCGTCCGTGATGTTTTCACTCGCCAGGGGATGACCGGCCGCCCGGTAAGAAGAGAAAAACTGGTTCAGATGGTTGCGGTGTCTGGTGAACTGTTTTCCCGAAAACGACGCCATCCTCGAGGTCAGATAAATATAATCCGATTCACTCTCATCATACGAGACGCTGAAGGCATCGGAAGGAAAATAAGGCAGCCACTCTTCAGGAATCGGAAAGAAAAAATTGTTCGCATCAAGAAACTCAGCGAGCGTCTCCTTCGAACAGTCTGCGGGGCTGGCAAGAGGCATGATGTAATTTTGTCCTTTGGCATTGTAGGCGGAAATAAATGTCCCGCAGGATTTTGTCCGGATTCTGTAGCGGCTGATGTTCCGAAACAGATAAACGTTGGCAAAAGTATAGTCAGAGACATTCAGATGCATCCGTCGGAAGCGTCCGGCCAGAAGCTCATGGTGAGCGAGTTCAATATTTTCTGTGATATCCATACTAAGGTGCGTGTGTCCTTTTCTATTTTGTTTCAAAGATAAAAGCGGCATTCATTTTCACGAAGCCAACGTCGGTGCATGCGGTAATCGGGCAAGACCTCTAGCACCAAGTTCCAGAATTTTGAAGAATGATTTTTCTGCAGGATATGAGCAAGCTCATGGACCACCACGTAATCGATGACTTCCGGCGGAGCCATGACAAGCCGGAAACTGAACGCCAGACGATTGCTCTCCGAGCAGGAGCCCCAGCGTCTTTGGGCCGCTGTTATCCGCATGCCTCCATGAACCAGTCCCAGCATGGAACTATAGTGTTCAAGACGTCTGCTTATATGACGCATGGCCCTGTCTTTATACCAGCAGACAAAATAATATTTTCTCATGCTCTGTTCATCGGGACAGTTGAGGAAAAAACACTCATTTCGCAGCGTCACTCCCCGGTCTTCCAACGGGTCGTAATAAGCCTCAAGCGGATAGGCGCGCCCCAGATAGTAGAACAACTCACCGCTTGTGTAGCATCTTTGCCGGCGGCCTTCGTTAAGCAGGGATTGACGACGGAGCGATTTGTCAATCCAGTTTCGTTTTTCTTCCACAAAGCGGCTGATTTCCTCCGCCGGTGTAAAGCTCGGCGCATAAACGGTTATACGCAAGTCAGTGTCAATCTGCAAAGAGATGGTTTTTTTTCTTTTTCGGCGGCGGATGACAGAATATTGCATTTCCATAATTTACACCGGATGAGGCCTATCATAACCGGTTCATGAATGCGAGATAAGAAAATCCGGTACTTGTCCGGAACGATGCCCGCATTGAAAGCACCTTTCCATTTGTGCTTTTGTATGATAGATGGTGCTCGATTAAGGTAAGTGTGCACACAATGGAAGAAATGATCAACCGCCCCTGGGGCTACTTTCAGATTCTAAAAGACGAGCCTGAGTACAAAATCAAAAAAATAGCGGTCAAACCGAACGGCTGCCTGAGCCTGCAGCGCCATCAGAGGCGCTCTGAACACTGGTTTACGCTTGACGGTACAGGTGTGGCCACAGTAGGGGACAAAATATTTCCCCTGCAAAAAGGGGCGACGGCCGATATTCCTGAGGGTACCGTTCATCGCCTGGAAAACACCGGAAATATCGATTTAATCATCATCGAAATACAGACAGGCACATACTTCGGCGAGGATGATATCGAACGACTGGAAGACAGATACGGCAGAATCTGAGTGCCGGCAGCCGCTTGCCGCCCGGAGGTATTTACCCAAACCGTCTGTTTTTCTCCGCTGTAACGGTATTCTTTTGTTTTTGTTTTTCCCGTGTGTTTTTTTCAACGAAAATTCTGCGCCCGCTCGCCTGGTCGAGGCCCGTATGATACATGAGAGCAGACCACGTGGAGGGCAGAGGCGTAAAAATCTGCACCTGCCTGGGTGTGGTGTTTAGTCTGCGTGCCGCAAAGGTCTTTAACCGTTGCATATCGTCCATGGTACACCCGGGATGAGCGGCAATGAAATAATAGGTCAGAAACTGCTTTTTTCCCCCCGCCTTGTTGAGGTCGTCAAAGAGTTTTTTGAAATTGATCAGGCATTCTTCGGAAGGTTTTCCCATAAGCGCCAGAACACGGCCCGAGGCATGCTCGGGTGCAATCTTCATCTGTCCGGAAGTGTGGTGCAAAAGCACCTCACGCAGGTAGCGCACGCCGTTTTTTCTGTCTGCCAAAATCAGATCATGGCGCATCCCCGAGGCGACAAAAACCTTCTTGACGCCCGGTATTTCGCGAAGGCGCCCCAGCAATTTGAGATGGCGGGAATGATCCGTTTTCAATGAAGGGCACACCTGCGGAAAAAGGCAACGTCTATCAGAACAGCCACCTTTGGTATATTTCCGCCGGCAGTCGATGCCGTACATGTTGGCCGTGGCACCGCCTACGTCCGTCAGATAGCCGCGAAAATCAGGGTGCGAGGTGATAAGACAGGCTTCGGCCAGGACAGATTCCTCGCTGCGGCTGATGATGGCCCGGCCTTCATGCAGACCGATGGAGCAGAAGTTGCACTCGCCCAGACAGCCACGGTGGGTGGTCAGAGAAAAGGAGATGGTCTCCATAGCCCGTACTTTGCCCCCGGAGGCATAGAATGGATGAACGCGTCGCGTGAAGGGATGGCCATAAACCGCGTCGAGCTCGTCGGGGGTTAAATGAGGCGCGGGGGGATGATGCACCAGAAACCGGTTGGCATGCCGCTGATAAAGACCGGACGCCGTGACCGGGTCGTTGTTGGCGGAAAATATTTTGAACATCCGCACAAACGCCTTTTTATCAGAAGCTGCTTCTTCATAAGAGGGGAGTTCAATGTATCCCTCAGGCACAGTGTCCCCAATTGTGCACGTGCCGCGAATGTTTTTCAGGTCTCCGCCCGCTTTCAGGCGTTGGGCAATTTCCAGAACCGCCCGCTCTGCCATGCCATAGGCTAAAATATCCGCCCGTGCATCGAAAAGAATCGAGCGGCGCACGGAATCAGACCAGTAGTCGTAATGGGCGATACGGCGCATCGCCGCTTCCAGCCCGCCCAGCACCAGCGGCCTGGTGTTTTTATAGTAGCGGCGGATGAGGTTGGCATAAGCCAGACAGGCCCGGTCGGGGCGACGGTTGTTTTTACCGCCGGGCGTAAGGTCGTCCTGGTTTCTTTTTTTGCCGACGGCCGTGTAGTTGGCGACCATCGAATCCATGCAGCCGCCTGTGATCCCCCAAAACAGGCGTGGCTCACCCAGTCTTTTGATGTCCGTGTCGGTGGTGATATCCGGCTGGGCGATGACACCCACACGATAGCCTGCGCCGGCAAGCACCCTGCCGATAAGAGCTACGCCGACATGCGGGCTGTCGATATACGCATCGCCCGTAACCAAAATGACATCCGGCTCGCGCCAGCCTCTTTTTTTTAACTCTTTGGCTGTTGTTGGAAGAAACATTCAGAAATACCCGCTATCCGGCAGGACCGCTTTTGTAAAGAAAGCAACACGGCCACGCACATCAAAACCTGTACAAAACAGCCGGCTGGTCTTTCTTTTTTAGGAAATTTCTCTGCGATTTATACGGCTACAGAGTCAATTCCATGCCCTGGCTGACCCCGAAGCAATCAACAGCACCACCTGCACAGGCCACCCGTCCCATGCAGCCGGCAACCATGTCGTCGATTTCGTCATCATACCGGTCCTGATTATGATGGAACAGTCCCAGCTTTTTTACACCTGCGTCCAGCGCAAGCCTGACTGCCTGGCCGACGGTGGAATGACCCCAGCCCCGCTTGCGGGCATACTCATCATCTTTATATTCTGCATCATGCACAAGCAGATCGGCACCGCGGCAAAAAGAAACATAACTGTCGTAGCCGGCGGCTCCTTCATGGTCTAATCCAAGTTCGTTGTCCGTGAAAAAGACAAAAGTTTTTCCGTTTTCCATAAATTTATATCCGCTGGCCCGATTGGGATGAGACAAGGCAATGGATTCGACGTTTAAACCACCCAGCGGGAAGATGTCACCGCATCTGTCTGCGTAAACAACATTGGCGCGCACTTCATCGTAATTGATCGGGAAATACGGCACGGACATAACCCTCGCCAGAATATCTTTCATCGAATCCCGGGCAAAGGCTTCTCCCACAACGGTAATTTTAACCTCCGGATAATAAAGCGGCTTGAAAAACGGGAACCCCATGACATGATCCCAATGTCCGTGCGTCAGCAAAAGGGTGACATCACTAATGCCCCTGGCCATGAAGGCGTTCCCCGCTTCACGGATCCCTGATCCGGCATCGACCATGAGAATATCCCCGCGACTGTTTTGAATTTCCAGACAGGTCGTATTTCCGCCATAGCGCAGATAATCTTTTCCGCAAACGGGAATGGAGCCTCTGGCCCCCCAGCAGCGTATGATCATGGCACACCCTTATATCTTCCCGTGATCATACAGAATATTTGTTTTTTGAGCAAGCGCGATCTGCGGATTTTTATTTCTTGCCATCGGCCGGGTGATGGTTAAGTTAAGTCTAATCATTTTTCTGAAAGGAGCCGTCAAATGAAACAAATCAAAATCAAGGGAATGACCTGCCAGCATTGCGTGATGGCGGTGACCAAAGCGCTCAATTCAGTCGATGGCATAAAAAATGTTCAGGTGGATCTGAAAACCGGCACCGCGACCTATGAGGAAACGAAACCTGTCGGAGAGGCGCTCATCAAACACGTCATCGAGGAGGAGGGCTACGAAGTTGCCGGATAAAGTACAGCTGCACATCAGCGGCATGAGCTGCGCAGCCTGTGTGCGCCGCATTGAAGAAGGCCTGCAGCGGATACCGGGCGTGGTCAATGCCTCGGTTAACTTCGCCAGCGAAAAAGCCCAGGTGGAATTCGATCCCGCGCAAACGGATACTGGCGCACTTGAGGCCGCGATTCACGATATGGGTTACGAGTCCATGATTGACGCCGACCCCGGCCGTCAGGAGAAGCTGACTGTTTCCGTCGGCGGCATGACCTGTGCCGCCTGCGTGCGCCGGGTGGAAAAGGCGCTGGGCAAGGTGGGCGGTGTCGTGGATGTCAGCGTTAATCTCGCGACAGCGCGCGCCACACTTGTGCATGAGCACCGGTGGGACGGAACGGCCGCTCTGGCCAAAGCGGTTACAGATGCCGGCTACGAGTTTCTGGGGGTGCTTACCGACGCGGTGTCTGACCCGGTAGAGGCAATGCGCCGGCGCGAACTGAGGGAACTCAAAACAAAGGTTACCGCAGGCGCCGTGCTGAGCGTGATTATTTTTTTTGGCTCGATGCAGCACTGGTTCCCCTTCCTGGATTTTATCCCGAGGCAGGCCATGCTTTGGGCAATGCTTGTTTTGACCGTGCCGGCAGTTTTCTGGGTGGGCAGCCGCTTTTACGTCGGCGCCATAAAGGCCGCCCGGCAGAAAACATCAGATATGAACACACTGGTTGCCGTCGGTTCTTTTTCTGCCTTCGTGTACTCGGCGGCGGCAACTGTGTTCCCCGGGTTTTTTGAAAATGCGGGTGTCATGCCTCACGTCTATTATGACGGGGCGGCAATGATCGTCACTCTGATTCTCTTCGGTCGACTTTTGGAGGCCAGGGCAAAAGGAAAGACCTCCGCCGCCGTAAAAAATCTGCTCGGCCTGAAGCCGAAAACCGCTCATCTGCTTAAGGATGGTGTGGCAACCGACACGGAGGTAGAGCTCATCGAGCCTGGCGACACTCTTTTGGTCAAGCCCGGCGAACAAGTCCCTGTGGACGGCATTGTGCTGGACGGCCGATCCACTTTGGATGAGTCCATGCTCACCGGCGAGAGTATGCCCGTGTCCAAGGAGGCCGGTCATAAGGTCTTTGCCGCCACCATGAACAGATCCGGAAGTTTTACGATGCGCGCCTCCGGTGTCGGCGCAGACACGATGCTGGCACACATCATCAGGATGGTGGAAGAGGCCCAGGGCTCCAAAGCACCCATCCAGCGCCTTGCCGACAAGGTGGCCTCTGTTTTTGTGCCGGTCGTCTTCGCCATCGCCGCCATTACCTTTCTTGTCTGGTATTTTATCCCCACTGACGCGACCTTCAGCAGAGCTTTGATCAATTTCGTGTCCGTACTGGTGATTGCCTGTCCGTGTGCGCTGGGGCTGGCCACTCCTACGGCAATTATGGTCGGCACCGGCCTGGGCGCGCAAAGCGGCATACTGATTAAAGGCGGAGAGGCGCTCGAGAAAATACACAAACTGACGGTGGTTGTTTTTGACAAAACCGGCACACTCACCCGCGGTGAACCGCAAGTGACGGACGTTGTCCCCCGGGAAGGACAAAGCACCGCCGGTCTTCTGGCGATTGCCGCCGCTTTGGAAAAATCGTCGGAACACCCCCTGGCGCAGGCCATTTTGAAGCGGGCCGCAGCCGACAATATTGAAGCGCTCGATGCCCAAAACTTTGAGGCTCTTTCGGGTCTGGGCACCAAAGCCGTTATTGATGGTAAAACATACCTGGCCGGGAACCAGAAATTGATGGACGATGAGTTTGTCGCGACCCATGCGCTCAGGCAGCAGGCGGAGGCAAAGGCGCAGGAGGGAAATACAATCGTCTATATTGCCGGTGGTAAAACGGCCATCGGATTTATCGCGCTCGCGGATGTAGCCAGGGATTCGGCACTGCCAGCTTTGGAAAAACTGAAAGACAGAGGACTGAAAGTTGCCATGATCACCGGCGACAATCAGGGGACGGCCAACAGTGTGGCCGCCGGCCTGGGAATAACTGAGGTTATGGCTCAGGTCCTGCCCGGCCATAAAGCAGACGAAGTCCGCAAACTGCAGGCAAAAGGCGAGGTGGTCGCGATGGTGGGCGATGGCCTCAACGACGCGCCGGCGCTGGCTGCGGCAGACGTGGGGATTGCCGTCGGCACAGGCACAGACACAGCCATTGAGACGGCGGAGGTCACGCTTGTACGGGATGATCTCACGGCTGTCCCCGAGGCGATCTCTCTTTCGGCGCTTACGATGACGGTCATCCGGCAGAATCTTTTCTGGGCCTTTTTTTACAATATAATCGGCATCCCCATCGCGGCGGGAGTGCTCTACCCGTTTTTTGGTATTTTGCTCAACCCGGCATTTGCTGCGGCGGCCATGGCGCTAAGCTCCGTTTCCGTGGTCAGCAATTCATTGCGTCTCAAAAGATTGTGGGCAAAGCGACGTCCGGTGGGACCATGAGGCACCCCTCTTACGGGCTATCGCCTGAGTCTCTCCCTTAACTTCAGATACCAGGTAGCGGCACGCGTCGCCAGGTCCGGCTGTTCGGCCGGTACTTCGCCCTCCATAGTCGTGTCCTGGGGTGAAATCATCTTCGCATCGGGGCCGTACATATCGGCAAACATCTTGAGAACCGTCTTTTTCACCATACCGCGCAGCGGGATGTGGGAAATCATGCCATACATGGCGGCACCACCTTTCGTGGCCAGCTCCGGATGCCGCCTCACATGATCCACGGAGGTTTTCAAATCAATAAGGTAATCTTCAATCACTTGCAGGTGAAGTGGGGTCACCATGACGTGGAGGGCGTCAGGGCGCTGGAGCCGGTCAATGTGCCAGCCCCGCTGCTCCATCTGGTCGGCCACGGCAAAGATGTTCACTTCCTTCGAGGATGATCTGTACGAAAAGATCGCCGTCTTCGGCTCTCCCACGATCTCCAGATCCGGAATGGCACGGATGCCTTCCTTGAGTTTTTTGATCGCCTCCATCATCCCGGCCGTGTTGGCGAGAAACCCATCTTCTCCCAGAGCCATAATCGATGCCCATGCCGCGGCATAGGCCCCGCCGGGACGGGTCCCCAGAAGAGCCGGCGAGGCAAAGACGCCGCCGGGCCAGTTTTCATGCACAAAGAACTGGTGCTTTAAAATCTCCACACTCCGGTAGAGAATCACGGAAGCGCCCTTGGCACTGAAGGCGTATTTATGGGCATCGGCAGAAATAGAAGTAACGCCGGGAACCCGGAAATCCCACCGGGGGAGATCATGGCCGAGCTTTTCCATGAAAGGAAGGAGAAACCCGCCCAGACAGGCGTCCACGTGGAGAGGTATTTTCCGGTCGCCGGCCACGATTCCGAGTTCCGGGATGGGATCGATAATGCCATGGGGATATTCAGGAGCGGAACCGAGGATCATCACAGTGTTACGGTTTACGAGTTTCCGCACCGCGTCCACATCCACACCGAGATCCTTCCGGAGGGGAGCATGCACCGCCTTCACACCGAAATACTCCGCTCCCTTTTCCCAGGCCACGTGCGCCGTCTCGGGGAGCACCATCTCGGGGCGACGGATCCGTTTCACGGCCCGCCCCATGTCACGGTAGGTCTTCACGGCCAGAAGACAGCTCTCTGTTCCTCCCGAGGTCATGACTCCGGCCGCCTCACGGCCCCCGTGGAGGAGATTTGCCGTCATCCGCACCACCTGATTCTCCAAAAGCTTGAGACTCTTGAAGGCCATGGGATTGAGACCGTTGGCCGACAGATACTGTCCATAGGCCTTCAGAAGAAAATCTGTGTGTTCGTCGCCCAAAAAGTACACCAGGCTCCAGGTCTTGAGCTTTCTGTAATCCGGGTCTTCTTTCGCGAACTGACTGAGCTCCTCAAGTACTTTCGCCCTTTCTATACCTCTTTTAGGGATGGAGATGTCGTTATTGGCCATAAAGCTCCTCCATATAATTGAAACCGCCGCCAAGCTCCCTCTTACAGACTGTTGACAAAAACGCTCCGCTGCCCGCTGCCGGTCATTAAACGACACACACTGTTTAATTATGCGCGCCTGCCGTTATGACCTCCATCGTTTGGCGGCATGGTGTTTTATTACAAAAACCCGCGGAAAAGATACGCCAGACTTATTCCCAGGTAATTCCCGATGGCATATCCGATGATACCCGTAGTAATACCGGAAATGATCACCTCCCGGTTCTTCAACCCGTAGGCAACCACCGGGACAAAGGGGGGCGAGCAAATGGCGGACACGGAGGTGATGATGAAGGTGTCTGTGTCGACTTTGAATAGTCTGCACATCAGAGCGTGAAGTGCCATGCTGGCCACTATGCAGAAGGTCACGTAGAAGAGCAGTCCCCATTCGATGTTGACGATCGTGGAAAAGTTGGCCATGGACCCCACGGTGAGACAAAATACATAGATGATATACATGCCCAACTGAAAGGTCTTTTTGATGGCCCGCAATTTGGGCACGAAAGACAGAGCTATCCCCAAAGAAGTGATAAGGAGGATGATTACCGTGGTGGTGTAGTCGGCGTGCACCATTGTTCCCGCTCCCACGGATATCCCGACGACAGCGACAGTCACAAGCAGGGCGCCGCCCAGAGGAAGGAGATATTTTCGTTCCAGCATCCCGCCGTAACTGTGGATGTCCTCCGTCTCCAGACCCGCTGCATCTGTCCCCGGATGGCCGTTTCTTTTTTCGAAGGCCGGAAGAAACAGAAGAAAGAGGCGCTGGGCGACGGTGACACAGAAGATAATATAGATGAGCGAGATTACCGTATCGTAGGTGTGGAAGATGATGAAAGTCGTAGCGTCCACATCCAGAGCGGCCTTGATGGCGGCGAGGTTCGGCGTGCCTCCCGTGTAGAGCCCGATGGCCATCCCTGCCAGCTTCCATGCATCTGGACGTCCCCCCTTGATGATAAAAAACCCGGCCAGAGCTATGATGATGATGGACACTGTGGCCAGGAAGAAAGAAAGGATCGTCCGGCCGGCCAGACGCGACCACTTCCTTATGTCCATTGAATACAGCAAAAGGGGAATAGCCAGCACCACGGATACCTCTGCGAGGTTTTTCTGCACCGTGTCGAATCCCTGAGGAAGGATGCCCAGATTTCCTATGGTTATCCCCACAAGATAGCACAAGATAACTGTGCCGAGTTTGTTCACCGCAGGAAAACGATAGCACAGATAGATGGCTAAAGCGGGGAAAAGCAGGAAAAAAGAAACGAAGACGATAATCATGGCACCTCCTGAAAAATCCCCCAAAGGAGAGAATCCATTGAATAACAGCTGCACTCAGGTGAATGATACTACATTCCTGTGCAACATAGTCAACCAAATTTTTTGCAATGAAATTACGAAGTGGCATAGTAATAGCGGACACCTTGAAAAGGATGATATAGAGTACTAACACATTTGGGGTGAGCTATGACAATCTTTGCGAAAGAGTCCATGTAATCTATGACTTTATCCGGCAGCAACAGAAGGCTGCGCCTCACCGTCAGGCGTCTTCACCCTTGCCTCCCGTTATAAAAACCAGCAACGGATGCTCAAGAAACAGTTCCCAGAATTCCGCACCGAATTCTTCCAGGCCTTCCGGTGAAACCTCGGCCTGATGAATCTGTATATCTGTGAAGCCCACCTGTTCCATGGCACAGACAAGGGTTTTTCCGGTGTAGTACCTGCAATCGAAGGAAAAGGGTTTTATCTGTCCGGCTCCGTCATGGGCCTCCCAAGTTACGGTGATTGTTGCGCCGTCCACCAAGTCCGGCTTTATCTGCTTTGTTTTTCCGTATTTCCTGAAACCTTCGACGGAATCCTTGAGCATGTCCGGATTGTCATTCATACTGATGAACAGACCTCCGGGCTTGAGTTGCCGGTAGAGGGCACGGCACATGGCCACCAATTCCTCCGGATCTTTCGCATAACTTAGCACGAAGGATGAATAAACCAGGTCGTACTGGCCAGGCTCTACATCGCCCAGGATATTGCCCACCCGGTATTCGATGCCAAGTTGTTCCACCTGCTCCGCAGCCAGTGCCAATCCGATCATCTGCGGTGAAAGGTCAATACCCGTCACCGCCCGGGCGCCGCCCCGTTTCAGGAGTCTAGAAAAGAACCCGTCACTGCAGGCGACATCTAAAACGGATTTCCCCTCCAGGGGGTACGCCAGTTTCAGAGCCGTATGGGCTTCCACATAGCGGCGTACGGGTGTGGAGCCAGTTTCCATCTCCTGGTAATCCTTTGCTACGTTGTCGAAGTAGACCTGTTCGGTATCTACCATCGCCTTCTCCTTTCGAAACTTGATTGAACACAATATTTCAGAGCGGCGTCGTGTTTACGCGGCAGCAGCACCAGCATCTGATGAGCGTTCACAAAACGTCCGTCCTCTTCCTCTATATGGCGCCGCCACTTGTCAACATATTCCGCCCGCTCTCGTCCGGGGAGTTCTTCCAGGGGGTAATCAGGGAGATAAAATTCCAGCAGTAGCCGGAGAGCCCGTGCCCCTTGTGATCCTGCGAAGCGCCTCTCGAATTCATCGAGTGTCCCCGGGTTATTACGCAGTGCATCGTATATCAGTGGTTCCACACGCGGCATCCGAATCTCCCGCATATAGTCGAACGCATAAGCCGGTAAGCCCAGGTGTTCAGCAGCGGCACGATAGGGGGCATTCCCTTCGGGATTGTGCATGAGGACGATCAGGCCGTCGGGCCGTGTGATGCCCTCCAGAGATTCCAGAAAACGATTATGGCCAGCCTCGAGATAGTAACCACTGTGTATCAGCCAGATCAGATGAAAGCCCTGGGAGGTCCCGTCACACAGGTCGTTCCAGTTACAGTCGGCATAGTCACGCCGCAGGAGGGTAACATGAATGCCGGGTCCCGTTTCCGCATGAATTCCTGTCCTTGTTTCGGCGAGCATTGCGTCACTGCGGTCAATGCCCACGTAGGCGGCAGAATCTTCTGTTTCAAACCCCAGGGCAGCGAGAAGGCGCCCTGCAACCTGACCGTTGCCGCATCCGACGTCGAGTATCTTCACCCCATCATTTGCCGACAAAAACCCGCATTCCTTTTTCAGGTCAAAAATAAACTCTGACATGGTTTTGATCAGTGACGGCCTGTCATTGGAATGTGCATGATGCGCCAAAAGCGCCTCCCCGTAGCGGGATGAAAGACGCCACGCCTCACGGACTGCGGCACAGAAAGTTTCCTTCGAAATATGTCCCCGAAGGGACTCATGGCTGTGTAGCTTCATCCTGAAATCCTCCGGTACAGCAGCAGGCGGGTGTATCTATTTGAAACGCAAAGCCACCGTGATACCGTCGTTCCGAGTCCCGCCGGCGATGTGTAAGGTTTATTCGTTTGTTCGGGGGAAAAAGATGTCGACCCCGGGAATCATGCAGCTCTCCGGCGTACCCGATCATCCGACAGCGAAACAGAGTTTGTCCACCGGCGAACACACCGCAGGTACAGGGTGAGAACAATCTCCATGTTTTTGACCAGATCCATACCTGTCCGCCCATGTTTCCGCCAATCAGAAATTCAATCCAACCCGTGCAATATCTCATAACAATTTTCGGCATAACCCTTTATTGTGTTTTCCCGTCGCACGCTTTTCTTTCCCACCCTTTAGGAAACGCATCTTTCCAGGAGGCCCGCGTAATACTTGAAGGTCTTCTCGTAATCTTCTTTATTCATAGCCTGGATTTCTTTCCAAATGGCCTTGTTCTATTGTCGTCATGGTCAGAATCCAGTCGGCCGAAGTCGCCAGGCGATTCGCATGAGAAGCCCTTTTCTATCGGTACACGCTGGTATCGCGGAAATTCCCTCCTCGTTCAAATTATCCGCGAAGACGTGGGGCATGGGCAGAAGAACCAAAATCGAAACCATAACGTCCAGGGTCAATCTGGGTACACTTCGTTTTTCCTTTCACGAACAGTGAATGTTCAAGAAAGCCGGGTCCGATCTCTCCAACAAGACATTTCATTTCCACTTTCTGTGTTCTTTTCATGCCTATCGAATGGGTTTTCGAATCTATTGACAATAATTTCCTTTTGCGGGATGAAGTACATTAAGCGACCTCTTTGTGTCAAGAAGATTATGGGCACAAGATATGGGATGCTGTATAGATGATCCCGCTGAAGGCATTTGGCAACATTCGTCCTGTTGAGAAATCTCCTCTCTTTGCGGTCTAATCAAACGCCCATAGGCCAATTTATACGGAATTCAGGCAGTCCCCCCCGGCACGGCAGACAGGTGCGATGCACAGGCGGCCTTGATCTGACAAGCCAGACGTCACCGGACAGTCCAGATCTTTTTCAGTCAAAAACAAGTAAAAATCACCTCTTGACAGTCCATACAAAAATGATATTTTCATCAAAGCGCCGCCGGGAAATTTAGCGAAATTTCATCGGTACGTTTCTCCCAATTAATTCTAAAACCTTCGCGACGCATATAGATGTGCTTTTCAAGTTATTTAGAGTTCAAAATTCTACTTATCTTACGGAGATGCTCTATGCGGCCAAAAAGTCTTCTTTACCTTTTTATTTTTCAATAAAAAGTGAACGGCCGTGAAATAACGATCCATCAATAGTTTTATTGTAACTGAAATAATGCAAGGAGGGATAAAATGAAACACAACGAAATCAACTTTGCGGAAATGCCGCAGACAGCCATTGACGTTCTCACAAAACCGGCGGAATTTTTTAAATCCATGCCTAAAGCCGGCGGATTTTTAGAACCTCTGATATTTGCCGTGATTATGGGGTTAATTACCGGAATTATTCGGGCTATCTTGAGTGTTGTCGGCCTGGGGCCTGCCGGAAGCTACGGCGCCGGAATGGCCGCAGGTTTTGGCGCCATTATTTTTATGCCGATTGCGGTAGCCATCGGAAGTTTTATCGGTGCTGCCATTCTATTTGTCATCTGGAAACTCATGGGTTCTCAGGAAGACTATGAAACAGCTTATCGCTGCGGCGCCTATCTTATGGTGCTGGCGCCGATCACGACAATCCTTAACGCTATTCCTTACGCTGGAGCGATTATCTCCCTGGCCATTTTTACTTTTTACCTCGTTACGGCCAGCGTCTACGTTCATAAAATTCCGGCGCAGAAAGCATGGTTAGTATTTGGCATTATCTCTTTAATCCTAGCGCTGGGAGGCGTTTGGGCGGAATACAAAGCCAGAAGTATGGGCCCCTGGCAGCAGGTGGGCGACGAATACAGAAAATCAGCCGAAGACCTGCGCAGACAGGCCGAGGAAATGTCCAGGCGACACAGGCGATAGCTCAATCGAACAAAAAATGGATGAAACTAATATTTTACTTAAGGAGGTGATTTATGCGGTCCAAAAAGTCTTTGTTTTATCTGTTAATTTTAACCATGTTTATAACCTTTAACCTGATTTCCTGCGGTGGCGGGGGCGGCGGGGGTGGATCAGTGCGGGCGGTCAGCTTTGATAGTATAGCCTTGGAAGATATCCGGGCAGTGGTACTTAGTGACGAGAAAATAAATGGAAGTAATGACGACACCAACGAGATACCCGAAGAAACAATTGTAGTATATCAGACAAATGAAGGAAGATACGGTAAGTTCATTGTTACTACGTACGGATATTCTCTATATATAAATTGGGTGACTTATGACTTAAGCAATGACGGTACTGTTTACAGTGAGGGTGTAGACCTGCGAATTGATGGGACCTGCTATGCCGAACTGGATGAAGGATCAGGCTCAGGTGATCCGGCAGATGTAGATTTTCAGTGGGAACAAGACACACCTATAAAAAGATACATCTCCCCACAAAACGGGGCGACTTTTGCGGTATTTCATTGATGCTATAAAACCTGCCTGGTTTTTAGTTTGCGCACTTCACAGCGCCCGGACATTCAACGGGCGCGTGAAAAAAATTGAATAACATAAATAAACGGGAGGAAATTATGAAAAGAATAATTTTTCTTGGTATAGCGGCATTTATTTTTCTGCCGGTCGGACAAGCTTTCGCCGGCCCGCAACTTAACCCCGGCAAATGGGAAATTACCACCACAACCCAAATGGCGGGATTGCCGGCGCAATCCGCGAAGCACACTCAGTGCCTCACCACCGATGATGCCGTGCCCACAAGCCACGATCCCAACCAGTCCTGCGAAATTTCAGACATAAAAACAAAGGGAAACACAATTACCTGGAAAGTACACTGCACCGGCGGGGGCGATAAAATCAACGGAAATGGGTCGGTTACTTACAGTGGCAATACCATGAACGGCACACTGAACATGACGACCGGGGGAATGCAGATAAAAAGTAAAATTTCCGGCCGGCGGATAGGCGCCTGTGATGGCCAAACATCTACTGCAATTCAGCCAAGGCAGAAAACCGTTGTGGAAGAAGAAATTATCGAGGACGTTATAGATGTAGGTAGAGCGGCACGGGATGAAGCCAAGCAGGGAGTAATCGATGAAGTCCGCGGCGCAATCAGGGGACTTTTTGAATAAAATGCCCCCTAGCGCTATGCTAATTTTACAAAATCACACTTCACGAAAAAAGTTTTGGGGGGCGAACAATGAAAATAACTAAAATAGTAATTTTAAGTTTAATGCTTTTTCTGATTTTAATGGGCGTGCCGGCTTGGGCATCTGGTCCCGCTGATACCAAAGGCAGCAAAGATCATCCCATGTTTTCGCGTATGCCGGGTTTTTACATTGATGATTATAAAACAAAGCAATTCGAACAATATGAATATAATGATAAAAAAGGAAACCCGATAAAGGTCGAGGGACATTTCTTTGAGATCAGCTACTGCGTCAAAACAGGAGTCGAGCCTCCTACCGAGCTTCAAATCATCCGCAACCATACTAACGCGATTAAAAAAATAGGGGGAACGGTGGTCTTTGAAAGCAATAAAGACGCTCACCTGATGATCAAGAAAAGCGGAATGGAAACCTGGGTAAAAGTGCTTCCCTGGAATCAGGGTGACTGTTACACGTTGTATATAACCGAAAAACAGGCAATGGCCCAGGACGTTATCGCTGATGCAAAGCAAATGACGCAAGATATCAAAACAACCGGCCATGTGGCGGTTTACGGCATCTATTTCGATTTTAACAAGGCGGATCTCAAGCCCGAATCGGAACCCACCCTCAAGGAGATCGCCAAATTGCTTACAGAAAATCCCGGTCTGAAAGTCTTTGTTGTCGGCCATACGGATAACGTCGGCAAAGTCGATTTCAACATGAAACTTTCTTCGGCCCGGGCCGAGGCCGTCAAAAAATCGCTGATTTCAAAATATAAAATAAACCCTCAGCGCATGGAAGCCCACGGAGTGGGACAGTTGGCGCCGGTGACATCCAACCGCACGGAAGAAGGCCGCGCCAAAAACCGCCGGGTGGAACTGGTGGAACAGTAATACGTTGATGAACAACGATATGGCGCAGGAATTTTAAACCAAGAAGGGGAATAAAGCTTACGCGGATATGCCATTTTCTGACGCATGGTTATATTACTCTACGCCCGGGATTAAATCCCGGGCGCTTTTTTTATCGTGACAAAAGCAGCTATTTTTCTTTTATGTCGCGGCTCGCTTACGAGTGAAGCTTATCTGATGCAGCACAGAATATTGGAAAATCCTCTGACCTCCTTATGAATCCCAAATCCGTCGCGGTGGCCGGCGCGAGCAACACACCGACCAAAACGGGTTCGATACAATCACTTTCTCTTTTGAAAGACGACTTTCAGGGAAAAGTTTACATTATCCATCCTAAAGAAAAATCAATCTTCGGCATCCCCGCATACCCATTGATAAGAACTTCCTTTTTGTGGGGAAAAGTATATTAAGCGTCCTCTTGAGAGTCAAGAAAACTATGGCACAAGACATGGGATGCTGCATAGATAATCACGCTGAAGGCATTTGGCAACATTCGTCTATTGAGAAATTTGCACACCTTTTGATCGGTTCTGATACCAGAAGTGATGTAATCCATTACATCGAGATGTTTTATAACAGCCATCGCTTGCATAAATATTTGGGATACAAAAATTCGAATTAGTTTGAAAAGAATTTTATGTTGGTAAATACGGCTTAATTGAGTGTCCGTTTTTTTACTTGACCAGATCAAAGAAGCTCAAAGATCTCTCCTTCTCATTATAAATAGTAGACTGTTAGCGAATCCCGTCCTTTTTCCTTTGTCTCGTAAAGGGCTTTGTCCGCTCCGTGAACCAATTCTTTGAAGCTCGTTTTGTTCGCCTCGGCAATAGCCACGCCAACGCTTATGGTGGAACTAAACGTTGGCAACCCTTCCGGCGACAGGGACGTTTCCCGCCACTCGTGGACCAGATCTGCAATCCTGGAAAGAAGATTGTCAATGTTTTCATCTGCGACGCAGGCAACAGCAAATTCATCTCCACCAAACCGCGAAATAATATCGGAGGAGCGGAAAGTTTTCTTCAGCAGCAGCGCCATGGACTTAAGGGTATGGTCGCCCGCAAGATGACCGTAGTTGTCGTTGATTGTTTTAAATTCATCCAGGTCGATCAGTACAAACACAATGGTAGAATTGCAATCATCGCAATTTATGATTTCATCCATACTGTGCTCAAGGGACTTTCTGTTAAACAATCCTGTAAGCGGGTCGGTGGCTGCAAGTTGAGAAACTTCTCCCAGTTTTTTGTAAAGCAGCGTTGTGGCCAGAAAGGAGGCGATGGCCTGTACCGTCTCCACGTCGTTCTTATTTAAACGGTTTAAGAATGGAGGGGATTCCACCTCTCTGCCCGTGATAAGTATGCCATATAAATCCTTTTCCAACATAATGGGGACAGATATTAGATAAGGCAATTTTAAAATGTTCCTGATTCCGGCAAGATAGTTTTCATCATCTTTCCCGGTGATCAGCAGAGGGACGGCTGGGTCCGAAAATTCCGGTCCGACCGCAATGGGCAGTCCCAACAGGGTTTTCTCATCCTCCTGAGAATAGCCCTGCAAAATGGCAGGTATGAATTTGTCCGCTTGGTACGGTAAAAGAAGAGCTGTTTTCTGCATGTTGAGGGAAGCGTTAATTCGCTGGGTGGCCGTTGAAAAAATATCACCCCTGTTTTTCATATCCCGGAAGGAACTCGAAAAATCGGCCAGGATTTTAAATCCCCGCCGTTTTTGCTCCAGTTCATTTCTTATGGCGATGTTTTGCGAGCCCAGGCCCAGTATCTTGGCAGTGTTCTGAACGCAGAGATTTTGCAAGTTTTTAAAGGACAGGCGTTTTTCTCCGGATTCTTCCTCGTTGATTTTCCATGCTGTTTTAATGGGGATTTTGGGACAGGCGATGCTCCCTTTGGATTTTGAGAACACGCAAAACACGCCGGTCCAGTCGAGGCTTCTGGGCCTGCCTCCCAAGGCCGCGATCTCCACCCCTGTGTAGATGCCGAACAGCGGGAACCTGTCTTTTGCAATATCTTGTACAACAAGGGCGTCCTCCAGTTCTGCACCCCCCAGCCCCGCCGCACGCCCGGCGCAGTTAATATAAAGGGCGAAGAAAGGTTCCCTGTCTTCCAGTGAGTCCAACAATCCCTGAATGGCCGGGAGTATATAGTCAAGCTCAATTCTTCGGTGCATTATCTGGAAGCTGGTTCCTTCAACCATATCGGGCTCGAACATTATAATGGCCCTTTTCTCTTTATCAATGCCCTGGCATAGCCTGCTCGCATATTTTTTTTCATCGTACTCATCATTCGCTTTCCCGTGGTTTATCCCCAAAGTCAAAAAAAAAGGATATTCCTCCGGCGCGAGGTCCGACCCCAGGAGGCCGTCCATAAAGTCGAGGGCGGGAACCCCGTCAATTTCCAGGATTGCGGAGCCATCAGCCTTGGTTACCTTGAAATAGTCGGAGGAAGGTCTGCATCCGTGGACAATCACACTGTCTATGGCGATGTCGCATGAAAAACCAAGAACCATGGCGTGATATCTGTCCACTCTGTCGCCCAGAAACTGCTCCGTGGGAGTAAAGATCTGGTCGCCCTGAAGGCCCGCTCCCATAATGTCGGGAAGAAATCCGAGCTGCTCTTCCATCCCCTCTAAAATTCTTGTAGCAGAAACAAGAGTGCCGCCTGAAGGCGATCTTTTTGTACTGTCGAAAAAAAGCAATAATTGGTCTTCAGGAGAAATGCCTTTGCCTGAGAGCGCCCTCCCGATACGGGATCCTGTCTCCCTTTCATCTCCGTCCAGTCCGTCTTCACAGATTGAATGAAAACTTGAGCCGTCCAGCCATACGCAGGCTACTCCTACCTGGTCTCCTCCGTAGCCGAAGCGGTCGTTGGTTATAATCCCGGTGGCGCCTCCGCCGAAAATCGCGCTGGTGTTTCCAGTCGCACGGGCAACCTCCTGCCTCACCGTCTCACGATCGTGACGGGCGGTACAAAAGAGCAGCAGCAAGTCGCAGGGATCCGCCCTGCCCGCCCTTTCAAGGGCATTTTTGGCCGCGTTTCTCCCAGCGATGGCGCTGTCAGGATGATCGCAATATCCGACTTCAATTTGCATGATTTTCACTCCACAGGCATAAGAGCCGCATTTCTCCCTTTAAAACAAGTCCTCTTAAACAGCCTTATTCTAAATGATTCCCTTACAATACGCAAATCATTAGTGTCCCAACGTTAGGAGACATAGGCATTGAAAAGCCATATCTGACAAGGGTTTCAAGGCATGCGACAATTTATCGATTTCAATTATTTTATAAAATTCGAGCCATGAATAATCAAGCACTTAGGCGTCGCAAACGGGCATTTTACAAAACATTGGGACACTAATGTACGCAAATATTAATTGATAAGAACTTGCTTTCTGTGAACGGCATTATAAGAAATGGGGACTTGTTGTTACAAAGATCTTTGCCACAAGATGTGGGATATTGCGCAAATCGCTCCGCTGAAGGCATTTGGCAACGTTCGTCCTATTGAGAAACCTCCTCTCTTCGCGGTCTAAGAAGATGGTGATCTTCATGGTACCTTTACATTTAGGACAGATTAAAGGATCGACCTCATATTTTTTTGAATCAGCGTTGCCCGGTTTTTCCTGAGAGCTTTATCGTTTTCCACCGTTTCAAGGATGCAGGAGATAAGATCATCACTGGCTTCTCTCTTGCGTTTGCCCGTGGGACATTGCTGTAATGACCATAGTAACAAACCATCTGTTCGCCCCTGTTGGGGATATGCGTGCACATTGCCGCCGTGGCTGTCGCGCTATTGAACTGGGGCTTGGAGGGCTTCCCAGTCGCTCCACCCCAATTCCTTTGACGAAGCGGTCAGTTTAGCAACACCGCTTTCTTCGTGCCTTGCCCGCAATAACCAGATTTTCATTCAAGAGGAATCCCGGATCTGCCATGTGGTAAATCCACTGGACCACTCCTATCACGTAGAATCTTTAACCGCGTCCATTATCCGCGAGGCGAAAAGGTTCTGGATGAAATTGAAGAGCTGGGAGGGGAGTGTATTCTCGTGGTGGCGGGCGTGTCATTCCTCCGGCCGATTACGACTTCCTTTACGAAAAGGGCGCCAAGGGGATCTTCGGCCCCGGAACCGCCATTACGGATTCCGAGGGTACCGTTTCAAACTTCTGGAAGAAAGGTATCTGTAAAGCAAAGGCGGAAAGCGGGATGATACAATCGTTCCCTGCACTTTTTCGATCTTCTGGTTCGGGCAAGTCTTTTGGACTTGCCAGTTTTTTATCTGGATTTCTGTCTGCGGCATGAGCCGTGCCGGGAAAACAACCGACTCCGCTCCTGATGGACGGAAAGGTTAAAAGCGAAAAAAACGGAATTCTGATTTAATCTGTGATACAAAGATAGAAACCCGGCGTATTGCAGGATTCGGTTTCCCCGGCCGGGATGGTATGAAATGTCTTCACTGATCCGGAGGCTGGAAAATGAAAATTGAACAGCGGGTATGGAACGAACAACAGGGATGGTCTCTCCAGGACGGATCGGACATTAAAAACAAGGTTCAACTGGTAATCGTTTTTGCCGCCGCGCAGATCCTGAAGGAAAAAGTCTTTTTAAAAGAGCTCAAAGACATGTATCCGCAGGCGCATCTTTTCGGATGTTCTACGGCCGGTGAGATATCCGGCACCAGTGTTTTTGACGACAGCCTGGTTGCCACGGCGATCCGGTTTGAAAAGACACGGGTGATGGGCGCTCAGATTGCCCTGGGAGATCCTCCGGACAGTTTTGAGGCAGGAAAGAGACTTGCGCAGACTCTCGACAGAGAAGATCTGCGTCATGTATTTGTTTTATCCGACGGTCTCAGCGTCAATGGAAGCGATCTGGTGAAAGGGCTGGTCGGCCACCTTCCGGCGGGCGTTACCATCACCGGCGGCCTTGCCGGAAACGGAGACCGTTTTGAGGAGACCTATGTTTTCTGGGATGATTTGCCTTCCCGCAATACGCTGGCGATTGCAGGATTGTACGGAAAGCATCTGAAGGTGGGCTACGGTTCCATGGGCGGATGGGACCCCTTCGGTCCGGAGCGCCTGATTACGAAATCAACGGGAAATCTGCTGTACGAACTTGACGGTAAATCCGCGCTGGATATTTACAAGAAGTATCTGGGAGAGCACGCCGGGGGACTTCCGGCGGCGGGACTTCTGTTCCCCCTGAGCATCCGCACGCGAACCGACGAGACGGGTATTGTACGAACCATCCTGGGTGTTAACGAAAAGGACAAGAGCATGACTTTTGCGGGAGATATACCGGAGGGGTCGTATGCCCGCTTCATGAAGGCAAATTTTGAAAGACTCATTGACGGCGCGAGCGAGGCGGCACTGCGCAGCCGGGACGGGTTGGCGGGAAGGGCTCCGGATCTGGCCATTCTCATCAGTTGCGTGGGGCGGAAGCTGGTGCTCAAGCAGAGGACGGAAGAAGAAGTGGAAGCAGTCAGTGAAGCGCTGGGCGCGTCTCCCGTTTTTACAGGGTTTTATTCTTACGGAGAGATTTCGCCGTTTGTCACCGGAGCGCCGTGCGCCCTGCACAATCAGACTATGACCATCACCACGTTTGCCGAGGTCTAAATCTTTCATGCCGTCGTCGAAAATACACAGACTGCTGGGCCGCCAGCTGAAAAAATTCTTTGGCGATTCGTTTTCCGTTCCGGTTAAGTGGCGTGGCTTTATTGACGCCGTCAATAGCGCTTACCACGAATCCGACATGGATCGGAACATGCTGGAGCGGTCTCTGGAACTGAGCTCCCAGGAGCTCTTGCAGACCAACTCGGAAATGCGGGCGATCTTTGAGGCGGTTCCCGATATCTTCTTCCGGATCGATGCGTCCGGAAAAATTCTCGACTGCAAGGCGGGCAGTACGACCCCCGATCTTTTTATTTCACGGTCCAATATGATTGGCAGGGCAATCGATGATATTCCTGTTGCTTCCGTCGCCTCTTTGTTTCGCAAGGCTGTTTTGGACGTAAGGCAAACGAAGGCGCCCGTCACGATCGAGTATTCTCTCTGGCGCCGTCAAACGGAATTTTTTTACGAAGCCCGGTGGATTCCCGTTGAGGAAGACCAAATCGTTATCGTCATCCGCAATATCACGGATCGAAAGTTTGCGGAAAACGCTTTGAGAAAAAGCGAAGAGTATTACCGGGAGTTGACTGCAAATTCATCTGACGTTCTTTACGTTGTGGACAAGACAGGAATCATCCAGTATGCCAGTCCGTCCGTTGAGCGTGTGACCGGCTATCGCCCGGACGAATTGATCGGCAAGAACAGCTTGTCTTTAATTGCTCCGGCAGACCATGCCAAAGCCGTCTTGGATTTCCGGCAGGCGCTCGCCACCCGGGACGTTTCTATCCCGAACAGTTTTCGCCTCCTGCATAAGAACGGCACCGAAATGATCATGGAGGGATTAGGTAAAAACCTTCTACATCATCCGGTCATTGCCGGTTTTGTCATGAATGTGCGCGATGTGACCGAACGCAGAAAAACACAAGACGCCCTGCAAAAAAGAGAGCAACAGTATCGTCAACTGGCGGAAATGGCCCACGATCTGATCATAGCCGTGGATTTAGATTTCAAGATTACCTTTGTAAACAAAGCTGTTTTATCCTTATCCGGCGGGCTTGACCTGGTCGGATCAAGTCTGTTGGATTTTACGCCGACGCATCTGCATGCGATGCAGTGGGAGATCATGAAAAAAAGGCAGGAAGGCTACGACGAAATGCTGTCTTTTGAGTATGAGCTTGTGCTTCCGGGGGGCGAAATGAAAATCTTCGATATCCGCGGTACGCTAATTACGGAAAACGACCAGCCCTCGGGCGTGTTGTTCATCGCCCGGGATGCCACCCAGCGCAGGCGAGCAGAAGAAGCACTGCAGGAAAGTGAGAAAAAGTACAGACTCCTGACCGAAAAAATGACTGATATCGTCTGGACGGCGGACATGAATCTCCGGACGACATATGTAACCCCGTCCATTTATCCTGTACTGGGCTTTACGCAGGAAGAAAGAATGGAACAGACAGTCGATGAGCAATTCACCCCCGAATCACTGGTGAGAGTGATGGACGCCCTGGCACGCGAATTTCCCCGGGACGAACAGGGAAATGCCGACCCTGATAGAAAAGCCACCCTGGTTCTGGAATATTATCACAAAGACGGCTCCACGCGCTGGATGGAGACGGTCATGAGCGGCCTGCGCGATGATCAGGGCAAACTGACCGGACTGCACGGGGTGTCGCGCGATATCACAGAACGGAAGAAAACGGAAGAAAAACTGCGACAAAGCGAGGAACTCTATACCAGGCTGGTTGACACCATGCCCGATGTTATTGTCCGTACGGACCTTGCGGGCAATATCCTCTTTGTCAATGACTATGCCTTCCAAATCAATGGTTACCGGCGGGATGAAATAGAAGGTCAAAACATTCTCCGGTTCATCGCCCCCGAAGATCATCAGTCGGCCGTTGAAGATCTGATGCACATGATGGAAGGCAACATTGTTCCCCATGAATATAATCTGCTGGCCAAAGACGGCAGAAAAATCCCCTTCGAGATAAACGGCAATGTTCTGCGAAACGAAGAAGGCGTTCCTTTTGGCGTGGTGGTGGTGGGACGCAACCTCAGTGAGCGAAAGCAGTCGGAAGGCATTATTCGCAAAAGTGAGGAGCGGTATCGGACGATTTTTGAAAGCACGGCGACAGCCAACATGATTCTGGCGGAAGACACGACCATTCTCATGGCTAATAACAACTTTGCCCTGCTTTCCGGATATTCCAAGCAAGAAATCGAAGGGAAACTCAGCTGGACGATGTTTGTACATCCCGACGATCTGGAAAGAATGATAAGCTATCACCTGGCGCGCCGGATGCACGGCGGATCGGCTCCTGCTTCCTATGAATTTCGATTTCTTAATCGCGCAGGCGAGATCAAGGAGATGTTCATCAGTGTCGCCGTGATTCCCGGAACTCGGGAAAATATTGTTTCTCTGGTTGATTTGACGGAACGGAAGCAACTGGAAACACAACTTCTTCAGGCGCAAAAGATGGAATCGGTGGGCCGTCTGGCCGGAGGCGTTGCACATGACTTCAACAATATGCTGAGCGTCATCATCGGCAATACGGAAATGGCCATGAACAAAATGAGGCCCTCGGAACCGTTGTACAAAACATTGCAGGATGTGCTCAACGCCGGGTTGCGTTCCGCCGACCTGACCCGCCAGTTGCTGGCTTTCGCCCGTCAGCAGACAATCAGCCCCAAAATCCTCGACCTCAACGATACGTTGGCCGGCATGCTCAAAATGCTGCAACGGCTTATCGGTGAAAACATCGATCTGGGCTGGCATCCTGGCCACAACTTGTGGCAGGTGAAAATCGATCCCTCTCAGGTCGACCAGCTTCTGGCCAATCTGGCCGTCAACGCCCGCGACGCCATCCATCAATCCGGAAGGATCACGATCGAAACCTCCAACGTAATCTGTGACGACGTCTACTGTGCGGACCGACCGGAATGCGTACCGGGCGATTACGTCATGCTGGCGGTCAGCGACAACGGCTATGGAATGAGCAAAGAGACGCTGACAATGATTTTTGAACCGTTTTTTACGACTAATAAGGAAGGGCAGGGAACCGGTCTCGGACTGGCTACGGTGTACGGCATTGTCAAACAGAATAATGGATTCATCAATGTTTACAGCGAGCCCGGAGTGGGAACGACATTCAAGATTTATTTACCCCGTAACACGGAACATGATGATGCGCCTGAGGATAAAAAAATTGAAACCGATTTGCCCGGCGGAAACGAAACCATTCTGATTGTAGAAGACGAGATAACGGTATTAAGTCTGACACAGGCCATGCTGGAAGCCCTGGGCTACAACGTCCTGGCGGCCGGAAACAAAGACCTGGCTTTTCATCTGGTCCAAAACCATGCGGGGGCAATCGATTTGCTGCTGACGGATATCGTGATGCCGGATATAAACGGGAAAGAACTGGCGGAAAGGATGGCACACCTGAAACCGGGGATGAAGTGTCTTTACATGTCCGGCTATACGGCGGATGTCATTGCCCGCCAGGGAATTCTGGAAGAAGGCATTCATTTTATTTCCAAACCTTTCTCTCTGCGTGATCTGGCGAACAAGATCAGAGCCGTACTGGAAGCGTAAAGCGCAAACAAAGCGGGGAACGATCGCCCGTGAGCGACCATTCCCCCGCCGGTTTCGCCTTCTTTTTTCCGTCGCGACCGGATTTACTTCTTTTTCAGTCCCGCCAGCGTCGCTTCCGAATGTTTCTGGGCCGGAACCGGAGGCCTTACGGCCCGCGGTGTTTCTCCGAAAGCATCGACATTATTCAGTTCGGCCATGACGGTTCTGAAACCGGAGTCGAAAGAAAAGGCTCGAACCGGTTTGTCGAAAATGATGCCCCTGCCGAACTGCGCCACAACTGACGCGCTCTTTGGGGATGTAAGTGGGATGTAAGGGACGCCCGTAAAATACTAAGTTTCGCTTATTCCATTAACCGATACCCGTTTTCTTTGGCTATGAGCTTGCCTCTTTCCACACTGTAACCGACACCTGGCGCACTGATACCGATTCG
>JAGPFA010000018.1 GCA_018056765.1 Syntrophaceae bacterium
TGTCGGGTGAGGCGAGGCTCCAGTCAGCCGCCTCGATTCTGGCCACGGCGGTCCTGCGCCGAAAGGCCAAAAAAGCATGTGTGGGCAATGAGTTAGATGTTTTCAAAGATTCTTCCCCTGTGCTCGGAGAAGGACTTGATTCATTGCCGGAACAGAGCATTCATTCATGACAACTCGTCCGGAAACCAAAATAAAGAGTCGAAAATGAATGAGTTACAGAACGCCGCCACCGGCGGCAAGAACCAGGACCGAACCCGAAACTCGGTCCTTCGGCAGATGGCCCTGCTGCAATCCATGTCCCTGGAACAGCTCCGGGAAAAATGGCTCGACCTCTACGGCGAAGAGCCGCCCCAGTACAAGAAGCAATTCCTCATCAAGCGGCTGGCCTATCGCATCCAGGAGCTTTTCTACGGTGGGTTGTCGGAGCAGGCCAAGGTCCATCTCCAGCAGGCAGCCAAGGAGGACCCGGTCGCCACTGTCAATCGACGCATCCCAGAAGAGCGGAAATCGAACGAGGCGATCCTGCCCGGGACCAGACTGGTGCGGGTCTGGAACGACCGTCGCTATGAGGTGATCGTCCTTGCCGATGGCTACGAATTCGAAGGTCGCACCTTCCGGTCGCTCAGCGCGGTGGCCAGGGAGATCACCGGGACGCGCTGGAACGGCAAAGTCTTTTTCGGGCTGAAGAAGGTTTACGGCAGAAAAGCCGAGGGAGGTTCGGATGCTTGATAACAGCAATGTCGCGCCGGGCAAGAACAAGACCCTGCGCTGTGCCATCTACACCCGCAAGAGCCACGAGGAAGGGCTCGAACAGGAATTCAACTCGTTGGATGCGCAACGGGAGTCGGCGGAACACTATATCGAAGCCCAGAGGATGCGTGGCTGGACGGCTCTGCCGGATCGCTACGATGACGGCGGTTTCTCGGGTGGGAACATGGAGCGCCCGGGGCTGCGCCGACTGCTGGCGGACATCGACGCCGGGAAGATTGATGTGATCGTGGTCTACAAGGTCGACCGGCTGTCCCGCTCGCTGCTGGACTTCATGAAGATGATCGACCTCTTCAACGAGAAGGGCGTCAGCTTCGTCTCGGTCACCCAGCACTTCAGCACCACCGACCCTACCGGCCGAATGTTTCTCGGCATCCTGATCACCTTCGCCCAGTACGAGCGGGAGGTCATAGCCGAACGTATCCGGGACAAGGTGGCGGCAGCCAAGCGCCGGGGGAAATACTGCGGCGGCGTACCCATCCTCGGATACGACGTCGACCGGGAGAACAAGAAGCTGCTGGTCAATCCCGATGAAGCCAGGACGGTGCAGTACATCTTCCGCCGATTCATCCAGATCGGCTCGGCCAAGAAGCTGGGCCAGGAATTGAACGAACAGGGGTACCGCACCAAGGCCTGGACCACCAAGAAAGGCAAAGTGCGCGAGGGCTCCGAATGGAACACCGCCCATATCTACCGGCTGCTCAACAACCGGATCTATATCGGCGAGATCGCCCACAAGGATCGCAGCTACCCCGGCGAGCACGAAGGGATCATCGACCGGGCGACCTGGGACAAGGTTCAGGCCATCCTGGAGGACAACAAACCGGTCAAGGTTTCGATGGCCAGAACCAAAATGGTCGCCCCACTGAAAGGCGTCATCCGCTGCGGCCACTGCGGATGCGCGATGGGACCGACCTACGCCCGCAAGAACGGCCGCCACTACACCTATTACATCTGCCAGAAGGACAGCAAGCGGACCGTGAGCCGGTGTCCGCTCAAACGGATTCCCGCCGGGGACATCGAGCAGGCCGTGGTCGAGCAGTTGAGCGCGGTGTTCCGCACACCGACGCTGGTGGCCAAAACCTACTTCGCGGCCCGGGACATCGAGCAGGTGGAGCGGGAGCGGCTGTTCAAGCAGAAAGCCCAACTCGAGATGGAGCTGTCGCAGGCGCGGGAGCAGGCACTCGAACTGATGAAGCCCGGCAGCGATCAGCCGGGCAAGGCAGAGATGCTGACGACCGTCAACCGCCAGGCGGTCGAGCTCTCGAAACAACTGACGCACGTGAGCGAGCGATGCAGAGCCTACCGGGGGAACAGCATCACGGAACAGGACGTCTCGGAGGCCTTCCAGAATGTCGAAGGCTTCTGGGAAGACCTTTTCCCGGTGGAGCGAAACCGGCTCATCCGCCTCCTGGTGGATAAGGTCGAGATCCGCGAGACCGGGATCGACATGGAGCTGCGCACCAACGGGCTGACAACGCTCATCGCCGAGCTGGCCGGTCTGGCATGCGAAGTCACCGAACGGAGGCCAAGCCGATGAAAATGAAGCCGACCATTACCGTTGCCGACAACGGCAACCTGCAGATCCACATCCCGATGCTGATCCGGCGCATGCGCGGCCGCAAGACGGTCATCGCTCCCCAGGCCCTGGATGGAGATATCCCCGGGGCGCAGGAGCCGGTACAGTCCGCCGTCCTCCAGGCTCTGGCAAGGGCCTTTTCCTGGGCCGACATCCTCGAATCCGGCCAGATCAAGTCCATCAGCGAGCTTGCCCGTGCCCTCGACGTCGATGGCTCGTATGTGGCCCGCATCCTCAAGCTGACGACTCTGGCCCCCGACATCGTCGAAGCCCTGATCAACGGTGAGGAACCCAACGGGCTCTCGCTGGCCAAGCTGACCCAGACCTTTCCCGAGGACTGGGCCGAGCAGCGCCGCCAGTTCGGCTTCACCACCGACTGACGACCGGACCGGAGACCACCCCAGAGAGCCGACCATCAGCGTCGGCTTTTCTACTTTGGGGTCAGGAAACCGGAGTTGACCACACTTCTTTTCATGGCCGAGGCGGGTGATTTCGAAAAAAACGTCCGGTTGCGGCATCGAGCGATGACCTAAGACAACCGCCCAAAACGGCAACCAGCCGCAAACCCATATCAATCAAGGATGTAGCTTTCCGGACGAGCTTCGGACTTGGTCCGGAGAAAACAGAGAATCAGGGGCCAAACAGAGAAAAAAAGGCGGGAGGATGGGGAGAATCGATGGTGCGAAGAGGTGCTTTGGAAAGATGTGAAACGGGCGCAAACCCTTTATAAACAAGGAGAAAAAGAAAACCCGTCACCCCGGAGAATGACCCCAGAGAGACGGGTTTGTCTTTTTTAAATGGTGGAGGTGGCGGGAATCGAACCCGCGTCCGAAAACCTTCCGCTGGAGTTTCTCCGTGCGCATCCTTCGTTTTCGAAACTTCACGCTGGTTTTGCTCCCGAAGGCGGGATCGCACCGCGCTATCCTGTAGGGATTCGCCTTACTCCGCCAGGAAAGAAGCTCGGCTATCCTGCCTAAATGACGTCTAGCCCGGCCGGCAGGAGATCCGGATTCGACGTTAGCCGTCTTAAGCGGCTAAAGCGTAATCGTAGTTGTCTGCGATTATATGTTTCCTACCTGTTTAACGAGGCCTGTAGGAACCTCGGCACGCTTCTACAGCTTCAAATGTCCCCGTCGAAACCGTTACACCCCCTTTGTTTTACTTAATTTGAATATAATCATTTTAGCGCTTTTTGTCAAAGTATTGGCTGATTACCGGCACAGGAGGTGGCCGCCGGAGTTATCTCAGTCGCAGTTTCTTTTGTGCCTTTGCTTTTCCTTTTCTTTTTCGGCAAGACGAAGTTCTCGTCTTTGCCTGGCCTCACGGTTACGATGGCAATCTTCTTCGGTCTCCAGAATGAGGGGCGGAAGGGGTTTGGGCCGCCTGTGTTCATCCAGAGCAACAAAGGTGAGGTAGGCGGAGCCGGTGTGGCGCACATCGCCGGTGATCACGTTTTCGGCTTCCACCCTGACTCCCACTTCCATGGAAGTGCGGCCCACGTAATTCACCGATGATTTAAGGGTAAGGACATCTCCTATGTAAACAGGGTGGTGAAAATCCAGCCGGTCGATGGAGGCGGTCACGACATGGGCGCGCGCGTGTCGTGCGGCGGCAACTCCGCCTGCCGTGTCAATCAGTTTCATGATGTCGCCGCCGTGAACGTTGCCGGCGGGGTTCGCGTTTTCCGGATTCATGGCCTGGGCGATGATCACACGGCTTTCGCTGACTTTTTTCCCTTCCATTTTTTGTCTCCTTCTTTCCGGCTCTGCCCGTGGGCGGCCGTGGTTTTCGATTTGGCGTTATCGGGTGATGCCCGATTTTTAAACTTTGATGTGCTTTGATTTGAAATCACGCGCGATGGAGCGGCGCTCCTCACGTTTTTTGATGTCCTGCCGGCGGTCATGCAGTTTCTTGCCGCGGCCGACACCGATTTCTACTTTCACGATACCGTTTTTGAAGTACATTTTCAGCGGCACCAGCGTCAGGCCCTTTTCCCTCGATTTGCCGTAAAGTTTCCGGATTTCACGCTTATGAAGCAGAAGTTTGCGCACACGTAGCGGTTCGTGGTTATTGCGGTTGCCTTGGTCATAGTGGCTGATGTGCATCTCGCGGAGAAAAACTTCGTTGTTGTTCACCACCGCGTAGCTGTCTTTGAGGTTGGCCTTGCCGGCGCGCAATGCCTTCACTTCGGTACCGGAAAGGACGATGCCCGCCTCATAAACATCGTCGATATCGTAGTTGACACGGGCGAATTTGTTCGTCGTGATCAGTTTTTGTGCGTTGTTTTCTTTTGCCATGAAATGATTCTACCTCAGTGTGTCTTTATTGCCAGTGTTTTTCCGGGATACTTTTTAAATTCGTCCAGATACCCTGCCCACTCCGGCACAGACGCCTATTTTTTCTTCGCGGGCAGGTAATCCGGTTTCACGTGACCGAGGGCCGTATAAATATTGTGACGGATATCGGGATTGTCAATCTCCAGGCTGTCGAGAAGCTTTTTGACATAATTTCTTCTCGAACTTTCGCTCGACGGGCAGGCATTTTTGAAGGTGGGAAGCCCCCTTTCACGACTGTATTTTTTGATCAGTCTTTCCTCAAGGCTGGCAAGCGGTCTGATGATGTGCAACTTTCCGCCAAACACGCTCTGGCAGGGCATCATGGTACTGATTTCACGACCGTAAAACATGTTAATGAGGAGTGTTTCAATGATGTCGTCGCGATGGTGGGCAAAAGCGATTTTATTGCAGCCGTGCCGGTCGGCGATTTCAAAAATTCTTTTGCGGCGCAGGCGCGAACATAAAAAGCAGGGGTTTTTCCGGTTGAAATCACTGTGTGCCAGCAGGCCGATATCTGTTTTTTCCATCACATATTGATAGCGGTTGTCATCGAGGTATTTTTGTATTTCCCGGTACGCCATATATTCCGGATCAAATCCCATATCGATATGGACGGCAAGCATGGAAAAATCCGGCACGAAAACCATTGGCGAATCAAGCAGATCCAGAAGTGCGAAGCTGTCGGCGCCACCGGAGACACCCACCAGCAGGCGGTCTCCTGGTTCAATCATGCGGTGGTCCATAACCGCTTTTTCCAGCCATTTTTTCAGATGAAAAAAGAGTTTTGTGTTTTTCCCCGGTTTGTCTGTTGCTTTTTCCATTTTACCGCACTTTTGCCGCCCTGGGTTTTACCGGGCTTTTATACGAGTTACCGGTTTAACACAAGAATCTCTTTGATTCTTGTCTTGAATCCCAAGCGGCTCTCTGTTATAAGGCGGGGCAAAGCGAAAGGAGAATTTATATGCCAGAAATCATCAATATTCATGCCCGTGAAATTCTTGACTCCCGGGGGAATCCCACTGTAGAGGCGGAAGTAACCACCTTATCGGGCGTTACCGCCCGGGCGGCCGTGCCTTCGGGCGCTTCCACAGGTGAACATGAAATGCTGGAGCTGCGTGACGGCAACAAGAAGCGCTACAATGGGAAAGGTGTGCAAAATGCCGTCAAAAATATTTTGCATAAAATTGCGCCGGAAATCATCGGTCTTGATTGCCGCATGCAGCGTGATATCGACATGACCATGATCGAGCTCGATGGAACGGCAAACAAGGGGAAACTGGGCGCCAATGCCATTTTGGCCGTTTCCATGGCCGCGGCCAAAGCGGCTGCGGAAATATCCGGTCTGCCCCTGTATCGCTATCTGGGCGGTGTCAACGCCAATGTGCTGCCTGTGCCGATGTGCAACATCCTCAACGGCGGCCAGCACGCGGACAACAATGTCGACATTCAGGAATTCATGATCATGCCCACAGGCGCGCCAAACTTCAAGGAAGGCATCCGCATGGCGGCGGAGGTTTTTCATTCGCTGAAATCGGTTCTCAAGGGCAAGGGGTTGAATACATCGGTAGGCGATGAAGGTGGTTTCGCCCCTAATCTGAAATCCAACGAAGAAGCACTGGCCTGCATTATGACCGCCATTGAAAAAGCGAACTACAAACCGGGAAAAGACATCTTTATCGCTTTGGATTGCGCGGCCAGTTCTTTTTATAAAAAAGGCAGGTATATTCTCGAGGCGGAAGCAAAACCACAGAAATCAGCCGAGGAAATGGTCAGGTTTTATGCAGACCTGGTGAAGCGCTATCCGATCATCTCCATTGAAGACGGCCTGGCCGAGGATGACTGGGCGGGATGGAAAATGCTGACGGATGAACTGGGCAGCAAAGTACAGATTGTGGGTGACGATCTGTTTGTGACCAATGTAAAAAGGCTGGAAAAAGGCATTGTCCAGGGGACTGCCAACTCCATACTGATTAAGCTCAATCAAATAGGGACACTCACGGAAACGCTCGAGGCAATGAGCCTTGCCAGCAAATCCCGCTATACATGCGTGGTATCGCACCGCTCCGGCGAAACAGAGGACACTTTCATGGCAGACATCGCCGTGGCCACCAACTGCGGGCAGATTAAAAGCGGTTCCCTGTCCCGCACGGACAGGCTGGCCAAATACAATCAGCTGATCCGTATTGAAGAGGAGCTGGGCGATGGCGCGACATATCCCGGCGTGGGCGCTTTCTACAGTATCGACAAACCCGCCAAAACAGGGAAAAGAAAATAGCCGCTGTTTCCAGATGATTCCAAAGGCCATAACCGGTACCGGTTATGGCCTTTTTTGACTTCCACCACGCCGTAAAACACCGCCTGGGATATTGCCGTTTCAGAAATGCGCCACAGCCTTAGTTTCCGCTCCCACCTGTCTGCTCTTGACGAGGGCCGGATGATCATTACTATGAATTGTGCCGGAGGTCGGTTATGAGGTCCAATTTATCGCAAGCATTGGTTGTTTTACTTTTGTTAGTCGGCGTGGCTGTGGCAGCTCCGGGGGATGCAAAGCAGCCGGTCGGTCAAAGGTCAACACTCAATCAGGTTAAAAACAGCGCCAAATCAGCTCAATCGGGGAAGCTCACCAACAAGAAACAGGCAGTTTGGGAGCAGCAGCGGACGGCTATTCCATCTGTCTTCATGGACTTTAATTCCGATTATGGGGACTTGCCCTTTTACCGCAGCCTTAACGACGGTGCGTCGCGCCCGACTGATTTGCTTTTCGCCCCCGGACTTGCAGACTCTATAAAGCAGGAGAGCGCCTTTGTCTTCTTTACGGAATCCGCCGTGACGGGAAACAATGCCAAGGGCAACGGCACAATTTACCGGCCGGGAAGTAAAGACAATTTAACAGGCCCGGAAAATACTCCTGAAATGGACTTTGCGCCCTATAAGTATGAAAATAAGTACAAAGACAATCTGTTTTCATTGTCCCTGCCGATACCGGCAACCGGCAGCTTCACAATTTTACCCACTGTGTCTTATCTGCTCAGGGAAGATGAGCCAGGAAAATCAAAGGGAATGAGTATGTCGGACTTCACGGAAGGCGAATTATTTTACGGCGGTGTCAATCTGATGTTGAAGTTCTGATGAACAGCCGGCTGTTTTACGGGATATCTTGTCTGGCGGCAGCGAAAACAAACACGTTTCTTTTGTCGCCGGGCACGGGCAATGGCAACCAGCCCCAGCTAGAGAAATCTGAACAGACGTCGGCGTAACACTTCCAGCTCGGCGCGGTTATCCGAAGGGGCGTAAATAGTCTCCCTGCGGCCGCCCTTCTCTTCTCTGGATCTGGACACAATAAGCTCTGCGTCTTCCAGAAATTTGATGGCGTTGCTATAGTTGGCCTGAGAAAGGGCCTCTGCGCGCAGTACTTCGCCTTTGCGGTACATGCGGTCGCCCAGTGGTCTTATTTTGGCCAGCCACTCCCGCTCGGTCAGCGGCTTTTTCTTGAGGTAGACAATACTGCGAATGACAATCCAGTATGATTCCAGATAATTATGAATTAGGCCTGTAAAAGGCTTCAGTATGGCCCCACCGCGGCTTTTGACTTCAATCCAGACCTCACCATTTTTCTGGCTGGTAATGATCATCCCCCGACCGTGCAGATAGGCAAGCACCTCGTCCACCTCCAGAACATCATCGCGCTGGTCGTCAAAAATAAATTCGTTCCACAGGAGCCACTTCATGAATTTATAGTCACTCATGATCTTGGCCAGTGACATTGAGTCTTCTCTGTGTTTGATCATCGACGTGGCGACAAAACAGATCGGCAGGAAGAAATGCAGAATATTGTTTTTGTAGTATTCCAGATTCAGCCTTTTGGTATCTTCCAGCGAATAAACAACCTCCTGCATTTCCTCTTCTTCTTCGAGCGCCTCTATTTTGGAGATCACGCCTGTCTGATCGAAAATATTAAGAGCGTCCGCGATCGCTTTGTCACGGCGGGAAAAGGTTTCGGCTAATTTGATCTGCCGGCTGGAAAGATATTCATAAAATTCGTTGATGATGTCGTTTAACTGATCCTGCGATATGCCGCGCCGGTCATGACTGAGCAGGCCGCTGGAGACCATCGCAAACGGCGTGACCACCGATACTTTGTTTATCTTCAAAACGGATTCATAGCCGATCTTCCGGTACAGAGACTGGCGCTCATCGATGGTCATCTCCTCGATAGGTTTATCCTGAGCCTCCAGATATTCCTTCATGACAATCGGCTCGCCGATATTGATGTATACCCGACCGAACCGTTTGCGCAGAATTTTGGTCGTTTTAATGATTTCTGCGGTATTTTCCGGAACCTTCGGTGCACCGGCCAGTTCGTTGAGATAGGCGCGTTCTTCAATAACCCGGTCATAGCCGATGTATACCGGGACCGCGGCGAAGTTTTCGCAATATCCCTCCTGGTAAGCCTGAATGATCATGGACAAAAGACCGTATTTTGGCATGACCATTTTTCCGGTTCTGCTGCGACCTCCTTCGATAAAGAATTCCAGCGGCAATCCCTCACGCAGCAGGGTTGCCATGTATTTTGCAAATACTTCTCCATAAACTTCATTTCCGCGAAAACTTCGCCGCAGAAAAAACGCCCCCGAACGTCTGAAGACATAACCAAGCGGGAAGAAGGAAAGATTATTGCCCGCGGCAATAAACGGCAGTTGAATGTTGTTTTTGTAAAATACATAGGAAAGCAGAAGATAGTCAATATGGCTGCGATGGCAGGAAACAATGACAAAGGGCATTTTCTTGGACAGATTGCGGATGCGGGCAAGCCCTTCGGCATCAATGGATACACCGTCATAAACGGTGTTCCACAGCCAGGTGAGAGCCCTGAGCCAGATTTCTATAAACGTCTCCTGATAGTCCGCGGCTATTTCATAAAGATACCGGCGGGCCTCCTTGACAACGGATGAGATATCCTTTTTGTGACGCCTGGAGTAATCTTCAAGAAAATGCTTCAGTTTCGGATCGTGCATCACCATACCGATGAGTTCGGCACGCGATTTCAATGCCGGCCCGACAATGGCCGCCTTTTCCTCTTCAATCCGGTCAATGAGCTCTCCGCGCAAATCCTGGATCATTTCATCTCTAGTGAGCACCTGATTGGCCGACAGATATTCCTGCAGGTTTACCGGCTGGGCGGGAAGAACAAATGCCTGCCTGAAGTAACGCATAAAGGTAATCAGTCGCCGGATCGTGCCTGTATTTTCCATCTGACCAAAAAGAATATTAAACAGGCTTTCATTTTCTTTTTCCCGGCGCCGGCCATAGCCGACAAGCAACGGCACGATGAAAATGGGGAAAGACAATTTAGGCTGCAGATCAATGAGGGTGGCCACCGCATCCTGCGCAGAGGCGTATTCGATAAACTCCGATTCACCCAGATGAATAACGACACTTCGTTGATCCGCCAGTTTCCCCGCCATGTAATCAAGCTTGCACTGCCTGGTCTTGCGCTTTTTACGAAAACGCCGCAAAAACGACGACCAGTAAAATCTCAGCATCTTGGTCAGAGGCTGCCACAAAGACATATTCATGCCGTGACAGTAAACCGGCCGGGGCAGGCCGGTGCGGGCGGTTATCTCGGTAATGATCAGGCTGTTGAGCTTGCTTCTTTGCTTGATCGCATAAACAATCACTCCCTCGCCGACCAGTTCCTTGAGTGCATTGACTTCCTCATCGGCGATAGATACGCCTGACAGGTAAAGCTTGGCCAGACGAAACCGCCAGAAATCCTGTCTTTCATAGACACTTCCGGAATAGTATTCTTCGTCGCGGCGTCGTTTTTTTTTCGAATCTTTTACATTCATAAGACTATCTGGTCGCGGCGTCGCACACAGGGGGTTGCTAATTACGCCTCTTTCTTTTGAAATTCTTCCGGGAAACGCTCGCTCATATAGTTTTGTACATAAGTGCGCACATCGACCGCTTTATTGAAGGAAATCGCCTTTTCCAGAAGCTCTTTGGCTTCCGAAAGCGTTGCGTGTCGCAAAATCCGTTTAATGCGCGGAATCGCCAGGTGGTTCATGCTCAGTTCGTCGAGTTGCATGCCCAGCAGTATCAGACAGCACAGAGGATCTCCGGCCATTTCTCCGCACATGGCCACGCGTATGCCCGCGGCGTGCGCATCATCAACAATTTTCTTGATAAGCCGCAAAACGGCCGGGTGCAGCGGCTCGTAAAGATATGATACTCTTTCATTGGAGCGGTCGATCGCCAGCGCATACTGGATGAGATCATTGGTGCCGATGCTGAAATAGTCCACTTCCCTGGCCAGTTGATCGGCAATGACGGCGGCCGCCGGCACTTCAACCATCGCCCCTGTTTCCAGCTTTTCACCAATAGGTACACCCTCGGCAATCAGCTCGGCACGCGTCTCTTCCATAAGGCTTTTTGCCTGACGTATCTCTTCCACACTGGAAATCATCGGAAAAAGAATCTTCACCGGGCCCAGAGCGCTCACACGCCAGATCGCACGCAGCTGTGTTTTGAAAATCCCCGGCTCCTTGAGACAAAAGCGGATCGCCCGCAACCCCATTTGCGGGTTCAATTCCCTGACCTGCTTCTGGTATTTGACAAATTTGTCACCGCCGAGGTCGAAGGTACGGATAGTTGACCATTTGAGTTGTTTTTCAGTAACTACTTGGCGGTAATTAGTGAAATGATCCTCTTCGGTAGGCAGGTCGTCGCGATAGATGTAGAGAAACTCCGTCCGGTAAAGACCGATGTGTTCCGCTCCGTGAGTAATGGCCGAGGGGATTTCTTCGATGAATTCGATGTTGCAGCCGATCCGTACGCGGTAGTTGTCCTGTGTGATGGCGGGCTCGCGTGCGTATTTCAGGTATTCTTCGCGGGTTTCGTCATAATGGCGCTTTTTTTCCTCATAGCGTTTGAGCATGTCGGGGTATGGATTGACCACGATCAACCCCGACGTACCGTCCACGATAACATCGTCGCCGGTACGGGCAATACGGGTGATATTGTCCAGACCGACAACCGCCGGCAGCTCCATGGACCTGGCTACAATAGCGGTGTGCGAAGTGCGCCCTCCGCTGTCGGTGGCGAAACCGACTATTTTATCCAGTTTCATTTGGGCCGTATCGGCAGGCGACAGATCGTGCGATACGACAACAACCCCTTCCTGGCCCACCTCCCATACAGTCTCGCGCTTTTCGCCGCTGAGGTTGCGCAAAATCCTCTGAATGACATACTGTACGTCGCTGATACGACCGCTGATATAAGCGTCATCCAGGCCTTCAAAAACCTGCCTGTAATGATCCAGGGTCATTCTGAGCGCCCATTCGGCGTTCACACACTCACGGCGGATATAATCGATAGTACGGTTAATAAATTTTTTGTCCGACAACAGCAGTACATGCACATCGATGATGTACAATGGCTCGGTCGTTTTTGTTTTTTTGAGATTATCCTGAATTTCCAGCAACTGGCGTGAGGATTCCGCAATGGCCGCCCTGAGGCGCTCAACTTCCTGCGGCACGGCAGAGGCATCGTTGAGACGATAAAATGATACCTGGGCGTCAAGCGGATCAAAACGAAAGGCTTTGCCGATCACGATACCCGGCGAGACCCCGATCCCTTTAACAACGAAAGTTTTATCCTCCCGGTCGGCTGTCATGCTCTTTTTTATTCTTCCCCGAATTTATTTTCAATCAATTCTTCGAGTTCCACCAGGGCAGCCCCGGCATCCTCGCCTTCGGCTCTCACCGTTATCATACCACCCATGGGACAGGCAAGCGTCAAAATACCCAAAATACTTTTGCCGTTGGCACTCTGCCCGTTACGTTCAACGAATATCCGGGCCTGATATTTCTGTGCAGTGCGCACAAACTGCGCGGCAGCCCGTGCGTGCATACCCAGTTTGTTTTTTAATTTGAACACTTTCATTTCCACCATGTAAACCAACCCTGAGATGAAATAAGCACCAACAGCAAAACACCGCCATACAATATGAACATCTGCGACACGCCCCGGCGAAGCAGGAACCGGCAGGAAAGAATGATAAGCAGGCCGGCACCGACAAAAAGCAGATGGATAAGCCCCTCATCACTTGCCGGACCATCGGATAAAAGCCAGGCGGCAAACCCTGCCAGGAGAGCAACCGAGAGCCATCTGACCCGGATAGCCCACGTGGGCAGGGCCATTTTTCGAACAAACCCGACTCCCTGCTTACCCTGGCGGTAGCCTTCGATAAATCCCTTCAATCTTACCCAGACATGGGCCGGCGTGTATACGACAAGAAAAACAAGAGGCGCCCAGGCAATCCCCAGAAGGGCGCTCCAGGAGGCGACGATGCCGGCGCAGGGTCGCATCGCCCCCCAGAAAAAAGTATCGCCGATGGCCGCGCACGGACCGGTCAGGCTATTTTTAACCACTTCTATGTAAGCGGCATCCGCACCATCAGGTCTGTCTTCCTCCATACGGGCAATTGCCGCAATCAAGAAGGTGCTGAAATAGGGATGAGTGTTGAACATCTGCAAATGGCGGCCGAGAAAATTCTCCCTGTCATCATCAGACATTTTTTTTTCATGCAAAAGGGGAATAAGCGAATAAGTAAAACCGAGGTTCTGCATCCGCCGGAAGTTCAGGGCGCAGTGTATAAAAAACGATCTGAGGAATACTTTGATTGTGGCGCTTCTTTTCATCGTTCATTTCCAACATATTGATCTTGAACAGATTACTGTCACATGTGCGCCGCAGGAACTAACACAGACACAGTTTTAAGTCAACGTATTATGGTTGGCCTTTATCTGCGGGAGCTCCTGCTGCCCGGTAATTCATAATCGTCAAATTTTGGTGAAATTCAGATAAAGGAAGGGGTGAAAACTGTGTAATTTTCCTTGACAGGCGTTTTTTTTGCTGTTAATCACTCGCCGGTTTGAACAGCCGGTCAAACGCTTGAGAATTTTTCTTTGCATTCACCTTCGTTTGCAAAAATCCTCAACAGTTTAAATTAAGAATCAGTTAAGGGGGTCAGATAAAATGCTTTGTGATACTGTAAAAAAAGGAGTGGAATGCGGCTTTATGAGTAAAAAAGGCTGCAGCTACCCAGGAGGCTTCTGCCACCCGGTCATCGACCAATGCAACGACTGCAATAAAATTTCCGATTTTGAAACAGGCAGGTATTGCAATGTCTATCCGGATCCAAAAGTCAAATGGATTACCGGATCTTGCCCGTCCGCTTCTCACATAAAAATCGAAATCAAGGAAGCCCAGAAGATCAACCCAATGAAGGTTTCCAAAAGAGGCGGTAAAAAATAAAGCCGGGTTATCAGGCAAACAAAAAGCCGGCTTTCCGGCCGGCTTTTTTCATTTCATCATTTCCCTGATTTGTTGTAATTCCTTCTTGATTAACATTAATTTTTCCAAATGCGTTTTGCCGGTCTGCGCAGGAGCCTCACGCATTTTCAACAGCTGCTTTTTCGCGCCGCTGATGGTGAATCGCTGCTGATATAACAAATTGCGGATAGTAAGAAGCTCTTCAACATCTTTTCTCCGGTAGAGCCTCTGGGAGGCCTTTGTCCTTACCGGCCGGATAGTTTTAAACTCCGTTTCCCAGTAGCGAATCACGTACGGCTCGACGCTGAGGATCCTGCTGACCTCGCCGATACGAAAATAGGCCTTTTCGGGAATGACACTGTCCATACAATACCTAATTTTTTACACGAGAAAACAAGACCACCGAAGCCTCTGATGCGAAAAGCGGCTTTCGTATAGTCAAAGTCAGCGGCGAATGATAGGAAGAGGTTAGCCGTTAATTGTTTTACGCAGTACCTGGGAGGATTTGAATGTAAGAACCCGGCGCGCGGTGATCGATATTTCCTCTCCCGTCTGGGGATTGCGCCCCCGTCTGGAGCGTTTTTCCTTGACGACAAAATTTCCGAATCCGGAAATTTTCACCACCTCGCCCCCGGCGAGGGTATCTTTAATAATATCAAATACCGCTTCAACGATTTCCGCCGCTTCCTTTTTGGAAAAACCGAGTTTCTCGTAGACCTGCTGGATAATATCGATTTTTGTCATTTCCTCTCCTCCGTTGTTAACATCGCCTGTGCAGTCAGGATCTTATTTTCGCTCCGGTCGCTTTGATTGTGTTTTGCACAATCTTTTCGTGAACGGAGCTTATTTCCGCATCCGTTAAAGTTCGGTCGGGTGCCTTGTAGGAAAACCTCAGACCGAGGCTTTTGGTTCCCGCTTCAAGTCCCTTGCCTTCGTATTTATCAAAAATCACAATATTTTCAAGTAAATCTTCCGCCTGACCATTAACAATTTCAAGCATCTTCGCCGCTTCGATTTCCGCGGGGACGACAAAGGCGACATCGCGCACAACGGCCGGGAACTTCGATATTTCCTTATAGACGATTTTTCCGCTCCTCAGACCATCCAGCAAATCGAGACTGATTTCAAATATATATGCTGTATTTTTTATATCCATTTGCCTGAGGACATCCGGATGAACCTCCCCGAGGTAGCCAAGCGTAACTCCCTGGCAGACAACCGCACAGGAGCGGCCGGGATGCAGGAAAGGTTCCGTCATTTTGGCGTCATAACGGCAAGACATCATTTTCAAATCATAAAAGACATTTTCCAGACAGCCTTTAAGGTCGTAAAAATCAACCGCTTTGTTCCCCCCCCAAAGGTCATCGGAGATTTTACCGGTTAAAAGTCCCGCCACAATATTTTTCTCTTCCGGCAGGGAACCTGTTTTAAGGTTGAAATAAGCTCTGCCAATTTCAAATATTTTAAGATTAAAAGATGAATTGTTAATATTTTTCTTCATCGTTTCCAAAAGACCGTAGGCAAGGGTCGTGCGCATTACCGATTGATCTTCGGTAAGGGGGTTTTGAATAACGACGAAGTTGCGTCTGCGATCTTCTTTAGTCAGCAGCAGATGATCGGCTGAGGCGGGCGAAGTAAAGCCGTAGTTGATAATCTCCGAGTAGCCGCTTCCGGTGAGTATCAGCCGGATTTTTTCTTCCAGCCCCAAACGCGAAATGGCGCTCATCTCACTTGCCGAGACTGCCGGCAGGGAGGGCATCACGCGATCGTATCCGTATAAACGGACGATTTCTTCGATCAGGTCAATCTCTCTTTCAATATCAACACGAGCCGATGGCGGCTCGACCTGATACTTTCCCCTGCCGCCGGAAACCACTTTCATTCCGAGACTCCTGAGAATCCGCACAGCCTCTTTGGCCGTAATGTCGGCACCGATGACGCTCTGCAGACGATCCAGACGCAGGGGAATATTTTGCGTCTTTTTTATTTTCCGGGGATATTCGTCAAGATAATTTTTACAAACACTCCCGCCGGAAAGCCTGGCAATCAGCTGCGCCGCCCGGTCCAGCGATCGGAGCACACCTTCCGGGTCAATCCCACGCTCAAAGCGGAAAGCCGCGTCGGTGGGCATGCCCAGACGTCTGGCGGCACGGCGGATCGCCGAAGGATTGAAATAGGCGCTCTCCAGGAAAATGACGTTGGTGTCATCCTTGACTTCTGAATTGAGGCCGCCCATAATCCCGCCAATCGCCACCGGCTTTTTGCCGTCACAAATCATAGTTGTTCCTTCCGGAAGGGTATGGCTTTTCCCGTCGAGAGAAACAAAAACTTCTCCCTTTTCGGATCCCCGCACGACAATCCTGCCTTCTTCCAGAAAACGGAAGTCAAAAGCGTGCAGTGGCTGCCCCGTCTCGAGCATGACAAAGTTTGTCACATCCACCACGTTGTTGATTGCGCGCAGTCCGGCCGCCTCCAGTCTGGTTTTCATCCAGACCGGCGAATCCGCTATTTTCACGTTTTTAATCAAACGTGCCGTGTAGCGCGGACACAAATCCGGATCAAGGATCGTCACGGATGACAAAGATGAGATATCTTCCGATGATTCCCTGAAGCTCACTTTCGGCAGACGGATTTTTTTCCCGGTGAGAGCCGCCACTTCCCGCGCAACGCCGATCATGCTCAGGCAATCGGAACGGTTTGGTGTAACGCTTATGTCCAGTACAGTGTCTCCGATGCCGAGAGCCTCTTCCAGCGGCGTTCCCGGCTCGAGATCACCGGGCAGCTGCATGATGCCGGAGGCGTCATCGCCGATTTCCAGTTCCTCTTCCGAGCACAGCATGCCGTCGGATTTCTCGCCGCGCAAAAGAGTCGATTTAATGGTGTAGCCGCCTGGTATTACCGCCCCGACTTTCGCCAGAGGCGCCATGTGCACTTCTTTAACGTTTGGCGCCCCGCAGACAATTTGATATGTCTGCGTCCCGTCGCTCACTTCACAAAGGGAGAGCTTGTCCGCTTGCGGATGCTGTTTTACAGATAAAATTCTCGCAACGACCACACCGGAAAATTTCGGCTCGATCGTTTTAATTTCCTCCACTTCAAGGCCGGACATGGTGAGCAGTTGCGCCAGTTCCCCGGGGGGAACATCAATATCAACATAGTCTTTGAGCCATTTGAGACTTACGAGCATGAGACGGGACTCTCCTAGAATTGCCTGAGAAATCTAATATCATTTTCAAATAAAAGGCGGATGTCCGATATACCGTATTTCAGCATGGCGATGCGTTCCAGCCCCAGTCCGAAAGCAAAACCGGAATATACTTCGGGGTCATAGCCGACATTTTCAAAAACAGCCGGATCCACCATACCGGAACCTAAAATTTCCAGCCAGCCGCTGTTTCCGCATACGCGGCAGCCTCTGCCGGCACACATCACACAGCGAATATCCACCTCCGCCGATGGTTCGGTAAAGGGGAAAAAGCTGGGACGAAAACGCAAAGTCGTATCATCACCGAACACTTTTTTCAAAAAAGCAGTCAATGTGCCTTTCAGGTCGGCAAAACTGACCATGCGGTCCACCAGCAGACCTTCAATCTGGTGGAACATAGGTGTGTGGGAAACATCTGAATCGCGCCGGTAAACGCGGCCGGGCGATAAGATGCGCACCGGCGGCCTGACTTTTTCCATGACCCTGACCTGGACCGGCGAGGTGTGCGTCCGCAGAACGGTTTTTTCTTCGATATAAAAAGTGTCCTGCATGTCTCGGGCAGGATGGTCCGGGGGAATATTGAGGGCTTCGAAGTTATAATAATCAAGTTCCACTTCCGGCCCTTCAACCACTGAAAAGCCAAAAGAGGCAAAAATATCACAGATTTCAGTAAGCACTTGCGTAACCGGATGAATCCGGCCGGGCCTGGTTGAACGGCCAGGCACGGTAACATCGATTCCCCCCCCGGCAAGCTCCTGTTCCTTGCGCCCTTTATTCAACCCCTGGAGGGCTTCATCTATTTTCTTTTCCAGCAGGTTTTTTATTTCATTACAGCGCTTACCGAAAAGAGGTTTTTCGTCGGCCGGAACCTGAGCAATGTTCCTGAGCATGCCGGTCAAAAGCCCCTTGCGCCCCAGGTATTTCGTTCTGACAGCCAAAAGAGCGTCTTCCGAAACAGCCTTTCCCAGTTCGGCCAGCGCGTCTTTTTCCAGCTGTTGAATGTCAGCGATCATGCCGCCTGCTCACCTTTAACCATTGCGACGAGCGAGGCAAAGGCCTGCGGGTCATTGACTGCCAGCTCCGCCAGAATCTTACGATCCAGCATGATATTGGCTTTTTTCATTCCGTCGATCAGGCGGCTGTACGAAATATCATTCATCCGGGCGGCGGCATTGATGCGCGCTATCCATAAAGCGCGGAATTCCCGTTTGCGGACACGCCGGTCACGATACGCGTAGTTCAAGGCCTTGTTGACCGCTTCCGTGGCTGTGCGCAACAGACGGCTGCGGGCGCCGAAAAAGCCCTTTGCTCTTTTCAAGATTGATCTTCTTCTTTTACGGGCTGCTATGCCCCTTTTTACCCTTGACATGATTTTTATTCTCCTGTGTTGATTAAAACTGTAACCTGCAACAATCCTACAGGTAGGGAATCAGCCTTTTGATGGCGCTTTCATTTGCCGGGTGCACCAGCGCGGATTTGCGTAAACCACGTTTCCTCTTTGTCGTCTTTTTGGTGAGGATGTGGCTGGCAAAGGCCCTGCTTCTTTTCACTTTGCCGCCGGCGGTAATTTTGAAGCGTTTGGCCGCCCCTCTGTGTGTTTTCATTTTTGGCATGTCATCACCTCTTTATATTTAACGCTAATTTATTTTTTCGGCGAAACGATCATGATCATGTTCCTGCCCTCGAGCTTCGGTTCCTGGTCAATCACACAATCATCGGTCAGTTCTGATTTAATTTTATCCATCACGGTGCGCCCCAAATCGGCAAAGGCGATTTCACGCCCACGGAACATCATTGTTATTTTCACCTTGTCATGCTGCTGGAGAAACTTTTTTATATGCTTTACTTTCACCTGAAGGTCGTGTGCTTCCGTCTTCGGCCTCAGGCGGATTTCCTTCACATGAACCACCGTCTGGCTTTTTTTGGAATCATGGATTTTTTTGCTCTGTTTATAGCGGTATTTCCCGTAATCCATGACCTTACAGACAGGAGGATCGGCATTGGCTGATACTTCCACCAGATCCAGACCGATTCTTTCGGCGTGAGCGATTGCTTCATCAAGCGGTAAAATACCCAGCGACTGACCTTCCTCGCTGATAACCCTCACCGTTTGCGACCTTATCTCCCTATTGACTCTTAAATCCTTAGCTATATGCCACCTCCCGGTATAACTGTTAATGTCACTTGTAATTTTCGCACATCTGGTGCACCAGGCCAATAAACTGCTCCAGGGGCATCGCGCCCAGATTGCGTCCGTCGCGGAACCGCGGGGCAACGGTCTGTGATTCCACTTCCCTGTCGCCGATTACCAGCATATAGGGAACCTTCTGCATCTGCGCCTGACGGATTTTATATCCCAGCTTTTCATTTTCAAAATATTTTTCGCTGCGGACACCGGTGGCCACAAGCCTGGCATGCACCGTTTCGGCATATTCAATATGTCTGTCGGTAACGGTCAGCAGCATGCTCTGCACGGGCGAGAGCCATACCGGAAAAGCGCCTGCGTAATGCTCAATCAAAACGCCCATAAATCTTTCGATAGCCCCCAGGATGACGCGGTGGAGCATGACAGGGCGGTGCTTTTCGCCGTCGGCCCCCACATAACTCAAATCAAACCTTTCCGGCAAGGTAAAATCACACTGGATCGTCGCGCATTGCCATTGTCTTTTCAAAGCGTCTTTGAGCTTGAAATCTATTTTCGGCCCGTAAAAGGCTCCGTCTCCTTCGTTGACTTCATAGTTTATTTTGTTTTCCTTAAGAGCGTTTTCCAACGCACCGGTGGCGAGCTCCCAGTCTGAATCAGACCCGATCGACTTGTCCGGTCTGGTGCTTAATTCCACTTCATATTCAAAACCAAAAACACCCATCGCGTAATTGACGAAATCTGCAATGGCCCGGATTTCGTCGTTTAGCTGATCCGGACGGCACAAAATATGGGCATCGTCCTGGGTGAATTGGCGCACTCTGAGCAAACCGTGGAGCACACCGGTTTTTTCGTGACGATGCACCGTGCCGAGCTCAAAATAACGCAGCGGCAGATCGCGGTAACTGCGAATTTTGGACTTGTAAATCAACATGTGCGACAAACAGTTCATCGGCTTGATGCCGTAAGTTTGTTCGTCGACTTCAGTAAAATACATGTTTTCACGGTAATGGTCAAAATGGCCTGATTTCTTCCACAGTTCGGATTTTAGAATCTGCGGCCCCATGACCATGTCATAACCACGCTTAATATGTTCTTTCCTCTCCCATTCCTCGATAAGATAGCGCAGCATCATCCCCCGGGGATGGAAAATTACCAGTCCTGCGCCCGCTTCTTCGTTTATCTGGAACAAATCAAGTTCCCTGCCCAGCCGCCGGTGATCGCGCTTTTTTGATTCTTCAAGCAGGGTCAGATGCTCCTGCAAGGCCGCCTCATCGGCGAAGCTTGTGCCGTATATGCGCTGGAGCATTTTATTGCGTTCGTCGCCCCGCCAGTAGGCGCCCGCTACATTCAGAAGTTTGAACGCCCTGACCATGCCGGTAGAGGGAACATGCGGGCCACGGCACAAATCGATGTAATCCCCGTCTTTGTATATACTGACAATTTCAACATCCGCCGGCAGATCGTTAATAAGCTCTACCTTGTAATCTTCCTTGCGCCGGGCAAACAAACCAATGGCTTCACTGCGTTTGAGCTCCTCGCGCACAAAGGGATAATCGGCGGCGCAAATTTCCCGCATCCGTTTTTCTATCTTTTCCAGATCGTCGGGAGTAAAGGTTTGGGCATATTCAAAATCATAGTAAAAACCGTCTTCAATCGAAGGCCCAATGGCCACCTTGACACCCGCGAAGATATCCTGAACCGCGTGCGCCATGACATGAGATGTGCTGTGGCGTAGTATGGCCAGCCCCTCACGTGAAGAAATATCAACCGGCTCGACCGTGCAATCCCCGGTAAGGCGATGACCCAGATCAACCGGGACACCCTTCACTTTTGCGGCCACTACGGAGTCAAGTGACACCCGATTCCATTCCCTGATCGCTTCCTGAGCGGTTACGCCGGCGGAAAACACCCGCGATTCTTTATCAGGAAACTCTACTTTTATCTCCATCACAGCACCTGGCAGACGCGATACACGATAATGCGTCATTTGAAAAGGGCATCACCATTTCGCTGATGCCCTTTTCTCAATCTGCGTTTACGGCATATGCGCGTTAACAAACAAATGGTAGGCAAGCAGGGATTTGAACCCTGGACATCCACCGCGTCAGGATGGCGCTCTCCCCCTGAGCTACTTGCCTGCATGGCCAAAGATTTCCCAAGCACGGAAATCCATGATTCCTTAATGAGCCTCTGCCGCCCGTCACGGGACGGCAAAAATGAAACGGCTACGAGCCGCCTTCAACTTTCGAGCTGGCACGAAATAGCAGTAAAACGCTTATGTGTCAAGCAAATATCTCATTTTTGGTCTTCTTCGGGACCGGATTGATTAAGAATCCTAACGCCCCGGATAATGTACACCAGACACGACAAAATGGTTATCACCGCCGTCGCCCAGAACAGCCAGTTAAGCCATAATTTATCGAAATCCGGGAAATATTCTCTGTGCAGAAGAGTGAAAAAAATTGTCGCGATCTGGAGGGCGGTGGTCATCTTACTGATCACAGCCGGTTTGATTTCATAGGGTATCGACATCAAATTCAGGATCGCTATCCCGGTGAGAATCATAAAATCACGGCTGATGACGATAACGGCCAGCCATCCGGGAATAAGGCCGAAAATGGCCAGCGTAATGAAGCTGGCGGCCAAAAGCAGTTTGTCTGCAATAGGATCGAGATAAGCCCCCAGGGTGGTCTGACATTTGAGCAGCCGTGCCAGCGTGCCATCGAGTGCGTCGGTCACGCCGGCGATGACAAAAGTGATAAGCGCCTTGTCATAATCGGACTGAATCAGGAAAATGACAAATACGGGAACAAGAATTATCCGCAATAAAGATAAGAAATTAGGTATATTCATAAACCGATGGATATCGTCATCTACGTGTTTTCACTTACGGCCGGGCACCGGCACCGCCCGTCTCAACCCCTTAGCTGCGGACCGTAGGGAAGACTCTCCAGAACTCTGGCAACCGCCTCCTCCAGAGCGGACTCAAGCGAACCGAGTGCTTTCATGTCCAGCCTGTCGCGAAACAAATCAAAGCTGCGGCAGGTTGCTCTGTGGTGGGCCGCCCACAGGACCTCGCCCGTTGCCGTACTGCGCAATTCACAACCAAGTGTCACCGTAACAGGTGCATAAAATAATTTTTTTGATGTGCTGTTTTCCAGAATTGAACATTGCATGGCGGCATCCGCGGCGATCTGCAACCGGTCCGACCCGACGGCCTGCTCATTGTTTGAAGAAACATCTCCCTGAGCAGATTGACAGTTGAGCCTGCCATCCACCATTTCCGCCAAAACGGGAGGGTAGCCCTTGAAATGTAGTTCTTTGAGCAGTTTCTCCTTCAAAAGACCCGATACTTCAAAACCTCCTGCCGCACAGGCTACCGGCAGAAGAGCGATCGTATCAATATTTACCGGTTCTGCGGGTTTATTCACCACCTGAGGTGTGCGCGATGCACAGGCTATCAGACAAATAAGCAACGTCACGCCGGCAGCAAGCAAAATAATTCTTTTTTTCATTGTCCCTGTCCTTCCTGTTTAATCCCAAGCAGTATCCGGACTCCGTCCTGATGGTCTCCCAACTCCCTGACGGCGTACCGCCCCGATTGCTCAATCTGCGCTATAAAGAGCTTAACCTCTGTCAGCAAAATAAGATCAAAATCCGCCTGGTGCCATCCCAGCCGGCAGGGATAGGGGCTTTTCACTATCCTGGGCATACTTTGCAAAAAATTCCGGATTCCGATGAAATCAGAATATTTTTCCACATGATCAACTGACAGGTAAACGGCCGTGACATCCCCGGACCTCTGCTGCGGCAGGAGGCCCATTTGTATAAGATCTTCTCCAAGAAGCTTCTCGAGCACCAGCACCTGTGCTTCTACCTGGTAGAAGTCCTCCTGTCTGATTTCCGACACGATCCGGTAATTTCCTATATAACGGTCCGCCTTACCGGCCAGAGCGGCCTTCACCGCGTTGAGTTTCTCAGGTGCTTTCCTGTCTGTAACAATACGCTCCGCCGCACGGATGAGCGCATTTTCAAGAGCGTCTTGTATGGCCTGGCTGCGTCCAAGAGCTTCGTCTTCCTTGACGATCTTCGCCCGTCCTTCAACCAGAAGCGTAAGCCCCTCCCCCGCCGCTGCGGCACCGGCCGGCAAACCGGCCATCCACAGTAAAATAAAGAACGCCCAGAAAAAAACTCTCTTCATAAAACTAGCCCTTGCCCGATGTCCTGCGTATGCTTTTTTTTATCTTCTGAATTTCCTCTCTGATGACCCGTTCGGCGATACCGGGAATCATTTCCCTGGCGATCTTTTCGACAATCTCCGCCACATTTTTCATCAGGGCATCATTCACGACGGCATCTGCGGAATCATCGATGATCTCCGTCAAATCATGGACACGTTCGCGGGTGCCGCGGCTCGGCCTGACACGCTCGTATTTCCAGCCGTCAATCATGATCATCTCCCGGGGAGCTTTCGCGCCGTCCTTCTTCGGCTCGGCCTGTGTCTCCTCGTACAGTTCGGTCAGATCATAAATGTCACCGTCCGAAACCGCCCGGTCTTCTTCGCTCATCGACCGCCTTCTCCCAACTTTAAGCACTGACACAAAATTAATAATTTTTTGTCGATTCGGTCAAGCAGTTATCACAGCGCCCTCAACTCTTCAAGTATTATATAAGGAAATTCAAGTGGTTTTTTCACCGGTAGGACGTCCAAGTTTGATCGCGATATCATAAATCTTTTTTCTGGGAAGACCGGTCCGGAGGGCGATCTCACGCACGGCATCCCGACTGGATGCGGCAGGGTCGGAAAAAACGTCCATCAGCATTTCACGTATTTGGTCATCCGCCGGCGGCTGTTCATGCGTGGGTGCGCCCTCAATCATTACAGTGTATTCGCCTTTTTCCCTTACCAGCCCGGAACTGAGCAACGCGGATACCGTCCCTGTCCGGACCTCTTCAAAAACCTTGGTCAATTCCCGCGTCAATACAACCTTCCTGTCTCCGAGAAGATCGTGAATGTCTTTCAGGGACGCGCCGATTCTTTTCGGAGACTCGAAAAAAACGATGGTTCTGGACTCACCGCGCAGCGTGGCAAGGAAATCGCGGCGTTTGTTTTCTCTCGACGGTAAAAAGCCGCAAAACAAAAAGCTCTCGGCGGGGAATCCGGATACTGACAGGGCGGCACTGACCGCCGATGCTCCGGGAACCGGAACAACACGGATCTGATGGCTGTGCGCCTGTGCCACAAGGTAAGAGCCGGGATCAGAAATTCCGGGAGTGCCTGCATCTGAGACATAGGCAACATTGCCGCCCCTTTGCAGCATGGCGATAATCATCCGGCTTTTTTCTTTTTCATTATGCTCGTGAAGACTGATCACTTTGGTGGAGATATTGTGGGCGCCAAGCAGAATTTTCGCACGGCGCGTATCTTCGGCGGCAATCAGATCTGCTTCCCTGAGGACACTTAACGCCCGCAGTGTGATATCTTCGAGATTTCCGATGGGTGTGCCCACCACGTAAAGAATCCCACGTCTTTGTTCACTGCTTTGGACCATATCGCCTTCATAATACACTTAAGTATTGACTTCCGCGCGTTTCGGTTTTAATAGCAAAGACGCGGGCAAAATTCTACCGGGAATAAATTGGAGAAATGATCAAAAGAATACTGGTTACCGGCGGCGCCGGCTTTCTTGGCTCTCACCTGTGCGAACGGCTTATCGATGATGGCAACGAGGTTTTATGTCTGGACAATTTTTTCACCGGCAGTAAAAGCAATATCACGCATCTGCTGGGGCATCCGCGCTTTGAACTGATCCGCCACGACATTATCAATCCCATCTACCTCGAAGTGGATGAAATCTACAATCTGGCCTGTCCGGCTTCTCCTGTGCATTACCAGCACAATCCCATCAAGACAATTAAAACCAACGTCATGGGCGCGATCAATGTGCTGGGAATCGCCAAAAGAACAAAGGCCAAAGTGCTGCAGGCGTCAACCTCGGAAGTCTATGGCGACCCTGATGTTCATCCGCAGGAAGAATCCTATTGGGGACGCACCAATCCCATCGGCGTGCGCAGCTGTTACGATGAAGGCAAAAGAGCTGCGGAATGCCTGATGATGGATTACCGGCGACAAAACGGCGTAAATACTAAAATTGCAAGAATTTTCAATACCTACGGCCCACGCATGGCCGTCAATGACGGACGTGTGGTGAGCAATTTCATCGTTCAGGCGCTGCGGGGGGAAAACATAACCGTTTACGGCGCGGGCGACCAGACACGTTCATTTTGCCACTGCGATGATCTGATCGAAGGAATAATCAGACTGATGAACACACCTGACGATTTTTCCGGCCCCGTAAATCTGGGCAATCCCGGCGAGTTCACCATCCTGGAGCTGGCAAAGACAATTATCGCCATGACAGGCTCTAGCTCGGAGATCGTTTTTCAGCCGCTGCCGCCCGATGATCCGGTGCAGCGACAACCGGATATTTCCCTTGCCGGCAGGGTGCTGAACTGGCAGCCGCGTATCAGCCTGCAACAGGGGTTGGCCAGTACAATTCAATATTTTCAGGAAATTCTCAAAACAAACAAATAACCGGAGGCTCGATTCAGCAAATGAAGTTCAAAAAGAAAATACTGGGGATAGGCGCAGGTTATGTGGGTGCGCCTACCATGGCCATGATTGCTTATAAATGTCCCGACTACAAGGTAACCGTTGTGGATATTAACCATGAACGTATTGCGGCGTGGAATTCCGATCATCTCCCGATTTACGAGCCGGGACTGGAGGAAATCATCACGAAGACCCGCGGCCGTAATCTGTTTTTCTCCTCAGATGTAGAAGGACAGATCAGGGAAAATGACATTATTTTTGTGTGCGTCAACACCCCGACCAAAACCTTCGGCGCCGGTGCCGGCATGGCCGCAGACCTGCAGTACTGGGAAAAAACGGCCAGGCAAATCCTAGATAATGCCGAATCATCAAAAATAGTGGTTGAAAAAAGCACCCTGCCCATAAAGACCGCTCTGGCGATGGAGCGGATTTTATCGTCGGGCAAGGGGAAAATTAAGTTCGATGTGCTCTCCAGCCCGGAATTTATGGCGGAAGGCACGGCCGTGCGCGACCTGGAATATCCTGATCGGGTGCTTGTCGGCTCACGTGAAACAAAAAGCGGACTTGCCGCCCGTGCTGAGCTGGTAAAAATTTTCTCCCGCTGGGTACCGCCGGAAAAAATCATCACTTCCAACGTATGGAGTGCCGAACTCTCCAAGCTGGTGTCCAACGCTTTTCTGGCCCAGCGCGTCTCCTCAATCAACTCTATTTCCGCCCTTTGTGAAAAGACAGATGCGGATATCAGCGAGGTTGCCTACGCCGTGGGGATGGACACCCGTATCGGGGCGAAGTTTCTCAAAGCCGGCGTCGGCTTCGGCGGTTCCTGCTTCAAAAAGGATATCTTGAACCTGGTTTATCTGTGCGGTTATTACGGCCTGCCGGAGGTCGCCTCATACTGGGAAAGCGTGGTCAGGATGAATGAATACCAGCAGAATCGCTTCGTCGCAACCATTTTGAACGCCATGTTCAATACGCTGGCGGGGAAAAAAATATGTATTCTGGGCTTTGCCTTCAAGGCGGACACAGGCGACACACGCGAAAGTCCGGCCATCAATATCACTCGCAAACTGCTGGCCGAACACGCGGAGGTGGTTATTTCAGATCCCAAGGCGCTGGCCAATGCGCGCATTGACCTGGCCGATGACGGGGGCAAAATCAGTTTCGTTGAAAACCCCTATCAGGCGGCGGCTGGCTGCCACGCACTGGCGGTGCTGACCGATTGGGAACTGTACCGGAAACTTGATTACCGCAAAATATTTAATTCGATGGTCAAGCCTGCTTTTTTGTTTGACGGCCGCAATATCATCGATCACCACAAGTGCTTTGAAATCGGCTTCAACGTCTTTCCCATCGGTAAACCAGCTTTGTCGCGCCTGTAGAGGCATCAATCCGGTGTAAAATCAAAGGCGTTCCTGATAAGGCGGATTTCATTTCCCGAAGGCAGCATCAATATGGCGACAATATCAAATCGCGCCGGCGAGGCGTTTATTTTATTATCCTGAAGATACCACAGGGCGAGCCGGGACATTTTTTTTTGTTTTTTTACCCCAACTGCCTGCTCCGGGTAACCAAGCGCGCAGGATTTCCTGGTCTTCACTTCCACAAAAACCAGCTCGCCTTTATCCCGGGCAACGATGTCGATCTCGCCTATCGGGCAGCGATAATTTTGTTCGACAATCCGGTAGCCTTTTTTCTTCAGATAGGCCAGGGCGATCCTTTCACCCTGTTTTCCCGTTTCTATCGAGCCTGTTTTTCCGGTCGTGTCCATCAGGATTTCTTTGGCTTTGTCCGGCAGGAATCTGCGTCTTTGAGGTGGAAGGAGCGACGGTGAATTTCGCACATCCCCGCTTCCTTCAGAATACGGCGGTGCTCGGCCGTGCCGTAACCTTTATTCTTTTTAAAATTGTATTGCGGAAACCGGCGATGGTATATTTCCATGATCCTGTCGCGGGTCACTTTGGCCACAATGGACGCGGCAGCAATCGAAATGCTGCGCGCATCACCTTTCACCAGCGTTTTTTGGGGAGTTTCAAGTGCGATCGTGTTCAGTCCATCCAGAAGCAGAAAATCAGGGGATACAGAAAGCTCAAGCACCGCCTTGCGCATGGCCAGGAGGGATGCCTGCAGAATATTGATGCGGTCGATGACTTCCGCCCCGACAACACCCACGCCGACCGCCAGCGCATCCTGCGAGATGACCTCGTAGAGCCTGTCGCGGCTGCGCGGGGAAAGAGCCTTGGAATCGTTGATCTCCGGATGGAGATAAAAAGGAGGAAGAATCACTGCCGCTGCCACCACGGGGCCGGCCAGCGGTCCCCGGCCGGCTTCGTCCACACCCGCCACACGCCGGTAGCCTTCAGTATAAGCGATACTTTCAAAAGTATTCATCGCGAAAACATAAAAGCCCCCTGCCGGAGCGGTTCTGCTGAAATTAACAAGCCATCCGCAGCTTTCTGAGGAAATATCCGTATTTTAAGTGATCACACAGGCGGATTCGGTCTGTTTCAACTATGCGCCTGCTCTTTGATCCTTGCTTTTTTACCGCGCAGGCTCCTCAAATAATAAAGACGCGACCGGCGCACCGCACCTTTGGTCACAACTTCCACGCGGTTGATGATCGGGGAGTAAGTGGGGAAAGTTCTTTCCACGCCCACACCGTATGAGACCTTCCTGACCGTGAAACTGGCCCGGCTGCCGCCGCGGCGTTTGCGGATCACGACGCCTTCAAAGGCCTGAATTCTCTGCTTCTGACCTTCGATAATGCGCACATATACTTTAACCGTATCACCCGATTTAAAATCGGGAATATCGCTTCTCATTTGTTCTTTTTCGATCTGTTCCAAAACGTTCATTTTTAGTTCCTCCCGCTTTTAGCTCAATATATATCAAAAAGTTGTTGTTACTCTGTCTAAAATGACAGCCACGGCGGAGCGCACCGCCAGATGATTGTAGCCGTCCTTCCCCCTGATCGGCTCCAGGCGGTGATCGGCCAGCTTCAGCACGTCCACGGCAATGCCGGAGCCTGTACCAAAAATCAAAAGATAAGGCAATGAATTACTCATCATTTTGCGGCGAAGTTCGCCACAGGTCAGGACATCACCTTCAAAATTGGCTCCGGTAGCCACGATAGCGGGCCTGCGTCCATGCGCTTGCTCAATTTCATGGAGCACCTCATCGAGGGTCGTCCGGAGGGCAACTTTTTCAAATGCTTCCTTGCGGCAGGGATTGTGCTCGGCACCGTAGCCCTCGCGCCAGTGGCTCATGATTCGCTGTGCCAACCGCCGCTGCGCCTCGACAGGGTTGACGATATAAAATTTCTCCACACCGAACGTTTTGGCAATGCGGGCGATATCATGAATATCGGTATTGGCAATGGCCGTCGTCACGACTCTGCCTTTCTTGTCGACCACCGGATAATGTAAAAGAGCAATATAGAGAGCACTCGCCCCGGCCGGATGCCCCGGCAAGTGTGTCTCATTATGAAAAAGTTGCATTTAGTACCTCAAACAAGCCTGAAAATCAAGACTTTATAACTGCCCCAGCTTTATTTTTTCCAGAATTTTTTTATCTGCAGCATCAAGTTCCATTTTTTCGAGCAAATCCGGCCTCCTTGTCCAGGTCCTTCTCAGCGCGGCGACCCGCTGCCACTCCTCTATCCTGGCATGATGGCCGGTCAGGAGGACCTCCGGCACGGCCCAGCCGTTATATTCAGCCGGCCTGGTATATTGAGGATACTCCAGAAGACCGTGAGAAAATGATTCCGAAACAGTCGAGGCGTCGTTTCCCAGTACACCGGGAATCAGCCTGGAAACGGCATCGATAACAACCAACGCGCCCAGCTCGCCACCGGTCAAAATGTAATCGCCGATGGAAATTTCCCTGTCGGCCAGATGCTCGCGGATTCTTTCATCAACGCCTTCATAGCGTCCGCAAATAATCACAATCTGCTTGCGGGCGGCCAGTTCGGCGGCAATTTTCTGATTGAATGTCTCCCCCTGCGGTGTCATCAAAATCACCAGCGGGTCGAGCTCCGGGCGCACAACAGAGGCAAGCGCCCCGGCCACCGGCTCCACCTTCATAACCATGCCGCAGCCGCCTCCATAAGGAGCGTCGTCCGTCATGCGGTGCTTGTCTTCGGCCCAGTCACGGATATCATGCAGGCCGACTTCAATCAGCTTTTTTTCACGCGCTTTCTTCAAGAGGCTGCAATCAAGGGGAGAGTGGAGCATCTGCGGGAATACGGATAAAACATCAAATAAAATCACGTCTCCAGACCCTCGGGCAATCTGACCGTTATTTTCCGCAAGGAAAGATCTATCTTTTCAATGACGTCGGCAATGGCGGGGATAAGCACCTCATTACCCTCGCCGCGGCAGACATAAACATCGTTGGCGCCGGTAGGAAAGATCGCCGTAACCCGCCCCAAATTGCGGCCTTGAAGTGTGTAAACATCCAGGCCGATTATGTCCTGCCAGTAATATTCGCCTTCATCAAGCGGCGCCAGGTGTTCCCGCGGCAGCAAAACCATGTCTCCTACCAGTTTTTGCGCCGTGTCGATGTCGCTGACTCCTTCCAGTTCCAGGAAAAAATGGCGTCCGGCCCGGGTGAGCCGGTTAATTTCATAACGTGTCTTCTGACCGGACGTATTCCCAAGAAATAAAAATTGAATGTTTTGTAAAATATTGCCGGTTTCCAGATGAGAGATAACTTTTACGCAACCGCGCAGACCGCGGGTCTTCACGACCTCGCCCACTACAAAAAGGTCCATCGTTATTCGATGATTTCCAGGACCGCGCGCTTGTGTGTTTTAGCGGACGTCGCACTCAAAATAGTGCGAATCGCTTTTGCCGTCCTTCCCTGTTTGCCGATGACCTTGCCCAGGTCCTCTTTGGCCACGCGCAGTTCAATCACGGACGCCTGCTCACCGGCAATTTCAGTCACTTCCACCTTATCGGGGTTATCAACCAATGCTTGAGATATGTACTTGATCAATTCCTTCATCGTCGCCACCTCCATTGATTTTGTCACCTGTTCAGAAAGTTCATTCAATATCCACAAAGCTCGTTTAATGAAATGGTGTGGTGCTGAAACATTGTATCAATTTCACGACAAATCCCGCAGCGCTCAGCTATTTGACGGCCGTTTCAATACCCTTTGTTTTGAGCAGGTTCGAAACTGTCAGCGTGGGCTTGGCACCTTTGGAGAGCCATGCACGCACGCGGTCTTCTTTCAGAGAAATCTCCGCAGGTGATTTTTTGGGATCATAGTGCCCAAGTATTTCCAGAGACCTTCCGTCGCGGGGATATTCCTGGTCTGCGGCAACAATACGGTAAAATGGTTTTCCTTTAGCGCCCATACGGGTCAATCTGATTTTCACTGCCATTTGGCTTTACTTAAAACCTCCTTTTTAAAAAATACATTATCGTGAATTTTTATCACAGTTTATATAAATTTAAAAGGGGAAATTCCTCATGAAGGATTTGATCCCCCCTCTGGTATTTATTTTCTTCATCATCTTGCGAATCTCGACATAATTCTTCAAAAGACGGTTGACGTCCTGAACCTGTGTGCCGCTTCCCAGGGCAATCCTCTTGCGTCTGCGACCGTCGATAATCAGGTAATTTTGCCGCTCCTTCTCAGTCATGGAATCGATCATCGCCGTAATTTTGACCAGTTCCTTGTCATCCGGCTGCATGTCTTTGATTCCTTTGATTTTTCCCATGCCGGGAATCATCCCGATCATGTCGCTCAATGAGCCCATCTTTTTAATTTGTTTGAGCTGCTGGCGAAAATCCTCGAGTGTGAAATCGTTTTTACGAAGACTCTGCTCCAGCTGTCGGGCGGTTTTTTCGTCAAACGTCGCCTGGGCCTTTTCCACCAGCGACAAAATGTCACCCATCCCCAGAATGCGCGAAGCCACCCGTTCGGGGTGAAATACTTCCAGCGCACTGATTTTCTCGCCTACTCCCACAAATTTTATGGGTTTTCCGACTACGGCTTTGAGCGACAGGGCCGCACCACCGCGCGCATCCCCGTCCATCTTGGTCATGATAACACCGTCGATGCCGATCAGTTCATTGAACTTCGCACCGACATTGACTGCGTCCTGACCAGTCATGGCGTCCGCCACATACAGAATTTCCGCCGGCTGGACACTTTCTTTTATCTTCTTGAGCTCATCCATGAGCACATCATCGATATGCAGGCGACCGGCCGTGTCGATGATGAGCACCTCATAGCCTTCTCTTTTGGCCTGACGGATCGCTTCCAGACAAATTTGCACCGGGTCTTTAAGGTCGCCGGCCGCGAAGACCCCCGCCTTTATCTGGGCACCCAGTGTGGCCAGCTGCTCCATCGCCGCCGGCCGGTAAACGTCGGCCGACACCAGATAGACTCTTTTTTCTTTGGAGAGCAGTGAGGCAAGTTTCGCGGCCGTAGTCGTCTTGCCGCAGCCCTGCAGACCGATGAGCATAATCGGCGCGGGGATTTTAGAGCCGAACTTGATGTTTGCGCTTTGACTGCCCATCAGCTCGACCAGACGGTCATGGACAATTTTAACCACCTGCTGGCCCGGTGTGATGCTCTCGAGCACTTCTTTGCCGATCGCGCGAACGCGCACATCTTCGATAAAATCACGAACAACTTTAAAATTGACATCCGCCTCCAGAAGAGCCATGCGGATTTCCTTCAAGGCCGCGCCGACACTTTGCTCGTCAAGAACTCCTCTGCCTTTGAGTTTTTTAAAGATGCCTTCGAGCTTCTCCGATAAACTTTCAAACATTATTTCGACCTCTGTTAAGGTTTTACGGCCGCGCCGTTTTGAACGGGCCAGACAGCGCAGGTGGCATTGACTTTTTTCCCGATCTTATCCGCGGCGGCCCTGGCTTTCGTCTTGCTGTCGAAGCCGGTCACAATGACGCGGTACCATGTGCCCTTCCCCTTGATTTCCACTTTCGTCACCTTTGAGGTATATCCCATGGAGGTGATCGTTTTATTTGTTGCATTGGCCTTGTCTTTGTCTTTCAAAGACGTCACATGAATAATATAGTCGGCTCCGGCCGAAGCCGCCGGACGAACGGCTTTAGTGGTCCTGGCCTTTTTTTCCGGCGGCGGTTTCTCTACGGAATAAACCTCCACGGGCATTTCTTCCTGCTTTTTCAAAAGCTCTTCTATAACTGTTTCCTCGGTCGGGGGAGGCGCCTGCTCCTTTGGTTCCGGCTGTGGCTCCGGCCGTGGCTCCGCGGGCGGAGCCACCTCGATTGACGGCGGCTTTTCGCTGGTCAGATCCTTATGAAAGGACAAATCAATCGTCACCTTTTCCGGCTCCTGCTTTTCCTGCCCGGTCTCCCGTGCTTGTTGTGCGGGCACCCCGGAAGGCTTCCAGAGTGAAGCGACAATCCGCTTGGGAAGAGAGGCGATCTTCCCCGGATAGGCATCAATGTTTTTGCCCACCGAAACCCCCAGAATGAAGGACAGGCACACAAGCAGTGTCATACCGGCAACAAGAACAATGATCCCTGTTTTGGCAAGCTTTATCTCAAATTTTTTCACATTTCCCGATCCCATTTTTTGCCCCGCACTTTCCATGGGCATCGCTTTGCGATGCCTTATTGAGCCCGCCGCCTGTGCTACATTTTTTCCGGCGCCCCCACTCCCAAAATTTTCAGCGCGTTTTTCAAAACAATACGCAGAGCTTCCACCAGTGCCAGCCGCGCCGAGGAGATGGCCGCGTCATCGGTGACGACCCGGGCCTTATTGTAGTAGCTGTGAAAGACCGCCGCCAGTTCATTCAAGAAAAAAGTGATGCGGTGCACTTCCAGCGACTTTGCCGCCCCCTCCAGCATATCAGGGTATGCCGCCATCATTTTTATGAGTGTCTTTTCCTCTCGGCTCTCCAGAAGAGAGAAATCACAATCCCCCGGTGAGGGACAGGCCATCCCTTTTTCCGTGGCAAGCCGTATAATACTGCAGATACGCGCATGCGCATATTGAACGTAATAAACGGGGTTTTCGTTGGACTGCTTTTTGGCCACTTCCAGATCAAAATCAAGATGACTGTCGGAGCGCCGCATCAGGAAGTTATAGCGCGCCGCATCTGTGCCTACCTCGTCCATTACCTCGCGCAGTGTGACAAATTCCCCGGCGCGCGTGGACATCGCCACCGGCTCGCCCGCCCGCAACAGATTCACAAGCTGCACCAAAATGATTTTGAGAGCATCTCGTTCATAGCCGAGCGCCTCAACGGCGGCCTTGAGACGGGGAATATAACCGTGATGATCCGCCCCCCAGATGTCGATAAGCATGTCGAAGCCGCGGGAAAATTTATTGCGGTGGTAGGCAATATCGGCGGCAAAATAGGTCGGTTCACCGTTTTGGCGGATGACAACACGATCCTTTTCATCGCCGTAGTCCGTTGTTTTAAACCACAAGGTGCCTCCGTCTGAATAAATGAAGCCCTGTTCACGAAGTGACGACAAAAGCCTGTTTACGCCATCGTTATGGTACAATTGCTTTTCGCTGAAATAAGTGTCAAACGTAACACCGAAATCACGCAGATCTTTTCTGATGCCCTCGAGAATGACCTCTGCCGCAACGGAGTTGAAATAGGCAATCGCCTCTTCGGGGCTTTTCTCCAGATAGACATCTCCTTCGAGCTGGGCAATCTCGTTTGCGATATCCCTGATATACCCGCCTTGATAGCAGTTTTCCGGAAAGTCAGCTTTTTCTCCAAACACTTCCCGGTAGCGATGCAGAACCGATTTTCCCAGATTGTCCATCTGGCTGCCTGCATCATTTATGTAATATTCGCGCGACACCCGGTAGCCCGTGGCCGAAAGCAGATTGGCCAGCACATCCCCCACCACCGCGCCGCGCGCATGCCCGATATGCAAAGGCCCGGTGGGATTGGCGCTGACAAATTCCACCTGAACTTTTTTCCCGCCTCCCAGGTTGCTCCTGCCGTAGTTGTCTTTGGCCTCTAAAATATCTTTTATGTTTTTTTGCCACAGTGCATCTTTTATAAAAAAGTTCAAAAAACCGGGGCCGGCAATTTCCGTTTTTTCCAATATGCCTTCCGGGTCATCCAGATGATCACGGATAGCCCCTGCTATTGAGCGTGGATTTTGTTTCACACGCGAGGCCAGCACCATCGCCGCATTGGAAGAGAAGTCACCGTGTAATTCGCTCGCCGGCGTTTCCACCTCCACGAAAGACAGGCCGTCATCCGCCCAGAGCCCGGCCGCTGCACAGGCGGAAATAGATTTCTCAATAAGTCCGGCAATTTTCTTTTTCATGCCAAAAGCGCTACCCCTTTAATAAAAAAATGACAAGCGGCTTTTATCACCAGCCGCTTGTCATGGCAAGCAGTATCGTCAGCGGAGCCTGAAACCTGTTTATTTCAGGCGTCTGTCCTTCCAGTAGAGGATGTTTGTCATGCTCGATGTCGAAGGCGCCTCGCCGAGCTGTTGTGTTAACGCACTGGTTCCGGCGCCGCCGCTGGCCGTTGCATAAATATCGGCTGCGCCAAATCCTGGCCGGTAGGAAATAAGAACTGCCGAACCCACTCCTATACCAATGTAGTCTGTCCTGCGCCCCTCGTCCGCTTTTCCAGAGCCGGTCAGGTAATCCAGTTTATACAAGAAGGAATGGCCGGCCTGGCCACAGGCCGTATCCTCTCCCTGTTGAGGCAGGTAGGTCGGGAAGATGAGCATTCCGCCAAAAAGAGCGGGGTCTGAAATCATCTTCTCACCGACTGGATTATTGATTGTGTACCCTCCGGGGTCTGGTATCGTCAAAGGATTTGTGGAAAGATTGATATACCAGCCGTTTTGTGAATCAGCAATTGTACAACCTTCCGTCTGTGCCGAGTAGCAATAGACGCTGTTGGTGATATTTTTTAAATTTGCACTTGTATAGGTCCCGGTGAATTCTTTATTTTCTTTTACAGCGTAAATACGGTTTTTCGTGTCGTTGCTATCATCCGGTCTTGTGATCGGGTCATTGTTTTCACCTGTGCCCCAATAAACCCAGAAATATTTAGCCGGGTCTTTTGTGACAACGGCTTGGGTAAATATCTGCTTGGAAGTCGACGCCGGGCCTCTTTCTGCGCTAGTGGAACGGAAAAGAAGGCTTCCCGTCCAGTTTGCGTCGCTGCAGTCACTCGGATAGCTTGCAGCGCCGCATCCGGTGACATCCGAGGGGCACAGGCGGAAACGCCACATATTGCCGCCCATGTCTCCCATATAAACTGTATCTGCAAAGCCGTCATTGTCTGTGTCGAGTGCCGTCGGGGCGGCAGGGGCAGGAAAATCCATTTCCGCGTTTTGAGCGCGAGTATATCTCCAGATGATGGTACCATCATTGAGATCCACCACAAAAAACCCTTTACCTGCATCGCCGGAGCCGGCCAGGCCTCCCCCGATAAAACCCACCCACCTTTCGTTGCCGGCAATTTTGACACGGCCGATCTGCATTTTACTCCACGGCTCACCAATGTAGGGTTTCTCGGCGGTGTTCGGCTGCAAAGTCCACATCAGTGTGGGGCGACTCGAGGTCACGCTGTCCGTCACATCCAGAGCGAAATAACCGCAGTAATAAGGAGTATCGTCGGAATAATCGGCGCTGAAACGCACGGCTGACGGATTCGTACTATCGTATGGACAGTAACAACTGGCGCAGCGGCTCCACAGGAAATTTCCGCCTCCTCCACCCAGCGCCATCACGGCAATTGTCTTCCACTCGCTTTTCTGTTTATTGGTTCCCGTAGCTGGTGAACCAGGGAGCCAGACATCAGCCACCTGCAGCGGCCCGTCAACAAAAAGCTGGTGCGAGGCAAGTGTTGAGCGATCGGCGTGACTGTTGTGGGCGATCGGCCCCATCTTTTCCAGCAAATTGGGGGGAATAAAGCTCCAGACCTCGTCTCCTCCGGAGGAGCAGTCCTGGGCGCTGGTGCCGGTGCGAAAAGCGTGCAACTGACCGTCGTTGGCACCGGCAAGAACCAACTGTCTCCCGTTGACGGCGGTACGTAGGTTGTCATTGCGGAATTCGGCAAAAGAAGTTGCTCCGCACTGCCGCGGGTCATAGAAATATGTCGCGGGCGTTTTGACAAGAACCGGATTGGTATGAAATAAATCTCCCAGCTTCCAGTTGTCCTCTTCGATATTGTACGCGGACTCGCCACGGTAAAACCCGACAATTTCACGGCATCGGGGGCCGCAACTGGAGGCGGACAGTGGTCCGACATTGAGAGCGGCATCAGTGATCGCTGATGTTGTATAAGAAACCATGCCACTACCCTTGTAGGTCCACATGTTGCGGTTTCCCGGGGATTGAGCACCAAGTTTTTCCCCCGCGTCCCAGCAGACAGGTGTAATCAGCGCGCCTGTGTTGGTGATACGGTATTTTTTCAAGTGACCGGGCCAAAAAGGTTCTTTATTAGCACCGGCATTATTTCTGGGTTCGAAAGAGGCTTCATAAAGGAAATTCTCCTCCTGCACACGGGCGGCCGCCACGGCTGCCTGTGAGGAAAAAGAATAGTTCCCTGACAGAATCGAAGTTATTGCCGAGCGGATGGCACTGGAGAGCTCATCGGGGTTGGTTGCCATAAAGGCGTAGCCAGACAGGTAATGCGCGCCAGGATCATCGCCCGAGCTGGTGCAAGGATTAGGAGAGGCCCCGGATGGAACACTGACAGCACTTGCATTGCCTTCCTGTGTTGCCTCCGGGTTTCTTGTCCCACCATGATATGCGGTCCAGTTCAGAGTATTTTTAAGCCTCTGAGGCATATCCGCACCAAAACCAACAACCCAGACATCGTAGCCGGCATCTCTTAATAATTTTGCCTGATAGACAGGCGCCTTCCTCTGTTGTGGACCGGATTGGGAACCGTCACTGCCGCAGGCCAGTGTGTCCTCCCCGTCAGTCACGAAGATAACTGATTTGCGGCGGCACTCCCTGGCGGGGTCCACCTCTTTGTGTGCATTGAGATAATTCAAGGCCTGAATAAGCGAACTCTGTAACGGGGTCCCCCCCTTCGCGCCAAGTCCGACAACACATTCACGGGTGGCATAGTCGGTGCTAAAAGATGGCGGTTCGAGTGACCCGCATGAATTGATGCCGTTTGTGTTGGGATATTCGCAATAAGTTTTATTACAAAAGATGCTGGCATAGGGGGTCGGGTCATGTACTGCGGCGCTGCTGGAAATCGGCCAGGCCAGTTTTATACAACTGCTGCTAATGGTATAATTGGTCTGGGTTCCTTTCGAGCAATTATAAAACTTCATCAAACCGATCCGAACACCCAAACTCGTAATGTCGGCTTCATTTATCTGGTCGAGGTTGTCACTATTGTCGTTGTTGAAAATGGAAAAAAGAGCGTATTTGGCAATATCGATCCTCTGACAGCGGACCCTGCTGCCCGTATTATTTTTATAAAAAGGTTCCCTGCAGTCAGAGTTACTCCATTGAGGCAGCGGGCTGGGATCAGAGGAAAAAGTATTACCGGAACACCGGTTCGTATGCCCCTTTCCACTTGTTTTATAAAAAGGTTCACCGCATGCCGTAGTGCTGTATTGGGGAACTGAAGTACCATATTGTGTTGCACTTGTTCTTCCTCTGTAGCAGGCCCGGCTATGCTCCGGTGTGCTCGTAGCGTAAAAGGGCCCGTTAGTATCACAAGTTGTACCGCTGACATATAAGATAGGATTTGTACCCGACTCGCTGGCCAAACATGCCCGTGTATGGCCTGGGCCGCTGGTCGTGTAATAAGGCCCATTGGAACTAGCGTCACATGAGCTGCCTGTTACAAAATAATTGGCAGCATTGCCCTGCGGTGGCCACTCCATACTTCCGGACAGGTCAAGTACAATCAAAACATCAGGAGGGTTGGTGATTGTCCAGAGGTCTTCATCCGCCGCATGCGCACCAGTAACGCCCAGCAGAATAGATAATATGGCAATGATCATTAAATATATTCTTTGAAACATATCTCTTACCTCCTCAAGGGGACATCGGCACAGGACCGAAGCCGATGCCGATATCTACTTTGTTCATTGATTTATAACTGTCGCTCTGGCCAACAATCGTCGTGTCATAGCGTATAATACCATAGGTTACACCGCCACCGAGACTGTAGCTGGGCGGTGCAAGAGGCGGCAGATTACTCACTACCGGGCGGCAAAAGGCGAAGCGTGTGCGATCATCAATACCAGAAGCAATTGTTTGCCAGATATAAGACGGTATGGTTGACGTGCAGTTTTGAGTATAGTTATGCGCTTCGTTCCAGGTAGCAGGTTCTGGATCAAAGTCCTGCACAAGACGATGTACACCGCTTTCGACGGCGGCAAAGGCTTTTTTGTCACCCACCACCACGGCGCCGGCACGCAAGTCGGCAGTGGATAAATTGATTGCCAGCGCCCCGACTGCCAGGAGAATCAAACAGGCAATGATCGCGGCCAGGAGGGCAAAACCCTTTTCATTTAAATGTTTCATTTTATTTTTCCTGTTCATTTCACCCTCGGTTAATAAGTCGGCACGGGAAAGTGGTTTCTGGGAATGACGCTTGTGGAATAAATCACCCGCCGTCGCTCGTTTGTGCCTATGTCGGCATGCTGCATGTCAACCACCAGCGTGATTTCGATAAGCCTGATGTCCTCGGGGTTTGCCACCGGCGAGGCAAGCTCATTACCCGAGCCGTCATAGTATCTGAACAAGGGGATACCGGCCGCCTCGTTTTCCACCAGAACGGTTTTAGCATCAGCCGCGGCGTTGTTCGCTCCCAGAAACGGCTGATCCACGCCGCAGTTCGTGGATCTGGTGACATACTTGTGCGCGGCATTATAGGCATAACGAATGATTTCGTTTGGAGCATCGATCTTGCCATCAGCCGGATGCTCAGGATCACCCGAACCTGCAATGTCCATTTCTATGACCAATAAATTTTCCTCCGCTTTCTGAATACCACGGTCCTGCTGGTTCCCGGAGTCACTTCTGCAGTCATCTGGGTCAATCCAGATATCCGCCTCGGATGTGGGGTTTAAAGAAGCCATTCTAATTTCCATCGCCATCAGCTCCAGTGCGACACGTGCGTCCTGCTGGGCAATGACCCGGCGTTCTGTCCCCGTTGATGAACGCTGTGCGGTATTGATCACCCCGTAGATGGCGGCCATCATGATCCCGCCCACAAGCAAAACTACCAGCAACTCTACCAATGTGAATCCGTTTCGTTTTTTCATACTAGTTTACCACACCGTTGGGGCATCCTGCGGGATATCTTGCAAACTCCTGACGGGCAACCGTCAAACTCTCCGAGATACTCCTGACATTTTGCCCGGCCATAGCTCCCCATGTCACCGTGACAGTCACGACAAAGCCGTTTACGTTTCCTCCGTCCTGAACTATGTTCGTCTTTACCGTGTAGCCTATATCCCCCCGCATGCGGTCTTCCTCGCCGCTGGTATATACCGTGATCCCCTCGCCGTCCTGGTCCCCCAGGGTTACGCTGTTACAGGGGTTGATGATCCAGTTTTCATTGTCTTCCATTGTTTTGTGCAAAATACCTGCGGCACGACCGACATAATCGGCATGCAGGGTTGAACTTCGCGCAGTTGGCTGTAGCGTCAGCAAGGCAAGTATGCCGACGGTCGTCAGGAAGATGGCGATGATTACCTCCACCAGCCCCATGCCCCGGACATCTATTTTTTTAATAAGGTCAGAACATTTTAAATCTAACATGGGTTTTACCTGTAATATTGAATGTGATTGTGGCTTCCGAAGGGCCGTTTTTCAAAACCAGATTTCCTATGTGGTTCAATGTCCCCCTCGCCTCAAATGTGATCGTATTACCCCCACCACCCAAAGATATTGATTCAAGTGCAACTCCGGGGCCAAAAGACGAGAATAACTTGGTCTGCGAAGTTGTCGTTCCGTCAACAGATGAAGCTTCCATGGTATATGAATTTTCCGCAACATTGAATATAATGGCATAAGTTGTTTCCTGCCCGGTTTGGGAAACAGAGGCGGCTTTAGCTTTCATCAAGGCGAAATCGGATACCAGCTCTCTGGCAGCTGTGCGCAAATTTGTGTTTCTCACATAGTTTTGCCAGGCAAACGACGAAATTGCGGCGATAATACCGATAATGGCGATAACAATCAGCAGCTCGGTTAGTGTCAATCCCTTTGAGGAGATCCTGTTTTTATTCATAAAACGCCTTCGATATGTCCGTAAAAGATTTTCCCGGCGCGTTTCAAAACGTCCGGATTCATTTATCATTATGTGAAGATAGTCTTTCGTCATCGTACATATATTTCAGTTTTTGTCAAATATCCATCCCCGCACTACGGCCGCCGCTCATCACTACAAATGACCACACAAAATTTAGCGTTATGGCAATAATAACCAGTGTCTTGCCAGATCTCCCCAAAAAATATACGCAACCGCCCCCGCCGACAAAAAAGGGCCGAAAGGTACGGCATATTTCAGGTCTTTTTTATGAACAATCATGGCTGTGACACCTGCCACCGCTCCGGTAAGCGAGCTGAAAAGAAGCACAAAAATCAGTGATTTCCAGCCGAAAAAACCACCGATCATGGCCAGCAGCTTGACATCGCCCCCGCCCATGCCTTCCACTTTTTTGAGCAATTTATAGACCAGACCGATTAAAAAGAGAACGCCGCCGCCCGCAACAAGGCCGATGAGGGCCTCAAGCCACGGCACGCCGACAATGAAAATGGCGGCCGCTGTAAAAAGCACAATTCCGGGCAGGGTCAAAACATCCGGGATGATCTGATGGTCGAGGTCAATGAAGGTAATCACGATCAGAATCGCCGTGAAAATGAAAAAAATCAGGAAATTCAAGGTGGCGCCGAATTTAATAAAAAGCAGAAGCGAAAAAATAGCGCTGATCAGTTCAACCAGTGGATAGCGCCAGGATATTTTCCCTCCACAGTCGCGGCACTTTGCGCCCAGCAATAAAAAACTCACCAGCGGGATATTGTCATAAAAACGAATTGGATGCCGGCAATGAGGGCAGCGGGAAAGAGGCCGGACGATAGATTCACCCTCCGGCAGGCGGTAGATGCAGACATTGAGAAAACTGCCGACAGCCGCGCCGAAAACAAAAGAAAAGATGTTAAAAATCGTGGTCATTACCTTTAGCTTTCCTGAACCTCTTTATAAATCTATATTTGGGAATATACCGGAGTATGTCTGTCATGCACCCGGCAACCCCGCTGCCTCTATTTCTTCAGGCCGGTGGCTTTGCGTCTCGTCTTCTCAGGCGATTTGCCTTTTTCAAGCTTAGACGCAATTGTACAAGTTTGTCGTCAAATGTCAATAAAAATAATGTGATTACCGTCACTTAAAAAAACCCTTTCGCCGGGAAAACAGTTTCCCGTGCCGGTTTATATAAACGGCATTTTAAAAAAATAATTTGTTTTGCATTGGCCGCCTCGTTGCGCTAAGAAACGGCCATGACTGATGAATCGTTTATGAAAATTGCCCTGACACTGGCCGCACGCGGAAGGGGCTGGGCAAGTCCCAACCCGATGGTGGGAGCTTTGGTTGTTAAAAAAGGAAAAGTCATCGGCCGGGGCTGGCACAGATGCTGCGGTGAAAGCCATGCCGAAGTCAATGCAATTGCCGATGCCGCACAAAGTGTCAGGGATTCAACTCTTTACGTAACATTGGAACCCTGTTGCCATCACGGTAAGACGCCGCCCTGCACGGATCTGATTATTGCCAGCAAGATCAGGCGAGTAGTGATAGGTTCGACCGACCCGAATCCAGTGGTTTGCTGCCGGGGCATCGGGACTCTGGAAAGCGCCGGCATAGAGGTCACCACCGGGGTTCTTGAAGATGAGTGCCGCGAGCTGAATGAAATTTTCTTCCATTTCATGAAAACCGGCCTGCCTTTTGTCACGGTCAAATACGCGCAGACCATCGACGGACGAATCGCCACGGCAACCGGCCACTCGCAGTGGATCAGTTCCCCCGCCTCGCTTAAATACGCCCACCAGTTACGGGCGGAACACGACGCGATCCTGGTTGGGATCGGCACCGTCCTCAAAGACAACCCCACTCTCACGGTCAGGCATGTGCGCGGCCGCAATCCCCTGCGCATTGTTCTTGATCCCGATCTGTCGGTCACACCACAGATGAATGTGATGCAAAATCTGAGCGATGCCCCCACGCTGATTGTCACCACGGCGGCGAATCGTGACTCATCCGCCGCACGGGAACTCTCCCGGACGGGCGCGCAGATACTTGCTGTTGCACCGGACGCAGCAGGCAATGTCCGCCTTGACGGACTCCTCCCGCTTCTGGCCGCGCGCGGCATATCTTCCGTTTTAATCGAGGGAGGATCACAGATAATCACGTCCGCATTGAGTGATAATATTGTGAATCGAATGGTGACGGTAATCGCCCCGAAAATCATCGGTCGGGGGATCGAAGCGGTCGGCGATCTTCATATCCGCGACCTCGCAGAGGCAAAGCTTCTCTCGATAAAACGGGTGACAAGAAAAGGCCCGGACATTCTGGTGGACAGCCGTCTTGGACACGCACAGTAATGCACTTCCCCGGGCGCTTTCGTTTTTATCATTGCAAAAAATAAATGGCTGCTGTATTCGGGGCTATATTTGTTAATCCGCCGTCTGGCGCTGGAATCACTTATGCCCTGGTATGCTGTTCATACAAAAAGCCGCCATGAGTACAAGGCTCACACCGGCCTGATACAAAAAAATCTGATTTCCTTTTTGCCGGAAATGGAAGTGTGGAGCAAAAGGAAAGACCGCCGAAAAAGAATAACCGTTCCCCTGTTTCCGGGATATCTCTTTGTGGAGGCGGATCTCGACAATGAAACGAAACTGGCCATATTGAAAACATTCGGCGTCGTAAGAATTCTCGGGAAGAAGGACAACACTCAGCCTCTGCCGATTCCTGACGAAAAAATTTCTGCCATTCAACGCATCATTGAAAAAAAAGTGGAAATATTCTCCTTTCAGTACCCCCGCGCGGGCGAGACGGCCAGAATCATCGACGGTCCTTTTAAAGGAATAGAGGGTACGGTCGTCAAAAGCGACCCGGAAAAAGAGCTTTTTGTCATCTCCATAGACCTGATGCAGCGCTCGGTGGCCATCAAATTGGAAGGTTTCCAGATTAGCAAAATTTAAACCAAAAAAGGATATTTTCTCTAAAATTACTTGACATAATAAATATTTTACGCAAGAAAACATCCGCCGCACACGTGAAGCCGCGGCCAAAACAAATCGGGATACGTCTGTGAAAGGCCATATAAAAATCAAAAAAAATCTGTGCAAGGAATGTCACCTGTGCATCCATTTCTGCCCCCGGGGGCATATCATGCCCTCTTCGGAATTCAACGCTCAGGGATACCGTCCCGTGACGGTCAATGAAGAAAAGGAATGCAACGGCTGCGCGATCTGCGCAACGATGTGCCCCGATGTGGCAATTGAGGTTTACCGTGAATAAAGTATTGATGTCCGGAAACAATATTATCGGCGAAGCGGCGATCCGTGCCGGCTGCCGTTTCTATGCCGGCTACCCGATCACTCCCCAAAACGAGCTTACCGAATACATGGCCGAACATATACGCAAAGCCGAAGGAGGCGTATTCATTCAGTCGGAAAGTGAAATCGCCGCCATCAACATGATCGCCGGGGCCAGCGCCACGGGCGCCCGTGTGATGACCTCGTCTTCGAGTCCCGGCATCGACCTGAAACAGGAGGGTATTTCATCCATGGCGGCCTGCGAACTGCCGGGTGTGATCGTTAATATCATGCGCGGCGGCCCGGGCCTGGGCAATATCCGACCCTCGCAGGGGGATTATTTCCAGGCCACCCGCGGCGGCGGACACGGCGATTACCGCACTATCGTTTTGGCTCCCGCCACCGGACAGGAGCTGGCGGACCTGACCATGGACGCTTTCGATCTGGCCGATAAATACCGCACACCGGCCATGATCCTCGCCGACGGCATGATGGGACAAATGATGGAACCGGTCATTTTCAAAAAGGCCAAGCCACGCTCGTATCCTGAAAAGTTCATGCTGCGCGGAGCCGGAGACGGCAAGAGTAAATTCATCCGCGGCCTTTTGCTGGATCCGATTGACAGTGAAGAACATAACTGGAAGCTTTACCGAAAATATGAGGCGGTGAAAAAAACTGAAGTGCTCTGGGACTCCTATCTCACAGAAGATGCCGACATGGTCGTTGTGGCCTACGGCACGGCGGCGCGCATCGCCAAGGGAGCCATCAAAAGGCTAAGGGAAAAAGGAGCGAAAATCGGCCTGTTTCGCCCCATTACGCTGTGGCCCTTTCCGGAGATGGAGCTTCGTGCTCTGTCTGCAAAGATTAAGAATTATCTGGTTTTCGAAATGAGCACTGGCCAGATGCTCGAGGATGTGCGCCTGGCGCTTCAGGGTTACGCTCAAATTGAATTTCATGGTCGGCCCGGCGGGGCGGTGCCGACACCTTCTCAACTGGCGAATGTCATCGCCAAGATATACGACAAAATTGACTGATAAGTGAGACACAGGGTTAAACGGCTATGTCTAAAATAATCTTCCAGCATCCGCAAAGCTTAAAGCACAATGTTTTCCATTATTGCCCCGGCTGCGGCCACAGCATCGCGCACCGCGTCATTTGCGAAGTCATCGATGAGCTTGGCATCCGCGGCATCACCATCGGCGTGCCGCCGGCAGGCTGCGCCGTCCTGGCCTACAATTATTTTGACGTGGACATGATCGAGGCGCCGCACGGGCGCGGCCCGGCGATGGCCTCGGGCATCAAGCGCGCCCTGCCGGACCGCATCGTTTTCTCCTACCAGGGAGACGGTGACCTTGCCGCCATCGGCATGGCCGAGAGCTTTCATGCGGCAAACCGCGGCGAAAATATCACTGTCATTTTCATCAACAACGCAGTTTATGGGATGACGGGCGGCCAGATGGCCCCCACAACAATGCTTCAGCAACGGACAACAACCAGCCCCACCGGCCGCAAGCAGGCACTCGACGGCTATCCGGTAAAAGTCTGCGAGATTTTTTCCCAGATCGGCGGGGTCACATATCTGGAGAGATGCTCGGTCAGCTCTCCGGCCGGGGTGAACAAAACTAAAAAAGCTGTCCGCAAGGCTTTTCAATGCCAGATGGACGGCCTGGGATTTTCGATGATTGAAATTCTGTCGATGTGTCCAACCAACTGGAAAATGTCGTCGGTGGATTCGTGCAAATGGATTGACGAGGTAATGACCAAAGAATTTCCGCCCGGTGTTTATAAGGACAACATCGCCGCCCTGAAGAAAAATGCGGAGGGTCAATCATGATCACCAAGGCTTTTTTCTCCGGCTTCGGCGGCCAGGGAGTTTTGATGATGGGCATCTCGCTGGCCACGGCAGCAATGAACAAAGGACTCCACGTTACATACCTGCCCGCCTACGGTGCTGAGATGCGCGGCGGTACGGCAAACTGCACCGTGGCGATGGCCGATGAAGAAATCGCCTCTCCGGTCGCGTCAGCGCCTGATTATCTGATTGTTATGAATTCCCCGTCTCTTTTTTCATTTCAAAACAAAGTCGCTTCCGGCGGTACGATTTTTATCAATTCCTCAATTGTGGAGGCGCGCCCCATCCGTCAGGATGTCAAAACCATCTGTATTCCCTGTGCGGATATCGCCCATGAGCTGGGTAATGCGCGCACGGCAAATGTGGTCATGATGGGTGCTTTTGTTCGTCAATCGAAGGTCGTCTCCCCGGACATTTATCTCAAAACGCTGGAGACCATCATGGGGAGCCGGAAAAAATCGCTGGCAGAAATCAACCGCAAGGCTTTCATGGCCGGGTATGACCACGCGGGAGCCAGTGGAGGGTAGATTATGGCCGTCAAACAAATTTCTGTTCTTCTGGGCAATGTTCCGGGCACGTTTGCCAGGCTTACCCATATTCTCGATGAAGAAGACATCGCTACGATTGCCGTGTCCGCCGCCAGCATCGCACACGACAGCCGTGTGCGCCTGGTGGTCAACGATCCGGAACGCGCCGCCGCTCTTTTGAGCAGTTTCAACTTCAATTTTGAAATCACCCCCGTTCTGGCCGCGGAGATCCCCCTGCACGCAGGCGGTATCAACGCCATCTTTAAACCGCTGGCCAAGGCGGAAATCAACATTCTTTATCTTTACACGACCATTAACCGTATCGGCAAAGAAACAATCGTGATTCTGGGCGTCGACAAGCTGGAAGAAGCCAGACAGACATTGAAGGAAAACTGGATCAATCTCATCGACGACGAGATTTATTCCATCCCCTGATCAGTGGGCGTCGCTCATGCCTGTTTCCCCGGAAAAACTCAAAGAGCTTGACCTGCGCATGCAGGTATTGGGTGTTTCCGAAGATGATTTTGAAGAGACTTTTATCCGTTCTTCCGGCCCCGGAGGGCAGAAAGTCAATAAAAGCTCATCCTGCGTGTATCTGGTGCATATCCCCACCGGGCTTTCCGTTAAATGCCAGCGCGAGCGATCGCAGTCGCTGAACCGCTTTTTGGCCCGCCGCCTTCTTCTGGATAAAATCGAGAAACAACAAAAGAGCTTTATTGCCGCCGAAAAAGAAAAAATTGAAAAAATCAGACGCCAAAAAAGAAAAAGAAGCAAAAGGGCAAAAGAAAAGATTCTGGAGAACAAGCGCAGACAGGCCATTAAAAAGGAGCTCAGGGGAAAAGTCCCGCCCGGAGATGCGAATTAGCGAAGCCGGGGTTTTTACAGTCGGGGCTTCCGTCTGGAAATGGCGAACTGATTAATCCCGGGACTTTTTCCCGGCAAAGTGATGAAAAATCGAAATTATTTGTTTGTTTTTAGTCGAATCAAAAAAAGGGAGAGAAAGTCGATGTACGCTCCCCCTCCCTGTTTATGATATCAATAAAATTTTAGCCGATCAGCTTAATCAGCGGATTGGCGTAAAGCACGATCAGCGCGACAACCAGCGCATAAATCGCCAGAGATTCGATCATGGCCAGACCGACCATCATGGTAAGAAGAATTTTGCCCTGAGCTTCCGGGTTTCTGCCCACGGCGTTCGTGGCGCCATTCAAGCCCTGCCCCATGCCGTTACCTGTGCCGATCGTGCCGAACGCGATCGCGGGAATGGGGTCAGGAATGGGGTCAGGTCTTGAATTATCAATTATATTCTTCTGCCTCAATAACCTTTCTCACCGTCGTGTAATGGATTCCCAGATGATCGGCAATCGCCTTCATTGTATAGCCATGCTGAATATATGCTCGATGGATTACCTGAGCCCTTTGCAATTTCGTTGCACCCTTCGTCAACAGTAGCGTTGAGTTGACGCATGCCCACGCAAAGCCTAGCAAAGCCTAGGGTCAGGTCTTGAATTATCAGTTATATTCTTCTGCCTCAATAACCTTTCTCACCTTCGTGTAATGGATTCCCAGATGATCGGCAATCGCCTTCATCGTATAGCCATGCTGAATATATGCGCGATGGATTGCCTGATTCCTTTGCGATTTCGTTGCACCCTTCGTCAGCAGCAGTGGAATGGGGTCAGTGGAATGGGGTCAGGTCTTGAATTATCAGTTATCTTCTTCTGCCTCAATAACATTGCTAACCGTCTTGTAATGGATTCCCAGATGATCGGCAATCGCCTTCATTGTATAGCCATGCTGAATATATGCTCGATGGATTATCTGAGCCCTTTGCAATTTCGTTGCACCCTTCGTCAACAGTAGCGTTGAGTTGCCGCATGCCTAGTGACATATTTCCTTCCGGCGTCTCTATGAAAAAATGGTAATGACTATCCATTATACAATAAGCATGACACAACCAGTTGCATCATCCCGGATGGCCACTTGAAAATATTTTTGAGAAGGTGTTCCGGTCGGTATCTGAATGGAAAATGTCGTTTGTCGCGTTTCCGCGTGCGGTCACATGATATACAGCATCGGGATATTCTATTCTCAAAGATCTGGCCATGTGTGACTCCCTCATCCTCGAATGCTTAATCTGTTATCACAAGAAAACTGATAATTCAAGACCTGACCCCAGGCTGCTGCAGGCTGCTGCTGATAATTCAAGACCTGACCCCAGGCTGCTGATAATTCAAGACCTGACCCCAGGCTGCGTATAACTTCCGGAACAGAGACTGCGGGATATATCCTTTCACTATATTGGTGCTGTTCCTATTTTCCAAGCTTACTCTCCTGCTCTTCAAAATGACTGAATATTTTCATATCTTTTTCATTATCTTTTTTAATCAGCCGGGCGCTACCGACATCAACGATCTTTCCTGAAACACCATCACGCGAAAAATCTATGGTGTAACGTCTCTCTCCTATAGTGAGATATAATTGATATCCATCAATAGGCTGATTGGGTGCATCGAAACCACTGGCAATGTATAACATGCGGTGGCGTAAGTCAGGCCGCTTTTCGAGCAAATACTCCCCATCTTTTTCAGCCGTCGGGTAAGAACGTTCGATCGCCCCCGCTGCTCGTCTAAGTATATCATCATTATCTTTTGGCTCAAATGGCGGCGGTGCGACTCGCAACATAGAGCAGTCACTGTAAAACTCCTTTCCCATTTGTACATCTTTGCGGCGTTTGTACTTTCCATTTGTAAACCATTTGGTTGCATCAAAGTACGGCCCATCTGTTTCTGTAACTTGCATCATTATCTGTTTATCCATACCAACACCCCACTTATTAAAGAATATCAACAAAAAAATCACTAAACATACCAACACTATTGTAATGAGGATGGCAATTATCTTGATTTGACGACCGGGTGAACTTATTTTCACGTTTTTACCTCATTCCACGATCTCGGTAAATATTGTAAGAGACCGGGAGGAAGTCCCGCGGGATCACGCCCGGATCTGACAGGGCTTACAGCACCTTCTTCGTCCAATGGATAACCAAAATATCTTCTGTTTTCTCTCCTGCTTAATTCGTGCTTAGCTAATCGTTCGTCTTCTTCATTAAAGTCTTTTGCAGGAGCAGATGGTGGTTGTTCCGAAGGTAATCGTTTTGCACTTGAATCCTTAGTCTTTTGATAGATTGACAAACGTGCCTGATAATCTCTGATATCGATTCTGTATTGATCCATTGCGTCATTGTACTTTCTGATTTTATCCACAGTTTCATTTCCAATCCGGCGTTGCTCTACCGTTCCATAAGTCATATCATAATTACTTTTTTTGGGGAAAGCCCACACTTCCACATCTGCCGCATCTGCAATAATTTGAGCAAGGCTCTTCTCATAACATGGATCTACACCCGGTTTCACATAACTTCCTTCGTCTATCCCCAGACCCGTCCTACATGCATAGGAATAAAACTTCGCATCATGTTCGAAGGCATCCTGTTGCAACATTTTAGCTTGTGCGTTACGAAACCGGTAAGTACCGGCTTTTTTAAGCGCATAACCGAACTCGATACTTCCCACTACGCCGTGTGAAAAAATATCAAGTTGCCGTATAAAACGTTTCTTCTGTATGCGACCATTGACAAAGTCAACAAACTGAGAAATGTTATCCAGCTCCCGATAGGCTGCACCGTAACGACTTTCTACAACATTTTTTATTTTATCAAGTAAATTACGTGGATAATCTTCAATAAAAATCAAAAATATTCGCTGTATAGTGAAATCTTCGGTTGGTTTCGGGTACAGACGAATTTGCCGAATGCCCTGATTAACAAAACGCATCTTATTGCCCCTCGCATCCATTCCTGCCACATCTCGTATGTGCTCACCAAAAGACATATATGAGGCACCTACAACTGTTATGTAATCATACTTCTGGTAGGCTAATATATCTTTTTTTTTATGCTGATCGGTTGTCTGTCCGGTAACTAGTTGTTTAATCATATTAACCCCTAATATTTAATGCCTTTTGCTCGTAAATACTTAGCTGCTTCTCTCCCCCATCGGACTTGAACTGGCTGTGAAGTATTTGTATTGACGCGCCTTGTCAGGCCATCTTTATTTGTTCGTCCCGCATAACACTTGCCGTCGCATTCAATACAATACAAAACATCTTTTAACGATTGCCCAGTCTCTTCATCAACTATATGATATTGTTCACTGCAGAGCTTTTTGGGCTTATCTTCGCTAAAGTCTGATCCCCCCGGTCCCGGATAGGCTGCCTTTTTGCCTTTGATGGTGATGCTGTCCGGTTTCATGATGATGGTGGCGTTGGCGGTTTTCAGGATGAGCTGGTCTTTGGCCTCCAGAATGTATTCTTCCGCC
>JAGPFA010000076.1 GCA_018056765.1 Syntrophaceae bacterium
GCTCACCCAAATGACATGGTGATTCGAATCGCCGCGTCAGCGCCTTTGTCTTTCAGGAAATCTTTGATGACTTCCGAAGCTTTGTCCGTAACTTCCAGCATTGTGTTTTCTCCTTCCGATGATGCCCCGGGCATCAATGTTTCTGGTAACTTATACATAATCGGCTTGTTGTCAATTATAATTTAGCACGATGAGGTAAGATGATAATATGATTGCAGAAACTGACTATGAAACGCCTTTGGGCAAGTCGGGCCGCCCACATATTCATTGTTTGGAACCGACGGTGTCGTCACGTTGACACACGATCTTTTGTCGGGCAACGGCAAGTGTATCGTCAAAGTATTTTTCCAGCTCTTGATTAACACCACGCAGACCGGAAACCACGTCTTCGGCCCACTGCAGATATTCCAGTTTGCGCTCTTTTGTCCAATTTTCGGGTGGTGCGTGGGCGATGTCGTGGATATTGCAGATTTTGTCGGCGAGTTTAATTTGCTTGGCAACTCCGGACAGGTGCGGTGCGCCGACAATTTGATTTTGCTTTCTTGCCTCTTTCGGAAGGCTTTTATCGTCCGTCACCTCGCAGACCAGTGACATGACATCCTGGCCGAACCGTTCCATTATTTCTGCAGGGGTCGTATCTGTATCTTCGATCGTGTCGTGGAGAACGGCGGCCATAATCGCCTCGGCGTCGCGAACTCCTCCTATCTGCCACATAATACAGGCGACTTCTATCGGATGATTGATGTAGGGTGAAGCGGCCTGGTCCTTTCTTCTCTGGTGGCGGTGTTTTGTCGCAGAAAAATGCATTGCTTTTAAAAGGCGGCCTAAGTCGTCAGTCATTTGTCTCTCCCTGTCCGGTGTTCATATCACACCAACGGAGCCACCGGCAAATGATTATCACGCACATGCAACAGGCTGGTGGTTGCCGGCGGTCGTCAACCCGCCCACTCGGGCCATCTCAAGCCCAAGACAAAATGATAACGTCCGCCTCACCGCCGGCAGGCACAATTAAATATAATTTGCCTGACTCAAACCCTTTGGCTATACTGTGGGGGTCTGACTTGACTCCAGGGGCTTTTGGTATGAAAAGCAGTGACCCAAAACATTATATACAAGGTGTTCTCGGCCGTGACAGGCGTGTGCTGGCCAAGGCCATCACTCTTGTCGAGAGCTCTTTGCCCTCAGATGAAGAGATCGCACGTCAGGTCCTGGATGCTCTTTTACCCCATACAGGAAGTGCCCTGCGCCTGGGCATCACTGGACTGCCGGGCGCGGGTAAAAGCACATTCATTGAAAGCTACGGCACAATGCTCACACAAAAGGGTTACCGGGTGGCGGTTCTGGCGGTTGATCCAAGCTCACCCAAAACAGGCGGCAGCATCATGGCGGATAAGACAAGGATGGAGAAGCTCTCCGCCAACGAAAATGCCTTTATCCGGCCGTCTCCTTCCGGGAAAACACTCGGGGGCGTAGCACGCAAAACAAGGGAGACAATGCTGCTTTGCGAAGCGGCTGGTTTTAACGTCATTATCATTGAAACAGTCGGTGTCGGCCAGTCGGAGGTTACTGTGGCCTCGATGGTCGATTTTTTTCTTGTTCTAATGATTGCCGGCGGAGGTGATGAGCTGCAGGGCATTAAAAAAGGAGTTCTGGAACTGGCCGACGCAGTGGCGATCAACAAGGCCGACGGCGACAATATCGAGCGGGCGAAAATTGCCAGGCAACAGTATGAAACAGCCTTCCATCTGCTGGCCCCTCCTTATCGTAACTGGTCCCCGCCGGTAGTGACCTGCAGTGCGCTGACGACCGACGGGCTGGAAAATATAGAGCAGATATGTTTAGAGCACCGGGAAAAACTGACCGCCAGCGGTGAACTGCAAGCCAAAAGAAAAGAACAGGCAGCAGAGTGGCTGAAGTTCATGGTGCGTGAAGGAGTCCAGAAATGGTTTTACCAAAGCCCCGCGGCAGACGTTCTGGATGCAACGCTCAGAAAAGTGCAGGCCGATCTTATGACTCCGACCACCGCCGCCGCACAAGTGCTGGCGTGTCTGAAAGGGTGTACGTTTTGAAGGAAACCTGCGGCGCGAAGACGGGAACAAAGACAGCTGCCACCGCAGATTCCACCCCGCGCCGGGCCGTTTACGGAAATCAATAAAGATGAGGAGCAGGCAGAATGAAAGTTTTAAAAATTGATCACATCGGCATCGCGGTAAAAAATCTGGAGGAGGGCTCGAAGCTCTATGAGATACTCGGCATTGTGTCGGCAGGCACGGAAGAAGTAGCCGAGCAGAAGGTGCGTGTTTCTTTTTTTCCGGTCGGCGATTCGGAAATTGAACTTCTTGAATCCACCGCACCGGACGGACCAATCGCCAAATACATTGAAAAAAACGGCGAGGGGATCCAGCACATCGCCCTGCGCGTGGAAAACATCGAAGAGGCCCTGGCCGAACTGAAGGCAAAAGGCATACGTCTGATTGATGAAAAGCCCCGCTACGGCGCGGGGGGCGCAAAAATAGCCTTTATCCATCCTAAAGCAACAGGCGGTGTTTTGCTGGAGCTGAGCCAGAGGTAAAACTACCAAACGGCAGACAATGCCAACTTCAGAAGTTTTACTTTGATCAAGGGGAAACAAAGAGAGTCCCTGGCCGTGATGTTGTCTGTCCAGGCTTTACAGGACGATGCTTCTGACGAACTTCAACCTCAAAGCGGTTTACCAAAAAACAAACCACCGGCCTGACCAAACCTTCCAACCCTCTAATCTTCTAATCATCTAATCCTCTCAGAAACGAGGGAAGCCCTCCGGCCAGTTCGGCGGCTACGTTTTGCGTCCACCCATCTGAGCCGCCCAGGGCAGGTGTGCGGTTGGCGTCGAGCAGGATGACTTCGCCGTCCACAACTACATAGTCGAACTTTCCATAATCAAATCCAAGTCGGCTGCGCATT
>JAGPFA010000077.1 GCA_018056765.1 Syntrophaceae bacterium
CATATGAATGTGCCGGTTATTTCCACCGGTTCTTTGAGCCTGGACATCGCCCTGGGAACCTTCGGCGTGCCGCGCGGTCGTGTGGTGGAAATTTACGGTCCGGAATCGGGCGGAAAAACGACGCTGGCTCTGCATATAGTGTCCGAGGCGCAGAAACAGGGCGGCATCGCTGCATATATTGATGCAGAGCACGCACTTGATGTTGTCTATGCCCAGAAAATCGGCGTTAATACGGATGAGCTTTTGATTTCTCAGCCGGACACTGGCGAACAAGCCCTCGAAATCGCCGAAACGCTCGTGCGCAGTGGCGCTTTGGATGTCCTGGTGGTTGATTCGGTGGCGGCGCTCGTCCCAAAAGCGGAACTCGAAGGTGAAATGGGCGACGCGCAGATGGGGCTGCAGGCCAGGCTGATGTCACAGGCGCTGCGTAAACTCACCGGCGCGATCAGCAAATCCAAAACCACCGTTATTTTCATCAACCAGCTGCGCATGAAAATCGGCGTCTTCTTCGGCAACCCGGAAACCACCACCGGCGGAAACGCACTGAAGTTTTACTCGTCACAGAGGCTCGACATCCGCAAGATGACATCCATCAAAAACGGTCAGGATGTGGTCGGTTTCCGCACAAAAGTAAAAGTTGTGAAAAACAAAATGGCGCCCCCTTTCCGCGAGGCGGAGTTCGACATCATTTTCGGCGAAGGAATTTCCCGTGAGGGAGATGTGCTTGATCTGGCCGCGGAAAACGGCATTGTGGAGAAGAGCGGGGCCTGGTACTCCTATAAAAGCGATCGTCTGGGACAGGGGCGCGACAATTCGCGTATTTTCCTTAAGGAAAATCCCGACATTCTCCAGGCGATTGAAGGCGAAGTGCGGGCAAAACTGGGCATCATGCCCCAAGAGCAGCCACAGGAAGAGTAATTGTGAGAAATCCTGATCTGGAGGCAGCAAAGCAAAGAGCTTACCGCCTTTTGTCAATGCGTCCTCATTCCGAAAAGGAACTGGCCAAAAAGCTGCGCGACAAGGGCTTTCCTGAAGAGGTGATAAAAGAAGCGCTGGAAAAACTCCACGATTTGAAGTATCTCAACGACGCGTCGTTTGCCCTGCAGTGGGCACGCAATCTGGCGGTCAACAAGCTCTGGGGCAATCGTAAAATTGCCGCCGGCCTGAAGGAAAAAGGCATCGCGGCCGACCTGGCCGCAGGTGCCATAACCGCAGCCCGGCGTGAATTATCCGAAGATGAGGCAATCGGAAAGCTTGTACGAAAAAGAGCAGGTTCGGCCGACCGCAAAACAAAACAAAGAATTTTCACAAGCCTGCTGAGGCGGGGCTTCCCCGCCGGCTTGATTTTAAGCAAACTGGATATGATACCGGAGGATGATACAGATGATAAAGACAGGTGATGGGATACGCGAAAGCTTCCTGAAATTTTTTGAGAGCAAGGGGCACACGCGCGTGGCGAGTTCATCTCTTATTCCCAAAGACGACCCGACACTTCTTTTCACCAACTCCGGCATGGTGCAATTCAAAAACGCTTTTCTGGGGCTCGAAAACCGCGGCTACACTCGAGCGGCAACCTGTCAGAAATGCGTTCGCGCCGGCGGCAAACATAATGATCTGGAAAATGTCGGTGTCACGGCGCGCCATCATACCTTTTTCGAAATGCTGGGCAACTTCTCCTTCGGCGACTACTTCAAGGAAGAAGCAATCGCCTGGGCCTGGGAATACCTCATCGACGTGGTCAAACTCCCTAAAGAAAAACTTTGGGTGACCATCTTCGAAAACGATGATGAAGCATTTGATATCTGGCATCACAAAATGAAAGTCCCGGCCGATCGTATCGTCCGCATGGGAGAGGACAGCAACTTCTGGATGATGGGGGAGACAGGCCCCTGCGGCCCCTGCTCCGAGATCATCTATGACCAGGGAGAAGGCACGGGATGCGGCCGTCCCGAATGTGATATTTTTTGCGACTGCGACCGGCATCTGGAAATCTGGAACAACGTTTTCACACAATTCGATCGTGACCAAACCGGCAAACTAACCCCGTTGCCCAAACCCAATATCGACACAGGGATGGGGCTGGAGAGGCTCACGGCAGTCATTCAGGGAGTAAAAACCAACTACGATACGGATCTTTTTGCACCGCTCATCCGCTTTGTCGAAAAAACCTCCGGCAAACAGTACGGCAAAAACACGGAAAACGACGTCTCCATCCGCGTCATCGCCGACCACAGCCGCGCCGTGGCGTTTCTGGTGGGAGACGGCGTCCTGCCCTCCAATGACGGGCGCGGCTATGTGCTCAGGCGCATCCTGCGGCGGGCGGCACGTCATGGCAAAAAACTGGGCATCAGCCAGCCCTTCTTAAACGAAGCCGCAATGGTCGTCATCGAAATGATGAAACCCACCTATCCCGACCTCGCCGACAAAAGCTCGTATATCGCCAAAGTGATTTTAAATGAAGAGCAACGCTTCATGGAAACGCTTGACGCGGGTCTGCGTATTTTACAGGAGGAGGCGGCCGCACTGAAAAAAGAGGCGAAAACCATTTTACCCGGAAAAGTCATCTTCAAACTCTATGACACATACGGATTTCCGACCGACCTGACCGCGGACATCGTAAAGAGCGAAGGCATCACGCTGGATATGGAAGGTTTTGAGACGCAAATGGAACAACAGCGCGAACGCGCCCGCGGTGCCTGGAAGGGCAGCGGCGAAGAAGCCGTCGCCCAGTGCTACCTGAAGGTCTCCGGCTCCGGAGTGGCCACCGAGTTTTGCGGCTATGACACAGGCGCGAAAGAAGGAGCGCAAATCAAGGCGATTTTCGTGGACGGACAAGAGGTCAACGCGGTCGGCGAAGGCCTGCGGGCGGAAATTGTCGTGGATGAAACACCTTTTTACGGTGAGTCCGGCGGCCAGAC
>JAGPFA010000038.1 GCA_018056765.1 Syntrophaceae bacterium
GCTCACCCAAATGACATGGTGATTCGAATCGCCGCGTCAGCGCCTTTGTCTTTCAGGAAATCTTTGATGACTTCCGAAGCTTTGTCCGTAACTTCCAGCATTGTGTTTTCTCCTTCCGATGATGCCCTGGGCATCAATGTTTCTGGTAACTTATACATAATCGGCTTGTTGTCAATTATAATTTAGCACGATGAGGTAAGATGATAATATGATTGCAGAAACTGACTATGAAACGCCTTTGGGCAAGTCGGGACGCCCATATGTTCATTGTTTGGAACCGACGGTGTCGTCACTTTGGCGCACGATCTTTTGTCGGGCAACGGCAAGTGTATCGTCAAAGTGTTTTTCCAGCTCTTGATTAACGCCACGCAGACCGGAAACCACGTCTTCGGCCCACTGCAGATATTCCATCTTGCGCTCTTTTGTCCAATTTTCGGGTGGTGCGTGGGCGATGTCGTGGATATTGCAGATTTTGTCGGCGAGCTTAATTTGCTTGGCAACTCCGGACAGGTGCGGTGCGCCGACAATTTGATTTTGCTTTCTTGCCTCTTTCGGGAGGCTTTTATCGTCCGTCACCTCGCAGACCAGTAACATGACATCCTGGCCGAACAGTTCCATTATTTCTGCAGGGGTCGTATCTGTGTCCTCGATCGTGTCGTGGAGAACGGCGGCCACAATCGCCTCGGTGTCGCGAACTCCTCCTATCTGCCACATAATACAGGCGACTTCTATCGGATGATTGATGTAGGGTGAAGCGGCCTGGTCCTTTCTTCTCTGGTGGCGGTGTTTTGTCGCAGAAAAATGCATTGCTTTTAAAAGGCGGCCTAAGTCGTCAGTCATTTGTCTCTCCCTGTCCGGTGTTCATATCACACCAACGGAGCCACCGGCAAATGATTATCACGCACATGCAACAGGCTGGTGGTTGCCGGCGGTCGTCAACCCGCCCACTCGGGCCATCTCAAGCCCAAGACAAAATGATAACGTCCGCCTCACCGCCGGCAGGCACAATTAAATATAATTTGCCTGACTCAAACCCTTTGGCTATACTGTGGGGGTCTGACTTGACTCCAGGGGCTTTTGGTATGAAAAGCAGTGACCCAAAACATTATATACAAGGTGTTCTCGGCCGTGACAGGCGTGTGCTGGCCAAGGCCATCACTCTTGTCGAGAGCTCTTTGCCCTCAGATGAAGAGATCGCACGTCAGGTCCTGGATGCTCTTTTACCCCATACAGGAAGTGCCCTGCGCCTGGGCATCACTGGACTGCCGGGCGCGGGTAAAAGCACATTCATTGAAAGCTACGGCACAATGCTCACACAAAAGGGTTACCGGGTGGCGGTTCTGGCGGTTGATCCAAGCTCACCCAAAACAGGCGGCAGCATCATGGCGGATAAGACAAGGATGGAGAAGCTCTCCGCCAACGAAAATGCCTTTATCCGGCCGTCTCCTTCCGGGAAAACACTCGGGGGCGTAGCACGCAAAACAAGGGAGACAATGCTGCTTTGCGAAGCGGCTGGTTTTAACGTCATTATCATTGAAACAGTCGGTGTCGGCCAGTCGGAGGTTACTGTGGCCTCGATGGTCGATTTTTTTCTTGTTCTAATGATTGCCGGCGGAGGTGATGAGCTGCAGGGCATTAAAAAAGGAGTTCTGGAACTGGCCGACGCAGTGGCGATCAACAAGGCCGACGGCGACAATATCGAGCGGGCGAAAATTGCCAGGCAACAGTATGAAACAGCCTTCCATCTGCTGGCCCCTCCTTATCGTAACTGGTCCCCGCCGGTAGTGACCTGCAGTGCGCTGACGACCGACGGGCTGGAAAATATAGAGCAGATATGTTTAGAGCACCGGGAAAAACTGACCGCCAGCGGTGAACTGCAAGCCAAAAGAAAAGAACAGGCAGCCGAGTGGCTGAAGTTCATGGTGCGTGAAGGAGTCCAGAAATGGTTTTACCAAAGCCCCGCGGCAGACGTTCTGGATGCAACGCTCAGAAAAGTGGAGGCCGATCTTATGACTCCGACCACCGCCGCCGCACAAGTGCTGGCGTGTCTGAAAGGGTGTACGTTTTGAAGGAAACCTGCGGCGTGAAGATGGGAACAAAGACAACTGCCACCGCAGATTCCACCCCGCGCCGGGCCGTTTACGGAAATCAATAAAGATGAGGAGCAGGCAGGATGAAAGTTTTAAAAATTGATCACATCGGCATCGCGGTAAAAAACCTGGAGGAGGGCTCGAAGATCTATGAGATACTCGGCATTGTGTCGGCAGGCACGGAAGAAGTGGCCGAGCAGAAGGTGCGAGTTTCTTTTTTCCCCGTCGGCGATTCGGAAATTGAACTTCTTGAATCCACCGCACCGGACGGACCAATCGCCAAATACATTGAAAAAAACGGCGAGGGGATCCAGCACATCGCCCTGCGCGTGGAAAACCTCGAAGAGGCCCTGGCCGAACTGAAGGCAAAAGGCGTACGTCTGATTGATGAAAAACCCCGCTACGGCGCGGGTGGCGCAAAAATAGCCTTTATCCATCCTAAAGCAACAGGCGGTGTTTTGCTGGAGCTGAGCCAGAGGTAAAACTACCAAACGGCAGACAATGCCAACTTCAGGAGTTTTACTTTGATCAAGGGGAAACAAAGAGAGTCCCTGGCCGTGATGTTGTCCGTCCAGGCTTTACAGGACTATGCTTCTGACGAACTTCAACCTCAAAGCGGTTTACCAAAAAACAAACCACCGGCCTGGCCAAGCCTTCCAACCCTCCAACCCTCTAATCTTCTAATCCTCTCAGAAACGAGGGAAGCCCCCCGGCCAGTTCGTCGGCTACGTTTTGCGTCCACCCATCAGGGCCACCCAGGGCAGGTGTGCGGTTGACGTCGAGCAGGATGACTTCGCCGTCCACAACTACATAGTCGAACTTTCCATAATCAAATCCAAGTCGGCTGTGCATCTCCCGCAGGCTCTCCGGAACAGGCGGTCCGTATTCGCGATGGTCTGTGTTGGCCGCCTTAACAATCGGGTTTAAAGAGTAGATGCACTGGCTCACGCCGCGATCTCCCAGAAATATCCACTGCCGCAGGCAATAATAATTTCCTTCACGCTCCGGATGGAACTTCTCCACAACCAGCCGTCGGTTGCGCCAAACTGCTTTGGGGACCTCTGCCACAGAGCTAAAAACAGGATAGGCAGACGGCGACAGTATTCCCGTTATGCTCCAGGGAAGGTATTTGTTCCACATTCTGCTTAGTCGCCCCGGACGTTGCATTTTCAGCTCCGGCACTCCACCGTAGTTGAGGTTCGCCTTCACGATCACCGCACCCGTGTAATGATCTTTCGGTCCGAGGAGGTTCTTGCTTATTTTCCGCTTGGAAATATCACGAACGCGGCCATTGACTACAATCGGATAGCGGGCGCAAAAATCCAGATACTCCTGTGGGACGACAGTAAGATCGACATGCAGAACAAGCACATCCGCCGCCTCATAATGTTCCGGCCCGCGTAACACGACAACTTCCACTCCCGAGGCCTGCCAATTTTTAACTATTTTGAGCATGAGATAGTTGACATGATCAATTGGATCCAGAGCGTGCGTCAACACAGCAACTTTACAGTGAGGCGACATAATCATTCTCCCAGGGACGTAAGACCCGCGCTTAAAAGTAATTGCAGCAAATTACGTTTTTATGTCAAATTTTTTAACTTATTCATAAGAAAATTCACACGGCCACACCTGCGCTTCAAAGCGGTTTACCAAAAAACAAACCACCGGCCTGGCCAAACCTTCCAACCTTCTAACCCTCTAATCTTCTAATCTTCTAATCCTCTCAGAAACGAGGGAAGCCCCCCGGCCAGTTCGGCGGCCATGTTTTGCGCCCACCCATCTGAGCCACCCAGGGCCGGTGTGCGGTTGGCGTCGAGCAGGATAACTTCGCCGTCCACAACTACATAGTCGAACTTTCCATAATCAAATCCAAGTCGGCTGCGCATTTCCCGCAGGCTCTCCGGAACAGGCGGGCCGTATTCGCGATGAACTTCGTTGGGAAATTTGACAATTGGGTTTAAAGAAACGAGGCGCTGGCTCACGCCGCGATCTCCCAGAAATATCCACTGCCGCAGGCAATAATAATCCCCTTCACGCTCCGGACGAAACTTCTCCACAACCAGCCGTCGGTTGCGCCAAACTGCTTTGGGGACCTCTGCCACAGAGCTAAAAACAGGATAGGCAGACGGCGACAGTATTCCCGTTATGCTCCAGGGAAGGTATTTGTTCCACATTCTGCTTAGTCGCCCCGGACGTTGCATTTTCAGCTCCGGCACTCCACCGTAGTTGAGGTTCGCCTTCACGATCACCGCACCCGTGTAATGATCTTTCGGTCCGAGGAGGTTCTTGCTTATTTTCCGCTTGGAAATATCACGAACGCGGCCATTGACTACAATCGGATAGCGGGCGCAAAAATCCAGATACTCCTGTGGGACGACAGTAAGATCGACATGCAGAACAAGCACATCCGCCGCCTCATAATGTTCCGGCCCGCGTAACACGACAACTTCCACTCCCGAGGCCTGCCAATTTTTAACTATTTTGAGCATGAGATAGTTGACATGATCAATTGGATCCAGAGCGTGCGTCAACACAGCAACTTTACAGTGAGGCGACATAATCATTCTCCCAGGGACGTAAGACCCGCGCTTAAAAGTAATTGCAGCAAATTACGTTTTTATGTCAAATTTTATGACTGATTCATGAGAAAACTCACATGGCCTTGCCTGCGCTTCAAAGCGGTTTACCAAAAATCAAACCACCGACCTGGCCAAACCCTCCAAACCTCTAACCTTCTAACCATCTAATCTTCTAATCTTCCAATCATCCCCTGCGCCGGGAGAAAACAATCAGCAGGACAACGGCAATAATAATAATGATCACGCCATAGCCCACCCTCTCTACGCCTGCCCATTCAATCGCTTCCGTGACCACGTCGGAACCGAGAACTCTTATGATAAAATTGCCCAATGCAGCAGCTATATCGCCCATTTTCTATGCTTCCTCCAATCTTCTAATCTTCCAATCTTCCAACCCTCCAAGAGAGCTCCCGTAGCCATAATGCTTTGCAGCGCGTATTGCTTCCAGTGCAGACGGAAATCTTTGTCTATTCTAAGCAAAGAATTTTTCAACTTAAGCTTAGCCTCCCCAACCGCATGAATCAGTATAAAATACTATCTTTACCGTTTACCACACAAAACCGCCGGCCCACGGCGCGGATGATGCTCAAAATATTGTAGCGGCGCAAAAGCTCCACACCAAGCGTTGTGGGCGAGGCCCTTGAGATCAGCACAGGCGCACCGGCGGTTATTATTTTGAAGGCGATTTCGCTTGAGATACGCCCCGTCGAGCAGATCATCTTATCTTCCAGGCTGATCCCGTTCAAGGCCGCATGCCCGATGACCTTGTCCATGGCATTATGCCGACCGATGTCGTCAAAAAAAACAATCCGCTCGCCGTCCAGGGAGTACAGTGCCGCACCGTGAACGCCATGCGTCGCTTTGTGCTCTTGAGAAAATCCGAGAAATTCGTGCATCACCTCAACGATAACTTCCGCCCGCACAACGGGAAGGCGGGACCTCGCCAGGTCCATGCCCGGAGAAATCCTTTTTGCCCGCCCGCCGGCGGCCGTGATAGCCTTCACCGTCTCCAGTCTTTGGGTTACTTGCGTGTCTTTGACCAGCGTAACGTTGACCGTCAAGCTCTCTTCGTCAATGTCCATGCTCTGTATCTGGCCCGGCTCGGTGATGATTCCTTCCGCGAGGAGAAAGCCCATGACGTGTTCGGAGAGAAAATTTCCGGAGCCGGCCATCGTAAGATAGGCAAGACCGTTGATTTTCAAAAGTAGCGCGTATTCCGCCGAGAACGGCAGGATAACTTCGGCCAGGGTTCCGTCACAATACTCATGGACGGTGATATTCTGATAAGTCGCGAGGGTCATTTTTCACATCCGGTTTTTCGCATCTTTTATCAGCAATAATAATAATTGACAAGGTTCAACCGGATTAACTACATTACCGGTAAATTCGGAAAAGGAAGGGAAGATGCTCAAACGCGACGACACCATAATGGTGATGATTGATTTTCAGGGCGCCCTGGCACAGGCGATGCACAACAAAGAAGGTCTTTTTGCCTGCAACGTTCAACTTATTCAGGGCTGTAAGGCATTGGATCTGCCGATTCTGGTGACTGAGCAGGTGCCTGCGAAACTGGGACCGACAATTCCACAACTGGCCACGGCGCTGGGCGATTTTGTGCCTGTCGCCAAGGAAAGCTTCAGCTGCTTTGCAAATAGCGAATTTCGCCGTCGGCTGGACGCAATGGGACGCCGCGAGGTCATCATGACCGGCATTGAATGCCATATCTGTGTTTATCAAACTGCGCTGGATATGCTCCGGCACGGCTTCGGTGTCCACCTGGTTGCAGATGCCGTCTCGTCGCGCACGCCGGAAAACCGCGACATCGGCATCAGGGCAATAAAAAGCGCAGGCGCACGGATCAGCTCGACGGAAATGGTTTTATTCGAACTTCTGGCCACAGCGGCCGACCCGCAGGCAAGAGAAATATTCAAAATCGTCAAATGAGGCAACAGCAGATGCTCAACATCGAACAGTTCCGTTACGGTGACAACTTGGGCTACCTGCTCTACGGGACGAAAGAGGCAATGGCCATCGATGCAGGTGCGTGGCAGGAGATTCTCGGGTTTCTTGAAAAATACCGTCTGACCTTGAAATATGTGACCAACACTCACGGCCATTTCGATCATACGCTCGGAGATGAATATCTTCTCGAAAAAACTGACGCCAAATATCTGGATTGTGCGCGCTTCACCGACAATGAAAAAATTTTTCTCGATGGCCTGGAAGTTGTAGTTTACCGAACGCCGGGGCACTCCAGGGACTCGGTCTGCTTTCACACCGGAGATATACTGATCACCGGCGATACTCTCTTCAACGGCACGGTCGGCAACTGCTTCTCGGGCGATCTCAGGGGGTTTTTCAACTCCATCCTGCGGCTTATGGCCCTGCCCGGCCACACGCGTGTTTTCGCGGGCCACGACTATGTTCGCGACTCGCTGGCTTTTGCGCTTCATCTCGAACCGCACAATAAATACATACAGCATTTCATGGACAATTCTGAACCGGATTTTCTTTTCTCTACAATCGACCAAGAGCGTAAAATCAATCCCTATCTGCGTTTCAACGAGGAACCGATCATCGGACTGATCAAAGCCAGAGGCTTTCCTCACGAAACTGAGTGGGAGCGCTGGCAGGCACTCATGTCGATGGATTAGCTTCTCCGGTTGCCTGCCCGATGAATGTCCTTCGGAGCTTGACACTTGCCGAATTGCTCTAATATAATGACCATTAATTCGTCCTGATCCGCGCACATCGCACTTACTCATTTTCACACATGGACAATATATTCAACCAAAGGATGACGCCATGAAAAACACACTGCTAAAGCCGATCAAAGTAGGACATATGGATCTCCCCAACCGGATCTTCATGTCCCCGATGACGCGCAGCCGCGCGGACAATCCCGAAAACAAAGCCACGGAACTGATTGCAAAATATTATGCCCAGCGGGCTTCAGCGGGGCTCATCATCTCGGAAGGCTCACAGGTTTCGACCGAAGCGGTCGGCTATATCAACACTCCCGGTATATACAGCCCCGCCCAGGTCGAGGGCTGGAAGCTTGTCACAGAGGCGGTTCATGAAAAGGACGGCCACATTTTTTGCCAGCTCTGGCATGTTGGCCGTGTCTCACATGCAGACTTCCACGGAGGCAACCCACCGGTGGCCCCATCAGCTATCAACGCCCGGGACAAGGTCTTTACCAAAGAAGGCTTCAAGGATACGACGACCCCACAGGAACTGAGTGTTTCGCAAATTCATAACATCACCCAGGATTTCCGACGGGCGGCACGAAATGCCGTTGCCGCCGGATTCGACGGGGTGGAGATTCATTCGGCCAACGGCTATCTTTTTCACCAGTTTTTCGTCAACTCGGCCAACACACGTAACGATGAATACGGCGGATCTCATGAAAACAAGGCGCGTTTCTTTTTCGAAACGCTCCAGGAAGTCGGCCGCGAAATAGGTTTCCACCGGGTGGGCATCCGGCTCAATCCCTCCGCCCATGGTTTTTTCGGGATCACTATTGACCGCGACACAATTCCGACTTTTGAGCATATCGTGGAGCGGCTGAACGACTTTTCCAACCTGGCCTATGTTCATTTTGTCGAGCCGATGGCGCCGGTGGACAATGTACCATATGCCGTAAAGGAAATCGCCCGTCATTTCCGCCCCCGCTGCCGGCTGACGATGGTCATCAACTGCGGCTTTCGCGCCGAAAGCGGCAAGCGGGTAATTGAAGAGGGACTGGCCGATGCCGTGGCCTTCGGGAAACCCTTCATCGCCAACCCCGACCTGGTGGAACGCATCGCCGCAGACGCGCCATGGAACCGCTGGAACCAGGACACTTTTTATACAGCCGGCCCGGCGGGATACACGGATTATCCAGCAATGGAAGAGAGAGGTGATTTATGACCAGAATAAAAATCGGAGATGTGTTTGGTGATTTTTCATTAAAGAGTCACACGGAGGCGGTTGTGGATACGGCCGCGATAGCGGGACAAAAGCTGCTGCTGTCGTTTCACCCGCTGGCCTGGACAGAGGTCTGCGCCCGACAGATGCAATCTCTGGAGGCCAACTTTGATGTCTTCCGGAAACTCAATACCGTCGCACTGGGCCTTTCGGTGGATTCCGTCCCTTGCAAAAAAGCCTGGGCCCAGAGTCTGGGTATGGAAAAAATTGACTTGCTGGCGGATTTCTGGCCTCATGGCGGCCTCGCGTCGAAGCTGGGCATTTTCATCGAAAAAGCAGGCATTTCCGAACGCGCCAATATCATTTTAGATGAAAAGCGCAAAGCCATCTTCGTGAAAGTTTATCCGATCAGGGAGCTGCCGGATATCAACGAGCTACTGGGTTTACTGAATAATGGATAAACTGGATTTTCAGTTTTACATAATTTCGACGCAAGCCTGCCGAATCAGTGACAACTTTTCGTGCGATCGATCGGGTCCTGACATCAATTAACATCCGGGTCGTCTGAGCGCCTGCTCGCAGCTTATTAAATACATGCGTTCGGATGTAATCACTCACCCGAAAGGCTAACGGGACCAAAGACATATTGCCAGATAACAAAAGGCCATAACTTAATAAATATAACGGAGAACAAACAATGTTAAGAACAAAAGAACAATACCGTGAAAGACTCTTCAACATGAAGCCCAACGTGTGTATCGGCGGGAAAATGGTCAGAAGAGATGACCCGCGACTGATACCGGGCGTACGCGTTCTGGATCTTACCTTTGACGTCGCTCAGGATCCCAAATGGAAGGGGCTGGCCACAGCGACCTCATCCGTGACAGGCGGGGAGATCAACCGCTGGTCCCATCTACCTCAAAATCCCTACGACCTGATGCAGAAGCAAAAACTCATCCGGCTCACGGCCAGACGGGTGGGCGGCTGCATCCAGCGCTGCATGGGCCATGACGCAATCAACGCACTGGCCATCTGTACCAGGGAAATCGATATGGCCAAAGGAACGAATTACCACCAGCGCTTCATCAATTTCATCCGTGAATATCAGGAAAAAGATCTGGATGGTTGCTGCGCCCAGACAGACGCCAAGGGCGACCGGCTTAAAAGACCCAGCCAGCAGCCGGATCCGGATCAGTATGTACACATTGTGGAGAGGCGCAAAGACGGGATTGTCGTGAGCGGCTTCAAGATGTCGATCACCCAGGCCGCCTATGCCGATGAGATATTCGTTCTCCCCACCAGAGCGCTTATGGCAGACGATGCGGACTTCGCCGTCGCTTTCGCCGTGCCGGGAGACTGGGAGGGCATGACCCTGGTCACAAGGCCTGTATGGCTAAGAGAAAAAGACGACCCGGAGAGCTCACCGTTTTGTAAATACGGTGTCTCCGACTCGGTTGTCATCTTCGACAACTGCTTTATCCCCAACGAGCGGGTGTTCATGTGCGGTGAATGGGAATTCGGCAGAAGGCTGGCGCTTTTGTTTGCCGATTCCCATCGCCACAGCTACAGCGGATGCAAGCCGGGCGTGTCCGACATCCTCTGCGGCGTGGCCGCGCTGGCGGCCGAGGCCAACGGCGTGCACAAGGTTGCCCATGTGCGCGAGAAGCTCACCGAGTATGCCGGAGCGGCGGAACTGGCGTTTGCCGCCGGAGTGGCAGCCGCTGTTTTCGGTGAAAAAACCGCCTCGGGCGTGTTTTTCCCGAACAATATTTACGCCAACGTCGGCAGAAGGCTCACCGGCGAGCTGATCTATCATGAATACAACACACTCACGGAAATCGCGGGCGGCATCGGCGTGACGCTTCCCTTCGGCGAGGACTTCGACTATGGTGCGGTGAAAGATAAGCTCGAAAAATTAATCGTCAGAAACCCGAACATTTCAACTGAGGACTCACTGAAAATCTGGAAGCTCGTAGAAAATGTGGGCGCCTCTCCCATGACCGCCTGGTATGAGATAGCCGGTGTGCACGGCGGTGGATCGCCGATCATGGAAACAATCGCGCTGGGCATCGAGTATGATTACGATACGAGAAAAAGACTTGCCCGCTATCTGGCCGGTATCGACAAAGAGTTTGACGACCAGGCGGAAATTGAAAAGATGCCGACCTTCGGCGACGGCCTCATCCAGGAACGGAAAATCTGAACAGGCCATGCCCCATGAACAAAACATGCCCCGCACCGGTCTTACGGGCGGGGCATGTGTGTTTTCAATACCGTATCAGGTCATATAGCTGTGCAGACTCGGCAGGAGATTCACCCCCAGATAGGTGAACAAAACGCAGCCGAAGCCGATGATGGACATCCAGGCCATGCGTTTTCCCCGCCAGCCCCGCACCAGGCGGGCGTGCAACATGACCGCGTAAACGATCCAGGTAATCAGTGACCAGGTTTCTTTCGGGTCCCAGCTCCAGTAGGAGCCCCAGGCATAATGAGCCCATACCGACCCCGTGACGATGCCCAAGGTGAGGAAAATGAAGCCCAGCACGGCACTGGAATACATCAGCTCGTCCATCTGATACTCCGTAGGCAAAACCCGGATGAATATGCCGGAGACGCTTCTCGCGAGAAACATGATTCCCAGCGCGAACGCGACGGTAAAAGCCGCATATCCCATAAAACAGGTCAGCACATGTGAGGTCAGCCAGTTACTCTGCAGGGCGGGAATCAAAGGCTCGATCCGCTGATTGATACCCGGCGCAATGGAGGCGTAGGCCATAATCAAAAAGGCGATAGGCATTACAAATACGCCGATGCTGCGGTTTTTCAGGCGCCACTCCATAAGCAGATAAAAAAATGCAATTGTCCAGGCAAAAAACACCAGTGACTCATAAAAGTTGGACATAGGGGCGTGACCGATACCCAGATCGTAGGAAGTCTTCCAGCGGATGATCAGGCCGGCCGTATGAGCCACAAGGCCGGCACGGGCAATCCAGGCGGCAACCCCCCCCCAGAATTCACGGGCCAGCACCATCCGGAAAAGATAAAAAACAAAGGCCGCAAAGTAAATAAACGTCACCCAGCCGAGGATAGTCGTGTTAATCATGCGGACCTCTCCAGATTGTCTTTGAGCTCCGCCAGCAGATACTTAAGTTCTTTTTCCAGGCCGGCTTTGTTTGTGTAACTGCGTCCCGCAACGGCAACCTCCACACCGTCGTCTTTGCTTTTCAGGCGCACCCACACGGAACGTGTATAGGTAAGCAAAATGAGCATCAGTCCGCCTACCAGCAACACGGCGGCAAAGGCGAGCACCGGCGTGCCCGGGTCTTTTCTGACCTGCAGACCGGTAAAATATTTCTCTTCGAGCCCCTGCAGGGCAAAGATATAGGGCCGAAACAGGCCGGGATTGAACATCGGTACCTGCTCGATGATGCCGGGGTTCATTTCTCTGATCTGGTCGATATGCTGGAAAACGAAAAACACTTCCCCGCGGTTGTCTGACCGGACGGAGAGCTTGATTGCCGGGCCCATATTCATGAGATTTTGTTCGACTTTTAAAACCTCGAATGTTCCCTTTCCACCGGGCAGATCGAATGTATAGCCGGCGGCGACGTTCATGATTTCCGGCCTGACTCCCGGACGCGAAATTGCCAGCGTTGCCTTGCCGCCCGGAGCAGCTCCATAGCTTGCCTGATAAAACCTGAATCCTTCAAACTCAACAGGATGATTGACGCGAAGCTCTCCGGCATGCACGGGACGGCCTTCTTTTAAAAACGTCAGGTCGGACTGAAAGGTTTTCGGTGCACCGTTTTCGTAGAACTCCAGCGTAAACTTATCGCAACGGACGGAAAAAGGAAGCTCTATACGCTCGCCGCCGCGCATAAAAACCGACTCCGCCGTTTCTCCTTCCGTAATGTTGACAAACGCCTCCATGTCGAAAAAAGACCCGATGAGCGCCCCCGCAATAAGAATCAAAATACTAAGGTGAACGATATAGACGCCGAAAAGAGAAAAGCGCCCCTTGCGTGCACAAAGGTAAATTTCTCCGGATGCGTCCCCGCGGATGCCCGTGCGGTACTTTTTCTTAAAAAGGCGCTCCGCTTTGTCCGCCGCCTGCTGGAGGTCTGCTTTCGTCTGAAACTTATCATTCGGGGAAATGTTCTTCCAGACTTC
>JAGPFA010000078.1 GCA_018056765.1 Syntrophaceae bacterium
TCTGTTCGGCAGAACAAAAAAAGAGATCCGCGTTTTTGAAAAATATGCGGATGACCTCCTGAGCGTGGAAGTCGATCGCGGCCAGATAGAGCAGGTGCTGCTGAATATCTACGTCAATGCCTGGCAGGCGATGCCGGGCGGCGGGGATCTGTATCTGGAAACACAAAACGTAACGATGGACGAGAGAGAGGCAAATCTCCATGAGCTCGCGCCGGGACGCTACGTAAAACTTTCCGTAACAGACACAGGCGTCGGCATGGATGAAAAAACACGTCTCAGAATATTTGATCCTTTCTTCACAACCAAGGAAATGGGACGCGGCACAGGAATGGGACTGGCATCCGCATATGGCATCATCAAGGGTCATGGGGGTACGATCACCGTCTACAGTGAAAAAGGGGAAGGAACAACATTCAACATTTATCTGCCGGCCTCAAGTAAAAATGTTCAGGGACACGAGACAATCGATATTCAACCGACCGGCGGCACGGAAACGATCCTGCTCGTCGATGATGAGGACGTAGTCATCGAAGTAACCGGAATGCTGCTCGAAGAGCTGGGCTACCGCGTGATCACCGCCGGCAGCGGCCGGGAGGCGGTAGAAATATACGCAAAACAGCATGCGGAAATAGATCTGGTTATTCTCGATATGATCATGCCCGGGCTGAGCAGCAGCGACACCTTCGACCAACTCAAAACCATCAATCCGTCAATCCGGGCCATCCTGTCAAGCGGTTACAGCTTAAACGGCAAAGCGCAAGAAATAATGAAAAAGGGAGTAAGTGTTTTTCTACAAAAGCCCTACCGCCTGAATGCCCTTGCGCAAGCCATCCGCAGGACCCTCGAAGGCTGACGGGCGAAGCGCCGCCGCACCTTTGGTCCCGCGTTTGGCAACATGCAGTGAGATCCTGTAAAAAGCTTTTGTCCAGCCTCTAGCTGCCATTGTCCGTCCGGTCACCGGCCAGGCTTTGTGCAAAGACATCCCCGGCCTGCCGGGCAAATCCGTTTATAGAAAAGTCAGCGCTCTGATAATCCGGCGTAATTGAACCAATCAGCTCCAGCGAAACCGGCCGGCGGCTGTGTATGTGAAAAATAAACGTACCGGGCTCAAATAATCTGTCCGTCCCCCTTATCAGCACCAGCGCAACACCGGTGTTGCAGTAGCGGGCGATGCTGAACACACCTTTATTGAAAGGAGCCAGACGGCCGTCGCGGCTGCGTGTCCCCTCGGGAAAGACAAACAGATTGCCGCCGGCGGCGAGATGCTCTTTGATGGTTTCAAGGTTACCGATCATCGCGCTTCCTTCCATCTCCGAGGGGGCCGACGGCACGTAGCCTGTCTTTTTCAAAAACCAGCCGAAAACCGGCACTTTGAAAAAAGAGCTTTTTACAATGGTCGTGTGACGTTCATAAAGGGAAACCAGCAGGATCGGATCCAGATAGGAGATGTGGTTGCAGACGATCACGGATGAACGAAGTGTGCGCACTTTTTCATCAATATTGAATTGCACACCGGAGGCGAAAAAGCGTGTCAAAGCGAAAAAGATTTTCAAATGTATATGGTTTATTCTCTGCAGCGCAATATCGCGTCTTCGGGCGGTAAGAACAAAGGGTATAAAAAGAAATACCAGGACAAACAGATAGCCGGCAAGAAAATAGGCCCACAACAGGACGGTCAGGCACAAATCCATAATACGTCGGCGTGTTTCCACCATGAGCATCCTGCTTTCAGGACCACTTACGGATGAGTAAACTGGTATTGACGCCGCCGAAAGCGAAATTCTGAATCGCCGCAATTGTGGCTTTCATTTCCATAAGGCTCTGTACATGGCGGATCATCGCACAGCGAGCGTCGACCTCCTCTAGGTTGAGCGTCGGCGCGATAAATCCCTCCTGCATCATGTAAAGGGTCATGATTGTTTCAATGGCACCGCAGGCCGCCATGGTATGCCCCATGTATCCTTTAAGACCTACCACATAAGGCCCCTCGCCGAAGACTCTGCCGGTAGCCTGCGCCTCGATGATGTCCCCCATTTTGGTGGCCGTGGCATGGGCGCTGATCAGATCGACATCCGCCGCGTTTATTTTCGCGCTCTCCAGGCCCAGCTGCAGGGTTTTGGTGATTCCGTCCAGGTTCGGAAGAATCAGGTCCCCACCGTTGGAATTACAGGCAAAACCGATAACCTCCCCCAGGATCGCAGCGCCGCGTTTTTTAGCGAATTCATACTCCTCGAGCATGACGGCTCCCGCCCCTTCGGCGACCACCAGACCGTCACGGGCCCGGTCGAACGGGCGTGGCGTGCGCGACGGCGTATCGTTAAAGGCGGTGGAACAGGCCAGCAAATTATCAAAGACCGCAACGGTCGTCGTGTCATATTCGTCAGCGCCGCCGCAGAGCATGGCGTCCTGCAGTCCGTATTTGATTGCCTCATACCCGTAGCCGATGGACTGGCTCGAGGTTGTACAGGCGGTCCCGGAAGAAATGATACGGCCGGTGATGCCGAACATTTTGGAAATATTCACGGCGGTTGTGTGAACCATGGATTTGAGATAATCCACCGCGCCGATTCCCTGATAGGCAGCCTTGTCTTTCGCTTCGAAAAATATTTTATAGATTTCTCTCTGCACGGTGGGCGATCCGTGAATTGAGCCAAACGCTATGCCCAGACGGCCGCCCGTGACGAATTCGGCGGGCAATTGCGCCTGACCGAGTACCTCCTTGGCCACCTGGCAGGCATAGTAGGAAACGGGTGCCATTGTTTTGCGGAACTGGCGGCTGAAATCATACTCGATGGGGTAGGCAACTGTGCCATACACGCGGGAGTGGATAAAACTGCTGACCAGCGCGTCCTCACGCAGGGGTG
>JAGPFA010000003.1:0-96086 GCA_018056765.1 Syntrophaceae bacterium
TGAAGTGGCTGATGGAGGCGCAAATGAGCACATCAATCTGTTCAGGCCTGTATCGTGATTTTTTCAGACAGTCTAAAGCGGCGGCCATGGCAATGGTATAGGAATCCTGCGCGTCGGAGCGCCAGCGCCGGTTCTTGACGCCGGTAAGAAATTCCAAATCGAAAAGAGGCTTGACGGGCATCCGGTCAATGAGCTCTTCGGTAGAAACAATCCGGTCGGGGAAAAAAACTCCCAGACTTTCAAACTGTGCTTTAATCATGCTGCCGCTCATCATTTTCCGGAAACGCAAATTTGTGCTGGGGCGTATCGAAGTTTTATCCGCCTGTCAAGGCAATCTTTAAATCTATAACCTCACCGGCAGATTAGAATTGCCCTTCCGTCCGGTCTCGATTACACGGCAAGCGAACCACTGAGGGAAGTTATCATGACTTGTCCCTATTATGACTATGATGAAACAAGAAACAAACCTCTGATGTCCCCCTTCGGAGACTGTGTCGTAATTACTTTTTGATCATTACGTGCAAGCAAAGCACGACTTTGAGCCTGACCCGTGCTTGACACGGGGAAATCCAGTATTTTCAGCATGTTCTGGATACCGGCCCCCCGATTTCGCGCGGGCTAGTATGACGATGTTGACGGCTTTTGACGATTGCGACAAAGTCCCCGGCGGGGGACACGAAGGGTGCGCTTCGCGCTTTATTGCCGTTCATGCCCAGCTTTAATAACCGTTCGTGGTGAGCCTGTCGAACCATCCTTTAGCCTTTAGCCTTTTGCCTTTAGCCTTTATCCTCTAGCCTCTACCCCTCAAATCCTCTAAACTTCTAACCCTCCAATCCTCCGGTCGCTCGGCCTGTCGAAGCATCCTTTAGCCTTTGTCCTTTAACCATCCACCATCAACCATCTGTTTAAATGGGCGCTGTCCCTATTATCTTCTATTATCTTCAGTGTCTGTCTTGCTGTGGCCAGCGCGAGCGCATTTGCCAGGCTCTACACAACGTAATCGCCGCTTCTGCGTTTTCGGGCAATATTAAGCAGGTACTGGTCCGGAATATCCTGGTAATCGTCGTGAAAACAGGTTTTGGATCCATCCACATCACTGTCATCGCCAAAAATAACACGTTTGTTGAGGGCGACGCCGGCCAGGATCCTCTTTGCCGATTGTTGCGGTGTTTGCGCAGAAGTTGGAATTTTCATATCGCCCCAGATGGCAGTGGCCGTGGTACCGGGAGTGGCAGAGGAAATTTTTATGTTATCATCCCAAAATTCGGCGCGCAAAGACAATGTCATGGCATTGAGCGCAGCCTTTGTCGCAGCATACATTGACTGGTAGGGCATGTTGTAAAATGCTATGCCTGAAATGACATTGATAACCTGTCCGCCGCCCTGTTTTTGCATCAGCGGGATCGCGGCCCTGCAGCCGTATAGCGAGCCGTAAAAGTTCAAGGCAAACGCCTTTTCCCAGTCGTCATTGGTTTGGACCCGCATGCCCTGTTCCTGCAACACGTTTTGTCCGGATGGCGCCGTGAAAAAGCCCGCGAATCCGGCGCCGGCATTGTTAATCAGCAGGTCAAGCCGGCCGCCAAAAAACTCCACTGCGCCGGCAATCATTGCCTTGACTTCATCCTCACAGGTAACATTGCAGAGAATGCCTTTCACCTTGCCCGGGTATTGGCTGCTCAGCCGGCTGGTGTGTGTTTCGAGGTTTTCTTTGTTGAAATCGGCAATGACAACTTTTTTCGCGCCATAAGCAAGGAGTTCCTCGATAAGCGCAAGACCTATGCCTGAAGCTGCGCCGGTGACGATGGCGGTCTTACCTTCGAAATATTTTTTGTCTTCTTTCATGGTTGGTCCTTCTTCATTTTTTTGTCTGGATGGTTATTCATAATGTTGATGGCTCTGGCACAGCGTGCAGTAATCATAACGGCCCAGGAACAGATACTGCATGATGTTGAACGTGTCTTCATCGCGATACTTGTAAAGCGAGGTCATGCTGTTGACCCAGTTGTCGCACTTGGACCAGCCGGCGCCCAATACCTCGACTACCGGAACTTCTGCCCATGGGTCGTCAATGGAAGAACGCAGCTCAACCTTTGCCGATGCCGGCTCCCATGTGTAATACCGCGACGGGCTGTCATAGTAAAATAGCTCCATGTTTTTGAAACCGGTCATTTCCATGCTGTATCTGTGCAAAAGGCATCCGCCGCCTGTTAGCAGCGGCTCTTGCGCATTCATGCATGCCTCTGCAGGCGAGTGAAAACTCGGACTGTTATATTTGCCGATCTCCAGTTCCACGTCAACCAAGCGAACGCCCTTGCGTTCAATGCAGCAATGCGCGACATCGTCCACGCGTTCCACGAGAATTCGTTCGCAAAGCTTTTTGGGCAACCCTGATCCCTCGCGGCCTGACAGCATTCCCATCAGCGATCCAGGGCCGCTGAGTTGCAGGTTCAGGAAGTACACGCCTACCTTGTCTTTGTATTGCGCCATTAACCCGATACCGCCTTCCATATACCACGGCGCAAAAGTGGGTTCGCGGATGTTCACGATATAAATATAAAACAGGGGATGTTCCGCATCAGTGAGTTCAAGAGGCGGCGGCAATAGTTCCTTGACCTTTGGATCTGTCCTGCCGAACAAAAAAATACCCTCCTGGCTGTTCATGCCGGCGTTTTTCATGAAATGTCTTAGTTTTTTCTCAGGGACAAAGTAGCTTTTTTTCATCCTGGCATTTCTCCTTTCTTGTTTTTGTTATGCTTCGAAAACAAATGCTTTGCCGTGAGCGTCCTGGGTCGCCTCAAGGATGCGGCCGCCTTTCGAGGCATCGCCAACAACCCTCACATTCGGAAACGCTGCCCTGAATTCATCCACAACAGCCTTGCGCGGCCGCACGCCCATGGCGAGCACAACAGAATCAGCCTCCACAAACACCTTTTCCCCATCCTCCAGCCGCGTCAACTCCACGCCGTCGGGCCTGATCCTTTCCAGTTTATGCCCTGTCAGGACTCTCGGGTTATGCAAAATGATCCGGCCCATCACATCAGCCACGACCGCTTCATACATGCCCGGGCCAACAGTTGGCAACATTTCGACCAGCGACAAACAACACCCGCACCTGGCCAGCATCTCAGCTGTTTCAATGCCTGTCATGCCCGAGCCAATGACTGCGATCTTGTTTTCCAGGTTCGCGCGGCCCAACAGCACATCCTCGGCAGCGAACACATTCGGACCGTCTATACCCGGGATGTTGGGGATCAGCGGTTCTGCGCCGCAGGCGACAAAAACGCCGCAGGGATCGAGCGCCTTCACGGATTCCACTGTCGCCTTCTCCCCCTGCCTGACCGTGATTCCGGCCTTTTGCACCAGCGTAACCAGGGAATCCGCATAGCGCGTGATTTTGTCCCTGCAATATCCCTTGTCCGCGATCCTGAGCGTGCCGCCCAACTTGACTCCGTCATCGAACAGCACTGGATTGAACCCCCGCTCCTTGAGCGTCAATGCAGCTTCAATGCCGGCCGGACCAGCGCCAATCACCGCGACTGTCCTTCCAGCGCCGTTTTTCACTGGATGGGCGTATTCACGCTCGCGCCCTGTTACCGGGTTCACTGCGCACTTGATGCGCCTGATTTTTACGATCTCCCCGAAACAAGCCAGGCATCCGATGCACTTGCGAATTTCCGCCTCGCGGCCGGAAAACGCCTTGTTGCACCATTCTGCGTCAGCCAGATGCCCGCGCGCCACGCCGACAAAATCGCAGCATCCCTCTTCCAGTATCTGCTCGGCCGCAGCAGGCTCCTTGATATTGCAGACGGCAATGACCGGGATCTTGACAACCTTCCTGATCGCGGCAGCCATATGTTTTTTCCAGCCCTGCTCATAAGTGCCGGGCTCAATACAGCCAATCGAATAACAGCTCACATTGATCGCGTCAACGCCTGCCTTCTCAAGCGCAAACGCAATTTTTACCGCCTCGGGCAGATCTATGCCGCCTTCGATCGCCTCCTCGGCATTGATCCGCACTGACAGGGAAAAGTTCTTGCCGCACACTGACCGGATACCCGCAATAATTTCAGTCACAAACCGCATACGGTTCTCAAAACTCCCGCCATATCGGTCTGTCCTCAGGTTCATCGCAGGCGAAAGAAACTCGTTTATCAGATAACCGTGCGCTCCATGAAGCTCCACGCCGTCTGCCCCGGATATTTGGACAATCTTTGCGGCGTTAATGAATTTTTGCACTAATTCTTCGCATTCCGCCGTGGTCAACTCGCGCGGCATTGCGCCGCCCATGGGGCTTGCAATGGCAGAAGGCGCGACTGGCTGCCCTCCGATGATAAACGGTGCAGCTTCACGCCCGGGATGCTGGAGCTGGACAAACAATTTCGTGTCATACTTGTGAACTGCATCAACCAGCCTCTGAAGCTCCAGCGCATCAGACGCCTTTCGCGCTGCAAGCTGGCAGGGCTCGCCACCGCCTGCGCCATCAGTGATCCTGGTAACCTCCGTAATGATAAGCCCGACGCCGCCTTTGGCCCGCGCTTCATAAAACGCGATGATGTCCTCATTAACGCCGCCGCCGGGTGCCGCGATAAACACGCCCATCGCCGTCATGACCACTCGGTTTGGGATGACCGCGGATCCTATATTCATCGAACTGCGCAGTTGGGCATACATAAACCAAGCCTCCTCCTTGTTTTGCGCTTCCCGCCGGTCAGTCAGCGCTGCTCGTCCCTGCCACTGTCATCACATGTAAAAGAGATATTTGAAGGGAAAAGAGACATCTTCCTTCATTGTTTAGTTGAACAAGCCGGTTCATTATCAGCGAACGTCAATCTTCTTTGTACGGCCTAAAAATAGTTTTTGTCAATTTCCATACCGATAAATTTTCGCCCGGGATTTAAAGCAGCAACGCCGGTTGAGCCAACGCCCATAAATGGGGCATAATCCGTATCACCTGTGTTTAACTTAATATTAAAGAACTTACTTTTATTACCCGGCAGTATAAGAAACGTTCTGTTGTGAGTCAAGAATCTTTTGCCACAAGATGCGGTGGCTAGTCACTGCCGGCCGTGTTATAGAGACCATTCGTCATCCATTGTTTTATAAATCAGCAAGTCAGCCCAAAACAAAGCTCAACCGCGTGGGGCGAGTCGCTGCGAGCCACGAGCTAATGGCTCATTATTTTCTGGATACCGGCCACCCCGATTTCGCGCGGGCTAGTATGACGATGTTGACGGCTTTTGACGATTGCGACAAAGTCCCCGGCGGAGGACACGAAGGGTGAGCTTCGCGCTTTATTGCCGTTCATGCCCAGCTTTAATAACCGTTCGTGGTGAGCTTTTACTGACCGTTCGTGGTGAGCCTGTCGAACCATCCTTTAGCCTTTAGCCTTTAGCCTTTATCCTCTAGCCTCTAACCCTCAAATCATCTAAACTTCTAACCCTCCAATCCTCCGGTCGATCGGCCTGTCGAAGCATCCTTTAGCCTTCAGCCTTTGTCCTTTAACCACCCACCATCAACTAACGGAGTACATCGGCTTGTTTTCATTGAGGCTCAGCCAGCCTTTGGCGATTCGGTAAATAATCCAGATCGCATCGACCAGCAAAACGACGAAACCTACAATGACAAATGCCAAGATCACACCCAAAACAGCCCACAGCAGGCCGAACCAGAAGGTTCGCATCTGCCAGCGGAAATGGCTCTCGAAAACAGTCCCGGCCATCTCGTCTTTCTTTATATAGTTTATGATGATGGCAAAAATAGAAGTAACGCCTACTAGAAAAGATGCTGCATAGAGTGCGTAAATAACCGTGGTCAGTTTTTTTGCCTCATTAAATTTCTCTTCTTGGTATATGTTTCCTTCCATGCTCGCTTCCCCCCCCTTATGGTAAATATTTTATGACCGGACACAGCCGGCCCTGATGATAGTCGGTATTTTCGTCTTGCAGCTCGGCAATTTTGCGACCCGAGTCTCATCCTTTTGCAAAAATATCCCAGTAGCCCTTGATGAAAACGAGGACGATAATCAGCGGCAATATATATGTCACATAAAATCTGGCACGGCGGGGAAACTTAACTCCCTTTCCCGTGTTGGCCTCCGCGATAAAGTTTTTCCAGCCCCAGCCGTAGCGGCTTGTGCAAAACAAAAGGAAGATGAGTGATCCGACCGGGAGCAGTGTCGTGCTGAAAATGAAGTCTTCCAGATCAAGGATATTGGTGTTAGCTCCCAGCGGCTGAAAACCGGAAAGCAAATTGAACCCCAGTACGCAAGGCACGGAAAGGAGCACAACCGCCGCGGCATTCAGCACAGAGGCTTTTTTGCGGCTCCAGCCGTGGACGTCTATCCAGTAGCTGACGATGTTTTCAAATACCGCAATCACGGTGGTAAGAGCGGCAAAACTCAAAAAAACAAAAAAGATCGCGCCCCACAGGCGCCCGCCGGCCATCTGATTGAAGATGTTGGGAAGGGTGACGAATATCAGACCGGGCCCGGCGCCGGGATTGACACCGAAGGCGAAGCAGGCGGGAAAAATGATCATGCCGCTCATCAGCGCCACAAATGTGTCCAGGCCGATGATGCGCAAGGACTCACCCGGAAGGCTGCGTTCCTTTTTAGCGTAGCTGCCGAAGATGGCGATGGCGCCGACGCCGAGGCTCAGCGTGAAAAAGGCCTGTCCCATCGCGGCAAAAATAACTTCTCCCGGCTTTGCGGCCAGCAGGCGGCCAAAATCGGGAAGCAGATAAAATTTTATCCCTGCGCCGGCGCCGGGCAGGAAAACGGAATTGACGGCCAGCGCCAGCATCAGCACAAATAAAAGCATCATCATGACCTTGCAGACCCGTTCGACTCCTTCGCGCAGGCCGATGCCGGTGATGAAAAAACTGGACACAACCGTAATTGCCATCCAGATAAGCATGGTCACGTGGTCGGAAAGCAGGCCACCGAAAAAAGTGCCGACTCCGTCGGGAGTGAGGCCGGCAAAATCGCCCCTCAATGTAAAAAACACATACGCGAGAATCCAGCCGGTAACAGTGGTATAGAACATCATCAGCAAATAGTTTCCCGCGATGGCAAGATGGCCGTAGATGTGCCATTTTGTCCCGGCCGGCCCCAGGGTCTTCATGGCCCTGCCGATATTTTGCCGGGCGGCCCGGCCGATCGCCAACTCCATGACCATTATCGGTGCGCCCAGAATGATGAGAAATACGAGGTAAATCAGCACAAAGGCCGCTCCGCCGTATTTTCCGGCAATGAACGGAAAACGCCAGACATTCCCGAGCCCGATGGCGCAGCCGGCCGCCAGCAAAATAAAGCCAAGCCTGGTTCCCAGAGACTCACGCTGATTTTTATCACCCATAATTTTTCACCTTACAGTAGGACGGACACTCACTCAGCCTGCCAACCTCCCAATCCTCTACCCTCTCTTTATTACCGTTCGTGGTGAGCCTTTATTGCCGTTCATGCTGAGCCTGTCGAAGCATCGTTTCGCCTTTCGCCTTTGTCCTTTATCCTTAACCGCGAGCCATGAGCTATTTTCTCATTATTTTCTGGATACCGGCCTTCGCCGGTATGACGATGTTGACGGCTTTTGATGATTGCGACACAGTCTCCGGCGGAGGACACGAAGGGTGCGCTTCGCGCTTTATTGCCGTTCATGCCCAGCTTTAATAACCGTTCGTGGTGAGCCTGTCGAACCATCCTTTAGCCTTTAGCCTTTAGCCTCTAGCCTCTACCCCTCAAATCATCTAAACTTCTAACCCTCTAATCCTCCGGTCGCTCGGCTTGCCGAAGTGTCCTTTATCCTTTCTCCTTTCGCTCACACATCCCAGATGAAGATTGCACCGCTTGTCGGGAAGATCCATTCTTCATCCGGCATTTTGATACTGATTGATTTGTCTTTGATCGCCCGGACAGTGGCCAGCGGCTGGCGGCCGGCAAAGAAGCTTTCCGCCCGGACGTTTTTTAAATTGGCGTTTTCGTGGTTGAAGTTTATCTCCAACCCCCGTGTCGGATACAGCAGATACACTGGGAATGTCCGGTTGCTTTTGGCTTTTTTGGTCAGTATTTCAATTTCGAATTTGACCTCAGTGTTTAGTTTGCCCTTCAGGCTTTCGCTGCCGCACCAGATCTCGTAGCCGCGATCGGTTTTTTTTGTTTCTATAACGGGGATGTCCTCGCCGTCGACACGCACTTTCTCCACGTTAAAATCTCTTTCAATGACCAGATCGCCGCCGCCGAGGATCCAGCGGTATTCGCACCGCTGGTCTTCAATCAGCGCGGCCAATTGACGGCTGTCGGAGGCGCAGCCGATCATGAATACATCACTGCGGATGGTCTTTATGTATTCAACGTGGGTTTTCAGACTGAAATAGGCGCCGGCACGCCGTTTTTGCTCCACCGTTTCCGGCAGCGCCGAAATCGTGATGTCGTAACGGAAGCCGGAGCGCAGCTCCAGTTGATGGTCTTCTTTTCCAAACAGGGTTTCAAACATTTCATAGTAGATTGCATCACCCAGTTCCTCGCTGGTTCGTGCCTGCAGACAGTGGCGGATGATGTTGTCGATCCGCGCCAGCGATTTTTCTTCTCCCGGCACATAAATTCTGCGCAACCGCGGCTCCACCGCGTCCATTTCCCCTTTCTGCAGGAACACACGCGGGGCGCGTTTCCCCAGCGCACACAATATTTCGTAGCTGATGGTTCCCGCACGGGAGGCGATTTCATTGGCGCTGATATATTCGTCTTGCTGACGCCCCATGAGCACCACTTCGTCGCCTGGCTCGCATTGGGGTATATGCGTGACATCAAGCGTCAACATATCCATGGACACACGCCCGATTACCGGAGCACGCCGGCCCCGGATGAGAGCCTCGCCGCGGTTGGACATGACAAATGGATAGCCGTCCCCGTAGCCGACCGGAATGGTCGCCACGCGCGTTTTTTTTGTGGTAACATAGGTGCGGTTATAGCCGATGCCGTAGCCGGAGGGAAAGTCCTTGATGAGGGCGATGGTTGTCTTAAACGACATGACCGGTGCCAGCAGGGCCTTATTTTTAGTCTCTTCCGAAGGATAGATACCGTAGGTCATAATGCCGGGCCGGGTCATTTCCAGCTCCAGGCCGGGATAGTTAAGTATCGCGCCGCTGTTGTCCATGTGACGGATGGGGATATGTATCCCCTGACGCTGGAGCTCGGTGAGCAACTCCGAAAAGAGCCGCCACTGCTCGTCATTGTATCCACTGATCGTCTCACTGGCGGCCAGGTGACTGAACAGTCCCTCCAGGATGAGGTGCGGCATGCTCATGATTTGACGGATCAGGCCTAGAGCTTCGGTATGCATTGTACCACCACGCCCCATCCCCGTGTCCACCTCCACATGTACAGGCAGACTGCGGCCTGCTTTGGCGAGCTGTTCCTCAAGGATGGCGGCAAACTTCATGTCGGAAACGGACGGCGTGAGGTGATATTTAATGATGTCGGCAAGCTCTGCCCCTGTGGACGGACCTAAAATAATCACCGGGGCTTCGATGCCGCCGACACGCAGCTGAATGCCTTCATCGGCGTTGGCCACGCCCAGCATGCGCGCTCCTTCACGCAGGGCGGCGCGCGATATTTCTATGGCGCCGTGCCCGTAGGCATCGGCCTTGACGGTCTGCATGATGGCAGCATTGCCGCCAATCAGCCTTTTGATTTCACGAAGGTTGGCGGTGAAGTTATCCAGATCCACCTCCACCCAACTTCGGTATTTCTGTTCGTTCTTAAGGGACATATTTGTATAATCCTGTCGGAAGAAGAACCGGTACTCTGTCCTGTGGAAAAAACAATATCAGACCGGCCGACAATGTCAAGATGTCCTTTCCCCGAGCACGCCGCCGCGGTGCCCATATAGTTTGTGCACGGTCCGGCCCGGCCGCAGACACGAAGAAATAAAAAGTAAATCAAGCTTGAAAGATAAAATAATTTAACTTAAAATCGCCGTTAACGACGTGGAAAACGGATGCAGGAGTCCATCAATAACGAGGAGGTAGAGCTCATGCCCAAAGTAAAGCCCGGAGACGTCTTGAGTTGTGAAGTATGCGGCCTTTCAGTCATTATCGATGAAGATTGCGGCTACGCAATGGCCGAAATTATTTGCTGCGATGAAATAATGGAAAACAAGGGGCCCAAACCGGCCAAAAAAGCCGCCCCCGCACCGAAGAAAAAAGCGGAGGCCAAAAAGGCCAAGCCGGCCGCGACAAAGAAGCCTGCACCAAAAAAAGAAGCTCCCCCCAAAACGGCAAAAAAGAAGGCCTCCGCAAAATAGGCCGCACGATATCCAAAACAATCTGCGGCTGTCGGGGTTACCCCGGCAGCCGGCATTGAAATAATGGCCGAGCGCAAGGGCCGCTGCCGACAGGTTATCTTTTCTTCCCCAGCAGTGATCCGAGCACACCGCGGACGATTTCCCGCCCGACGGAGGAGCCGATGGTGCGGGCAAGGCTTTTGGCGGAGGCCTGAACAAGGCCGTCCGTCTTCCCGCCACGCGGCCCGGTACGTCCGAAAAGTATATCATTTAAACCACCGGCGATGCCGCCGGACGGCTGGCCCGCACTTTGCGCAGGCGGCTGGCCCGCTCCTTTCGGCGCGGCTGCAGCGGCCGGGGTTTCAGTTCTTTGAGCGGCAGCACGCAGCATTTCATAGGCGGATTCGCGGTCAAGCTCTTTTTCGTAGTACCCGAACACGGGGGAACGCCTGATGGCAGCGGATCTTTCCTGGTCGGTCAAGACTCCCAGGCGCGAGTTGGGAGCAATCACAAAAGACCGCTCCACCTGCGCCGGTCTGCCCTTTTCATCGAGAAAAGAAATCAGCGCCTCGCCGACGCCCAGTTCGGTAATCGCGGCGGCGGCGTCAAAATCCGGATTGGCGCGCATGGTTTCCGCCGCGGTTTTCACCGCCTTCTGGTCGCGGGGCGTGAAGGCGCGCAGGGCGTGCTGCACCCGGTTACCCAGTTGCGCGAGCACCGTCTCCGGAATATCAAGCGGGTTTTGCGTGACAAAATAAACTCCCACTCCCTTGGAGCGTATCAGGCGTACGACCTGCTCGATTTTTTCCAGAAGCGCCCGCGGGGCATCGTTGAACAGCAGATGAGCCTCATCGAAGAAGAATATCAACTTCGGCTTTTCCAGATCCCCCACTTCCGGTAACTGCTCAAAAAGCTCGGAGAGCATCCACAGCAGGAATGTGGAGTACAGCTTCGGACTGTTGTAGAGCCTCTCGGCGGAGAGCACATTGAGCACACCGCGGCCTTCGCTGTCGGTCTGCATCAGGTCTGCGATGTTGAGCATCGGCTCGCCGAAAAACTTGTTTCCACCCTGCTCCTCGATCGTGAGAAGTCCCCGCTGGATGGCGCCTACCGATGCGGTGGAAATGTTGCCGTACTCGGTGGTGAATTGCCGGGCATTGTCGCCCACAAATTGCACCATCGCCCGCAGGTCTTTGAGATCCAAAAGAAGCAGGCCGTTGTCATCGGCAATTTTAAAGACCAGCGTCAGGACACCTGTCTGGGTGTCGTTGAGATTGAGCAGCCTCGCCAGCAGAAGCGGACCCATATCCGAGATGGTGGCGCGCACCGGATGCCCCTTTTCGCCGAAGACATCCCAGAAAACAGCCGTGTTCGCGCGCGGCTGAAAATCACTGATGCCGATGGAGGCAAGCCTGTTTAGTAACTTCTCGGAGGCGACGCCCGCCGCACCGATGCCGGAGAGGTCTCCTTTGACATCGGCCATAAAAACCGGAGTCCCGATCGACGAGAAGGCTTCCGCCATTTTCTGAAGTGTGACGGTTTTCCCGGTGCCGGTAGCGCCGGTAATCAGCCCGTGGCGGTTGGCCATATTCGGCAGAAGAACAATTTCCTCTCCCCGGGACATCGCGATGACAAGTGGTGCACTCATGATATCTCCTTTTGACCGGCCGGAGGCCGGTCGCTATTATCTTTACAGCAGTCGCCAAACATTAAAAGGAAGTGGCACAGATGTCAATCACGAAAAAAACCGTTCATCTAATCCGCTGACTCTCCACCTCCGGCCCGCTAAAGCAGGCCACCTCCGCCGGCGGAGGACACGACGGTTGCGCTTCGCGGTTTTATAACCGTTCGTGGTGAGCTTTTACTGACCGTTCGTGGTGAGCCTGTCGAACCATGAACGGTTATCTTTTCTGATAGCTTGCCGCTCATCCTTCGACAGGCTCAGGACGAGCGGGGGTTTTTAATACGTTGCCGTTGATCCACGAACTACCAGCCACGAGCCACGAGCTATGAGCTAATCCTCTAACCCTCAAATCATCTAAACTTCCAATCCTCTAAACTTCTAATCATCTAATCTGCTGACTCTCCACCTCCGCCGCCCCGGTCACCCTGCGCAGGGCTTTTGTCAGTTCGTTTACGGTGTAAGGCTTCATCAGTACTTCCCTGACCCCCATCATAACGGCATTCTGAGCCGGGTCATGCTCAATGTAGCCGGAGCAGAGGATGACAGGGATGTCAGGCCTGATGTTTAGAATTTCGCGGGCGAGTTTGTCTCCTGTGAGACCGGGCATACTCATATCCGTGATGACCGCGTGAAACATGCCGGGATTTTCTTTGAATGCCTCAAGAGCCTCCAGACTGTCTGTTTTGGTAATGACATGATAGCCCAACTCTGAAAGCAATTGCTTGTAGGAATCAACCAGCATTGGTTCGTCATCGACATAAAGCAGAGTTTCCAAAACTCCTGCCGCCGGCCTGTCTGCAACGATTTCTTCTCCGGGAAGCGCGGTTTCTGAGCACGGCAAATCGGGAAGCAGCGGCAGGTAGACATGAAAAGTTGTTCCGCTGCCCGGTTTGCTGCGGCAAACGATCGCGCCGCCGTGGCTTTTCACAATGCCGTGCACAACGGAAAGCCCCAGACCAGTACCTGCGCCCTTATCTTTTGTTGTGAAATAAGGCTCAAATATTCTTTCGGCAATGTCCCGGCTCATACCCGTCCCCGAGTCGCTTACGCTGAGGGCTGCATAATCTCCGGGAATCAAGTTAAGTTCATTTGCCTGTTGCGAGGAAAGAGAAACAGGCTTCACTTCGACACTCAACTTGCCTCCGTCCGTGCCAATGGCATGCATCGCGTTGGTCAGCAGATTTATAAGGATCTGATGGACGAACGTCGTATTTGAGATAACGTGACAGTGGCCGGACAGACTGGTCTTCAACTCGACGTTGGCCGGAACCAGCTCGCGAAGCATTTGAAGGGTCTCAGAAACACTTTCGGTAAAATTCAAAGGATGGCGCGATGTTTCAGTTTTCCGGCTGAACAGGAGTATGCGCTGAATCAGCGCTTTTGCCCTCTGCGCCGCCTGCAACAGTTGTTCCGCATTGCGATACGACAGGCGGCTCAGAGAAGAATCAGCCTGGACGAGCTGACCATACCCGACAATGGCCGACAGAATATTGTTGAAATCATGGGCAATGCCGCCGGCGAGCGCGCCGAGTGCTTCCATTTTCTGCGCCTGCACCAGATCCGCACGCAGACGTACGTTTTCCTCCTCCGCTCTGATGCGCTCGGCTATTTCTGCTTCCAGGCGCCGGTTACTTACGAGCAATACCTTGCTTTCATCTTCCAGCCTGCGCCTCAAATTCTTCTCCTGCGTCAACAGTAAATCCATGCGGTTGAGCAAAAAACCCACTGGGATACTGGAGAGTAGAGACAAAAGGGACAGATTCACGCAAAAATTGACCCATTTGGCAAGCGGCTCCTGATGCGGCAGGCTCCAGGCAGGCAGATATGGAGCGGCAAAGAGATATAACACCATGAGAATGGCGGCATTGACAAAGGTTGTGACAATGGCGAGACGCACGCCAAACAGAAAAGCGGCGCTGACGACACACATCACCAGCCAGGCCGGCCTCACCTGATAGGGGCCTAAAACAACAAGGAAGGTCAGAGACAACCCGTAAATCACCAGGAAGAATGTTTTTATAGGCGGGATGCGGCGTATGAAAAAAAGAGCCATCGTGATGGCCAGCGCAGCCGCAGCGCCGAATACGATCAGCATATAGGTGTGCTCGGCTATATACACTGGAATGGCAAAGGCAAAACCGACGGGAAATGCGGCCATACCCAGGAGAAACATCAGCCGGATATAGTATTTCCGCCAGCCATCAAGGTCTTTGATCTTCCCGAGTTTTCTCCCGGGTAAAATTTTTAACACCCGCCTGACGATACCCATGTGCAACTCCTGCAGTAAAAACAACCGGTGCTCATAGGGAGAGAAATACTGCTACATCAGATTCTGGATTATAAGAAAGCTCTATTTGTGTGTCAATGCAAAAACAGACCTCTGCCTGCCTTCAACAAACTTATCATAAACAAGTATCCGGGTAAGAAAACAGAGTTAACCAACGACAAGCTGCCAGCCACGAGCTATGAGCTAATCCTCTAATCCTCTTCTGACTACAAGCCATGAGCTATTTGCTCATTATTTACTGGATACCGGCCCCCCGATTTCGCGCGGGCAGGCCTTCGCCGGTATGACGATGTTGACGGCTTTTGATGATTGCGACACAGTCTCCGGCGTGGGACACGAAGGGTGCGCTTCGCGCTCTAATACCCGTTCGTGGTGAGCTCTTATTGCCGTTCATGCTGAGCTTTTACTGCCCGTTCGTGGTGAGCTTTTAATACCCGTTCGTGGTGAGCCTGTCGAACCATCCTTTAGCCTTTATCCTTTAGCCTTTGGCCTTTGGCCTTTAGCCTTTAGCCTCAGCCACAAGCTATCCACCATCTTCCATTCCCCGTTTCGCCGCTTGCAAAGCTTTTTTTAAAAGCTTATAAAAGAATCCGTGCGCATTGAAAATATCAGTTACAGTTTTTACCGAAAAGGAGGGAAAGGTTATGGGTATCAATTTTAATTTATCAGGCAAAACAGCCATTGTGACCGGCGGGGGTAAAGGTATCGGCCGGGTGATCGCTCTGGGGCTGGCTAAAGCCGGTGCCAATGTGGTTGTGTGCAGCCGGACAAAAGCGGAAATCGACGCCGTCGCGGAGGAAATCCGCAAACAAGGTGGCAGGGCCCTTTCCGTAGTGACGGATATCATGATTAATGAGCAGCTCGAAAATCTGGTCGGAGCGGCAATCTCCGAGTTTGGCCGCATTGACATCCTCGTCAACAATGCCGCGCGCAGCTACTTAAGGGGGCTTCTGGATTTACGCGAGGACGGCTGGGATAAAATATTTCACACCAACGTCAAGGCGGTCTGGCTGCTGAGCCGCATGGTCGTCCCAAAGATGATCGAGCAAAAGGGCGGAAGAATAATCAATATCACCACGGTGGGAGCGGACAAGGCCGAAGCCGGGATGTCCGCCTACGGAGCGAGCAAGGCCGCACTCAAACATCTGACCCGTTCCATGGCCAAGGAGTGGGCGCAGCTGGGAATAAACGTCAACGCGGTCGCCCCCGGTTTTACGCGTACCGATTTCAGCAAGCCCATCTGGTCAAGTCCGGAGCTCGAGCAGGTCATCTCCAAGCTCATTCCCAAGGGCAAAATCGCCGAACCGGAAGATATTGTCGGCGCCGTGCTGTTTCTGGCCTCGGAGGCCGCCTCGTACATCACCGGCATCACCATTTATGTGGACGGCGGCACCATGACCGCCTGATACCCACCGCGGAGGCCATCTATGAGTGAAAAACATATTGTCAGTCCTGTTATCGCCGACATCCGCGCCGGCATGAAGCGCGGCAAGATCGTCTCTCTGGACGACGCCATCCGGGTCATCCGTGATGGCGATACGCTGGCCATCGACGGTTTCGTGGGCTACTCGCCCGAAGAGCTTCTCGAGGGGCTGGAGCAGAGGTTCCTGAAAACAGGCGAGCCGAAAAATCTGACTTTGATTTTCGCCGCCGGCATCGGTGACAGCCGGGAAAAAGGCATGACCAGGCTCGCCCATGACGGCCTCATCAGGCGGGTGATTGCCGGACACCTGGGGCTGGCGCCTGGCCTGCAGAAACTGGCACTGGCGGGAAAAATCGAATGCTATAATTTTCCGCAGGGTGTGATCACGCACATGTACCGTGATGTCGCCAAACACCATCCACGCACTATTTCCGCGGTCGGCCTGGGAACCTATGTAGACCCGCGTCTCGGCGGCGGCAAGGTCAATGCCGCAACAACGGAAGACATGGTTGAGCTCATCACTTTTGACGGCCGGGAATATCTGGCCTACAAAACCACACCGATCAATGTGGCGTTCCTCAGGGGCACGACGGCGGATATGGACGGCAATATCACGATGGAAAAAGAGCCGCTGGTACTGGAGGTACTGCCGCTGGCGATGGCGGCGAAAAACTCGGGCGGTTTTGTAATCGTTCAGGTGGAAAGAATCGCCGACCGCCACGCTCTCAATCCCCGGCAGGTGAAGATCCCCGGCATCCTGGTGGACTGCGTCGTCGTGGCCAAGCCGGAAAATCACTGGCAGACGTTCGGCACTCCCTATAACCCGGCCTTCAGCGGTGAGCTCAAAATTCCGTCCGCCAGTGTGGAGCCGTTGCCGATGGATGAGCGCAAAATCATCGCGCGGCGCGCCGCTTTTGAGCTCCGCCCCAACATGGTGGTCAATCTGGGCATCGGCGTGCCGGAAGGGCTGGCCGGTGTAGCCAATGAAGAGGGCATCTTCGACTATCTCACGCTGACGGCGGAAGCAGGCACAATCGGCGGCATCCCGTCGGGAGGCATCAACTTCGGCACGGCCACCAACATGGACTGCCTCATCAGCATGCACCAGCAGTTTGATTTCTACGACGGAGGGGGGCTCGACCTGGCCTGCCTGGGGCTGGCGCAGATGGATGCCCGGGGCAACGTCAATGTCAGCCGCTTCGGCACCAAACTGGCCGGTTGTGGCGGTTTTATCGATATTTCGCAAAACGCAAAAAAAATCGTTTTTGCCGGCACATTCACCTCCGGAGGTCTGGAGGTCGGAATACAGGACGCCCGGCTCCATATCGTCCGTGAAGGGTCGGTGAAAAAAATAATCAAGGCTGTTGAACAGATCACCTTCAGCGGCGAAACGGCCCGCCGGGGCAATCAACTTATCTATTACGTCACGGAAAGGTGTGTCTTTCAGCTCAGGCCGGAAGGGGTGGAGCTCATCGAGATCGCTCCGGGCATCGACCTGGAAAAAGACATTCTGGGGCAGATGGATTTTCAACCGATAGTTAAAAACCCGCAGTTGATGGACGAGAGGATTTTCAAGCCGGTTCCGATGGGTCTGAAAGACGATCTTTTGAGCATCCCCATCGAAGAGCGCCTGAGCTATGACCCGGCCACCAATATTTTCTATGTGAATTTCGAGGGACTGGCCGTCAAAACGAAAAACGATATCGACACGATTCGTACACGCGTCTCGGAGATCTGCCGGCCGCTGGGCAGGCGCGTGAAGACGATCGTCAACTACGACAACTTTTCCATCGTGCCCGAGCTGGAGGACGAATACATTAAAATGGTTCAGTTTGTCGTCTCTGAATATTACAGTGACGTGACGCGCTACACCACCAGCGCTTTTTTGAGAATGAAACTGGGCGACGAGCTGAAGAAGCGCAATCTCGCCCCGCATATTTTTCAATCCAAGGAAGAGGCGCGGCTGGCGTTGGAGAAAAAATAAAAAGGCTGAAGTATGGAAAAACAGAGCGGGCCGAAAGGCCTGCTTTTTTTGTCCCGTGAACACTTGCCTGTGCCGGAGAGAGACGTTTACATAACCACATAAAAACAACAATATTGTCATTCCCGCTGGTTGCTCGGCCTGTCGAAACAGGCGGGAATCCAGTTATTTCAAAGCTTTCTGGATGCCGGCCCCCCGATTTCGCGCGGGCATGACGAATAAGATTAGTTTTTCAAAGCTTTTGGAGATTAGCACCTGCATCAGCGGCGCCTCCATCCTCGCACAACTCACCACCATGTTCAGGAAAAATATTTTTTGGCGATACCGCGTGCGGCGATAAGGCCGGAGATGCCCGCGCCGACAATGCCGCGGCTTTTGCCTGTGCCGTCGCCCGCCACGAAAATACGCGGCACATTCGTCTCCAGATGCTCATCGGCCGGGAAATGGGTGTCGAAAAATTTAATTTCCGGCGCATAAAGCAGCGTGGATGGGTGCAGGATGCCGGGTACGATCTTATCCATTTTCTTTAGCGACTCCCACAGGTTGTCGATGATACGTGCGGGCATGCCCAGCGCTATGTCTCCCGGTGTGGCGCGGCAGGTGGCCCGGCACATGCCGAAATGGCGGGTCTTGCTCATGAAAGTTGCCGTAGAGCTTCTGCGCCCTTCCCGGAAATCCCCCACCCGCTGGACAATGGGTCTGCCGCCTCCAAGCAGGAAAAACTGTTTGGCGATCATCTGGCCGAATTCCGTGGTATCGGAAAAAGGTTCGGTCAGGGCGATGGTGTTCAGGAGCGCGAAATTCGTGTTGTCTGTTTTCTTTCCGGCCAGCGCATCACCGTTAACCAGCTTGAAGCTGTTGTAGTCTTCCGTGCGCACGCGGCCGCCCGGATTGGTGCAAAAGGTGCGCACCCGGTCGCCGTGGCGCGCCGTACGGAAAATGAACTTCGGGTCATAGACAATGTCCGTCACTTCGTCATAGAATTTCCGGTTCAATTCAATACGGATGCCGACGTCGATGGGTCCGAAGTTATGGGTTACACCGATGGCTCCGGCGACATCACGAAACCAGTAGGCGCCGCTGCGGCCCGGCGCAGCCAGCACCACACGGGCGGCAAGGTCAAGTGTTTGTTTGTCCCGGAGGCACGAAACGCTCCAGGTTCGGTCATCGCGTGCGGCAAGGGATACAACTTCCGTCCCCAGCAGTAATTTTGTCTTTGTCAGTCCGCCGCGCAGATAATCCACCACCGCCCGGCCGTTGTCCGTACCCCAATGCCATTGCTCCGGCGCGACAAATTCCGCCTCGTGTTCGCGGGCAACACTGTCGAGCTCCTCGATTTTTTCGTGGCGGTCGGTGAAAGTGACCTGGCGGCAACCGGGAAAACCAATGAAGACCTCTCTTATCTCCGCCATCAGACGGCCGGCTGCCTCCAGGCTGAGCTTAAGCTCCGCCGGGTCAATGCCCACACGGCAGTCAAAATTAAGTTTTCCGTCATTGAGGAGGCCGCCTGCCGGATATGGGTGCCGGTCGATAACGGCAATTCCCTCCACACCGAGGCGTTCGAGCTCCCGAGCGGCAAAGAGACCGGCCGGGCCGGATCCGATAATGATGACCTGATACTCTTTCATAGGCTACCGACTTTCTGGTAAATATTTGTAGCATACTTGAGTGTCAGATTGCCATGCCAAATCCGCGACTGACCGACTTGTGCGTTAACCTTACCTCTGTTTTGCAACTTTTTTCTCAGGCTGTCATCACTAAACTACAGCCCCGGCGGGGTGAATTTCTTCATTGAATAGGGGGACAAACTGTGATTATTTACCCAAAAATCCCGAAGGACACCGCGCATGAAACAAAACTCCAAAACCCAGGTTCTTGACTTTAATGAAGGGTTCCGCCGCGCGTGGGAATTGATGGAGAAAACCTCCACCAATCTTTTGGTCACGGGGCGAGCCGGTACGGGGAAATCAACATTGCTATCCTATTTCCGGGATCACACGAAAAAAAACACGGTGGTGCTGGCACCGACGGGCGTTGCTGCCGTGAATGTCGAAGGTCAGACCATACACTCTTTTTTCCGCTTCAAGCCCAATGTGACGCCTGCCGCCATCAAAAGAAAAAAGAAAACACCAAGCTCCGTGCCCACGATATACAAAAAACTCGACACTATCGTGATCGATGAAATATCCATGGTGCGCGCGGACCTGTTGGACTGCATCGACAAATTCCTGCGTTTCAACGGCCCGGACGAGACAAAGCCCTGCGGCGGCGTCCAGATGATCTTTATCGGAGATCTGTACCAGTTGCCGCCGGTGGTTGCCTCCGCCGAGCGCGACATTTTTAAAACCCACTACGCCGCACCTTATTTTTTCGGAGCGAAATGTTTTGACAAACTCAATATGGAGTACGTCGAGCTGGAAAAGGTCTACCGGCAAAAAGATGACGAATTCGTCCGTCTGCTCAACAGCGTACGCAACCGCTCCGCGACCGAAGATGATCTGGCCCTCTTCAATACGCGCTGCGACCCTGATTTTGAGGAGCCGGAAGGGAAGTTCTATATCCGGCTTACCTCGACCAACCGACTGGCCGATGACGTAAATGAGCGGCGGCTGGCCCAACTGCCGGGGCGCGTCTGGAAGGCCACCGGCGCAATCGAGGGAGATTTCGGTAACGAAGCTTTGCCGACGGCCCTGGAGTTGAAGTTGAAAAAGGGTGCGCAGATCATGCTTCTCAACAATGACCAGGCCGGCGGCTGGATTAACGGTACGATCGGCAAAATACGGAAATTCGAAACCACCGGCAACGGGGAAGATGCAATTGTGGCCGATCTGGACAACGGCGAAAGAGCGCACATCCTCCCCTATACATGGAAGATCTATCGCTACTTCCTCAATAAAGACGAGATCCGCTCCGAAGAGGTCGGCTCTTTCCGCCAGTACCCGGTGAGGCTGGCCTTTGCGGTGACCATCCACAAGAGCCAGGGGAAAACCTTTGAAAATGTGCTGATCGATGTCGGCAGGGGGACTTTCGCCCACGGCCAGATGTATGTCGCGCTTTCACGCTGCACGACGCTGGGCGGCATCGTTTTGAAGCAGCCGCTGAAAAAAAGCCACATTATGATGGATTGGCAGGTCGTTAAATTTCTCACCGGCCTGCAATATGCGCAGGCCGCCCGCAGCTTGAGCAGGGAGGAAAAAATCAAAATGCTCCGTGAGGCGATCACCGAAAACAGGGATATTGAAATTTGTTACCTCAAGGCCAAAGACGAAAAATCACGCCGCGTGGTCAGGCCTATTACGATGGGCGAAATGCAATACAACGGCCATCCGTTCCTGGGCCTGGTCGCCCTGTGTTCGGCGCGCAAGTCAAAGCGCACCTTCAATGTGGACAAAATCCTGACCATCTGCGACCCGTCACCGGAGACAGACGACATCATCGCCTGATGAGATTGTCTTTTACAGTCTGGCGGACGGCGCACAGCCAGCCTGTCCTGATCAAAGATCAATGGGCGCACAGAAGCGTCTGATTTCCCGGAGGAGATTTCTGAAACCCGGGGCGGACAGGTTTACATTTATTGATTTTTTTTTACCTTGATCCTGCTGGATAGTCATGTGCCCGGAAATAAATGCTGAGGACAGGTCGTCTGCCAGCTTTTGTTTGAGGGGAAGCTTCCCGTGTGCGTATTTATCACGCCCCTGAATAAGCACCGGATTGGTGTTTATTTCCCATACCTGGATTTTCCCGTCTTTAAGGCCGTAATCGATTCGGCCATACCCGATGTTCGCCATACGGAAAATGTTCATCAGTTCCTCGCGGTGCGGATTGTTTTCCAGATAATATTTTTCCTCATCACGCAGCTCCTCAGGAGGCATGTCCTTTGTAACCCAATCGCGGGAGTGGATTATGTGAGCGGGAACAATTGCCTCACCTATCCGGAATGCCGCATATTTGTAAAACAAGTCGTCCCCGGCGCGGGTATCACAAAATTCTGCGACCATCAACTCAGACAAATCCGCACCTTCCTCCTGGAGCCGGTGCAACTCTTTGCCGAAGGATTCCTCATCACCGATAAGCGGCGTCAACGATCCGGAATGGTCATCTGTTCGTCTTATGAACACCGGGTATCGTACCTTGTCGTATCTGTAATTTATACGAAAGACGCGGTACTCATTTATCCCTTTTTCCCAAAGGAGAGTCAAGAGCTGATAGCGGGTAAGGACTTGTGCGGGATGGTTATAAATGGCCTTTTCACCAAATTGCCGGGCAATATCGTCGCAAAGCCGCAGAGCCATTTCACGTTGAGTAGCGGTCAATCGGTCGATATCCGAAAAGATAAACAGTCCGGCATGTATTTTCCTAAGGCGGTGGATTTTTTCATAAGGCACAAGACGGATGAATCGGGCCGCCTCGTGTTCCCATATGCGTAAAAAAGGGGTAACAGTATAGGTATGAAAGGCTGAAATAAAAATATTGATCAAAGCGTTATTAATTCCTTTTGTTCGTAAGTAAGATTGTAAATCAGCCAGCCACGTTCATCGCTGCACAGGGTCAGAATGTCCACGCCCTTACGAATCTCATGGTCGGTCGTCAGTACATAATCGGCCGAAAGAATGGCGACGCTGCCATATATCCTTATTTCCAGTTTGTGCCAAGTCTCCAAAAAGGTGGCATTTTCAGCGGCATACTCGCGCTGCTCGTCCATGACGTCCATAATGTTCATACATGAGACCGGTCTGCCTTTTTCCGCCTTTACGAGTATGGCCCTTCCATCGAAAAGCTCAAGCCACTCGTCGAATCTTTTTTCAGAAAATAGCTTGGGGTATAGGTACGCGATTCGCTCCGGTGTCAGGGGGAGCAAACTCTGCGTCTGTTCCATAAAAACCTCCTTTGTGATTATTCTTCTCTTCAGGAACTATAAGCGACCGGTATAACTATGTCAATTATGACAATAGCTTTCACGTGGGCTGAGCGTAAATGTTGCAGGCGGATTGAAAGGCCGGATTGCGAACCTCAAAACGCGCCAAGGTCGCCTATACCCACCTGGCAACTCACTCTTCTTCCGGAACACATAGCGCTGGGCTTCTACCGAAGAAAAAATTTAACGAAAAACCGGATCAGGATACAAAATCAAAAAGTAACCGCCGTATGCCCGTCATTGAAAGCCGCCTGCGCGGCTGTATCGTGATTTGGGTGACGGGAGTGTCCCCACTGAAATGAGAGAGTTACTCCGCACGGAGTTACACCTTATATTTTCTGACGGAGGCGATGACTACGCCGCCGATTTTGAGCTCGTGGGACGGGTGAATGGAGCGGTAGGCGGGGTTGGCCGCTTCCAGACTTACCTTGTCGGCCCGGCGGCGAAAGTATTTCATCGTCCACTGGCCGTCCACCTCGGCCAGAACAATGTCACCGTTTTGGGGATCGCGGCTTTGATCGACCACAACAAGGTCTCCTTCCATAATGCCCGCCTGCGACATGGAATCGCCCGTGACACGAAGCAGAAAAGAGGACTCCGGCTTTTCCACAAGATATTCATCCATCGAGACCATATCGCGGGCGCTTTCTTCGGCCGCCACCGGCAGCCCTGCTGCAACAGTGCCGACCAGCGGAATTCCCGAAGACAAAGACGTAAGCCTCAGGTAGCCCCGCTCGTCCTTCTCCAGAATCCCGCCTTCGATGAGTTTGTCTATCCAATAGGAAACGACGCTTTTGGAGCGGACGCCGAACAGTTCCATCATCTCGGCATAAGACGGCATGCGCCTGTGCCTACGGTAAAAGTCGGCAAGGCTTTGCCCCAGTGTTTTTGTGTTGCGCACCTTTTTCATGTCTTTCCTTGTATGGAACGTGTGTTCTATTGTCAAGCAGTTTTTTAAGTCTCTGGCCATCAGTGGCCGTCTATTGCAGGCGGCCACTGACTTCGGGCTGAGACCTTCAGGCGGGAATGTTAATCGTCTTCCATAGTGGTCGTTTTCGGGCGGTCATCTGGCGAGGGGGAATTTCATCTGGTCATGGTGTATTTTTGCTCGTCTTTCGGGACATACCACTTATCGAAGTTGTGGCCGATGCCGATGGGCGCCGGTTCGATGTTACGGAAGCGGTTATTGATGATGATCAGCTCATCAGGTACATACAAAAAAGTGTAGGGCTGGTCCTCGGCCAGGATTTCCTGAAAACGGTCGTAGTATTTTTTGCGCGCCGCCTGATCAAAAGTGCTGCGCCCCTTTTCGAGCATCTCATCCGCTTCGGGATTGTTGTAGGAAATGAAATTTAGCTCCTCCGGCGCGGTTTTGCCGGAATACCACACATCATAGGCATCCGGATCAAGCGGGATGGTCCAGCCGAGGATGACCGCATCGAAGTTTCGCTTGTTGATGAAGTGAGTGATAAACGCGGACCATTCGACAATGCGGATTTTCACGGCAATCCCCACCTCTTTTAACTGACGCTGGATTATTTCGGCGCATTTCTGCCTTGTTTCATTTCCCTGATTGGTGAGGATTTCAAACTCAAACGGCCGGCCGTTTTTTTCCACAATGCCGTCGCCATCGGTATCTTTCCAGCCCGCCTGCTCAAGGAGTTCGCGCGCCCGCCGCGGATCATAGTTGTAGATTTTCACCTTGTCGTTGTAGGCCCAGGTGCCGTGCTTGTAGGGACCGGTTGCCGGTTTACCCAGACCCAGCAGCACACCGCTGATAATTTCCTCTTTGTTGATGGCGTAGGAAATGGCCTGCCGTACTCGCCTGTCCGCAAAAAGCGGGTTTTTAAGGTTATAGCCAAGGTAAGTGTAGGCAAAGGCCAGATAGCGGTATTTGTTGAAATTGTTTTTAAACAGATTGTTGTCCGTCTGGCGTGTGTACTGCAGAGGCGTAAGGCCCATCATGTCGAGCTTCTTGGCGCGCAACTCCAGAAACATGGTGGCCGTATCGGGAATGATGCGGGTGATCCGGCCGTCAATCCGGGGCCGGCCGCCGAAATACTCTTCATTGGCCACCAGTACAATTTTCTGCCCCGCCACCCACTCCTTGAATTTATATGGGCCGGTGCCGACCGGATGGCGTGAAAGGGGACTTTGGGTGATGTCTTTTCCTTCCAGTAGATGCCGCGGCAGTATCGCGGACGACCAGCTGATCAGTGCCGGTGCAAAGGGTTTGTCGTAAGTTACACGGAAGGTGTAGGCATCCGGCGCCTCGGCCTTTTTAACCAGCATGAAATCGCCCGCATAGGCAGTCGGGGTTTTGGGATCTACCGTCACCTGATAGGTGTACAGGACATCTGCGGAGGTAAAGTCAGAGCCATCATGCCATTTGACACCGCGGCGCAAATGAAAGGTGATGACCAGCCCGTTTTGTGAAACATCCCATGATTCAGCCAGATCGCCTGTGATGTTCATGTTTTTGTCGTACTTGACCAGGCCGTTATAAATCATGCCCGCAATGGAATGAGATGCGGAATCAGAGGCAAGCAGCGGTATCAGATTGCTCGCATCACCGATGTCGCCGCGCACCAGGATATCACCGTCGGCGGGCGGCTTGTCCACCTGCACGGAAGAGTTGTCTTCCTGCTGCGACTGGCTGCAGGCCAGAAGAACAAACATGGTCATGAGAATAATAATGAAATGGAATATCCGGCGCATGGAGTTTGTCATAGCGATTAAAGCATCTCCTTGCAATAGGATTCTGGCCGCGGCAGGAGTTTTTTGTGCATGTATCCTGATCCCATGTTCGGCTGCGTTTTTGTTGCAACAGGCTATGGGGATGAATGCCCAAATCAGGCTTTGCGGCGAACCAGTCTTTTGCGCACAACTTTTCTGACGGTGGCCGGTGCGGCGGGTGCGGCCACCAGCGGCTGACGATGCTGGCAGGTCGCCCGCGGGCATTTCAGAAACACCTGTCCTTCGGCATCGGATACTTCCACCATAAATGAATTTTTACACCTGGGGCACGGAATCTGATGAGGACGCCCCCAGCTGATGAAATTACACTGACTCGAGGTGCAGGTGTAAAATATCTTTCCCGCCGCTGTTGTCTGCTCTTTGAGCGCACTGGTTTTACACAGGGGACAAACAAGTGCGAGTTCTTTTTCAAACGCCGCGATTCTGGCCGCTATTTCCTCATCGTCGGCCGGCACTACAGGAACCTGGGGCGACTTCAAATCCTCTTCGTCCCGCCTTGCCTCTTTTTCGTCTTCCGCCTGCGTGGCTGTTTCATCCTTCAACACCGTCTCTCCCGCTGTGGGAGGCGGTTCAGGAATCTCTCCGTGACGCTGACGCTCCCCGGCAGGAAGTGACTCGACTTCGTCCGGCAGGGGCGACGCCGGCCCGGTTTCTGCGGCCGGCGCCTCTTGAGGCATCGTTTCTTTTTCAGCCTTTGCTTTGACAGAACTGGTCACGACATAGTCGCGGATGATTCTGGGGCTGGCCGGCTTGGACTCTTCTGCTTTTTGTGGAGCAGGCGTCGGTTTGATCACGGGAATTTTCGGTTTAGGCAGAGGCACGCCCTGTTTTTGCAGTGTCTGATCGAAACGCGAAAGGGCGGACTCCTCATCAACACGGCCGCTTTCCACTTCCTGCAAAGTCTGGCCGATATAGGCCAGCATGTTTATACCCTGCATTTTGGGATAAACACGGTTGAACAGCCGCGCCGTTTCACGCGTTGCCTGATAGGCGTAGAAATGATTGTCCGGCTGGAGGTGAAGAAACTTCTTCTCCAACATCCCGGAGACGGCATTTTTCAGATGTTCTTCCGTTTCCACACCCGCCTCCCGGGCATCAGCCATGAAAGTTTCCATATTGTAGCGCTCGCTGACGTCACCGTAGACGTCTTCAATGTCGAGCTCCCGTCCGCCGAAAAGTATAAAGCAGACGATGTTTTCCAGTGTCAGGGGAAGTCCGCCGACCGACTGAGTGGCGTTGGCCAGTCGCTCATAGTGCCTTACAAATATCTGCTCAAATTGCTGTTTCAGTTCATCACGCATTTTTGGTCCCGCCGGTGTTCTCTTTGTATTTTCGTCATCCTCCGCGTATATCGGCTGCATTATCGAAAATATTACTGTTTTTTTAATATTTTTTTGATTATTCTGCAAGCATCATTGCCCGGAAAGGCAGGACCAAGCTCAAGAAATTGCGCTTTTTTGCGATATAAGTGTCATCTTAAGTGTGAGGAGTCCAAACTTTGCCCATCGTCATCAAGCTTCAGGACATAGACGAGGCGATTGAAAATCTTCGCTACAAAAGCCAAACAACCCAAAAAGCAAGGTTGCTGCAGGCAATACGCTCCTGCTACGGCGGCGAAGCGGACGTAGAAACTCTTGAAGCCATCGACACAGAAGAGCTGATCAAGACCATCTGGGAGACGGGCGATGACCCCGCCCAGCTCAAAGCGAAGCGAAAAAATTTCAGCAGCCTGAAATCAAGCGTCAATGCGGATCTGAAAAAACTCTACGCGGAAGGAGAAAACCCGCAGGGGCTGATCATCGGCCCCGCCAATATCTTCACCATCTCCGATGAGGCCAAAGATAAAGCACTGTCCGGCATTATGGAGGTCTTCAGGGAAAAAGGCATCGATACCCAAAGCAAGATAGGCGACATCCTCGCCGCGCTAAACGATCTTCTTTCCCATGCAATATCCGGTACCGACGCCCTAAATGCACAGGAGGAAATCGAACGGATTAAAAGCACTCTTGGTGAAATCACCGGCAGGCTGGGCATACCTCTGGAAGACATCATTCGCGGCGCACAAGGCTCCGCAGGCGAAGGCGGGTCACTCTCGGGAACTGAAGTCGATGGTTTCGGCCATCAGGACGAAGGCCAAACCAGACCCGGCGGTATTTATGACGAGCTTTCCCTAATAGATAAGGGCCTCACCGGACTCGCGCATGAGTTGGAAAGTACACAGCAAAAGGAGCTCAGCATTTCATTGCAGCGGGCGTTTGCCGAGATCAAACAGGCGCTGGCTGACACTCAAACAGACGAGCACGAAAAAATAGCGAAAATAATGAACGCCTTCGAGCAGATGCTTGCCGAGGCCATCGACAATCCGGAAAGCGGGCTTTCCGCCGAGCAGACCGCTGAGCTCAAAGAAATTTTCCGCCGGATGGTTCCTGGGGAAAGCCACGGGGACGGCCAGCCGGAATCTTCCGCCACAGGGGCGGCACAAAAGCTCGCCTGGGCTGTCTCGGATATCGTGGCAGATACGGAGCTTGGCGCCGGCGACAAAATCGGCAGGATCATGGCCGCTGTGGAGGATCTGGTGGGCGAGATTCTTGAGGGTGGTGGCACGGGCCTTGATGATAATCAGATCTCTGCCATCAAAGAAATGATGGGGAAGCTCAGTGAAAATCTGGATGCCCTCGCCCGTGAGGATCAGGCTGAAGCCGCGGAGGTTTCCCAAGATGAGTTAGGTGTCGCCGATGCGGGGGAAATACGCGAAGAAATAATCATCCACGAAGAAGCACCTGAATCAGGCCTTGCGGCAGAGGATAACTTTTCTGAAGGGGAGATTGTTGAAACAATCGAGGACGAAGGAGATGCAATAGCTGACGCTCGACCGGGTATTGAGGGGATGCCAACAGATGAGCCGGGCGCCGCCGCGGAAGAAATAATCGAAGAAGTTCTCGTTTCCGAAGACGAATCTGAATCAGGCCTTGCGGCAGAGGATAACCTTTCTGAAGGGGAGATTGTTGAAACACTAGGGGCTGCCGGCGATGAACAGGGCGAGGATGGGCCTGGTATTGATGAAGCTCCCTTTGATGAACCGGGAGCCGATGCGGAAGAAATAATCGAAGAAGTTCTCGTTTCCGAAGGCGAATCTGAATCAGGCCTTGCGGCAGAGGATGACCTCCCTGAAGGGGAGATTGTTGAAACACGCGAGGCCGAAGGGGAGGCAAAAGCCGAAGCTCGACCGGGTATTGAGGAGATGCCAACAGATGAGGAAGCCGCCGCCGCGGAAGAATTCGTCGAAGAAATCGTCATACCGGCAGATGAGACTGAGTCAGTCTCCGGGGATCGGCAAGAAGACGAATTTGCCTCGTCAGGTGAACAGGAATTTGAAGAAGTCGTTTTGCTCACCGACGAAGACGTCGTTGCCGACGAGTCCGAACTATCGCCTGATCAGGAGACAGGCGAAGACGGGGAAGTCCTCGCGGATGATACTTTGCTGACCTCATCAGATGCCGAGGAAGACTCGACCGGTGAAGAGATTGCGGACGACGACCTGACCATTGAGGAACAGCCGGATCTTACCGACGAGGCGGACACGGAGCCTCTTGTGACACCTTCCAGTTCCTTTATCGATGCCGACCTCAGGGAAAAAGCGCAATTACTGACACGGTTGGCCGAGGACGCAGCGGCGCTTGCCGCTCTGGGGCCGGATTTGTCGGGCAGCGTGTACTCAGAGGAGGAAATACGCCAGAAGGCTCATTTCCTGGCGGAGGAATTCAATCGCTATTTGAGTCTGCGCGACAAGTTCTACAATGCCCACGTCCTCATCAAAGGGGGCAATTATCTGGTGGGAGGGGCGCATCTTGCCAAAAGCGAGCTTCCCGAACAGATCGCCACGCTGCCGGATTTCTACATCGGCAAGTTCCCGGTCACCAATGCCATTTTTGAAATATTTGTCGAGCAGACAGGCTACATCACTACCGCGGAGCGCTACGGTTACAGTATCGTCTATTATCCGCGTATGCAGCACAGCCGGGACCCGGTCACGGGTCTGGAGCGTTTTTCACTGCATAAAAGCGCCTACAGCCGGAGGGTGACAGGTGCCTGCTGGCACAGACCGCTGGGGCCGGAAAGCTCTCTGCATCTGAAAAGAACACATCCGGTCGTCCATGTAAGTCTGGAGGATGCCCGCGCCTTTGCCTCATGGACGGGAAAAAGGCTTCCCACAGAAATCGAATGGGAGGCGGCGGCACGCTCCGCCCTCGGTCATATTTTCCCCTGGGGGAATGAATGGCTGGAAAATGCCTGTAACACAGAGGCCAGTCTGCACGGAGATACAACCCCGGTGGACCGCTACATTAAATTTGCCAATCAGGCAGGTGTGGCCGACGCGCTGGGAAATGTCCTGGAGTGGACGGGCGATATGCCGGGCGACAGGCAAACCACGGAGATGTGCATCACCAAGGGCGCAAGCTGGATCGCCCGCGGTGAGATCAGCCTTACCGACCGCCACTATGTAGAAAAAGACGCCTCTTCCAACATTCTGGGCTTCCGCTGCGTGGCAATCTGACCGGACGGCTTCTTTTCCCGCCATGGGCACGATCGCGAGCTTTATTCTTTAGCCTTTATCCTTTCGCCTTTAGCCTTTGTCCTTTAGCCTCTGTCCTTTATCTTCCAACCCTCAAATCATCTAATCTTCTAATCTTCTAACCCTCTAAACTTCTAACCCTCCGGTCGCTCGGCTTGTCGAAGCATCCTTTAGCCTTTAGCCTTTGTCCTTTCTCCTTTCTCCTTTCGCCCGCCTGCTGCCACAAAAAAAGGGCGGGGTAAAACCACCCGCCCTTTCACAGACTCATGTCGTCTAGCTTCAGAACTTCACCGACAACCCCCCGCCTGCCAGCCAGTTCGTTTTATTGACCTCGACATAGGTCGGCATGGACTCTGTGAAGCCGTCGCCGTCGGTTTTAAATTTTGCGTAACCTGCATTGATAAAAGGCTCTAAAACAACAGCGCCCGCTTTGATGCTCGCACCGAGTGACGCATTCACGCCATAGTGCGCCCCGTCTGCGGAAACCGACACAGGGGATGGTGTGATCCAGAAGTAACCGTCTGCGATATAGGAGTAATTTCTTTTGGCCAAACCGTAAAAGGCGCTCAGGCCGCCGCGCAGGGACAGCACGGAATTGAGCTCCTGCTCGGCCAGCAACCTGAGGGTTAGACGGTGCTCCGAGGTTTTGGGCATGTCCGTGTAGTTATCGAAATACCATGACGGATCGCCAGGCTCAATGAACTGAGCATTCTGCTCTGATTTCAAATAATTATAGTAGAGCCCCGCCGCAAGTCTGGTGCCGGAGGTGGGGGTCATTTCCGCTCCGCCGCCTACTGTCACAAAGATATCTTTTGCCTCATGTTCGTATTCTATTGGGAAGCCACCGTCAAAGAAACCAGACCCGTCACGTGTAATTTTTTTAAAACCCGCACTTACAACAAAAGGCAGTGAAATATTGTCCGACACGGCATATCTCATCCACAGATCACCGGCCACATTGAATCCTTTTACCTTGCCTTCCGCCCAGAAACTTTCCGGGTCTTCTAAATCTGAATATACATATTCGTTGTCCGCTGCAAAAGGAAGGCCGCCGCGCAGTGTAAACATATAAGATACCGGCCCCGTCTTGCCCGCCGCGGATACCTTTGCATTTGCCTCCCAGTATTTTGAATCAAAGGGGATCATGTAAGGCAGAAGATTTAACACAGGCTTGTCTTCTGCTCCCCAGGGAAAGTTTATCAGCATTTCAGTCGGCATGAGGTTCTTCTGCTCTTCTTTCACATAGGCAAACCCTAGCTCCGCACCAACATTAACCGGGCCGACCGGCAGACCGTAGATGGCCTTGAGTGCAAAGTTGTCCAGCTTGTTTTCCAGCTCAAAGTTTTCATATCCGGGACCGGAAAACCCTTCATACACCTCGGTGCCGGTGTATTTGCCGTTTGCTGTAGTATAATCGAAAAAAACTCCCAGTCTGCCCGGCCCCAGCCCCAGCGCCGCTCCGAGCTGTCCCTCGTGCTTCCACAAACGGCCGTCGGCCGTAAAAGGATAAATAACATCCATCGCCGGAACGCTCGCGCTATACTCCCAGTTTTTCGTCTTTTCATATGTGAGACGGTAGTGCCCGTAGGCATTGAACCCCTTACCAGTTGCGATGGCCGCCGGATGAATAAGGAAATCCGACTCGTCGGCGACGAGTCCCGCTGCATCACCCATACCAGCCATCCGCCCCTGCCATCCCCAGGAAGGCAGGGCCAGCAAAACCGCCAGCACAGACACAACCGCAATAAAACCAACTCTTTTTTGCATAATTACTCCTCCTTAAAATACGACGTCGCCGATTTAAAATTCCGGTAATGACCTGCAAATAAGCTCATCGCTTGTCCGTTTACCTAAGTTCTTTTACACTAAACACCTGTAAAAATGAAGATAAATATCAACCTTTGCATAGGGGCTTTGGCCGGACGGAAAAAAAGGGCGGGGTAAAACCACCCGCCCTTTCACAGACTCATGTCGTCTTGTTTCAGAACTTCACCGACAAGCCCCCGCCTGCCAGCCAGTTCGTTTTATTGGCCTCGACATAGGTCGGTACGAACCATGTGACCCCGTCACCGTCGGTTTTTAATTTTGCGTAGCCGGCGTTGATAAAAGGCTCCAAGACAACAGCGCCCGCTTTGATGCTCGCACCGAGTGACGCATTCACGCCATAGTGCGCCCCATCAGCAGAAACGTCTACCGGCCAATACATATCTGAGTCACTCATTGCATAATAGGAGTAATCTCTTTTGGCCAAACCGTAAAAGGCGCTCAGGCCACCGCGCAGGGACAGCACGGAATTGAGCTCCTGCTCGGCCAGCAACCTGAGGGTCAGACGATGCTCAGAGGTTTTGGGCATATTCGTATAATTGTCGATATACCATTATGACGGATCAAACGTATCCATGAACTGCATATTCTGATCTGATTTCAGATAATTGTAGTAGAGCCCTGCCGCAAGTCTGGTGCCGGAGGCGGGGGTCATTTCCGCTCCGCCACCTACTGTCACAAAAATATCTTTTGCCTCATGTTCGTATTCTATTGTGGAGGGGGCGGAGCTGAAACCAGCGCCGTCACGTGTAATTTTTTTAAAACCTGTACTTACAACAAAAGGCAGTGAAATATTGTCCGACACGGCAAATCTCATCCACAGATTACCGGCCACGTTGAATCCTTTTACCTTGCCTTCCGCCCAAAAACCGTTGTACTCGACTAAATGCACATATTCGTTGTCCGTTGCAAAAGGAAGGCCGCCGCGCAGTGTAAACATATAAGATACCGGCCCCGTCTTGCCCGCCGCGGATACCTTCGCATTTGCCTCCCAGTATTTTGAATCAAAGGGGATCATGTAAGGCAGAAGATTATACTCAGGATAGTCTTCTGCTCCCCAGGGATAGTTTACCAACATTTCAGTCGGCATGAGGTTCTTCTGCTCTTCTTTTACATAGGCAAGCCCAAGCTCCGCACCAACATTAACCGGACCGACCGGCAGACCGTAGATGGCCTTGAGTGCAAAGTTGTCCAGCTTGTTTTCCAGCTCAAAGTTTTCATATCCGGGACCAAATTGTCCCTCATACACCTCGGCGCCGGTGTATTTGCCGCTTGCTGTGGTATAATCGAAAAAAACTCCCAGTCTGCCCGGCCCCAACCCCAGCGCCGCTCCGAGCTGTCCCTCGTGCTTCCACAAACGGCCGTCGGCCGTAAAAGGATAAATCCTACCCATCATCGGAACGATCGCGCTATACTCCCAGTTTTTCGTCTTCTCATAGGTCAGACGGTAGTGCCCGTAGGCATTGAACCCCTTACCAGTTGCGATGGCCGCCGGATGAATAAGAAAATCCGACTCGTCGGCGACGAGTCCCGCCGCATCACCCAGACCAGCCATCCGCCCCTGCCATCCCCAGGAAGGCAGGGCCAGCAAAACCGCCAGCATAGACACAACCGCAATGAAACCAACTCTTTTTTGCATAACTATTCCTCCTTAAAAGCATATTTCTAAATCTGTCCTGTCCATCAGGCTCAGTAAATAGCTTCGATAATCTATCAAAACCTGCAGCATAAAGCAATGCGTTACAGCAGAGCGAATTGCCCCGAAGCTTCTGGTGTACCACGAGAGACCAGGCATGAACGGGCTATCAAATATCATCCGAACCGGTCCGCAATTGTTTAAGGTTGCCGCCGATTGTGCGTAATCTGCAACTGATACACAAATCCATCTCATTTCCATCTGAGTTTTATTGGACCTGTTTATGGCGGGGAGCTCAAGGGATCATTCCTTCATCGGCAAAGCTGAAGTAGCGGCCGTCGCCGATGATGATGTGGTCGAGCATTCTGATGCCCAAAAGTCGGGCGGCTTCGGCAAGTTCGACGGTTATTCTTTTGTCTTCCGCACTCGGGGTGATATTGGCGCTGGGGTGGTTGTGCACGCAGATGATCGCGGCGGCGAATTTCTGGAGAGCACTGTGAATGACTTCCCGCACCATGGGCACGGCCTGATTTACCGTACCGTGCGCGGCATCGGCAATATCGATGATTTTATTATTTGTGTTGAGATAGATTACTTTGAAGACCTCGGTTTTTAAATCGCGCATCTGCGGCATGATGATATCCACAATATCTTTGGCGCTGGATATTTTTTGTCTGGCGTTGCTTGCCTCATCCTCGCGAAAACGTTTGCCGATTTCTAAAGCAGCCATGATTTGAGCGATTTTTGCCGGCCCCAAACCTTTGAATTCATGCCAGTTGCGCGCATCGGTGTGGCTCATATTACGGAATGTGCCGAACTTATCCAGTATCTCTCTGGCCAGGTCGATGGCGCTGTTTCCCCGGACACCGCTGCGCAAGAGAATTGCCAGCAACTCGGAATTGCTCAGGGTGGTCGCTCCTTTTTTGAGCAGTTTTTCCCGGGGACGATCATCCTGCGGCCAGTTTTTAATCGTGGAATTATTTTTTCTCTCCTTCATGCCGGCACCTTCCATGGTAGCATTTCGCAAAACGCCCATGCTTTTGAACGCTTCTTTTGTTCCGGGCGGTGACTTCAAATATCTGGTTATTGTGAAAAGACGGGCCGATTATATCGGGCATACCCGGGCGTGTCAACGGGAAAAGGTATAAGGAGGGGAGATTGGGGTCAGGTCTTGAATTATCAGAATTCTTATATGGCAGGGCCTTGCCCCAATTTCTGTTAGATATTTCCTTCCACGATGGCGATTTCTTCGGGAGTTAAATCGTATAGCTCGTAAACCAGTTTGTCGATCTGGTTGTCGGTGGCGTCGATTTGACGCTGGATTAATGTTTGTTCATGGTCCGTTTTGGCATCGGCTAATTTTTTTTGTAAGCTGATTATTTTTTGCGCTAAATTTTCAATCAGATTTTTTTTATTTGTGCCTTCGCCTGATGCTATTGGAATCTTTTCTATGTACATCGGTTTGTATTCAAAGTATCCACCCTGCTTTGTAGAAGCAATAGAATGGACAAAAAAATCTGCCAAACGCGAATTAAGTGTGCCAAAAAGAAATAAATCATTCGTTGGAATAATTGATGTTTTGTCATTAGAATAGAAATTGTCTATATCAAAAGCATAAGATGCTGATTTAACTATAGTTGGTATTATAATTTTTGGCTTTTCAAATTCTTCATGATAATCAACCGCATCTTGTATTTCATACCATTGATAATTTCCAGGCTTACGGCCTTTCCATTCAGCTCCTTTCCAATTTTTTGGTTTTGGCATAAGTTTTTCTTTATACTGAGAGAGATAGCCATAGATAGCGGGATAAGACTTTATATCGATACCCCGTCTCGTGAAAATAAGAAATCTTGTGCTTATTGATTCTCGGTAACGTTTTATATCCCGGCCAAGCAAGAAAGGCTTGATAATTTCCGCACTCTTTTTATCTTCAGCAATAAGCCGTTTTCGTGTTTCTGCGTCAATTACAAAGGCTTCATTCAGGCCGGTTAAAATACCTCGATATATTTTGCCTTTTACATATTCACCAAGCGGGATGCCTGTTTTTTTAAGCTTGTCCAGTAACTTTTGTGTGCGTTCATCAGAAAGTGACCAGCCGTTATCATCGAGCTTATTACGCTCCAAAATAAATTTTTCTTTTTCCACATATTCATGAAGATCGGTAAAATTCAGAGATTTTACAGGAATTATACTAACCTTATTGCCTGGATTATTATTGGCGACACGAATGACACAAGGATATGTCGTTGCTTTTTGGAAAACGGGTAAATCACCGAAATCGACTATTTCCTCTAAGCCTTGTTCTTTAAGCCATTGACGCAAATTCTTTCCGTAGTTGGCTCTCATCCATTTATTAGCAACGATATAGGAAAAGAATCCATTTTGATTAAGGAATGTTATTCCTCTTTCAATAAAGTATGCATAAATATCTGCTACGCCATCATATACCTTATAATATTGCTGAAAATATTCCTTAAAATCGCCAATCATTTCTTGTCGTATATACGGCGGATTGCCGATGACGGCGTCGAAGCCGCCGTCCTTGAATATTTCCGGAAATTCCCTATCCCAATCAAAGGCGTTGACGCGCTGCATTTCTTCCGTGTCCAGAAAGCTGGTCTGTTTGCCTTCATAAAAATCCGGTCCGATGAGCGAATTGCCGCATTTGATGTTGTTACCTAAATCGGGCAGGGCGCGCTCGTTGAATAATCTGAAAGCTGATTTGATGGTCTCGTCGCTTTCTCCTTCCAAAACTTTTAGCAGCAGCGAGAGCTTGGTTACTTCCACCGCCTGCGGGTCGATATCCACACCGTAGATGTTGTTTAACAAAATGCGCTTGCGCTCCGCCGTGGTCAGCCGCCATTCATTGCGGATTCTCTGGTAAAGCTTCGGGTCTTTGCCTTTGGCGTGTTTTTCCGCATCGTCTTCAATATACCTGTCTCTGTGCCAATCCAGCAGATATTGATATGCGCCGATAAGGAAAGAGCCAGAACCGCAGGCCGGGTCGAGGATGCACAGTTTTTTCGCCGCTTTGGGGGTTTTGCCCTCCAGGAGTTTGCCCACGGTGTTTTTGACGATGTAATCGACAATATATGTAGGTGTATAATAAACGCCGCCCGCTTTGCGCACTTCCGGTTTTTCTTCCACTCTGGCGCGATGCCCCGGCGTGAGATGAATCACTTTGCCGAGAAACTGTTCATAAACCTGTCCGAGAATATCGGCGGGCAAAACGCTAAATTCATACGGGCTTTCGGGATAATAAAGGCTTTTGAAAATATCTTTTAAGATTTTATCATCAACGGAAAGAGTTAAAGTCAAATCATCGGGCGGCTCAAAGCGATCTTTTTCCCGTTTGAAATGAAACAGGCCGGAGTTGTATTTATCATCGGCGTCATAAAAATATTTTGTCAGGCGCTGATAAACGTCCGAGCCGTTTTGCAGCGCCATAAGCCGGCCATAGGGTTCGATGCCCCGGTCTTCGCAAATGCGCAGAAAAATAATGCGGTCAATCGTTTTGGTTACGGCATAGTTGAGTTCCCGCTGGGTGAGACTGAGATTGCGCAGGGCGATATTTTGCGCGAGCGCCTGCCGCCAGGAATCGATTTCAGATAGAAAAGCAGCGTCAACGCCTGCGGTGCCTCTTTTTGTTTTGGTCGTTTCCGCGTATTTATCGAAAGAGCCTTTCATCAGAGCATCTTTGGAAAAAATAGAATCTATCTCTTCCCAGCTGGTCAGATAATCTTTATAGTTCAGATACATGATGCGCGCGGTGGATGCTTTATCGGCTTTGTCCGGTTTAACGCGGCAGTCATAAACGGCGAATTCCTCAAAATCTGTAAGGATGGAAAGGGGCAGTTTTGCCGACCAGGCATAGCGCCTGAGCTGATAGGCGGGGCCGATATCCCCGGCAATGTTGACGGAAGGTTTTTTCGCTTCCACAAAAAACTTGCGCGTGCCGCCGATGCGGAAGCTATAATCCGGAGCCTTGTTGGCAGAACCGATTTTTATCGCGTCTTCGTGAATGACATCTTTGTAGGCTTCGGCGTAACCGGATGTGTTTTCTACATCCCAGCCCAGCGCTTTGAAAAAGGGATCGATAAATTCCCGCCGGAGTTGCGTTTCGTTATATTTGCCGGATTGATAGGCTTGAAGATTTTGATCAAAGCGTTCAACAAGAGCAATGATTTCCTGCGGAGCTTTCATTTCTCCCCTCTCAGCGGCGGCTGTTTTGTTTTTCCAGGATGCGCCGTATTTTTTCCACATCTTCGGGCGTGTTCACGTTCGGCCCCTGTGAGGGGTACTGCGTGACGATGACCGCCATCGTGTAGCCGTGTTCGAGTATGCGCAACTGCTCGAGCGATTCAGTTTCCATAAGCGGTGTGGGCGGCAGCTCGACCATTTTGAGAAGAAAATCTTTTGTAAAGGCGTAAACGCCCACGTGCTCGTAAACCGTACATCCCGTATCCACACGCGGGTAGGGGATGAGCGAGCGGCTGAAATAAAGAGCCCGCCCGTTTTGAGCCCTGACCACCTTGACCACACCGGGATTGTAGAGAGCCTCCGGGTCTGAAATCGGGACCGAGACGGTCGCGCTGTCGGCTGTTTTATCCGCGATAAATCCATCGGCCAGCTCGCGGAGCATCCGTGGGTCAAGCATCGGCTCATCTCCCTGGATGTTCACCACATAATCCGCATCGACGCCGCGCGCCACTTCGGCGACCCGGCTGGAGCCGTCCGGATGATCGGCACGCGTCATGACGACATCCGCGCCGAATTTCTGCGCCGCGTCATAAATCCTGTGGTCATCCGTGGCGATAATCACACGGGAAAAAATCTCCGCGGCGACGGCACGCTCATAGACTCGCTCAAGCATTGTTTTTCCGCACAGGTCAATAAGCGGCTTTCCGGGCAAACGCGACGACGCGTAGCGCGAGGGTATAACCCCCAGAATCCTAGGCATGGCCATTTTTTTCTTCCCACCTTTTCAGACCGGCGAGCATTTTTTCCCGATCAAAGTAATTTATGTGCTCAACAATCCATTGTCTCATTTCCTTCCCTTCCTGTGTCTCCTGCTTGTAGCTCATGAATTCCAGATCTATGCCCAGGGCATCCGCTATTTTCAGGGCGAAGACCGGCCAGATCATCCCGATATCACCGATGACCGGAATGCTCCCTTCATGGCGCGCGAAGGCCGACATCTCCATGCGAAACGGAATTTTGGACAGCTTGGTTTTGGGAAGACCTTCGTTTATCGCCTTCTGGATCATCGCACTGTCTTTTTGCAGATCCTGTGCAAGGCGGATGTTTTCATCCAGATCAAAGCGGATCAGTGTCTTGCCCTCGAGACTGAAGACCGGCTCTCCGCGCCACCAGGACCAGATGCCGTGTCCGGTATAGGTCTCAAAAGGGCCGTCATGAATTTCCTGGGTCAGGGCAACCGCCGACTCGATAATCACATCCGCCCGGGCCATCATGTCGGCGATCAGGCGTGAACGGCGTGCCACAGGGATACTGTCGGCCACAGCCAAACCGACATGGCCGCCGCCGATTAACTGAGGAACGGTGACCAGTACGGGAAGATCTTTTTGCGCCCCCTTGCCCAGCATGGTTCTGGTGTCGCATCCCCAGCCGGCGACCGCTTCAAAAGGAAGCTTTATTCTCCGGCAGATGCCGAGAATCTCATCGGCCAGCATCTCGGTGCGCAGTCCCATGGGATAGGCCATATTGGCCGCCGCCTTGATGACCATACGCCCTTCGGTGCGGGCGCCCTTTCTGAGCAGCTCCTCGTCGAGCGTCATTTCCCTGCGCAGGCCGTCGAGCTGCCTGTCGGTCATCTCGGTGAATTCAAAAATATTCCCGCGTGGCATTTTTTTCTCATCGAAGCCAAAGACAGACGCGTCACACATTTTCACCCTGTCCAGCACGCCGCCCATTTCATGAATAATTACTGCGGAACTTGTCGTGACACTGTCCACAATGCCTTTGTCCATCATCTCGGCAATCAGCGTGGTCACGCCTTCGTGAAGATTGGGGCCGCTTCCGGTCACCACCGCCACCTTGCCCCCTTTTTGCTTCACGCTCACCACACGGGATACTGCCTCCAGAAGTGAGGCACGGGACCGCTCGTCGAGCCCTTCATAAAATTCATCGATCAATTTTCGGTTGATGGCCATAAAATTGACACCTTTATTGTCCGTATATCCTCGGACGCCGAAAAAATACTGCCGCCGCACGGCGCTCATCTGCAGGCGCTAGAAAACAAGCTTGCTGATTATTTTGGTCAGCGACCGGGCCGCCTCGAAATCACTGCGCATCCCCAGTACCTTTTTACAATCGGCCAGGGCTCTGGTGTAGAGCTTCATTTCGTACAAAGTTTGCGCCCGCCCCCAAAAACCGTCGAACTGTGACGGGTCGAGTTCTACGGAGCGATCATAGTCCGTAAGCGACCGGTCAAAGCGTTTTAAAACGCGGAACGTGAGGGCGCGATTGTTGTGACTGCGCACATTATGAGGGTCGCATTTGATGGATTTGGAAAAATCGCGCAAGGCGCGTGCGTGATCCGAGAGAGCGAAATAGGCCATGCCCCGGTGGTTGTAAACCAGTGAGCGGATTGGCGTGGCCATTTTCAGGCGCAATATCGACGAATAAATTTCCACGGCTGTGCTTAGCTGACCGCTGCTGTGCGCAGTGAGCGCAGCCAGCAGGGCTTTTTCCAGATTTTTTCCGGCGATGGCCTCTGCTGCTTCGTCGGGGCTCACCGGCGGATGCGCCGAATCTTCGGGACACTTGAGCACTTCGCTGATTTCCGGCAGTTCCGTGAATTTATTATCCAGGCTTTCCCGGCGTTTTTTGTCGCGACGCCTGATATCTTTCTGGTGGTCGCGCAGCTCCTGGAAAATCAGATCCGACAAGGTCAGTGTCGCATTGAGCGAGGCCAGCTTTCTCCGGATGGACTCATTGGGCATGTTTATGTCCGATTTGTAAACCAGTTCATGCTCCACCTCCGCCCAGGCATCCTGCAAAATGGTGCGCAGCTGAATCTCACACATATCCGATGTGTGCGGCAGACCGCGACCGTGACATACGGGATCCGCCTTAATCAGAAGATGAATCGATTCGTAGCCGAACTCGCCTATTGCCTGCCGGGCGCCTTTCCTGTCGAGCTCAAGGACCTTGAAGCTGCTTCTGATGAGGTTTTCCACCATTTTGATGTCTTCCAGGAAAGGGCAGACAACTCTCAGTCCCAGCATGTCCGTAATCGCCGATTTCTCTCCCGGACGCTCGTGACGCGATATTTTTATAAGCTTGTCAAAATATGCATCAAAGTGCTTCACACGGCTCTTGATGGCAAAAAAGCTGCGGTTGGCATCCAGCAACTGCCGAACCTGTCTGCGCAGCGACTGTAAAATGCCGTCATAGGCGGGATACAGCTCGTCATAAATCTCTTTGAGCCTGGTCCGGTCATAGTTTTCCGGGAAACTGGAATTCGGGCGGGTGCTCATTTGGAACCTCCCTGAAAACCCGTCTGCGCCAGATGTGAGCAGTCGTTGATCAGCTCGACGCTTGTTTGTCCGTCGTGGATGCGGATGATAGTTTTCGAGGCATTATCTACGCAAACACTGCGAAACTCGTTGAGGCTGATATTGCTCAGGCGACACAAAATGGCGGCAATGGTAAAGTTGTGGGCGACCACCAGCGCGTCTTCGCCTGCCGCGATTATCTTTTCGATCGTCCTGCAGGCGCGGTTTTGCACATCCGCCAGCGACTCCCCCCGCGGCATGCTGACCGAAGCGGGCTGGGCAACCCAGCGCCGGAGAAATTCTTTTTCGCGGGCCAGCAGCTCTTTAAAAGAAACACCTTCAAAGTCACCCTGGTCCATCTCCATCAGATCGGAGTGGACTTCGATCATCTTGCCGTGAAAACTATTGATGATTTCAGCGGTCCGATAGGCCCTTTTCAGCGGACTGGTATGGACTGCACCGATGGCCGCACCCTGAAGGGAAAAGGCCAGCCGGCGGGCCTGCTCGATCCCGGTGTCGTTTAGTTCGACATCGCTGGCGCCCTGAACCCGCCCTTCTTTATTCCAGAGCGTCTCGCCGTGACGTATAAGAATAAGCTGCATATTTTCACCCAGGCGGCCGGGCCTGAAAACCCCGCCGGCCGGAAGGCATCAATCATGCCTTGTAGCTGTTTAATTTTTCCATTGCGGCCAGCGCCTCGCTGATGACCCGGTCAATGAGATCTTTGGTGGTGGGGATATCATTTATACCGCCGCAGCACTGCCCGGCAAAAAGAATTCCTCCGTCCACGTCCCCTTCATTGAGAGCCTTGAGGTGCTTCATGTTACCGACTGCCTGGCGCGCCAGCACCATCAGTGGATGGCCTTCTTCGGCGCGCAGCATTTCTATGCTGACTCCCACAAATTTGGCGAAAGACAAATTCATCAGCCTTTTCACCAGCATTGCGCCCTTAATGGACTCGACCAGCGGGAAGCCACGCTTCATCATCCTTTGTGCTTCTTTGGTTTTCAGGACGCGCCCGTCCATGCCGTCAAAGACATTGTCATAAAGAGTATCCTGTTCGGTGGCTTCAAGGCAGAGTTTTTTGAAGTTGTCGTGTACCATGCTCTCTTTAACCACCATAAAGCGGCTGCCCATGGAAATACCGTCCGCCCCCAGCGCCAGCGCCGCCGCCAAACCGCGGCCGTCGTAAAATCCTCCCGCGGCGATGAGCGGCACATCGACCATGGACGCGACAATAGGAATCAGCACCATCGAAGTCGCCGCCGCACCGTGCGCGGCCGCCTCATGCCCGGTAATGACCAGAGCATCGCAGCCCAGTTCAACGGCTCTGGCCGCGTGCCGGGCAATGGCGATGGTGCCGACCACTTTGCCCCCATAGGCATGCACGTCCTTCACAAACCAGGGCTTCCCCAGCGAGTAGTTGATGATGGGGACTTTTTCCTCGATTGCCACGGCGATATTTTCCTTTGCGCCGGGACCTACCAGAATCTGGTTCACACCGAATGGCTGATCAGTCATGTCCCGGATCTGTCTGATGTTTTCCCTTGTCTCTTTCGGGTTGCATCGCGCAATGGCCAAAAGTCCCAGACCGCCTGCGTTTGAGACGGCGGATACAAGCCGTGGCTCCGTAATCCAGTTCATGCCGGCGAGCATGATGGGGTGTTTGATGCCGAACATCCTGGTCATTTTCGTTTTAAGCATGCCATCCTCCCTGAATATATCTTTATGACGGGCAAACCGCTTCGGTACCTGGTGAAGCAAAATGGCCGGACAGGGTGTGTCGCAGCGCTGTCCTGAATTTTTCGTCACAAAGCATAGAAAATGAACTTACCATTGTCAAAACAAATTTGTGTTTCGATAAAAAAGGGGCGGTCACGCCCTGTAAAAGACGCAACCACCCCTCTGATAAACTGCAAAAAAACAGGGCTTACTTCTGGGGGAACCACACCAGATGGGTAGTGCCCTTTGACATTTGTTTCATGGCTTCGAATTCTTTTTGTGTATTCAACCACCAGATATAGCCGGTTGCCTGCGTAAACCGGCCGTGCCTCATTGTCTGCACAAGAGGATGGTAGATCAAAATACCTGTCGTCGTAATCCCCCACAGCTCCACCGGGTATTTATCGCCCAGCATGGGGAAGACCTTGGGGAAAGCGGCGCGGATTGCCGCCGGATTATCCACCGAGCCCGCCGCCTCAATCGCCTGCGCCAGGGCATGGGCATGTGTGTAATTAAGAACACTCTCCCAGGTCGGTGCCCTCTTGTACCTGGCCGCATAAGACCTGGCAAAAGCGTCGTGTGCCGGGAAACCTGTTGAGCCAACCATGCCGATGCCGATACATCCTTCCATTCCCAGAGGTCTTTGCATGACGGCATAGACCGCATCCAGCTTGGCCTGGTCAGTCATGATAAAGCCGCCCTCGAAGCCCCGTGCACGCGCCTGTTCGATGATCAGAGCCGTTGTGGCGGAAGGTCCTCCGATGAGGAGAAAATCCGGGTTGGTCGCCAAAGCTTCCGCCAGAGGAACGGCATAGTCCGTCCTTGTATAATAATTGGCCGGCTTGTCTGCCGCGATAACGCCTCCCCTCTTCGTCCAGGCGGCGGCAAAAAGATTACGCCACGCCTGGCCGTACTCACCCTGCGTCACCACCATTGCTCCCCTGCGCCAGCCCTTGTCCCAGGCAATCTTCGCATATATATCAACGTATAGGGTAAAGGGCACGGCCTGGATAACCAGAAGTTTATTGCCCTTTTTGGACATGGTGGGAACACTGGTATAGCCCATAAGGATAAATTCGTTTTTTTTCTCCTGATTGATCTCCATCAGCGGGGCGACCGTTGTGGCCACCGGATTGAATACAGCAATCGCCTTGTGCTCATTACAGAGCTTTCTGGCATTGGCCACGGCAAGCTCCGGACTCACCTTGTCATCCATTTTCTCCAGCCGGAAAGTGTATTTTTTCCCTCTTACAGTTACACCACCTCGCTGATTGATTTCATCAATGGCCATTTCCAGTCCATTGGTGCAATCCTCCGCGTATTCAGCGCCCAGACCGCTCAAAGGCCCTGTAAAACCGAAAACAATGTCGTCCGCCATGGCGGCCGGTACCGCCCATGTCAGCGCCAGAATCGTTACTGCAAGTAAAATGAAGCTTTTATGCTTTTTCATAGACGCCCCCCTTTATTCTTGTATACTCAGCCAGGATCTAAAATATCACGTAAACTAACAAATTTTTTCATCTTACGCAAGCAGGCAAAAGTATTCCCTGCCCGCCGCTGCCAGAGAGGCATGGCTGGTAATCGGCTCTGTCATTGACATAGCCGCCGGATGTGCTAATCATAGGCTGCACATTAAAAAAACCCAGAGGTAAACAAGTGAAAATCATAACAGAAGAAATGCTCAGCTCTCTGACCGACCAGGCAGGCGCTTTGCCGCGCCTCAGAGCCAATTACAATGTCCATGAATCAGCGGAAGATCCCGTGCAGCGTCTGTTTATCGCGGCCGAACCTTTATCTTATTTCCGGCCGCACCGGCACGAAGGGAAAAGCGAGCTTGCTCTCATCATCCGCGGCCTCTTCGACATACTCCTTTTTGATCCGCACGGCACAGTAACCGAGCGGATCCAGGCTGGCCGCGGCCGCAACATCATCGCCGTGGAGATCCCGGCGGATATCTATCACACATGGATTCCCATGGAACAAGGGTCTGTTTTTTTTGAAGTGAAGAAGGGGCCCTACGACCCGGCAGCCCCTGCGTCCTTCGCCATTTGGTCTCCCCCGGAGGGCTCGGCCGGGGTAAAAGAGTTTCAAACAAGACTTCTTAACGCGCAGGCGGGAGATTGCGTCGCACCTGTATTATAGCCTGCGCAATCCGGAAAAGACTCAGATGCTTTTTATTTCTTCCATCACGGACATTTCCGGCCTGCCGCCGATAAATGCCGCCGACACGGTAAAAAATTCCTTGAAATAGTCTGTGGAGACGTGAAAATCGAACGCCTCCTTATCTTTGTATTGTTCAATGACGACCAGTGTATTGGCAACGGCCCGATCCCTGTTTAGTGAATACATCATGGTGCCTTCCTCACCGGATACCTTCACCATCAGTTCCCCGAAAGCCTTCAGGGCCTCGTCCATTTTTCCTTCTTTAATGGGAATCTTGGCAATGACTGTCAGCATTTTTTCCTCCCTTTCAAATAATGCCTCTGACTACAAAGCATCTGTCGTGTAACACATCTTCATTTCACTTGGCAAGCACACTGTTCATTTTCGTCACTTTTTCCTGTGTGCAACCGGCCGGAACCTATACCGGCCAGGGAGGTATTTCCTTTTTCGTGGTGAACCACCTGATCGTGGCATAGAGCAAATCGGGATGAGCAAGTCCCGTTTTAATGCGGGTAAACAGACTCCTGTCGGTGACTCCGGCCAGCAGACGATCAAACTGTTCAAAAGAAAAAGACCTCATTTTACGGATGACGATATCCTCAACGGCTTTCCTCTCCCGCAGGATGTCTTTGAGCCTCTGCCTGTATCCGCCAACCTTTGCAGGCCCGCCGCTGAGCGCTTCCACCGCCAAAACACCGCTTAAACAGGCCAGGTCGATACCGCCTCCGTGCAGGGGTGAGGCCAGCCCGGCCGCGTCCCCGGCCAAAATGATATTATCATAGACCAGGCGCGGTATTATCTGTGACGCGGCAATGCCTCCGCCTCTTTCCGCAATGACACAATCGCCGAGGTTTTCACGCTTTAGCACATCCCCCAGCAGGTTTTTGAGATCCGGATCGCCGCCTGGAAGCGAACCATTTACCGTGCAGACCACGCCGACGTTGGCGGTGTGCTCATCTTTGGGAAACACCCAGTAGTAGGCAGGCTGAAACCGGGCGGGCATGTCTTCAAAAAAAGCGAACTTGAGACGCGGCATCAGCGCGCCGAAATCTCCCTGAAGAACAAACTGATATGCCAGCAGAAATTGATGAAAATAATCGGCCTGGAACGAGTAGAGACGTGAGGTCACGCAAGGAGCGCCGCTGGCGTCGATGATCCAATCGTAGCTGCCGCGCATCACGGCCAAATCGCCGGGCCGGACCGCGGTATTTTCATGAACGACAGCGCCCGCATCACGCGCCCGTCGGGCAAGGTCACGCTGCCAGGTCTTGCGATCCATCATCCACAGGGGTCTGTACCTGCCGATGGCGAAGTTGTAACCGCGGCGTCCCTGCATGATTATTTCCTGTATCGGACGGAGCAGGCCCTTCCCGGGGCGGGGAAATATACTTAGCGAATCGAAAATACATTCTCCGCAGACAATGCCCGCACCCACCTGTCTTTTTTCAAACAAATCCACGCTGATGTTTTGGCGTCGGGCAGCCAGAGCGGCGAAAAGCCCTCCGGGGCCGGCACCGATGACGGCAATCTTCATGGCTTGCCCTTTGGAGGTTTTTTCAGGCTGCGGGCCAGGTGACGCATCGCCAGAAGCGGATGGGAACGAAGCATGCGCGGACCGGCATACCGCATGACTTTGCGGATTTCTTCACGCCGCGCCGGTTTATAGCAGTGCACCGGGCACTCGGAACAGGCAGGCTTGTCTTCTCCGTAGGGGCATTTCTCCAGTCGCGCCATAGCGTAGTCGGCAAGCTCCCGGCACGAGGGACACAACCTGCCCGCCTGTGTATGGTGAATATCACGACAATACAGGGAAATCATGACATCAAGCGTTTCGTGCTCTTTTTCGAGAAAGTCGCTCATTTTCCGCCTTCATTAACAAATGCGTCCGCCCGGCGCACCTCGCGAAGCAGAGCGCGGACTTTTTTCATGTCTTTTCTAAAACGAATGGGATTGCCCTCCCGGTCCAGGGCGTTTGTTTTCGTGCAGCTATCGACCCCTGCCGGCCTGAGACGGGTGATCGCCTCGAAGACATTGGCCTCCGAGATGCCCCCTGCCACGATGACCGGAATCGTACTTGCCTCGATCAGGGATCTGGCTATCTCCCAATCGCACACTTCCCCCGTAATACCGACATAGCCATTCACCGGCTGGTCTTTCCCTTCAGCCAGCGTGTCAATCAGGAAATAGTCAGAAACCGGCTCAAACAAATCGGCAAGTTGAAGCAGGCCCTGCGCGGTGGCGGAGGCGTCAGGGGTGCCGGGTGGGGGCACAGGCAGGGAGCGCATGATGTCGATTTGCGGGAAACGATCCTTTAAATCAATCTGGAGTGTCAAAAGCGCATCGAATTCACGCACCTCGCCCCATCCCCCTGAACACAAAGTGATGTTGTCGCACAAATGAACGATGTCGGGCCGGTAATAATCCAGCGCAGAAAATATTTTCACCTGGTCTTTGGTAAGGGGGATCAGACTGCTTTTGGCGCCGCCGGCCTGAACAGACTCGACACAACGGCGGAGCGCCGGCTGCTTCCATTTGGCGTCTTCCATGAGGACGCTGCCCACATGATCCACACCGAGGCTTACGAGCTTTTCCGCTTCGCTTTGTCTTTGCACTTCATAAATCTGGACGATTGTTTTGAACATGACGCGGGCATATCACGACATTTCCCCGTTATCAAGCGACCGGCTTGCCCCTTTGGAGAAAAATGTTGATTTTAGACGCCATAAAAACAATAATGACCCACTCGCGAGGGACTTGAAACAAGGAGCAAAAAATGAGCCGCATGCGACAAATCGAAGATATCTACGACCATAGAGGCGAACATGCCCGCAAGCTCCACGAAGCGGGCGAGAAAGTAATCGGCTATTTCTGCTGCTTTGTGCCTGATGAGATCATCACGGCACTGGGCATGGTTCCCTACCGTATTCAGGGATCGCAAAGCGAGCCGATCGACGAGGCGGATGTTCTTCTGGAACCGATGGCCTGCCCCTTTGCCCGCAGTTGTTTCAATATGGCGCTAAAGGGCGAGTATGAGTTTCTCGACGGTTTCGTTGCGCCGCACAGCTGCGACACAGTGGAGCGTCTTTACCATATCTGGCACACCAACAAGCCCTCACCCTTCAACCACCTCATCAACGTGCCGCATATGCTGGGGCCGTCATCGGATGAATTTTTCAAAAACGAGCTGCTTTATTTCACAAGGAGGCTCGAGGAATTTGCCGGCCGCAAACTTGAGATAGATAAACTAAAAGAAGCGATCAGGCTTTACAACCGCCGCCGGGCGCTGCTTCGTGAACTCTACGGGCTGCGCCGGGAGAGTCCGCCGCGTGTCTCGGGTGTGGAAATAACCAAAGCCCTGGTGGCGGGCATGGGCATCCCCGCGGCGGAGCATATCGATCTGATTTCGGGACTCATCGAAGAAGTAAAAAAGCGCCCTGTCGTACCACCCGACGGCCTGCCGCGCATCTTTTTGTGGGGCAATGAAATCGACGATATCTCCTTTATCAATCTTGTCGAGGAATGCGGTGCGCATGTGGTGATGGATGATCTGTGCACGGGCTCGCGTTTTTTCTGGCAGGACGTCGAGGAAACGGAGGATCCCTTTGACGGTCTGGTGCGCAGGTACCTGGACATTCACTGTCCGCGCACCCTCAAGCCCCAGGCCGGGGCGCGCGAGGAGGATCTGGAAAACCGCTTCGGCTACATTCACAGCTTCATGAAAGAATGGCAGGCTGCGGCGGCCATTTTCTATATCGTACGCTACTGTGACACATGTGAGCTGGAGGGGCCGGACCTGAAGGAATATTTAAACGGCCTTGACCTGCCGGTTCTGATGATCGAGGACGATTACTCGACATCGACAATGGGCCAGTTAAGAACAAGAATCCAGGCATTTCTGGAAATGATCATCTAGGAATGCCCGCATTCGGCACAGGCCGGATCCGGGCACTTTGAACAAGCGGGCGATGGTGGATTGCCGTCCCTGCGGAAATGGTAAGTGAAAATGGAACAGGCCGGACAGGAAAAAACAACAGCTGTCAAGGGAACGGACACAGCGCGCGAGATCCGCGGGCTGGTGAAAAATATTTATAAAAGCGCACATGAGGCCAAAGCCGGCGGCCGGAAGGTAGCCTATTTCATGGTCGCCTCTCAGTATGACGAGATCGTCCGGGCGATGGATGTCGTGCCTCTGCCGACGGAAAACTATGCCGGCCTTTGTGCGGCCAAACGCGACATGGACCGTTTTCTGCTCAAGGCAGAGGCAGACGGTTATTCCCAGGTGCTTTGCAGCTATGCCCGCATCGGCCTGGGCTTTGACGCGATGCGCCAAGAGCTTGGGCAAATCCCGGAGGGGAGTCCCGACGGAGGCATGCCCGCCCCCGACATGATGCTGGGCAGCTCCGCCGTTTGCGACCCGCGCTTCAAATGGTATCAGGCGGCCAGACGCTATCTGGACGTGCCCACCTTCGGGATGGATGTTGTTTTCCCCCCGCCTCAGGCCGACTTGAATGAAGTGCGTGACTACTACATCCGCTACCAACGCGATCAGTTTCAGGGGCTGGTCGATTTTCTGGAAGTTCAGACCGGAAAAAAGATGGATTATGAAAAACTCTGGGAATGCATCCGACTGGGCGATAAGGCCTGGCAGCTGTGGTACGACATTGACCGGCTGCGTGTGGCCATTCCCTGTCCCATGCCTTCACAGGATCACTTCAGCATCATGGTGCCGGGCCACTACTATGCAGGCACGCAGGTCGCGGTGGACTTTTATCAGAAGCTTTACGATGAAGTGAAATATAAGGCGGAAAACAAAATCGGCGTGGTCGCCGATGAAAAATACCGCATCCTGTACGGGGGCGGCCTCCCCCCGTGGCACACACTGTGGATCTTCAACTACTTCGAAAGCTTCGGGGCGGTGTTTGTTATTGAAAACGTCTATCGCGGTTTCGACCCGGTGGAAGTGCCCTCCCATGTCCAAGACCCGATTGACTATCTGGCGTGGCGTGCTTTTCTGCGCAACACTGCCTATCATGACAAAGCGCGCGCCAACAGCGGCATCCCGACGGTGGAGAAGCTCCTGGAGATGATCGAAGACTACAATATCGACGGTGTCGTTTTTCATGCCTGCCGCTCCTGCCGTGCAACCACCATCGGCCAGGTGCATATGAAAAACGAACTGGGCAAATATTCAGACCTCCCCATGATCCAGCTCGTCTCCGACATGGTGGATCTGCGCGACTACTCGGAGGCGCAGTGGAAGGCACAGATCGGCGCGTTTATCGAGGCGTTGCAGGCCAGGGAAAAAGGCTGAAGGATTTACCATGCCGTTTGCGGGAATTGATATCGGCTCCACGATGACAAAAGTCGTGATCGTGGACGACGAGGGAAAAATACTTGCCTCCCATATCGGGCCGACCGGCGCCGAACACCGCCACCTCGCCCTCAAGGTCATGGACGAGACGCTAAAAGAGGCAGGCCTGTCTCTGGACGAACTGGATTATATTGTTGCCACCGGTTACGGCCGCATCAACGTTCCTTTTGCCGACAGGCAGATCACGGAAATCACCTGCCATGCGCGCGGGATCCGCGCTCTCTTCCCCGAGGCGAAAATCATCATCGACATCGGCGGCCAGGACTCCAAGGGGATAAAACTAGATGCACAGGGCAAAGTCGCCAACTTCGTCATGAACGATAAATGCGCCGCGGGAACCGGCCGCTTTCTGGAGGTCATCGCCGAGACGCTGGGCATCAGACTAGAAGACATGGGCAGGATTTCCCTCGGAGCCGACGGCTTTGTGCAGATATCGAACATGTGCACCGTTTTCGCCGAACATGAGGTGACCTCGCGTCTGGCCGAAGGTGCGGGCGTGCCGGAAATTGTAGCGGGGCTTCATGAGGCTATTGCCGGCCGGGTCGTCAACATGACGCGTCATCTGGGCATTGAAAAAGAAGTCGTCGTCACCGGCGGCGGGGCTAAAAATATCGGCCTTCTCAAGGCCATTGAAGGCAAAGTCGGCTTTGAAGTGCTCACACCGCCGGAACCTTTTATTACCGGCGCCCTCGGTGCGGCTCTGGTCGGGAAGGATTTTTACGACCGTGGCGTCAGGCCGGCAAAGGAGCGCAAAAAAGAAGATGTGACGTTTTTCTCCTGAATTAAGAATCAGGGTTAACATAAAACGGCGGCGGAGATTTTAACCGGGATCATAACTTTCGGGCGAATCAGAAGGATGCCTCCAACAGGACGCCGCCGGCAGGCACTCCCGGGCCGGGCAATGTGGCGGCTCAATATTTGCGGATGCCGCACCACGGATCGCGCCTGAAAAATAACGGAAGTGACACTTAAAAATGAATGATGAAAAATTCTATGCGGGCCTCGACATAGGCTCCGTTTCCATCAAGGCCGCGATTATGCAGGACGGCCGCATAACAGCCTCCGGCCTCATTCCCTCCGGCGGCAATTACAGAAACGGAGCCGCCTCCGTCATGGACGATACTCTGTCCCGTGCGGGCATCACATTTGATCATCTTTCGGGTCTGGTCGTCACGGGGCTGGGTGCTGACAGCTCCCCTTATCCGGCACGCCAGGTCTCCGATATTTCCTGCCACGCCAGGGGCTGCCGTTTCACCTTTCCTTCCGCAAAAACCGTCATCGACATCGGCGGCCAGTTCACAAGAGCCGCGAAAATGACGCCCGAGGGGCGCATCACCGATTTTCTGATGAGTGAAAAATGCGCCACCGGTTCCGGCCGCTTCATCCAGGTCATCTCCCGCATCCTGCAGGTGCCCCTCGATGAGATCGGCCCTCTTTCCCTGCAATCGGAAAACCCTGTCGAATTTTCCACCAACTGTGCCGTTTTTGCCGAATCGGAAACAATCTCCCGGATCGCCGAGGGGGAAAAACCGGCCGACATTCTCGCGGGCGTACACAGAGCCATGGCGGTGAAAGTCGCCATGCTGGTTAAAAGGCTCAAGGTGGAGCCGGATGTGGCGCTCACCGGCGGGGGAGGCCAAAACGAAGGCCTGGTACGTGCAGTAAGCAAAGCGCTCAAAATGAAAGTTCTGGTGCCGCCCCAACCGCGTCTTACCGCGGCAATCGGCGCTGCCCTGCTGGCATCCACCTGACTTGCCGCACTGACAAATTAAAAGCGCCCGATATCCTGATTCGGCCGACATCCCCGTAAAACATACAGGCGCGCCGGATGATCGTTTGTGTTTGACAATAGAACCGGGTTTGTAATAAACTCACCACATAGTAAATTAATTTCTCGAAAAAAGGTGCGGCGCGCCCTTTCCTGATGGATCTTTTCACCGGACAGGGGCAAGCCCTTGTTTTTGTCACCTTCACAGGAACCGCGAACAGAGTAAATATTTTTTTCACGGAGATTTGCGATGACGCAAAAGACGGGGCAGGTTTTAATAATTTCACTTATGCTGATGTGTTTTATTCTCGCGGGCTGCAGCGGGGGAGGCTCCGACGCGGGCCCGACAGGATTTACACCTCCTCCTTCACCTCCTCCGGGACAAACGTCTTCCTGCACGGGGGCAAGCCCGAATTGGAGCGCCACACCCGATTATCAATCGGTGAGCGACTGTGTTTCGCGGGCCTCCGCAGGCGACACCATCCAAATTGCGGCTGGCCGTGCCACCTGGTCACAGACACTGAATCTGGGAGCAAAACGCCTGTCGATTATCGGAGCAGGTATGGACGAGACGATCATCGAGGCGGCATCAAACGGTTTGTGTCTTTTCCGTCTGGGAACAGGGGGCTCACGACTGGCCCACTTGAGTCTCTATAATAAGGGGGGCGCGCTGTTCATCGGCGGCGGCCAGGGATTCTCCATCGACCATATTCGCTATGACAATCCCGCCTCGGTTTCCAAGGGAGAAATTATCATCAACGCCGACTCACCGGAGCGGCATCCGACCGGCATCATTCACTCCTGCCGTTTCGTGAACGTCCGGATCGCCATCTATGGCGCAACCTACAACGTCACCGACGACAATTCCTCACACCGGCGCTGGGCGCAGTCCCAGACAATGGGCGGTACCGATGAGATCATCTATGTGGAAGGGAACACCTTTTTGTCCGAGCGTCAAACCGGCGGCAACGCCATTGACACCAACTGCGGGGGCCGTTATGTTTTCCGCTACAATACGATCACTACCGCCGCCACAGCTACATCCTCAAACGCGGGCCAGTACATTGAAGCCCATTCCGTCCAGGCCATGAACCGGGCCACCCAAAGATGGGAGATCTACAACAATGTACTCGATAACAAGGGCGGCCAAACTTATTATCCCTTTCGTCTTCGCGGCGGCACGGGCATAGTGGCAAATAATCTCATCCTGGGGAAATGGACCAACTTCGGCATCGCCCTGGACAACGTGCGCAGCTATGCCGATTATTCGGGGACACATAAAGGCGCAAACGGCTCGAGCTTTCTTTATGACTCATCAGCCTCTTTCGCCTCGATGTATTTTGTCGGCTCCCTTGTAAAAAATACTACCGCCGGGAGTGAATGCATCAGCACCTCCGGCACATCAAAAACCATGTCCTGTACCCTGACCGGCGGAACGAGACAGGTTTGGTACTATGGAGACACCTACCGGATCACCCGTCCGGCGCTGGCGGCCATCCGGCCCTGCGACGGCCGGTCAGCCTGGGACGGTAACTCTGACGAAACAGGCTGGCCATGCCGCGATCAGATCGGCCGGGGGCATGATGAGGTATTGTGGAGGCATGATCCCGCAGGAGCATACCGCCAGGTATTGATGCCCGCGTATGCCTGGAACAATAAACGTGCGGACGGCATCACCGAATTACCGTTTCACGTCATCAACGACTCACAGCGCCATATCAAGCCGGAACGGGACTATTACAACTTCACCGACATGTTTGACGGCACGGCAGGCGTCGGCCGCGGCCCCTTCTCATCACGGCCGGCCACCTGTACCGAGAACACGGCCTATTTCGCCACGAACGCAGGAGACATGGGCACACTCTACAAATGCACCGCCCCAAATACCTGGACGGCTTATTTTGAGCCGGCGCCCTGCCCTCATCCTCTGGCGGGCCTTTCGGGGCGATGCACCACAGAGCCGGGAGCGGATGGCTATAATCGCTGAGGTGGAGAAGGAAGGGTCACGCCCAGGCAATGACGGACGGGAGGAAACTCAACCAGAGAGTCTCCGCCCGACGCGGCCCATGTGCGTCGAACCGGATAAATCATTTCCTCGCTGCAAGCGGCCCCGCGCCCGCTTGACAAACACTCAAATCACAGTTAAGTTACCCTAAATGCTTGTCGGAAAAGGAAAAAAGCGGGGGCCATGATGAATACTCAATCCATAACCTGTAATAATCAGGAATTGCCCGAGTGGCAAAAGCAGCTCGGCGAATATCTCGTTGATACGGCGCAGCGCTCGATCATTTTCACCGACATCCTCCGCAAAAGAGGTAATGACTACATCAAGCATATCCGCAGCGGCCAGCCGCCTGTGCTGACCTTCAACTACGAAATGATCTTAAACGCCAAGGATTTCGACCGTCCGGTGAATTACGCACTGGTGAGAATTTCCGACCGCCGCTACCATGATATAGTTCACGCAGGAGAGGAAACCCGCCACAAAAGTAAAGAGCGTCTGACCAGACCCAAACGGCCGATTATCATTGTCGACCCGCGCGCCGGCCACGGTCCTGGTATCGGCGGCTCCAAGCGTGACTCGGAAGTCGGCATGGCATTGGAGCACGGACACCCGGTATATTTCATGATTTTCTACACAGAGCCGTTTCCCCACCAGACCATGACGGACGTCATTCTGGCCATGGAAAAGTTTATTGAAAAAGTAGTCGAGCTGCACCCCAGGGCAGACGCGCCCGCGATTATGGGCAACTGCCAGGCCGGCTGGGCTGCCGCGCTGGCCTGCGCGGACCGCCCCGACATCGCCGGACCACTGGTATTGAACGGCGCCCCTCTTTCCTATTGGAGTGGGGTAGCCGGCGTCAACCCGATGCGCTACAAAGGCGGCCTTGTCGGCGGGGTCTGGGTCAACTCTTTTTTGAGTGATCTGGGCAATGGAATTTTTGACGGCGCCAATCTCGTGTATAATTTCGAAACACTCAACCCGGCCAACACGCTGTGGACAAAACAATACAATGTGTTTTCACAGGTAGACACGGAAGAGCAGCGGTATCTGGCCTTTGAACGCTGGTGGGGCGGTTTTTTCATGCTGACCACCGAAGAAATCCACTACATCGTCCGCAACCTTTTCGTCGGCAACAAACTGGAAAAAGGCCGCCTTGAGCTGCATGAAGGCCAGAGAATAAGCCTCAAAAACATTCGAAGCCCGATTATTGTGTTTGCCTCCATGGGAGACAATATCACGCCCGCCCAGCAGGCGCTCAACTGGATCCCCCGCGTGTACAGCTCGGTGGAGGACATCAAGAGAAACGGACAGGTGATCGTCTATATTGTCCATGAAGAAATCGGTCATCTGGGCATCTTCGTCGCTGGTTCCATCGCCAAAAAGGAGCACAAGCAGATCATCGCCAACTTCGACATGATCGAGTTTCTGCAGCCGGGCCTCTATGAGATGGTCATTAAAGGAGACGTAAAAAGCGACGATTTTGAGGCCGAGTTCGTGCCCCGGACTTTTGACGACATTGCGGCCTATGATGACGGAACGGAAGATGAAATCGATTTCAGCGTGGTAAACAAGATTTCCGAGACCAACGACAACATCTACCAGCTTTTTGCGCGCCCCTGGGTAAAATTCTGGACGACGGAGCTGTCGGCGGAAATATTACGCTATCTGCACCCGCTGCGTCTCCAGCGGTACGCATTTGCCGACATCAATCCTCTGATGAGGCCGGTAAAAAATATCGCTTCCATTGTACGCCAGAACCGCCACCCGGCCGCTTCGGATAACCCTTTTACCGCCATGGAAAAAGATTTCGCCTCCTATATGGATGGCGTGCTCGACATTTATCGCGACTGGCGCGACCTCAACCACGAGGCCATGTTTCAGATGCTCTATCAAAGTGGACTGCTGAGACTCTTCTTCCCGCCTGAGTTGCCGGAGGAACCAAAAGACACGTCCGAAGAAGACAGGGCCGACTATGACAGAAGGTTGCAGGTGCTCGAAGAAGGGGGCCATGCGGCCGGCCTGATTCGAATTTATATGGCCATCGCCAAGGCCACGGGGTTTATCAAGCAGAAACACTTTGAAATCGCCAATGAAATCTCACGCACCCACAAAGTGTTACGTAAACTGCGCCGTGCCGAATTCAAAAAAATCATGCACGATCAAACGGCCATATTACAGGCGGATGAAGATAAAGCCCTCAATGCATTATCCGTGCTGATCAAAGACCATGATGACCGCCTCGAGGCGCTGAGTATTGCCCGCCGGCTGGCATTGGCCGACGGTATTTACAGCGAAGAAGAAAAAACTCTGCTTGAAAAAATAAAGGCAGGCCTCGGGTTAAATAAATAAAACTCGCCGCCGCAGTTTGCGGCGCGGCCGGGTGGAACGTGACTCTTTTACCTGAAATTCCGCCATTTCATCAGCCGGCAAGCATATATACTTACGACCGGCCTTTGTATATATTTAATACACTTTCCGAAACAGGCGGACACTCTCCGCGCGACGGTCAGGCACAATGCCGCACCGCCTTTTTAAATATCTGAAATACCGGCATAATCGTCCCGGAGTGAAATCTGAAAATCAAAGACGCAAGCTTCATCAGATGGTATGGTATTTGCTGAATAAACGCTTTGAGTCAACGGCCGCAAATGAACGACCAGACCAAAAGTGCGCCCGACGGGGTTACCGGAGGCGGAAACAGGGTCGATGCGGTCTTTTCGCGCCTGCGGTTGCAACCGGAACGACGACCATAACGGCGCGGGGCTGTGTTGAGAAAAACACAATTACATTTTAAAGGAGAAATCCAATGTCAGAGATCGTCACATTTTCGACAGAAGGCACGACCGGAATCATCACCGTAAACAACCCCCCGGTCAACGCGTTATCGCAGGCGGTGCGCGCTGGAATCAAGGCCGGTGTCGCGCAGGGCATTGCTGATGACGGAGTCGATGCCATGGTCATCATCTGCGAGGGGCGCACGTTTATTGCGGGTGCGGACATCCGCGAATTCGGTAAACCGCCGATGGAACCTCATCTGCCTGACGTGTGCCAATTCATTGAAGACTCGCCCAAACCGGTTATCGCGGCAATTCACGGCACGGCCCTGGGGGGCGGCCTGGAAATTCCCCTTTCCTGCCATTTCCGTATCGCACAGGCCACAGCCAAAGTGGGTCTGCCGGAAGTGAAGCTGGGGTTACTGCCCGGCGCGGGCGGTACTCAGAGGCTCCCCCGCCTGGCGGGAGTGCAGGCTGCGCTGGAGATGATCACCTCCGGAACGCCGGTGACGGCACCTAAAGCAAAAACCATCGGAATTATCGATGAGATCGTCGAAGGAGATCTGAAACAGGCGGCGCTGGCCTACGCCAGAAAGGTCGTCGATGAGAAGTTGCCACTGCGCAAGGTTTCCACATTGAGCGCAAAACTGGATTCCCCCACTATATTTGAAGATTTCGCCAAAGCCAACGCCCGGAAATTCCGCGGCTTTATCGCCCCGTACAAATGCATCGAGGCGGTTAAAAATGCCACCGAGCTACCCTTTGACGAGGGAATGAAAAGAGAAAGAGAAATCTTCCTTGAGCTGCAGGCCTCCGACCAGTCTAAAGCACAGCGCCATGTCTTTTTTGCCGAAAGGGAAGTCGTCCGGATTCCTGGTCTGCCCGCCGATCAGCCGACTCGTGAAATTAAAACAGTGGGTGTTTTAGGTGCGGGAACCATGGGCGGTGGGATTGCCATGTGCTTTGCCAATGTCGGGATTCCTGTAAAGCTTCTGGATATGAAGCAGGAGTTTCTCGATAAGGGCATCGGCATCATCAAAAAGAATTACGCCAACACCGTGTCCAAAGGAAGGCTCAAGCATGAGGCCATGGACAAACGGATGTCGCTAATCAAGCCGACTCTTTCCTACGATGATCTACAGGACGCGGATCTCGTCATCGAGGCGGTTTTCGAAGACATGGCCATCAAGAAGGAAGTTTTCACCAAACTCGATTCCATCTGTAAGCGGGGTGCAATTCTTGCCTCCAATACTTCTTACCTCAACATTGACGAAATCGCCTCCGTGACCGGCCGTCCCGGGGACGTGATGGGGATGCATTTTTTCAGTCCGGCCAACGTCATGAGACTTCTGGAAAATGTCCGCGGGGCAAAAACCTCCCCCGAAGTTTATGCCACGGCAATGAAAATCGGCAAAACGATCGGCAAGATCCCGGTTCTGGTCGGGGTGTGCGACGGTTTTGTCGGGAACCGCATGCTTGCCAAACGCACACGTGAATGCGGATTCATGCTCGAAGAAGGGGCGCTTCCCTGGCAGATCGACAAAGTCATCTATGATTTCGGTTTCCCGATGGGCCCCTACGCCATGGGCGACATGGCCGGCCTTGATATCGGCTGGCGGAACCGCAAGGCCAATTTCGCTTCCCTGACCGAGCGGGAACAGAAAAATAATATTTTGGACAAAGTCTGTGAAATGGGCCGCTTCGGACAGAAAACAGGCCGGGGCTTCTACAAATATGATGAAAAGCGTAACGCCACTCCCGACCCGTTGATTGAAGAGCTCATCATCAATCATTCCAAAGAGGTCGGCATCAAACGACGCGAAATTTCCGACGAGGAAATCGTAGAGCGGGCGATCTACTCGATGATCAACGAGGGCGCAAAAATTCTCGACGAAGGAATCGCCGCCAGGCCTTTGGATATTGACGTGGTCTGGCTCTACGGCTACGGCTTCCCGGTTTATCTGGGAGGGCCGATGTTTTATGCCGACACGATCGGGCTTAAAAAAGTTTACGGGGCGATCCTTAAATACAGGGACCTGGTTGGAGCCGAGTACTGGACGCCGGCACCTCTTTTGGAAAAACTGGCCAAAGAAGGAAAGGGATTTTATTCAAAGTAACAAACATCGCGTGAGGCCGGAGGTGGAGGGTTAGCAGATTAGATGATCAGAAGTTGAGAGGGTTGGAGAAATTGTGGCTGGCAATCAGCTCGTGGCTGAGGATGAAGGCTAAAGGATGCTTCGACAGGCTCAGCATGAACGGACATTGGGGCTCAGCACGGACGGCAATAATGCGCGAAGCTCACCCTGAGCCTGTCGAAGGGCAGCTCATAGTCCGAGGAAATCCCCGCGCTCCCTTAAGTTGCCCTTTTTTAAAAGACTTTTAAGGGGATTTAGGGAATTGAAGCTGGTCAGAATACTTTACATGATGCGTAGTCCTGACCACGTAATCATGATCAGATATTCCTATTGCGGATATTCCCATTGGCCGCTGTGCGGATTGTATTGAGGTGTCACGTCGGGAGGCACATAGCGCCAGTCCCCGCTGTGCGGATTGTATTTAAGTTCTGAGTCAGGGCTGGCGGTCTCCCAATTACCGGAATGCGGATTATATTTTTGTTGATAGTCCGGCGGGGCCATATCCCAGTTGCCGCTGTGCGGATTGTACTTCGGAGTGGCGTTCGGGGCGGCATAACCCCAGGTTCCCGAATGCGGATTATATTTGAGTTCTGAATCCGGAGCCACCGTTTCCCATTGGCCTGAATGAGGATTGTACTTTTGATCCGCAAAGGCCGCTCCCGGTGTGCTCAGGCAAATCATGATAATCAAAATTTTCACTAAACGACCGACCTTCATGGCAATCTCCCTTCGATGACCAATGAAAAGCTCGCCCTGGCAGGAGGAAAAGTGCAATCGGAGACTTAGGCGATATCTTTTTAAACTTTTATTCAAACCATGACCTCCGCAACGCTATTTACCAACGCGGCACCATGTCTCCATCTTTTGCAAATCACCTGCGTCATATACTTCCCGTCATTAGTGATTATTTTTTATTTCAGCGACACTCATTACACAAACAGGATTTATGCCAAAAAGATCATCTTTGGCGATAGTCTAACGATGTATTTTTTGCATACCAGTTCATATGTAATGCCGGCCGCGGCCTCTCAGTGCCGTCGGCCGGCTGCGAACTGTTATGCTACCGGCTGTCTGGGCTTTTCAAGATTACGAAGATTCCTCTCGATTTTTATGAATACTGAAAGGAAGACAACAAGTAAAAACAATCCAAAACACGCACCTGCAAGAGACAGGTTGCGCACAGAATCCGCCTTCGCCTGAAGATGATCGTCACGGGCATCCGAAATTCGCTTATGCTCAGCATCTATCTTGCCGTTGAATTCTTCTGTATATGTATTCAATACTTGATTTACAACATCGATTGCCGACGTGTTCCTCGCCAGGCTTTCGATCTTCTTGTCCGCCAGTATTTTGGGAACGGCTTTTGCGAAGCCCTTCGCATATGCCGTGACCAGTTCCTCAGATTCATAAACCTCGGCACGGCCCTTCGTCACATCCACAACCCGCTCCTTGTCCACTCCCTCTACACCGTAAGACATTCTCTCTACGAAGGAAACGATAGCGTCAGCCGCCGCTTCATAGTATTTCTGATTTTTATCAATGGTGATCTTTTCCGGAGTTTCGGCCTTATGACCACGGAACGGCTCATCGGACATTGATTTTGGAGAAGTTATTGTTTTAATAATCGCATCTGAGGTCATCTCAGGCGGTTTAATATTTGTGCCCGGTCCATCACCAAATCCTTTTAGTGATCCGAAACCGAACATTACCGCGCCAACAAGTAATAAGCCCGACGTGATAATAACAACTGTTCTTAGGATGGCCAGATACACATTTTCCAATTTTTGAAGCATGACGATCTCCTTTCTTTATTTTTCCGCATTTCTGAGTACGGTTTTACATACAGCATCGGGATATTCTATTCTCAGAGGCCTGGACATGTGTGACTCCCTCATCCTCGAATGCTCGGTCTGTTATCATAAGTAATGTGATAATTCAAGACCTGACCCCAGTGCTGTGACCCCAGTGCTGCGCATCGGCCCAGAAATCAGCTGTTAATTCCGACTCTTTACTTTGCGAGCCAGCCCAGACCGGGGGCGTGCAGACTCTGGATGTAGAGCCGCTCCGGGGTTTCCGTCACACCCGTCGCCTCGGGATAGGCGCCTTGGGGATCCTGCAGATCCGCCACCACCTTCCCATCCTCTGTAAAGGCGAAGACATGGCTGTAAGCCTTGGGCACGGGCCACAGTGAGCGCGGCAGGCGCAGGCTCAACTTTCTTTTAAAGGGGCTGGGCATCATTTTATCGCCCGCGGCATTGCGGGGCTTGACCAGGCCGACCCAGATTCTGCCATCCATGCCACGCATCAGGTTATCCGGATAGCCGGGAAGATTGTCAAAAACCACCGTGGCCGGCCCGGCATCACCCTTTACATTAAGACCATACCGATCTACCGGGATCTTCCAGATACGGTACCTGCCTGTTTCGGCGACAAACAACCACTTTTCATCATGGCTCAACGCCACGCCGTTGGCAAAGCAAAACCCTTTGGCAACGATACGTGTCGCCTTGTCCGTCGTGTCATACTCAAGTATCCGTCCGGTGCAGGACTGCTCCAGGATGTCCAGAATGCTCGCATTAAACACACCGCCCCATTGGGCAGGCGAAAAACGAGTGGTGGCGTCGCTGAAATAAATTTTGCCGCTCCGTGCGACGACCACTGCATCGGCGTAGCGAATCGGGTCGCCGTCAACCTTGTCGGCAAGTATGGTCACCTGCTTGTCGCTGCCGATCAACACAAGTCCTTTTACAGCATCGGCGGCGATCATGCGCCCTTCAGCATCAAAATCAAAACCCAGAACGCGCCCGCCCGTATTGATAAACACTTCCTGTTCGCTACCGTCCTGATTCATGCGCAGAATATTGCCGCTGGCGACAGTTGTATAGAGCTTCCCGTCTTTGCCGATTACGATATGCTCCGGACCTTCTTCCGCGCCCAGACCGATGATCTTCAGATCGGCAAGCTTTGTGTTGACCTCATACGGCCCCACGTAACCAGGCGGCATGGGGGCGTCCCAGGCCACAGGCTCAATCGGCACCGGCCACAAAGCCAGATAAGCAAAAAGTACACAAAGAATAATGACAACGACGCTTGCAAAAATCAGCAGAGCCTTTTTCATAACCTCCTCCTTGAAACAATTTTTAAAATGGTTGGAGTTTTGTACACTGCACACCAAGTTATGGGAGATCAGGCAGCTTTAAATTGCCATTACTTTCGCGCCAGGTTTTTTCGTCAAACCGGGCGCGGTAATTCTCTGTTGTATTCATAAAATCGTCAAGGATTTTATCGGGAGCGTAGCAATCTGAAAGGTCCGTCGGCAAATCTACTGAAGATTCGGGGAAAGTCATCTGAAAAACCTCAAGCGGCGTCCAATGAAAATCACCGACATATTTTTCCTTGTATTCCCGATAAAGTGGATCGGCGCCGCTCGAAAAACCCACCAGCGGCAAAGCCCAGGCCCGGTCATTGGCCGCATTCATGATAGTGTTCTGATCTGACAGGTTTATGAAATCCCTGATCAGCCCCTCTATCCACATCCCGTCTTTTTTCCGATGATCTTGCGCCATAGGCCGTCCTTCCACTCTCATTAGCGGCTATTTTGCACAACAGTGGCAACCAAAGTCAACCCCTGCTTGTACATTTACCCCCTATCCGGCAGGAAAATGACCATTACCTCCAGCTGCAAAAAGAGGGGATTCAATCAGGGCTGCTGCCTGTAGAACTAACTTATCTTCCCCAACGGTTTTGTGCAGTGCGACTTTTCAAATGCGATAAATATTGAACGTAACGACAGAAGAAGAGGTATATATTCGTAATTATATGTATTTTACCCTTTTATTTTAAAGACGATTCTGTTAAATTGATGTCGGTTTCATGAAAAATAGGGGTGAGTGGCTGACCGACTAGTAAAGTATAAAAGAAGGGTGAAAAATGCCAATAGCCGATCACATTGAAAGGGTGCGTCAAGGTTTACGGGAAGGGAAGTATACGTCAGAAGCGGCCGTGTCGCAGGGGATACTTTTGCCAGCCCTACACGAGCTGGGATGGCCGGTTTTTAATACATCAATCGTAACTCCTGAATTTTCGCTTGAAGGACGGCGTGTCGATTACGCATTATGTCATCCCGAAAACAAACCGTCGGTTTTCATCGAGGTCAAAAAAGTAGGATCGTCCGAAGGAGCTGACCGACAATTGTTTGAATACGCCTTCCATCTTGGTGTACCGATGGCAATCCTGACGGACGGCCGGGAGTGGAGTTTCTATCTTCCCGGTGAACAAGGCCTCTACGATGAACGCCGGGTGTATAAACTCGACCTTTTGGAACGTGATATTGAGGAGGCGAAAAACAGGCTTGACAGATACTTAAGCTATGCCAACGTCTGCTCCGGTGCCGCTCTCGAGGCAGCACGCTCCGATTATAAAAACGTGGCAAAAGTAAGAATTATTGAATCTCATCTCTCCAAAGCATGGGAGGCGCTACTTCGCGAGCAGGATTCATTATTGTTGGAGATGCTTGCTGATAAAGTTGAAGATCTATGCGGCTACAAGCCAGATTTGGACAAGTGTGGAGAGTATCTTGAACTACAGCTACAAAATATCCGGCATCATGGTCAATATGAAACTGAAAGAAGATCTTCAATCGGACAAACACAGAGAATCGCTCCAGTTACACAACATCTTCACACACCCACAGCTAATAATTTTAATTTTGTATTCAAAGGTGAAAAATATGAGGCCCGATCGGCTAGAGAGGCCATGACTAGACTTTTTCAATTGCTGCACCGAGAGGACAACGGGTTTTTTGATAGATTTGCATTGCGCAAACACGGTAAGAAGAGGCGATATCTTTCACAAAACAAAAAAGATTTATATCCCGATCGACCTGATTTGTCAGAACAACACTCTGTTGAGGTTGCGCCAGGATGGTGGCTGGGGACTAATTACAGTCGGCGAAACATACAGGATATAATCGATATGGCACTTGAGGTTGCCGGGCCGCAACTGAGAAATGCCATCAAAATAAATGTAATGCCTAACCAACGTTCCTGAAAGGGAAGCATCGACATCATCCATCCCACAAACCGGGCTTACCCTTTGTGTTTTCCCCGATAAAGGTTTATGATTTGTGGCTCTTATCTGGTCAACGATAACGGAGTAAAATGAGGATTCATTTGGCGTAACATTCCAAGCTGGTTTAATAATTCCTGCCTGTCATTTCCTCAAAAAAAGGTAGGAGTATTCTTTTTCCATTTTCTTTAATTCTTCGGTTTTTTCTTTGAGCATCCATTCCAGGAAGTCTCTGTTTTGTTTCAGCTCCAGATGGGCCTTGACCCGGGCTTTGACTACTGCGGGGTTAAAGGGTTTGTGGATGTAGTCCACTGCTCCCATTTCCAGGCCTTTTGTTTCGTCTTCATCTTTGTTCTTGGAAGTAACGAAGATGATCGGGATCTTTTTAGTATCTTCGTCGGCTTTGAGTCTTTTCAGGACTTCGTATCCGTCCAGTTCCGGCATGACGATATCCAGAAGTATCAAATCCGGCGGCGGGTTCGACTGTGCCACCAGCAGGGCTCTTTTACCGTCTTTGGCGACCATGATTCGGTAATCCGTCTTGAGGACTTCGTTGAGCAGGCTGATGTTGGCAGGTTCATCATCGACTATAAGTACTGTCTGGGGTTTTATTTCGCGATACAACATATCTCACCATCTTTTTAATCACTGTAGCGTCCGGCTGTTTCACGGAACTTGCCGGCAACATTCAAAAATACATCCACCACAGCCGGATCAAAATGTTTTCCGGACTCTTCTTTTATAATCTTCACGGCGTCATCGTGGGGCACGGCAGACTTGTAAACCCGTTTGGTAATCAGTGCGTCATAGACGTCGGCAACCGCCATGATTCTTCCTGACAGCGGGATATGGTCGCCGGATATTTTCATCGGGTATCCCGTGCCGTTCCATTTCTCATGATGGGTGAAGGCCATTTCCCTGGCGTAGAACAAAAACGGCGCCGGCGCCTTGAGGAACTTTTCAGCATTCAATATGGCATTGCGCCCGATGCGCGTATGGCTTTTCATTATTTCAAATTCTTCCGCTGTGAGCTTGCCGGGCTTGAGCAGTATATGATCCGGTATCCCTACCTTGCCGATATCGTGCAGGGGAGCGGTTTTAAAATAAAGGTCGATTATTTTTTCGGTGAGGTGATCCTTCAGGCGGGGATGTTCGCTCAGGCCTTCCGCCAGCAGTCTGACGTAGTGCTGGGTGCGCTTGATGTGTCCGCCTGTTTCGTTGTCACGGGTTTCCGCAAGTGAAGCCAGGGCAAAAATAGTTACATCCTGAATATGCGACAGTTCAGCCGTTCTTTTGGAAACTTCCTTTTCGAGAAATTCATTTTTGTCCAAAAGAAAGTCGCGGACTTTTTTCATCTGCAGCTGGCTGTTGACGCGGGCGTGGACGATCGGGGGGCTGATCGGCTTGGTAATGAAGTCGGAGGCCCCCAGGGTAAAGCATTTTTCCTCATCTTTGCGGTTTGTTTTGGCAGTGAGAAAAATTACCGGTATGTCGTGTGTATCGGGGTTGCTTTTTATTTTTTTGCACACCTCATAGCCGTCCATGCCCGGCATGACGATGTCGAGCAGCACCAGATCCGGCGGTTCACTCGAATTGATGATCTTCAGGGCTTTTTCCCCGTTTTTGGCGGCGCGGATGGCGTATTCTGAAGACAGCAGTTCGGACAATATTTTGATATTGACCGGTTCATCGTCCACAATGAGGATCGTCTGATGATCTATTTTTTCATCCATCGAATTTTATCCCTTCCGGAAAATATCCGCCTTGCCGGGCAATCTTGTCCAGAAGATCCAGGGCGAGTTCAAAGTCGTAATCATCCACATATCGCTGCAGGTCATCCAGCTCATGCCGGAAGCTCATCTCACCGATAGCCTCTTTCAGGCAGGACATCGCGAATTGAGCGTCCGGATCACTTTTTGCCAACAGAGTGGCCAGTTGTTTCATCGTTTGTTCAATCCGGTTCTCATCCGCCGGTTTGGCCTCCGGGCATTGTTGCATCCCCGGTTTTTTTATCCCCCGCTGGATGGCTCTTATTACGGAGTCGAGCACCGGCTCCAGTTCCGCCAGCAGTTTGGCATAAGCTTGTGTCTTTTTTTTCTCCAGGACGGCTTCAAGGTCGCGCGCCAGAGCTTGAACTCCCGTGGCGGAAATATTCCCTGCGACACCTTTGAGTGTATGGGCAAGGCTTCTGGCCTCATCAATTTCTCCTTTTTCAACGGCCGCCTGTATCTCCTGTTTCGCCCCTGCAAACCTGTCGGCAAAATTCAGAAGGAGCCGCGCATAGAGCTCGGCGTTGCCGCTGGCTCTGTGCAAGCCGGAAGGGATGTCGATACCGCTAATTTGTGCCGGCAAATAATCGTTCACAGTTTGAGCGTCGCTGCGGGTGGTCTGTACTCGGGGCATAGTCACAGGTAAGCCCCGGGGCTGCACCCATCTGGCAAGGGTTGTAAAGAGCCTTTCCTGATCAATCGGTTTGCTGATGTAGTCGTTCATTCCCGCCGCAAGACACTGCTCTTTGGCTCCGCTTGTGGCATAGGCGGTCATCGCGATGATCGGCAACTCGCTGAAGCGCCCGTCGGCACGGATGAGAGTTGTCGCCTCATAGCCGCTCATCACCGGCATCTGCACATCCATCAGCACCGCATCATAAGGTGAAGATTTCACGGCCTCGACAGCCTCTTCACCGTTTACAGCTATATCTATTTCGCAGTCGGCGCTTTTGAGCATCTCGACGGCCAATTGCTGGTTGATTTCATTGTCTTCGACAAGAAGAATTTTCAGTCCGGTCACTTCTCTTGTACCGAATATTTCTTCCTGCGCTCCTTTTACAGAATCAGTTAGATGGGTTCCCCTGCCGAAAACCTCAAGGATAGTGTTGATGATCAGTGCTTCATGTGCAGGTTTCATAATAAAGGCGTCTATGATTTTATCTCTTTCGGCCTTTTTTAAAACCTCCTCACGGCCAAATGCCGTGATGAGTATAATCGCTGGTTTATTCTGAATATGCTCGTCAGTTCTGATGCGCCTTGCAGTATCTATGCCGTTTTGGCCTTCCATGAGCCAGTCCATCAAAACCAGCTCATAGGGTCGTTGCCCGGGTGCCTGTGCCTCTCTTAGTTCGTTTATCGCCGCCTCTCCCGATTCAACTCCAGTGGCCGGCAAAGAGAAGGATGCCAATTGTTCAACAAGGACATCACGAACTGCTTTATTGTCATCAACCACAAGTACACGCAAATTGTGAAGGTCGGGCGGCAAGGATAGGTTGTCTTCCTCCCCGAAGTTTTCCGGCAGCATGAATTTCGCTGTAAAGCGGAATGTGGAGCCGCGTCCGACCTCGCTTTCCACGGTAATTTCCCCGTCCATCATCCCGACAAGATGTCTGGAAATGGTCAGCCCCAGACCGGTGCCTCCGTATTTTCGTGTGATTAACGAATCGGCCTGTGAAAAAGTATTGAATATTTTTTTCATGTCTTTCCTGGAAATGCCTATGCCGGTATCGACACAACTGAAAGACACTTCAGCCGTACTGTCCGTTGTTTTCAGTAAATCAGCCCGGAGGACGATATGGCCCGTGTCCGTAAATTTTATGGCATTGCTCAGTATGTTGATGAGGACCTGCTCAAGTCTGAAGGGATCTCCTATCAGTTTGCGTGGCACATCCGGGGCGATCGAAATGACCAGCTCCAGGCCTTTTTGCGCGGATTTTAGTGAAAACAAATCCCCCAATTTTTTAAATATCTCATCTAAATTGAATTCCATCGACTCGAAACGCAGCTGTCCCGCCTCCATTTTGGAAAAGTCGAGAATATCGTCGATTAAAACCAGCAATGAAGCGGCGGAATGAGAAATCTTTTTCAGGTAGTCGCGCACCTTCGTGGAGATATCCTGTTTGAGGGCCAGATCCGTGAAGCCCACAATGGCATTCATCGGCGTGCGTATTTCATGGCTCATGTTGGCCAAAAACTCACTTTTTGCCTTGTCGGCACGCTCGGCAAGCATTTTGGCCATCTTCAGTTCATCAATTTTCCTTTTTTCGGTGATGTCAAAGAGAATCCCCTCGAAATAAAGAATCTTCCCCTCGTCATCGCAGACACTGTGGGCGTTTAACGAAACATCTATGATCTCGCGGTTCTTACGGTAAACTTGCATTTCGAAATTATCGATGTGGCCTTGCTTTTTCAAAATCCGGTACAGTTCCCTCAAGACGGAGGGCTCCACACATGAATCACTGATCAAAGGGGATACGCTCAATAATTCCTCCGGCGAGTCATACCCGAGCATTTTCACCATCGCGTGATTCATGATTGTAAATTCACCTTGGAGATTGTTCTGGAAAATTCCTTCAGCGGCATTGTCGAAGATGCCGCGGTACTTGTTTTCACTTTCCCGAAGCGCCCTCTCCATCGTTTTACGCTCGGTAATATTCCGGCACACAAGTATAATCCCGTTGGGGGACCCGTTTTTGTCCCGTGTGAAAGATGCTGACACTTCCACCCACAAGGTGTGCCCATCCTTGTGATATCTCTCCAGGTCCATGTTGACTGAGTAATGCGGATCGGAGATCACCTGGTCGAGTTTAGTGGAAAATACATCTTCAATGGTCTTTCTCACCAGTTCGCGCGATTCCGGCGCCATCGCCTGTGCCGGCGTTAATTTCATTGCCTCTTCAGGCGTGTAGCCGGTCATGCGGGTCTCAGACGGGCTGACGTAGATCGGATTAAAATCCAGATCCAGCGTGATGATTGAGTCACGCATATTTTCCACGATCATCCTGTATCTCTCTTCGCTTTGGCGAAGCCTTTCCTCCGCTTCCTTGCGATCAGATATGTCGCGGGAAATAACGACCACTGCTTTGGGCTTCCCCTGTTCATCCCAGACGATATCACCCACTGTGTCGAGCCACACATAATGACCTTCGCTATGTCTGGCCCGGTATTCTACCTTAACCTGTTTACCGGTGGTTCTTCCCTCCTCAAACCTCATGATGACTTTTTCCAGATCATCAGGATGAACAACATCAATTGCTGATTGTCCGATACGCTCGCCGGGAAGATAACCCAGGTTTTTTTTATGTGACGGACTGGCATATATATTGACACCGTTAAAATCCATCACGCGGATCATATCGGACATATTTCCTGTAATCACAGCCAGCATTTCTTCGCTTTTTTTGAGCGCGGACTGAGCTTGTAACTGACCGGTGATATCGCGGGCGATACCAATAAATCCGACAGGCAATCCGAAACTGTTTGTGTTAAGAGTGGCCGCGAATTCATAAATAAGCTGCGAACCGCCCTTGTTCCGTAAGGCAGCAACAAATGATTTTACCGGTTTTTTTGTTTTATAGATTTGACGAAAAACCCGATACGTTTGCAAGGCATCCTCGCGGCTTTGCAGCTCGCGATAGCTTCTCCCCAAAAGCTCTTCTCTGGTCATCCCCAGGTGGTCACACATCGCGTTATTTACATAAGTATATCTGCCTTCAAGATCAACTTCGAAGTATGCCTCCTGCAGAGTAGCTATTAAGTTTCTGTACCTGTCTTCAACCTGTTTCAGTGCAACCGTCAGGTCGACATCACTGAATTGGTTTCTTTGCAAAATGTCCTGGGCTCTTTTTTGTTTAACCTCTCTTTCCGCAACAGCCTTCAGACGTGGCAAGTTCTTTTTCAATACGAAATCACCGGCACCCATTCTGATACACTCGGCGGCTGCCTCTTCTCCCACATGGTCGGCGACAACAATCAGGGGAATATTCCACCCGCAATCTTTTAAATAGGATATGGCCGTGTGAGCATGAAATCCCGTCATGGAATAGTCACAGATAACCAGGTCCCACATTTTGTCATTGAGGGCTTTTTTCAATTCATAGAGGTCCGCCACGTGCTTGTATGCCGGAGGCCGGCTTTTCTCTTCCAGATGTGCTGCTATTGCGGCAGCTTCCTTTTCGGAAGAAGAAATCACAAGTACTTTTAAAGGCTTTTTAATGCCATTTTCACGGGGATGTTTCATGACTGGTTGCGGGTTTTTTGACATTGCCTTGCCTTGCATTTTTTGTCTTGTGCAACTTGAAAAAGCCCAGAATATTTATAAGCATCCGAATTTACGAATTATTTACACACCGATGCCAGCGGCAATCGCTGCCGTTTTGCTGACGCGCAACCTTAGTAATCTATTTTAATATCGGCAAGGACAGAGATAAGTTGAATTTTACCGGTAATAATCTTAAAAAAAAGCAAAAAAGCAAACAGACTCCACCCGAATGGTCACAGGTCATCCGGTTTGTGTCTTGAAAAGCAGAACTCTTTTGCTGCGTTTTTTCTGGACATCTCGCCTGCTTCTCCATTAAAGTGCCTTTTGTGGTTAAATACGGGGCAGTATTACTTGCCTGGGATGCAAGATGATTACTAACAACACGCTCAAAACATGACATAAAGACAGACGGGCCGACGGAATCAAAGCAAAAAAAACGCAATCACTATTTTGGCACAAGTTCACTGAGAAAGGAAAGGAGATGGAATGATTTCACGAATCGATCACGTGTCTATCGCGGTCAGAGATCATGAAAAAGCTGTCCATTTTTTTCGCGACATTCTGGGCGCTATAGAGGGAACGGGAGGACCGGATCATACAATGAAATACTTCTGGCAGATTTTCTCCCTGGGAGATTTATCTCGTCTGGAGATAATCTCACCTACAGACAAGGGCAGCTTTCTGGATGGTTTTTTGCAAAGAAAAGCCGCCGGAGTCCATCATATCACCCTTCAGGTTCCTGATCTTGACAAAACAATGGAGCACCTCAAAAAGCATTCCATTCCCTTTTTCGGACACAATGAATACCCGGGAGGTATCTGGAAGGAAATATTCATCCACCCGCGCCATGCCTTCGGCGTCCTGATACAAATTGCGGAATTCAAACCGGATGACTGGATCTCCGATTCGGTAAAATTTCCTGCCGGTAAAAAATGGGAACTGGACCGGACAGATAAGGGCGTGTGTGTGACGTTTGCTCATCCGGGCGGCGGTAAGTTTTCCACGGAACTGGAAAGAGATGAAATCAAACAACTGATGAAAGGGCTCGAGGAGATACTGGAGGGGTAATCACCATCACGTATTCTCAAGAGGGCTTTACCCGCAGTATGCCTTATCCGCCGGCTGGCTTTAGCCATCTGACATCCGGCCTGCGTGTCACCTGTTTGCTATGTAATCAAAAGCCCGTTATTGAAACATTATTTGATTTCCTTATGTGCCCCACAGTGAACGCAATTCGGCAGCATTGCATGCCTGACCTTATGGCAGACCGGACATTCTTCGAACAGTGAGCTACCACAGGAAGGACAGATGTATACTTCTTCCTGATCTGATCCATCAGCATGAGGGGGGAAGACCTTCTTCACTGTCCGACGATTCCAGAACAGGAAACGACGCGGGCCGATCCGTATGGGGTACTCGCATACGGGGCAGAGAAATCGCTCGTATGCCTCCCTGTACTGCCTGACCAGCCATTGCGTTTTCGGAAAGGCGACCGCCCGAATGAAGTAGATCAACAGACGCGCCACCACAATCAAGAGGCCGCCAATCAGGATATACTTGAAGTATCTGCTGGGGAAATACTCATGCACCACAAGGGCAGCTTTGACCAATGTTGCCGCGCCAAGGGCAAGAAACAACGGGAAGTATATGCTGGAACGTTTTTTTACAACAACGACCACCGCGATTATAAGAATGGGCAATAAAACAGTCAGTTGGAGCAAGGCTATCTTCAGGCGGTGTCTCTGACTGAGTTTACTGTATTCATCCCTCGCCTGCTCGCGTTTTCTTTCGATTTCCTGTTGGGCCTGCTCTTTGTCCCAAACGAGTCTTTGTTTGCGTTCCAGCGTTTCCGATATGGTATGGCTCAATTCCTGGTATTGTTTCTGGTTGGCCAAAAACAGCTTCATGCTGCTAGAGAAGTTCGCCTGATCGTTTTCCGAAAAGGCGCCACTCTTTTGCGCGCCGAGTTTTTTGAGTTCGATAAGCTGGTTTACCGTCCGCTCCAGATTGCGTGAACTGTCGGCGACGATTTCCTGTTTTTGTCTCTGATTATCAATCTGCCTGGTAAGATCAGCAACCTGCTTTTCAAGGGCGTCATGCTTTGCCAGGAGATCTTTGTCGATGTGTTTCTGCTCGATGGTGGCATAATCGGGGCCATCAATAGAACGGATGTCATCTACAAGAAACCCAAGAAACCAAAAAATCAGCACTGCCAGAACGAGGGTGAACAACCGTATGGCCAAACGATGGATCCATGTGCCTTTTGACTTTGTCTCATTTCTCACTTTTTTGTCTCCATTATCCGCTGCACAACCCCTTACATGCGGTGTGATTTACCGCAGACACCTAATCTTTATCTTTGACATGGGGAACATCCAAGCCAAACCACGGTGAAAGACTGTCCAGAGGACCGTCTTTTGAGCAATCACTTTTGGTCCTGGCCGAACATGTCGCGCAGGCTGCCTACTGAACCGAGGATAGCCGATGCCTCATACGGCATATAGACAACCTTGTTGTCCTTCCCGCTCACCATTTCTCTGAGTGCATCTATGTACTTAAGGGCGATAAGATATGTTGTGGGGTTACCTCCCGAGTCTCTAACGGCTTTTGTGACCATGGTGACGGCCGCTGCCTCGGCCTGCGCGACGGCAATTCTTGCTTCTGCTTCACCTTTTGCCTTTAAAATAAGCGACTGTCTGAGACCTTCTGCTTTGTTGATTTCTGACTGTCTGATACCCTCAGCTTCCAATATCTTTGCTTGCTTTTTCCCTTCCGCATCCAAGATAGCTGCCCGTCTGTCCCTCTCGGCCCGCATCTGCTTCTCCATAGCCACTTTGATATCTTCAGGCGGATTGATGTCTTGCAGTTCAACCCGGTTCACCTTTACGCCCCATTTGTCCGTGGCCTCTTCAAGAATTGTGCGTAGCTTGTTGTTTATCGTGTCGCGAGATGTTAGCGTGTGATCAAGGTCGAGTTCCCCAATAACATTACGAAGTGTTGTTTGGGTCAACTTCTCAACCGCATCGGGCAAGTTGGCAATTTCATATACGGCTCTCTTTGCATCGGTAATTTGAAAGTAAAGTAAAGCATTAATCTCAATGGCTACGTTGTCTCTTGTTATGACACTCTGCTTTGGAAAATCGTAAACAGTCTCACGTAAGTCGATACGGGTTACCGTGTCTTTCCGTATAATCGTGAGACCACTCACATCAGTCTTCACAAATCTCCACTCTATCGAACGCGGCACATCAAATATGGGCCATATGATGTTTACACCGGAAGAAAGCGTCCGATGATAACGCCCCAGCCTCTCCACGACCATAGTTTCTGCCTGCTGAACAATCTTGATCCCCCGGACGGCAAAAGAAACGATAAAAATAACCAGAACAATTAAAATAACCAATGGAATACTCATGTGTTTCTCCCTTCTTTTTCAGTTACTCTTTCAACAATAACTTTACAGCCCTCCACTCCTCTGATAATCACCTTCTGCCCGATAGCAAGGCGCATCTCATCAGATGTAACGGCACGCCAGTCTTCTCCTCCGATCTTAACCCTTCCTGTTCCCGCCATGTCGTCGATTTCTTCCGTGACCAACCCGTACTTACCGATGAGCGCATCAACGTTTGTTTCAGACTTTATATCGGGTCTGTAAAAATGGCGCATCACAAACGGTCTGATGGCGAGAGCAATAACGCCGGTGGCTGCGGCAAAGACGAATAGCTGAAATTTAAATGACATGCCCATACCGGCAAACGGCGCGGCGATCAGGCAGGCGGTACCAAAGATACCCGTTATAAAGACTCCCGGCATGAAGATTTCCGTTATCCATAGCACCAGGCCTGCTATGACCCATATGTGCCAAACTTCCATTATTCTACCCCCCTTCAGTTTTTATTTATTCCGTCCAACTTGCGGCCAGGCATTTGCTGAAAAACATACGACGGATTGGCCTGTTGTGTCTTTATGATAGTTCCTTCAATATATTTTCTAAAATCATTTTGATTGCCGATACCGTGATATCAGCAAGATGACCATCACTTAGATAATCTGTAATTTTTCTATTCAGATGAGGGTATAAGCTGCCAATATCGCTATGATCCTCAAGCCGGTAAAGAAACTCACTGACCTCTTTATAATTTACCACCCGGTCAGCTGATACATCTGTCAGAATCCCCTTAAATTCCCCTATTACATTATCTGATCCTGCTACCATATAGCCGGCATCAAGCCCCCGGAGCCTCAGAAACACTTGTGCACATGCTAATGTATCTTCTCTTGCGTCATGATGCCTGAAAGCGGGAAGACCGAAATAATTTACCAGCGTCTTTAATTTGGTGTTTTTAAGACAATGAGAGATTTTTGCATAACCTGATGCGCAGGCACTTACCCTCTGAGGATTGCCAGTCTCGAAATCGATTGCCATGAACTCGTTCATATTTATCTCCCGGCTTCAGGACAGAATGAAAAGCTCATGAGCGCAGCTCATGTGTAAGCGATCGGGTCAGTGCCGGATTTTCCTGTTACATAGTCTTGCAACTCTAATATACTCGAGTCTGTCTTCACGTTCACCCTCGTCTCCTGAAAATAATTCACGAAACTCGTTTTCTGCTAAATGTCAAAGGACTTTATCATAGTCATCATTAAAATAAAAGGTAATAAACGCATAATTACAAACAGATACGGATTTACACCACTTATTGAGAACAAAATTGCACACTCCGCCATATTGATGGTTCTCTGTCGGATATCTTTACCTATACAAGAGACTCTAGCGATATTGCCACGGGATGGACGAAACAATGGAGAGGTGGCGCAAAATGGAAAAGGCGGCTTCGAGCAAATCAAAAACCATCAAAAACCACGGTAAACCTAAAACCCCTCCTTATCAAAGAATTATCCAACCCGAACATGCCCTTCAATCCACAAAAATTGCTCTCAAAAAAACAACTTGAAACTCTCAACCATTTCATCTAAGAAAGATCAAAATCAGCGACGCAAAAATCAAAATAAATTACCAGACTGCGGCAACCATTTTTATGACTTGACAGGATAATTACTAACGATCAGCAGAATGATTCATCAAGTGTCTGTAGCGAATAATCCCAAAACACATTCATTTAATTTAATCTGGACAATTATTTTCGTAATCGGCTCTCTTGTGCTCTTCATTGGTATTACCAACAATACGCTCTGGTACGATGAAGCCTTTACCGGTGCCCTGGTACGCCATTCATTCGTCGATGTTGTGGAAATTACGGCCGGAGACAAACACGCGCCCCTCTATTTCATTTTCAGCAAGTTTATCACCCTTATATTGGGAAATAACGAGTTTTCTCTTCGCACCCCCTCGCTGCTTGGCGTTATAGCCCTGGCTGCTCTTGGTTTTGGTCCCGTAAAAAGAATCTTGGGGGGAAAAGCGGCATTACTATATACCCTGCTAGTTTTTGTGACCCCCGCGTTTGTATCGCAGGCGCTCAATGCCAGAATGTACACATGGGCCGCCTTCTTTTGCACGTCCGCGGTACTTTACGCCTATCTTGCAGCAACTGAGGACAAAGTTCGCGACTGGATCATCTTCAGTGCAGCAGTCGTTGCGGGCATGTACACACATGTGTATGTAGTGTTGGAAAGTTTTTGTGTTTACGTGCTTGTTTTCATATGGCTATTGATAAAAGACAGAAAAAAGATCATCAAACTGATCATAAGCGCCGCTGTCGTATCGCTGCTATATCTTCCCTGGTCTTGGGTGGTTATTAGTCAGGCGACCGACGTCGCAGCAAATTTTTGGATACCGCCTCCCACCTCTGCAGAGGTGCTCTTCGGCACGATTTTTATGCCGTTTCAGCATGAGTTCTGGTCAAGCCTGCCCCCGGTTTTGCTGTACCTGGCCTGTGTACTTAGCGTGATTCTGTTGTTTCTAGGAACATTGCATGCTCTGAAAAATAGAAACAATTCAGGCAGGCTGTTTTTCATGTGCCTTGCTGTGTGTATCATGACAATCACGGGTGCTTTTATCCTTTCATTCATAGTCAAGCCCATACTGATACCTCGCTATCTTATAAGTATACTGGGGCTGTATATTCTGGTGTGGGTGTTCGGAATCTTGCAATTTAAAAACAGAATTGCTGTCATCATCGCCGTGTGTCTGCTTTTGGCTGTTTTTGTCCCCCAGATGATCGACAGCAAGAAGGTGCAGCGTAATGGCCCGATTGCCGAGGTTTTGGCTTATCTGGAAGACAAGGTGGGAGCGGACGATGCTTTTGTGCATAGCAATGTACACTCGTTTGGAATATTCTGCTACTATTATCCGCAGTACAAGCACTTACTGCTGCTGGAAAAGGGTTTTATAGGGTGCAGTAATCATGACGCATTCGCCCCATCAGGACAGGCGGGACACGATTATGTAGATTTCGTAAAAGGGCATGGCCGCGTGTGGCTGGTCAATCGGAACTTTGGCAATTATTCGCTGCCTCCACAGATCAATCACGAAGAGTTTGAACGCCACGGCAAACTTAAAAAAGTCGGGATGGAGACGCTCTTCACACAGGATTATTCTTTTCTGGCTCTGAATATAACGGAATTCACACCCGATCCCGCCGGCATCATGAACGAGACGGAACTGTTTAGCAAAGAAGTGAAATAAAAGCTTTGAATAACACCTCCTCCAGTCATTCCGGGCTTGGCCCGGAATCCAGATAGCACTTGATAACACTGGATACCGGCCCCCCCGATTTCGCGAGGGCAGGCCTTCGCCGGTATGACGACATTGCCGGTTGGGCAGGGTTTGGCAAAGCTCTCGAAATAATTTCAGCTTCTAGGTCGAGCGCAGAACTTGTCAAACTCTGAGGCCCCGGCGCTGTCCGGAAACTTCTGACTAACCCCAACATCATAACCGGCTCAGCAGGTCAGCCTGAAACAAAACTCCACACCGTGGAGTGAATCGCTGTTCAGGAGAATTCATCTGAAGAAAATTTCAGTTCTGCAGCCAATTTACCAGCTTCATATCTGCCGAACATCCTGAGTCACGGGAATTCATTTGTAACGATCATCCTGTGCCCTGCAAATGGAGCATGGCACAGTCACATCTGAACTTGCCTTCTAACTGTTGACATGCTTCAACAGCAGCCAAATTCTTTTACGAATATTCGTCACTCTCACCCCCCATCGAAAATTCTTATTATTGCCAACATGAGGGAAACGTATTTTTATTTCCGTGATCTTATCATAGATTGAAACAACTAACTCCTCCGTTGTCTTGCCGCCCCAACTTTCCAGGTCGCTCCCCTTAAGTGACCGGTATTTCGCAATTCTATCCTTATTCAGCTTATTAAAATTGAACCCTTCCTTTGACAAGCGTTTGTACTCCAGTATTGATAGTTTCTCTGCCACATCCCCGAGAGGTACATTATCCAAAGCAACCATATCGAGATACAATAAGTTATCTTTCAGCTCTCCAATAAGCGCCCTCGTATCTCCCTTTGACTTGTTGCTCCATAAAGTAATAGATTTCATGGCTGAGCCGCTATAGGATAGAGCCTTTAGCACTGTGGGTATTGTTATATCCATTATTATCCTTTCTAGTTGCTTAGCAAAGCAGAGTCATCGCTGCCAGGCGCACGTGGCATGAGCGATTTTTTTCGGTTGCAAACGATGATTCGATTTCAGATAATCAAAAATCGGCTCAATGGCAGCGCGTCTGGCAAACTATTTCCAATCAATCTCCCGAATTGTTCGATCTGGCATGGTCTTGATCTTCTTTGCTTCTTTCTTTGCCCGACCATGCTGTCCGGCACTGGCCTGGCACCTGCGTCAGAAAAACTTTTTTCCCGGTGCGGTTGCCGCTCTGACGTGATCAATATCCATCTTCCTGGCCAGTCTGACGAGGACGCGGCGGGCCTTGTGATAAAATCTGGTATCAGCGGGACAAACATTACATTGTTCAATAGAGCAGATGCGGCACACATCACCCGAACGATTGCCGGTAATGTGTGCTATATCTTATCATAAAACATTCATGATATGCCAGTGAAAGTTGCTCGTGCTGCTTATAACTAAAAATTCAATCTTTCCAATTTCCTTAGTAATCGATGCGAATCGGGCCGGCGAATGTATTGAAAAGCAGATCCCCGTTTGCCAGATACTGCAGGATGGCGTATGCCCCGTTTCCGAAGTTTTGGTCGCCAAAAATTGTCTGATGGACAATATCGCCCGAATTCCAGTCAAGCCCGAGAATCTCCCAGCCGTTTTCATCCCTATAACCGTTTATAAGGGCCATATTACTCGACTGGCTGTGAATGGGAACCATGCTGGTCGACGAGACATCAGGACGCGCCCATACGGATTTCCATTGGTGCAGGACGGGGTCCCATTGAAAACGCTCGGCTCCGTAGGAGGTTGGATATGCCGGCCCCATAAGGGTCACTGCAAGAATTTTTTTCGCGCTCTGGATGTCAGGGTTCACCGTTTGCGGTATGTTGTTAACGACAAAGGCGCCATACTTATAAACGACAACGGATTGTTCCGACTGTATCCACTCCGGCATAGGCGAAAAACCACACGTTACCTGTATCTGTCCCGCAATACGCCGAGATAGTGTGCCCGGTTTCTGAACAAACCAAGCGGGGATGTTGTCCCGCCAGAAAGCAATCAGTTTCATCTGCTTGGCGCCGTCGGTGATGACCACAAGCTTATCCGGGTCACTGCCGTAACCCATAAGTGTGGGTGTTGATCCGGTGCCGTTGCCCACCTTGATAATAGGTGGGGTTTCTATTCCGGAGGATTCGTAGGGGCTCGACCACGCTCCGTCACTTTCTTTATCTGATATCTCCGTGCCGGTCCAAACCAGCTTGCGCATGGTGCCGAGTCCGCCAGTGGCGCTTCCGCTTGCCACATAGATACCGTTTTTGTCATCCACGGCAATAGAGTTGCTTACATATTCGGTAGCGGTAAAACGGTAAAATGTTTTTGACGCAAGATTGAGATCCCTGTCGATAACCGCTACGCCGTTGCTGAAAGTGACTATAAGATGTCCGTCAAAGGCCATGGAAAGACCGAAAAGCCGCGTACCGGGAGGAGGCGGAGGACTGGAACCCTGGATGGCATCGACCATGTCTTCTATTTTATAATGGACGGTTATTCCTGCGGAAGGGTCGTTGGGATCGCTCAATGCCAGTCCATAAAGCGTATTGCCGTAATTGGCATAAAGCACATTATCCTTGTCGACCAGGACGTACATTCCGTTTCCAAAGCGGTTGTTGTAATCATTGCCCAAAAGACTTTTCAGGAAAGTATCCATCGAGCTGACATCCATCCCCACCGCTGTGTTTTCCATGAAGGTGCGAAAATTGGCATCTGGAATGGGATCATTGCCTGTCGCATCGGCAAGCGCCTCAAATTTTGCCACACGGATCCATTGCCCGCCGCTCTTCCGCACATAGCTTACACGATCGGATCCAACCTGCCACATGTAATCCGGATTTGTGGAGGCAAGCGTTATAATGTTAATTGGGCCGCCATAGCAAGCAGGCTTTGTTAACGCATCCACGTTAAAAGTCCCCCGTGGAGGCCCGTATGGCGTTGAGTCGCTTTGAGAGGGATCAAAATGGGTAATGGCATAGAGAGAGGATGCCAGGTAGGGATTGGCGGCAGGCCCGTTGATGATCGGATCGCTATCAGTCGACGAACAGGCGGCAAGCGCCAAAAGTAAAACGATACAAATCGAAATTTTATACACTGATATCCCTAAAAACGGGGCTGCTTTCGCTTTCATCATGCTTTCCTTTCAGTAATGGATACAATGGTTATTGTGGAAAACTCCTCTTAATTCAGCATTTTAAAGCAGAACTATTTTTTGTGTCAATAGTAAAGTGAATGCCAGCGTTCTGCCGTAAAAAAAGTTCTTTTACCCGTCGAGCATCATATAAGTGTCGTGGAATAAGGGATGTGACCACACCCCAATCGCTGTTTATTTCACCTTACAAGGGCGTGTTTTCTTTGGGGAAACCAGATAAAGTATAATATTTTCGCACATTTGAGAAGAACCCCTCCCTCCGGTAGAATTCTTGTCCAAATAAAAAACAAATACCATCAGGAGGGCGGCGGGAAGACAATATCAAAACATTCAATAAAAACAAGGAGATACAAATGGACAAGATTCTTCGGACACAGTTGAAGCTACCTTTTCTTTTCCCGGCTGAAGAAAGTAATCACTGTAAGCTGAGCGATCGGTTGTATTGATTTTGTTGGGCAGTTTTATTTACCTACTTTTCGACGCTGGAAATCATTTACACCGGAAATATTCATCAGCCAATCACCTAATGAAGGAAAAATTTCATTAATTGCAAAAGAGTATCTCAGTGGAGGGAAGTTAATAATCTTTTCTATAGTTTTTTTCTCAATCGCATTCACCACTGCATCCGCAACCTGAGACGGAGCACAAGATCCAACTAACAAAGGGGATTTCATTCCAAATTTTGCGAACATGCCAACGTCTCTTACGTAACCTGGGAAGATAGTTGAAAACTGGACTCCAGTGCCGGCAAGTTCCAATCGGAGAGCACGAGTCCATTCTGCCAGACCGGCTTTTGTTCCGGAATATACCGCCGCATAGGGCGCTCCACTCTTGGCAGCGATAGAAGCTATGTTCACAATATGGCCTTCTTTTCTTTTAAGCATTTCCGGGAGAACGAGGTGGGTCAGGGCCATGGGAGCGATGAGGTTAATGTCAATGGCCTCTCTTATGGAAGGCCAAGGGAGTTCTTTATAGGCGCCTTCCATTTCCACTCCTGCATTATTGACAAGTATGTCAATTTTCCCAAATTTTTTCAGGACTGAAGCAATAAGTTTTTCACGCTCGTCTGCTTGTCCGAGATCGCCTGGAAATGCCAATGTCCTTGATCCAAGTTTATTCAGGCCAGCTGCAACATCTTGTAATCCACTTTCTGAACGGGCTGCAAGCGCTATGTCTGCGCCTTTCTTTGCAAGAGCATTAGCTACTATTGGGCCAATACCGCGAGATCCTCCCGTCAGAAGAACCACTTTTCCTTTTATTTGTTCCATAAATTACTCCTTTGCTTATTGCCGGCGCTCTTTCACATGGTCTATAAAAGTCGATAGCAGACCAACGGTTGGTTTCAGCCGCCAAGCGGAGCATCGTCGGCTGAAACCCGTTGTTAGCCGCGTGGTGTATTATGGGCATTGTGCTTCTTTAGCTTGAGTTCTGGTCGCACAGGCTACGCCCATCTTCTCCATGTCCCCAATAAGACGGCGTGGATCAACCACGTGTCCCATCATCCAGAGGCCGGTCTTTCTGGCGACGCCATCCAGGTACTGCAACAGGGTTGCCACGACCGGGATCGCGGTCAACTCGTATCCGTCGGGATGTGCAACGCTTGAGCGCACCGTGGCCGGGCGCCCATCTTTGAGACCGGCAGCCTGAACCTGAAGTTCAACCCGATAAGGCGGTTTATGAAAGGTGCCCATCCCCCACCACAAGAATTTTCCTATGGGGCGGACGGCCTTCGGCGCTATCTTAAGCAAACCCCATGTTATCGGCATCACCATCCAATCCAATACCCAGTGCACTTCGGAGATGTAGAAGCCGGTTTCACGCAGCGAGGGGAACATGGAGGGCAAGGGGAGCAACTCCTCGAAGAACATGGCATAGCAGCGCTTGCACCCGATATCACCGCCAAAATCACAAGTGCGTACTTCGTATGAGTTGGTCTTCGTCCACTGACCGTTCTTGAAGACCTGACTTTTGTAACCTCTAAAACTCTCAACCACCTCATCCACCGCTTCGGAATACGGTAAGTCTTTGCCCATATTCAAATAGCCCAACGTGATGGCGCTCTCAATGCTATCCAGGTGAGTGGCGGCATAGCGCACCAGCGCTGAGGGCAAACCGGGATGGAAGCCAGCTTCGGTAATGAAACAAAGTCCTGCCTGTTCGATTTCATGCGCCAGCGACTGCAACAGAGCGAGTTTCCGGGTCCCGAGTTGCACGTCCAGGTAATCCAAACCCATTTCCAGAGAGACTCGGATGACGTTTTCGGCGTAGGCAGTGGTGGGGGCGGCGACCACCACCATCGTCTGATCTGTGAACGCCGAGCGCAGTGAATCCCTCTGCGACGCATCAGCGTAGACCGCCTTGACACGATAATCGGGGTACTGCCGATTGAGTTCATCAGCGAATGCTTGCGCTTTGTCTACATGCCGCGTTGCAATAGTAATATTTGCTTCGGAGTGCTCTAACAGATGCTGTGCAATCAATCTACCCGTATAACCTGTACCACCAATGACCAGGATATTTGACATACTTCGCTCCCGCTTTCATTTTAGCGGCCAACGGTAAGCTAAGCCGGAGCCGCGCCTAGGACGCCACGATCGGCTTGAGCGCCGGGTTGGCAATATTTTTACAAGAACCACCCCGGCATATTGGCAACCAGCAGAGGCGCTCATTGAGGTCCTCAAACAAATAAAGCACTGATTACTTTCCTTCCTGACATAAATCCCTGGAAGCTTCCTCACAACCACCGAAACATTTAATATTTCCATTTGTGTCCGTACCCACACTCCCGCCGGGAACCTTGGAGCACCAGATGCGTCCATTTGCATCTCTGCCGCAGCGACCAACACCACAAACAGCGACTCCATTTTGGCCTAACATGGCACCTCCGCCCACAGCAGCACAATAAACCTTTGCTCTATAAATATCCGTTACGCACTCGCCTGGTCCACACACAGTGTTTCCGTATTGATCTCTGATGCAATCAGCTTGTGCAACTGCACACAAAACCAACAGCGATAGTAGAACAATAGCGATTATTCTTTTCATGGAATCTCCTTTGATTTGCGATAAATATTCAACCACCAGGCAAGACCTCCTGCTCCTCGACTACGGTAAAACCGTGCTGCATGAAGAAGGGCTTTGCAACCAGACCGGCTTCTGTGAAAAGCGAAACTCCTGGAAGCTCTTTCTCAACTTCGCGATATAGAGCAGATGCGACGCCTTGACGCTCGACACCCGGCGCGGTGTAAAGAAACTCGATGTGACCGTTGGGCTCGTAAGAGATGAACCCGACAATCTCATTCTTCTCGATTGCCAGAAGAGTCCGCAGGCCAGACAGACGGGCTGACCAGGCCTTTACATCAGCGAAGCGTGCTGCCCACGCATTCCTTTGTGTAGCATCGTAATGTGACGCTCCAAGTTCATGTACCGACGCAGTGAAAACTGCCGCGACAGCGGCAATGTCAGAGTCGTTGCAGATACAACGTATGTTCATATCGGTTTTCTCCGCCCAATCGAGGCAGGGAGAAGTCACGCGACAACGAGCCTGCCTTCTCCTCCTTCCGCCCTGCGAATACCTGGTATGTGAATTTTACACATCATTAGTTACGTGCCATGTCCGGCACGCACATGCGGACCAGCGTCGGCTGAAAGCCGTCCGGTGGATCGCATTGTTAAGCACCTTTCACATTAGTGCTGATGTATTTTTTAATTGATTCAATAATTACTGTGAGCCTACTCATTGGTATTCTTGCTTTCCGATTACTATCTTCGGAACTGTTAGCTGATAGTTCCTGTGAATTCTCAAAATCAGACAAAGTCTGCTCTGTTGTTCTGGTTTTCGACCAAATTGTAAGCGTATATCGGTCACCAGTTCTTCCGCTAATGGCAAGATTGTACTGACCAAGTTGAAATCTCACTGATTTCCCATTTTTGGTAATGTTGTACTTTATTGACAAACTATCGAGCACTGGGATTACTTCGGTATATATTCGTTGAGCATTCTTCCTTTGCACAACTTCTGTTGCTGCTGATACATCTGGGTCATTAGAGATGGCAATCTCTTTGGCCTCAGGATGGTAAGCTTTAATGAAATCCGTAACAGCCTCAATTAGTGTTTCGTTGCCATCCCAGAAGAACTCACCGTCAAGCCTGGTATTGTCGAGAATTGTATGCAACATGGACTCGACCTTACGTGCATCTATATCTGTCCATGCCTTTACGATCGATATTTTTACCGGACTAGTTGTCCCCAACAGCTCTTTCTCTCTACGTTCAGGATGATCAGTCGTAATACCGATTTTCTTAATGGGAGGGAAGGCCGACTCACTATCAAACTTCTGAAGCTTCTCCGAGAATATTGGCTCCGCAATGTACAATGTGTTCTGGCTCATGACACTGTATTCCTTTGTTTAACGTTTTGCTCAGTGGCGGCGGTACGCCGTACCATTCGGCGTGTTGTTCGCAGTCAGTATATGTCCGTTCTCAGCCACTCGATATGCCGGCACAATCCATCCATGTCTGGGAACAGGATTGCCTCGTGTATTCCGTACTTGTAGAGAGTGCGCTTCAAGTCCTTGCGGAAGTCGGCCGGGATCAAGAGTCGGTCAACTCGTGTGGACTCAAATGGGACTGTAGGTTCAGGATGGATCGTGAACAGACTTGTTTGTGCGGTGATTCGGCGCGTAACGTGTCGAGGGATAAATTTGCCGAGTTTGCCTCGGTCAAATGGGTCTGGGTTCTTTTCAATGTTAATGTACTGGTTACTCTTGAAGGCGTAAACACAACTGTCGCCATCATGCTCCTTCCGCACTGCGAAGTACGCCGCGACGAGAGGATTGCGGGTCCAGTCGAGTAACCGCGTTGGCATGCCGTGGTGTTGCATGATGGCGAGCCACTCCCAGTTGTTGTCCGGTATGGTGGCCATATAGCTGACGGCCTGCTCTTTGAACAGGCGAAGCATGTAGCGTTCTTCGCGAACGGTGTCGCGTGACTTTTTGAACTTCTTGTAGCGCCCGATCTTCGGGACCAACTTGTGCTCCGTGGAGCGGACGCCACGAAAGATTACCGTTTTCCCGGAGTAGGCTTCTACCGCGCGGTGGAAATCCTCAAAGGTCGCGATTTGTTTATCTGCCATACAGCTGTCCTCTCTGCGAACGAAAAGCTAAGCAGGAACCGCGAGGCGGCGCTCGGCTTGAGTGGGTTGTTGGGCCATTATTCTATGTTTTCGCAGGGTCGCGACGACCAGAAACAATTGCAATAACATTGATTACAGAACTTGTTGCTTCAACGCATAATGCTGCATCTCGAAATTTGGCCGTGCGCCGATGTTGTAACTCAACAGCAAGATCATATGCTGCACGCGCATGGCGCCTTGCGACACAGTGAGCTGATCCAGGAATCGTGGCTGTAATGTATGCGTCGAACATTCTCTTAGCATCAGTTTCACTAGGAATCGTCTCGTCCAGAGACGGATGCTTTGCAGGATCATGGACTGCTTGAGCCAGAGAAATCAGTACTTCTCTACATAAGAGCCCAACGGCTTGGAATTGTTCTTCATCAATAGCTTTTGCAAGGCTACGACGGACTTCTCCAATAGCCCTGTCCACTCTTTGCCACCCCGTTGGTTCTACTTGAACTACGGGCCTCCCTGCTGCGTGCTGTCGAACCTGGGCAGTTAGTGGGTTGATAATCTCTGAGATAAATTGGCGACGTGATTGATACGAAGGGAGATCACCGCTTCGCCATCTTCCATACCAATCCCATAAATCCGGGAAAGGGATGTTATTAGTGATGCCCCGGTTGATTAGTTGAGCATCAATCTTCGTATAGAGTTCGTGGTATGATTCATTAATGTCATCGATGCGTGGACCGCCTGTGGAAACCGAGATTAGCATGCCCCTCAGTCGCTCAATATCCGCGATCAATTCCTTTTCCGGTGCGTCTGCCTCACGTTGTTGCAATCTCAGTAAGTACTCACGTCCGGGAATTGTGATGTGCATATCCAGATAAACGATGCCATCAAAAGAACTGGCGTCAATGGCAGTTAGGTAACCAGCTTGGACAAGTTCCCGTACAATAGAAACCGGAATATCTGAATCTTCATCAATCGGATCAGGGAGTGCATCTCGGGAAGCAAGTTCAAGAATGCGCATGTGTTCTTTCATCTGAGAACTTCCTTTTGAGGCCTAACGCTCCGCATAACCAGCAGGCAATGGTGCGCAGCGGAATTGCCAGTTCGAGTTACTGCGGTTGTTAGATGCTCTCTTCAAAATAATCACTATCAACCTTTTTGACCGGATATAATGAAATCGTGGACACACCAACATCATGCTCGATCATCAAGCTTGTCAGTTGTGCTCCGTCAATTAAAACTATCTTACTACCGATTTGAGAAACGTAACTGCGCGCATCATAAGTGAATCTGGATGTGGTAATAAAGATGCCTTTATTTGCTCTTTGAGCTTGGAGCGCACCTGCAAATTGCATGACATCAGGACGGCCAACCGGATTGTTATCCCAGCGCTTTGCCTGAATGTACACAACATCAAGACCAAGCTTGTCCTCTTTTATGATTCCATCTATTCCGCCGTCGCCGCTCCTGCCGATAGCTTTCCCTGCATCAGTACGAGAGCCCCCGTAACCCATTTTTACCAGAAGCTCAACCACGACACGCTCAAAAAAGGATGGTGAGGTTTTCTTTAGTTTACCGAGCAATTCACCAGCCAACTCATCACGCAAATTTTCATATGCCGACTCCAATGCTTCTGATGGGGTCGCAGTTGATACTTCTGAAATCCTTTTTGATTCGATGACTTTATCCTCATTTCTTGTACCCTTGAATTGCTTAAATTCAAGAAATTCTGGATATTGCTTGAGAAGTTTTACATTTATTGTCTTGGGCTGTTTCCCGAGGAGCTCCCTTCCTCGGTCGGTAATCTGATAAAACCCCCTTCGAGTTGCTTCAAGTAACCCGGCTTTTTTCATGTAGGTCGAAGCCCATCCAACACGGTTGGCGAAGGTGGATTGTATCCTGCTAGGGAGCATTTCCTTTAAATCATCTTCTGTAAGGCTCAATTCTTTTGCAAGAGTTTCCAAGGCTTCAGTGGTTGAGATTTCAGTCCCTTTTCTCGCCGCGAACTGAAGAAGCGGCAACATCAAACTCTGGTAATCTGGAACTGCCATTTATTCATCTCCTTTGCATATCTAACGTCAAAACTAAGCCGACGTGAAACAGCGTAGCGGTTGAGCGGTCGGCTTCAGCGCCTTGTTAGCATTCATTTGGTCAGCTCTGACTTCTAAGTCTGGTTGCCGCCGCTATATAAACAATCATCGCGCGTTTGCAGTCACCAAGTGCTCGATGGGTTCCCTCAGCAGATAAGCCTCCATCTTTGGCCAGATCAGTGAGGCGATAACTCTTCCGCCCAGGCCAAGCGCGACGTGCCATCTTTAATGCACAGGAAACACGATTGTTGACCTGTTTGCCAGCTTTAGCTTTTTTAATTGCGGCTGTTAAAAAAGCCATATCAAATTCAGCATTGAAGGACACGAGTGGTAGATCACCTACGAATTCAATGAATTGGGAGAGAGCTGTCTCTAGAAAATCACCGTCTTTCTCTACCATATCCTGGGTAATTCCGGTGATTTCAGTAATTTTTTTTGGAATCTTCTTACTGGGCCGAATCAACGCTTGAAATGTATCGTGGTTACCAGAGTCTCGATTCACTCGGATTGCTCCGATTTCAATGATTTCGTGAGTGTCTGGGTTTAAGCCGGTAGTTTCCAGATCAAAAACCACAAAACGTTCCGGCAGGATTGAGAGGTCTGAACGACTTGGTTTTCTCTTTATCCACATATAAATGATCGCAGCTGCAATTATCGCTATGACAAACCAAGTCATACTCTTTCCTCAGAATGCCAACAGAGTAATCCACAGAAAAACTTCCGTCATATTAACCCTTATAAATGAAACGATTGTGCACTCATTGATGTATTGAAACACAAAGCGGGAAAAAAATCGATAATATTTCCCGCTTTAGCGCGGGGCTATAGGGAGTTTTCAGGGGCGGCCGCATAAGCGCCGCTTAGCTGGCCGCAGGCTGCCAGTATGTCGGCGCCTTTGCTTTTTCGGAGCATGGCGGTGTAGTGGCGGTCGAGCAGTACCTGCTGGAATGCCGAAACAGTTTCGGGGGAGGGGGATTTTGAACTGGAGCGGAGCGATCAGACGGATTGCTGTTGTCACTTTTTATCGCTTCTTTATTTATTCCTCAAGCATACGTTCTAATTTATCAATGAGCCTGTCCAGTTTCTTTTGAAGCTTTTTATCTTCCGCGTGATTTGCCTCAGCCGCAATGAATCCGATCAAATCATCCAGATCACTTATCGAATACCTCGCCACCAGATGTTTGCCCCTCATCTCGGCTATCTTTAATCGATCGGTGAGGACTTCATCAGCAAAAGTAAGATCAAGGATTAGATCTCTTTCTTCGGGGGTAATTTTAATTTCAATCTCGTCCATTTCAGTTCGCCTTTTCAACCTTGTCATTGTTCTTTTCCTGCCTAACGCAAATATTCGATGCAAGCGGCGCGATCAGGTGGGTTGTTTTAGTCATGTGTTTATTTCTTCCAATTTGCTTCGCAGCATATCAATAGGGTGTTGATAATCAATTAAACTTAAAATAGTCCTGTTCAAGTTGTAGTTTAGCTCCGGTATATTCGTAGCTTTTATTCCGCCATCCATTTTAATGTGGCATTTTAATTGGAATGTAAGATCATTCATCGAACCGAGAACTCTGCGATTATTAGTTTTTCCGTATTGAATATCCCGGTGCTCATCAAGAACCGCTTCAATTTGCTTTTGGCTAAAATCTTCATTCAAGAGATTCTTAAACAGATGCTGCCCGAATAATATAGAAAATACTTGAAAGTCCGGCTTTGTGAGGCAAGGAATGAATATTGTGTATAAAGTGGAGTCGTTAGTCACAAGAACGCATTTGTGCCTTTCAATAATCAATAAGTTGGCGTGCCAGCTTCCCAATAAATGATTCATCGGAACTACATTCGTTGGTTCTTGTTTTAACTCCCGAAGCAATTTTTGTGTACATCGAATCACTTGCATTTGGTGATTCCTTGTATATTTTGTACGGATTTATCTTTCATCTTTTCGAGGTCAACACTGATATTCATAACAAAGAAAATAGAGTCTTTATTTGAAGCTTCGCTGGAATAACTTTTTACGCTTTTTTATTGTATCTTAGAGCTCTTGCTTAAATTGTGACGTGCACAAAGGAGTTGAATATTTTCAGCCTTCAGTGACGTACCGCCTTTTGAAAAAGGAACAATGTGATCAAAGTGAAGCTCGTCAGTGGCGCCACAAATTACACACTTGCCTCTATCGCGTGCCCATACTTCAAGTTTTACGCTGGTTGGGATAATGCGGCTATGTTCAACATGTTGATTGACGTTTTCTTCCGCGGCCAATTCATCAGATACGCTTTCGACAGCCACGAGCTTAAATTTAAATACATTCCTGACACCATCGTTTTCAATCCAAGAATCCACAAGATGAAAAAAGCCGTTATCAGTCCAAATACCGGTTTTAATCTTTTCGTAAACCTTGACGATATCCGGCCCTTTTTTGCCGGCTTTGTGCTCTTGAGCGGCTTGATGAAATTTTCCGTTTTCCGTAAGAGTGCCGCTAGGTAGCCGTTGTGGTTGATCGAAAGATTTTGGGTCAGAAACTCCCTTTCGCTTCGGCACATCATGGCCTTCGTAAATAAGCACAGCCCCGTCATCCCGTATTTCATCTCGGTAGGGGGAATTTGAGCGAACAGACATAAGAATTACCGAATGACGTCCCTTTAGCCGGAAATTCATACCGCGCTGTAGACTTGCGCCTTCCCTCTGGCACATCTGGATATATGAGATGACGTTACCTCTCACACTTCAACTCCCGATAGAGCATAAAGCCAAAATCAGTGGTGTGTCTGGAGCGACCGCCACATATCCCGCCGGACGCCGCCCCTGGACCAGATCAAAGGTGCGTGTCTCCCGCTCATAGCGCCAGTGTCTCGTCGGTTTCTCATAGGGTGAATTGATTATCAGGCGATCTATGGTTGTACGTGTCATTAATTTAACCTATCCAAAAATTGTTTTATCTCCTCAGCAATCGGCGGCAATCCTTCCACAACTGTTTTCCACAGAATATCGAGGTTTATATCAAAGTAGGCATGAACCAGTCGGTTGCGCATCCCGACAATGTTTCGCCAAGGTATGTTGGTGAGCAGATCTTGAGACTCCTGGCTGACCTTGCTGGCCGCCTCACCAATAATTTCAATTGCCTTTACCAGTGCCCAAACAAGCTGGCGATCATGATCCAGATCCTCCCGCCGGCGGTCGCGTACGAACCCAAGCGCTTCTGTTGCGGCATCACGTATGTGACGCAGACGAATCAAATCATCCTGACGCATACTGCACCTCTGCCTCCTGTAAGACCTGGTCACGGAAATAACGGCTCAGATCCTCCGCCGTGCGTAAATCCACTTTGCGGCCGCCGAAAATCTCTGAAAGCTCCAGCTCCATTCCCGCTATGTCAAAAAGAGTCGGGATATTGTCAGGGGCAAACTCAACCAAAATGTCAATATCGCTCTCCGTACCAAATGTGTCGCGAAGTGCAGAGCCGAAGATAGCCAGCTTCTTGATGCCGTGTTTCTGACAAAAAGAGGCGATCTGGTCACGCATGTTTTTAAAGTCTGGTCTCATTCTCACACCTCCATCACCTTCAGGCCCTCAATGCCCCGGTCGTCCACGATCTTGGTCGCTTTGTAGTAGCTTTTTTCTTTCAGGCCTTAATTATTGTCCTCTCCGCAGTTTGCCGTTCTATTCATAGGGCTGCGAGTCCGATAAGTTGAAAGATTTTCTATCTATTGGAGTATTAAAGCAAAAACGTGAGGAAATGGCCACTTATTTTCCGGTGATTACTCCACGAGCTGTCCGCGGCACTTCGTAATAATCACTACTTCGGATGGAAAAGGCTATAGCTGCATTATTGAAATTCCGGCGGAATCCCCCAAATATCCGGGTTAAGCTTTAGTGTAAGCGCCGCTTAACTGGCCGCAGGCTGCCAGTATGTCGGCGCCTTTGCTTTTTCGCAGCATGGCGGTGTAGTGGCGGTCGAGCAGGACCTGCTGGAATGCCGAAACTGTTTCGGGGGAGGGAGATTTAAAGGGTGAGCCGGGATATTCGTTGAAAGTAATCAGGTTGATTTTGCAGCGCTGGCCCGCCAGCAGGCGCGCGAGCTTTTGTGCATCCGCGCGCGATGAATTGACGCCGTCAATCAGTATGTATTCGTAGGTGAGCATTCTGCGGCCCGGCATGGGATATTTTTTGCACGCTTCCATAAGCTCGGCCAGCGGATATTTTTTATTGACAGGCATCAGCCGGTTGCGCGTTTCATCGTCGTGTGCATTTAACGAAACCGCCAGGTTGATGCTGTTTTCCGTGCCCAATCGGCCGATCTGTGGAACAAGGCCGCAGGTGGAAAGCGTGATACGGCGGTTGGACATCCCGACGGCATAATCGGAGGTGAGGATTTTTATCGCCTTGATGGTGTTTTCGTAGTTGGCCAGCGGCTCTCCCATGCCCATCATGACGATGTTGCCCACGGCCGCGCCTTCCTTTGTTTCATGCCTCAGGGTTACAAACTGACCGACGATTTCCGCCGGGGTCAAATTGCGTTTGAAGCCACCTTTGGCGGTCAGGCAAAAAGCGCAGTCCATGGCGCAGCCGGCCTGTGTGGAGACGCAAAGCGTCCAATGGTTTTTGCCGGGAATAAGAACACTTTCAATATACAGGCCGTCTTCCAGTTCCAGAAGCGCCTTTTGCGTGCCGTCTCGTGATTTCTGAATTCTGGCAATTGTCGGACGGTAGATGCGCGCCATCGAGGGGAGCTTCTCGCGAAAGTCGCGGCCCAGTGTCGTCATGGTCTCAAACGAGGTGACGCCGGACTGGTAGAGCCATTTCATGATTTGCCGGGCACGGTATTTTTCCTTTCCCGACGAAAAGATGAAGGCCTCCATTTCCTCAAGCGGCAGATCCATGAGATTGGGAAGTCTCCGTGCATCCGGTTTATCAGTCTGTTGATGGCTCATGAAAATGCCTCGCTGCGCTATGGACAAGTGTTTTCACTTACGGACCGCTATTGCAAAGTAATGAATCTGAAAAATCATACTTCAGAAAATAAAAAACAGAGGGTTAGAAAATGGGTGCCTGAATGATTCGAAAGATCCAAAGCATGCGCCGGCCAACGAGCTCTCTATAAACTAAAGCCATGAGCTACGGCTTGTCCCCCGCCGGCGGGGGTGGTCCGCTCGAGCGGGCCGGGGGTGGACGTGGTTGTTTTTTGCTTTCCATCCTCCCCCTCTTCCCCCTCCCAAGGGGGACACTATTCCCATCAACTATCCACCATCTAACATGAACTATGAGCTACGAGCTATTTGCTCATTATGTCCTGGATGCCGGTTTTCACCGGCATGACAATTCCGCGCCTCAAATTATTCCCTTGAGCTTGTCGGCGATCGCATCGATGAAGCCTTCCGTGTTCACTTTGCGGTTGGAGGGTTTTTTCTCGGCCAGCAAAAGTAGATCGCCCGTCATGATGCCCGCCTCGACGGTCTGGAGCGCTGCCGCCTCAAGCGCGTCGGCAAATTCGATGACCGCAGGCGTGCCATCGAGCTCGCCTCGTTTGCGCAGTCCGCCCGTCCAGGCAAAAATGAGCGCCATCGAGTTTGATGAAGTTTCTTCGCCCTTGAGGTGCTTGTAGTAGTGCTTCTGCACCGTGCCGTGCGCCGCCTCATATTCGAACCAGCCGTTTGGTGAAACCAGCACCGACGTCATCATGGCCAGTGACCCGCAGGCGGAGGCAACCATGTCGGACATGACGTCCCCGTCATAGTTTTTGAGCGCCCAGAGAATTCCGCCTTCTGTTTTCATGACGCGCGCGACCGCGTCGTCAATCAGCGTGAAGAAGTATTCGATACCGGCTGCATCAAATTTGTCCTTCCAGTTTGCGGCAAACTCCCGGTCGAAGATGTCGCGGAAACCGGCGTCATATTTTTTGGAGATCGTGTCTTTGGTGGAAAACCACACATCCACCTTTTCAGAAAGTCCATAGGTGAAGCAGGCGCGGGCAAAACTCAAAATGGATTGCTCGAGGTTATGATTTATCTGCACAATGCCAGCCGACGGGAAATCCTTGACCAGCTTTTTTAGCGGCTCGCCCCCGCCCGCCGGAGTGAAAACAACTTCCAGTTGCCCCGCACCAGGAATATTCATTTCAAAATTGTCATAAACGTCGCCGTAGGCGTGGCGGCCGATGGTGATGGGTTTTTTCCACGAAGTGACACCGGGCTTGATATTGTTCACCAGAATCGGTTTTCTGAAAACGGTGCCGTCGAGCATGGCGCGGATAGTGCCGTTGGGGCTTTTCCAGGCCTTTTTCAAGCTGTATTCCTTCACCCGGTCCTCGTTGGGTGTGATGGTCGCGCACTTGATACCGACACCGTATTTCATGATGGCGCGGGCGGCGTCAATGGTCACCTGGTCATCCGTGTCGTCGCGGTGTTTGACATGCAGGTCGTAGTAGTCGATGTCCATTTCCAGATAGGGAAAAAGAAGTTTGTCTTTCACCATCTGCCACATGATGCGGGTCATTTCATCCCCGTCCATTTCCACAAGCTTTGTCTTTACCTTTATTTTTGTTGTCATTTAAATTCGCACTCCATATTTTGATTGTATTATTTTCCACTCCGAATGTTCAATGCGCCGCCTGCAAGAACGATCTTCTGTCGCCTTGGTGAAAGCGGGCAGGCCACCTGAAAGGTCTTGCCCGTGCCAACATTTTGTACGATAAAAAGGCCGTCTGTAGTGACCGCGCGCCGGACGTCTTCAATTTTGAGCTCATCACCCTGTTTCAGTGTGTCGTAATCGGCTTCGTTGGTGAAGGTCAGAGGCAGGATGCCGAAGTTGACCAGGTTTGCCGCATGAATGCGCTCGAACGATTTGGCGATGACCGCCCGCACGCCCAGATACATCGGGCAGATGGCGGCATGCTCGCGCGATGATCCCTGCCCGTAGGAAAGGCCGGCAACGACGATATTGTGTCTCCCTTCCTGCTTGGCGGCCAGAGCGCGCCCGGAAAAGGAAGCATCGACATTTTCAAAAACATACTCGGCGTATTTGGGGATATTCGAGCGGTATTTCATCCGTGCGCCGGCGGGAATGATATGATCGGTCGTGATCTTGTCACCCAGCCTGATGGCCACCGGCCCGCAAATGGTTTCCGGCAGGGCGTCATTGGCGGGCGGAGCGCCGATATTGGGCCCGCGATAAATCTCGATATCTTTTCCCGAATCGTCGGGCGCGATGAACATGGAATCGTCGATGATCAGATTGTCCGGAAGTACCGGCCGCGGGTAGTCCATCTTGAGATCGCGCGGGTCGGTGAAGCGGCCGGTGATGACTGCCGCCGCCGCCGTTTCTGGACTGACCAGATAAACGTCCGCATCAAGCGTTCCGGAGCGGCCGGGGAAATTACGATTGGAGGTCCGAAGCGAAACAGCGCCCGATTTGGGGCTTTGGCTGTTCCCGATACAGAACCCGCAGGCATTTTCCATAAGCCGCGCACCGGAAGAGATAAGCGAGGTGAGGTATCCCTCTTTGGCGAGGTTGGCCAGAACCTGGCGCGAGCCGGGTGCCAAAATAAAGCTTACTCCCGGATGAGCCACTCGTCCCTGAAGGATTTTCGCCACGGTGACGAGGTCTTTATAGGAGGAGTTGGTGCAGCTTCCCAGGCACACCTGATCCACCGTGATATTGTTCAAGGAGCGCACTGTGGCGATGTTGTCGGGGCTGTGCGGCATGGCTGTCAAGGGCTCGAGCTTCGACAGGTCGATGTCCACGATTTTCGCATAAGTTGCATCCTCATCAGCCGTGAGGGGGACATAGTCCTCCTCACGGCGCTGTGCCTTCAAAAACAGCCGGGTGAGCTCATCACTTGGAAAAACCGAAGTGGTCACGCCGCATTCGGCGCCCATGTTGGCAATTGTCGCTCGCTCAGGGACGCTCAAGCCAGCCAGCCCCTCCCCGCCGTATTCAAACGCCACACCGACGTTTCCTTTCGTCGTGAATATCTCCAGCACCTTGAGAATGACATCTTTGGCGGAAACCCAGTCAGGAAGTTTCCCGTGAAGATTTATCCGCACCACCGAAGGGCAGTCGAGATAAAATGGCTCGCCCGCCATCGCCAGCGCGACATCGAGGCCGCCCGCGCCGATGGCGATCATGCCCATCGCGCCACAGGTGGGGGTGTGGCTGTCGGAACCGATAAGCGTTTTGGCCGGTCGGGCAAAACGCTCCAGATGTACCTGGTGACAGATGCCGTTTCCCGCACGCGAAAGCCACACCCCGAACTTGCGCGCCACGCTTTGCAGATACAGATGATCGTCGGCATTTTCAAAACCGATCTGGACTGTGTTGTGGTCAATGTAGCTGGCGGACAGTTCCGTCCGGACGCGATCAACCCCCATCGCCTCAAACTGCAGATAAGCCATCGTGCCGGTGGCGTCCTGAGTGAGGGTCTGGTCGATGCGGATGCCTATTTCGCTGCCTGGCGTGAGGTCTCCCGTCACCAGATGGGCGGCCAGTATTTTTTCAATGATGTTTTTCCCCATTTATTTTCCCTTTTAAACCAATAATTTAAAAAAATTTGGTCGTTTTTCACGTTGCCAAAGGACAGCCGGTTCCCCCAAGAGTCGCACCAAATAGCACAATTTTACATTAATTGCCTGCACAGATATTAACCAGGCAATGAAGAGGAATATTCCGTCTTTTTGAATCTCGCTCTTTCCACCTCCGGCCTGCTAAAGCAGGCCACCTCCGCCGGCGGAGGACACGAAGGTTGTGCTTCGGGTATTTATTGCCCGTTCATGCTGAGCCTGTCGAAGCATACTTTAGCCACGATCTAATCGCCATCGTCCAATCTTCTAATCCTCCAAACCTCTAACCATCTAATCATCTAATCATCTAATCATCTATCTTCCAACCCTCCACTGCGTGTAGTGGGTCGCTATTATCTATAAGTGCGGCGGATTGCCGGCCTGTGGTGTTACAACAACAGGTAATTAGTAAATGGGAATCAATTACGCGAAAGACGTGTTTAGTGGATACGCTTGCCTCCCCTAACTCGCCGGGCGAGGACAACCCCGCACATTAAGTGCACGACGGAGCCGTCAAAAAACCATCAGGTGCCTTCCTGCTCGTCGAGCCCCTTGACGCGCACGGCGTGCCGGAATCTTTTCTGGAAATATGGTCTGTCCAGGCTATC
>JAGPFA010000003.1:96186-136623 GCA_018056765.1 Syntrophaceae bacterium
CAACCCCGCACATTAAGTGCACGACGGAGCCGTCAAAAAACCATCAGGTGCCTTCCTGCTCGTCGAGCCCCTTGACGCGCACGGCGTGCCGGAATCTTTTCTGGAAATATGGTCTGTCCAGGCTATCGATACGAACAGCTTTTGCTTTATGGGAGGCGTGGACGAACTCATTGTTGCCGATATAAATGCCGACATGACCGATGGGCTTTTTGGTGCGGAAAAATACCAGATCGCCTTCTTCCAGCTCATCGCGCTTCACGCGGATGCCGACGGTGGACTGTTCGCGGGCCGTGCGGGGAAGTTCGATATCGAAAAACTCGTACATTTTTCTGACGAAAGCAGAGCAGTCGATTCCTCTGACCGTCGCGCCACCCAGGCGATAGGGAGCGCCCAGAAAACCTGTCGCCACTTTCACAAATAGCTTTCTCTCTTCCGCGCTGCCCCACTTGCCTAAAAGGACTTCGTTGACACTTTCTTCACACAGCTCCTCACCGGTGGCGGCTGTCGCAGCATCATCATCTTCTTCATCATCGGCCAGGAGATCCTCTACATCGGCACCAGAAGCAGCCGTCTGCGGCAGCTTTTCCAGGATGAGTTTGCGGCCAGGGCGTAATCTTTTGGGCTCGACATTGTTGAGCGCCATAATTTGTCTAACCGGAACCCCTGTCTTTCGGGCAATGGCGGAAAGAGTGTCACCATTTTTCACCGTATAAAAACGCGGGGAAACAGGGGCAGTTTTAGCCACAGTTGCAGCGGGGGCATTTTCCTTATGGTATGAGATAATCTGTCCGGCAAAAATTTTATCGTTTGCCAGATTGTTTATTTCTTTTATTTCATTAACACTGACGCCCAGGTGCCTGGAAATGCCCTCAAGACTGTCGCCCGCCTTTACGGTATATTCAGCGCCAAGGCTTACTGCACTAAACACGACGAGTAATAAAAAAGAAATGATTACTGTTAACGATGAAATCCGCCGTTGCAACATAAAGTACCTCCTTCTTGGGGGGGCCATTCTGTTAACGGTGCACAGATTGCGGCTTTGGGCCGCCGTCGTCTTCATGAACAAGGTTGCCCACTGCACACAGAAAACGAAGATTTAGCTCAAACAACGTGCCACAAGCTTCATAAGCGCAGGCATTACAGCAAATAAACAATCATGTCAAATTTATTTTGCAATATTTTTACAATGAAGTATAGAGAACAGCAAAAGATAACAGGGAGTTAACAATTGAAACGTCTTTTTAAAACAACAATCCTGTGCCTCTTGATTGCCTTGCCTGTTTTTCTGCTGGTGGACATCGGACGGTATTTTTTCTATCCGGACGTCTCGTTACTCAAAAATAATCGCCCCGGGAAAACCGCTTTTATGGAACATCGTGAAAAAGTCTGGCGTTCCAAAAACATCAAAAAGAAAATTCGTGTGTCCTGGGTGCCCCTGTCTCAAATATCCCCATATGTGATGAAGGCGGTGATTATCGCGGAGGATGACAAGTTCTGGTCGCATGAAGGTTTTGACTTCGAAGCGATGCAAAAAGCCCTGGAGAAAAACCTTGATCAGAAAAAATTTAAAATGGGAGGAAGCACCATCTCGCAGCAACTGGCCAAAAACCTGTATCTGAGCCCCACCAAAAGTCCCGTCCGCAAGGTCAAGGAAGCCATTCTGACCTGGCGCATCGAACGTCATCTCAGCAAAAGAAGAATTATGGAACTGTACCTGAACGTTGCCGAATGGGGAGACGGACTTTTCGGCATTAGGGCGGCCGCACGCAGATATTACGGCAAATCTCCTGCGGCCCTGAATGCTCGTGAAGCAGCGGCGCTGGCAGCGTCACTTCCCTCTCCGCAGCGCTTTCATCCCGCTTCCGGCTCCCGATATGCAGCGCGGCGCGCGGCAAGGATATACCAGATCATGGAGAGACGCGGCATTGTCATCCGGGAGTATGATGAAGTGGTCCAGGAGACCAAGGAAAAGGAAGCTGCAAAAGAGGAAACTGCAAAAGAAGAAAAGACATCCACCGAAGATACAGGCCTGTTCCAGCTTCCTGAAGACTTTAAAATACCGTGAAATACCACCGGGGAAGGTTCGCCGTCTCCCGTACAGCCTGTCGGGCGCTCAGGGAGAATCTCGACAACGCGCCGGAGGCTGATCAGGCCTGGCCAAAAAACAGTTATGGTTTCCTTTTCCTGATTGCCCTGAACAGGAAAAGCGCCACTATCGCTCCGGCAAGAGCCAAAAGGAAACTCATCGGATCAAAGCCTCTGACAGCCCCCAGCCCGAACGCAGTTCCGATGAAACCGCCCAACATCGCGCCGACAATGCCTATAATGATTGTGGAGATAATGCCGCCGGGACCTGTTCCCGGCATGACAAACTTTGCCACAACACCAACAATCAATCCCATGACAACCCAGGTAATAATGCCCATGAGCACCTCCTGATTTGATGTTTTACCGATACGCGAAAAAAGCGCGGCTGCCGTGTGCCAATTAATCTGAAGCTTTACTTTTTGTCAAACTGCCCATGTGGTGCTTAAGTAAAGCCGAACAGTTGACAGATATTGCCCGCCATAGAAACGGAGGCAAAGTGTCTGTGGCAGCCTGAAAGTCCGTTACGGTTGGCCTTTCGGCATCGGGCAGTTATTCCGCACCACCGTATACGGATTTAATTATTCGCCCATTACTTTTTTATTTAAAAACGCCGTTTTCATAAACGATCATCTTTTTGCCGTTTTTCAAATGGGCGGTGACGGTTTTCGGCTCTGTATTGACCAGATCCCAGTGGAGCGCCGAGTCGTTGAAGCCGAGTTTCTTTTTCAGGGCCCGTGTCAGCCGGGCCGGGTTGCCGTCAAAAGTGTCGCTGTAGGATGAGCCCAGTGCCACGTGGCAATTGCCATCTTTCCCGCCGAAATTTTCATCAAACAAGGTCTCTGCCATAAAACGGTCAATGCGGGAAAACCTTCTGTCGGTGAGAGAAAATTCCCCCAGCGCCGAGGCACCCACGTCCATGGCAAGCTGTTTTTTGACGAACTCCTCGCCCCGCCCGGCGGTAACCTTTACCGCCCTGCCTTTGGCAAAGACAATGCGCACATCTTCAACGTAATTGCCGCTGCGGAAAGAAGGAAGGTTGGCGTAATAAACACCCTCCGTGCCACGCCAGTCGGGCGAAACAAAAACCTCGAAACTGGGAATATTGTGCCCCGAAACACCGGCCCACTTGCGTCTGTCGCCCGGCGTGATCCGTAAATCCGTGCCCTGTGATTCGATGTGATAATATTTGACCGCAAGCCCCCCTAATCTTTTTTTAATGGCGGTAATTTCCCGGTAAATGCGCCTCCACTCACCAACCGGATTTTCAGCGTCCAGGTAGCAGCCTTTTATTATCTGCGCCGCATATTGCCGGGGAGACATTTTGGCCTGCCGCGCCAGTTCTGCGGTGGGGAAAAGGCACAAGGTCCAGCTGTAGAAGCCCTGCTCCTCGCGGCGGTTGAGAATGTCACGCAGTGACTTTCGCGAAATCATCGTCCTGGCTATTTTTGCCGGGTCGATATCCTGGAGGTGGGTAAGAGATTCCGGAGCGTGTATAAAGATGCGTCCGTTGATGTTCTTGAGAAGCTCCTTCTCGCCCGGTGCGATAAACTCAAGCTGTGTCCTGCCGCCCTTCCCGTAAAAGCTCTTCTCCATGTCGTGCGTGGCAATCATCCTCTGCACGGGATGAACCCCCCGCTCCATAAGGCGTGCGTAAAGAATTTCGGCGAGCCCAAGCGCCGCCCGATCATACTGAAGAAGGACTATGTCGTTTTTCTTCAATGACGTTTTTCTTGCTGTCGCGAGTCCCCATAAAAGAACATCAGCATACTTTTCCAGATTTTGCGCTGTGAACATATCGCGTGTCTCCTTTTAATCAGCAATCCTCTTTTGCGTCAGCCGGCGTGACCGGCCGTCACCCCGACGAAACAAATAATCTTATGCGGCTGTTTACAAAACAGCCGCATACTGCAATCTCTTATAAGTATCCGGCAGCGTGGAAAATGCTATTAACCCGGCCGGATGCGGGAAATATTGTCTAGCCTTCAGCACAGTGCGCATCAAGCCATTGGCTCAGATCCGCCAGCGCGACAGCCCGGTCTTCAGGCAGCTCGTTATACACTTCATGGCGAAGGCCTTCGTAGTTTTTGTAGGTTTTATCCGTTGCCCCGATCTTCTCATAAAGCTCATACTGACCGGAAAAAGCGGTATCCGTAGAACCGAGCTGAATCAGAACCGGCATCCTGATTTTGAACGCGTTTTGCGCGCCGATAACCACATAACGGTTCATCTCATGGGCAAGCCGGGGCGTGATGACATTGTACACCAGCGGGTCGTCCACATAGGCCTTGACCACTTCCGTGTCACGCGAAATGAATTCCGGCGGCAAAGGTGACTTGACGTGAACAGAGGGCAATATCCGGGAAAGAATTTTCGTGATCAAGATGATTATTTTTGGAATTTCTTCACCCGGCCGCGAACCTGTACCGGACAGGACAAGCCCTCTGATTCCTGCGGGCGACTGTTCAACCAAATTCATGGCGATGATGCTTCCCATGGAATGGCCGAGCATAAAGCACGGGCATCCCGGAAATTGTGCATCGATTACTTCGCGGCGAAACTGTAGTTCATCGTCGATGAACTCCTGAAAACTTCCGACATGGCCTCGCTTCCCTTCGCTTTTACCGTGCCCGCGATGGTCAGTGCCGAAAACGGCGTAACCGGCCGGCAACAGCTGCTCCACCACATTACTATAGCGGCCGATGTGCTCAGCATAACCGTGGATGATCTGCACAACAGCTTTGGGAGCCTGCTCGGGTGTCCACCCCGCCCAATAGATTGACGTCCCGTCCTTTGCCCTGAATGCGGCATTTTGTGCTTTCATTGTCCCCTCCTGCAATGTAATCAGTTATTTACCTGCCATAAACCGCTTCGGAGTCTACACTTTTTTTCCGGGATATACAATCGCAACTTCGCCGGCGAACGGCAATACAGTGAAAATATTCTTGACGGAATTTTTGCACAGTGCATTTAATGAATTCTCAAAAACAGGCAGGCGGGGAAATGGCGACAGCTCTTATCAAATTTGATCAACTGCGTGCCGGCAGCACGGTTATCAGCTCGGAAATCATGCCGGGGGAATTCATAGCCGTCATCGGCCCCAACAAGTCGGGTAAAACCACTTTGGCCGGTATCCTGCGAGGCGAAATCCGTAAGTTTCAGGGCAGGCTGGAATACGGCGTAGACCCGCAGCTGATCGCCTATTCATCGCACAGCGCTGAGGATAATTTCTTTCACTACGCTGATTTTTACTATCAGCAGCGCTACAATACCTTCGATCCGGCCGATGTGCCCACGGTAGAAAAATATCTGCACTACAACGAAAACAACACTTACATGAGAGAGCTCTTTGGCACAGTTTTGCACAAGCATCTTCTGGACACAAAAATCATCGAGCTCTCCAGTGGTGAAACCCGCAAGGTGCTCCTTTTAAAAAGCCTGTTTAAGGACGCTGAAATTCATATTCTGGATAATCCTTTGAGCGGGCTCGATGCGACATCCGCCGCCTCGGTCATGAAGATGCTGCAAATGGTCACCCGCCGTCATGGCAAAACAGTCATTGTATTGATGACCGATAATCAGCTCAATGCAAGATTTGACCATGTGATACATCTTGGCGCCCCGGGACCGGCAGGCAATGTAACACCAGCACCCGGCCGAGGGCGGTCAACACCGGCTGCTCAGTTCCAGGTTGTGCTGCAAATTGAAAAGGAAACGCTGCGGGCCGGAAAGCGCATTTTAATCAGGAATCTGAGCTGGAGAATCATGAAGGGCGAAAAATGGCTGCTTGCCGGGGCCAACGGCTCTGGCAAAACAACACTCCTGAGCCTGTTGAATGCCGACAACCCTATTGCCTATGGCTGCAAATTCATCCTGTTCGACCGACCGCGCGGCTCGGGCGAGTCCATTTGGGATATCAAAGCCAAAATCGGCTTTGTCTCATCGGAAATGCAGCTCTACTTTCAGGGCTCGCGCCTGGTGCGGGATATCATACTGTCTGGATTTTCCGATACGATGATGCTCAACCGACGTCTTCAAGATAACGAAGCGGACGAATACAGGAAGCTGGTAGCCCAGCTGGGGCTTGGCCGCCTCGAGAATGAACCTTTCGGCAGATTATCTTCCGGTGAGAAGAAAACCGTCATGATTGCCAGAGCTGTGGTGAAAAATCCGCCGGTACTGATTCTCGACGAGCCATTTCAGGATCTGGACAATAATGCATTTAAGTTTCTGCATGCCTTTCTGGCCGGTTATCTGGATGAACACAGAACTCTGATTCAGACCACCCATCACAAACGGGAGATGCTGCCGGGCATTAACCACATCGCCCGTATCGAAGACGAAACACTGCGGATTTCATGCTGACAAAAAATCCCCTCAACACGCGCCTCACATCAACCCTGTTTGCATCATTCATCACAAAAAATCCCGGCGACCCGGCCGTTTTTACCCTTGCAACACCAGCCAGAAGTTGTATAGTTCTCGGCGGTCTTTAACCCGCAGTCAGGCGGCGGCATGACGCGAATTATATTTTAGTCATATGTCGGTCCAACGGCCGGGCGGTCCATATATCGCCTGCAAGCTAAATGGTAAAGATACAATAACATTGCCCGGTCGCCGAAAGGAAACAGGAGGAAGCAAATGAGTCTTGAAGCATTATTTTATCCAAAAAGCGTAGCCGTGGTCGGCGCATCCAACAATCTGGGCAGCGGCAAAATGCCTTACTTCCAAATCATTCAGGGGGGCGGCTTTTCAGGGCCCGTCTATCCGATAAATCCCAAAGGCGGAGAAATCGGAGGCACTCAGGTTTACAAATCGCTGGACGATCTGCCCGGACCGGTTGATCTTGCCATCGTGGCTGCGCCGGTCGAACAGTCCATCGAAATCGTCAAGGCGGCGGTACGCAAACAAATCAAGTTTATTCATTTCTTCACCTCCGGATTCGGAGAAACAGGCAACTGGAAACTGGAAAAAGATATTATCAGCGAAGCACGTAAGGGGAATTTGAGGATTGTCGGCCCGAATTGCATGGGCGTTCATTGTACTGAATCAAAAATTTCGTTTACGGTCATTCCACCCCAGGAATCGGCGGGCACCATCGCGTTTCTGGGCCAGTCAGGGGGCGTTACCGCCAACTTCATGGCAATGGGCACAACCCGCAAAATAATTATCAACAAGGTCGTCTCCTACGGCAACCAGATCGATTTGAAAATTGAGGAGTATCTGGATTACCTGGCCGATGATGAAAATGTCCGGCTCATTGCCTGCTATGTGGAAGACATCAAGGACGTGGACGGGTTTCTGCGTACGCTCAGGCGCACCACGGCAAAAAAACCGGTGATTATATTAAAAGGCGGGAAAACGGAAACCGGGTCGAAAGCGGCGGCCAGCCACACAGGCGCGATGGCCAGCAACTATACCATCTGGGAAGCGGCGGTCAAACAGCATGGCGGCCTCATAGTGGATAATTTCGATGAAATGATGCACCTGGTGATGCTGGGTACTTTGAGAAGGCTGCCGCAAGGCAAGCGCATCGGCTTTCTGGGAGCGGGTGGCGGCGTGTCGGTGCTGTTTTCCGATATGGCCGCGCAGGCAGGCCTTTCCCTCCCTGAGCTCGGCGCCGACGCCCAGCGCATGATCAGCGAAAAAATCATGGGAGTGAACACCTCAACGGTAAATCCTGTTGACCTGGGTGCCTTCGGCTTCGATCTCAACGTGATGCTGCACACCATGAAGGCCATGGACGCCGACGAGAATATCGACATCATCGTTCCCTACTTTTCCGTCGAGTATATTTTACGCGTGGAGCTTTTCCTCAATGTTAAAAACAGCGCCGACACGATTTTGGAAATGGGCCGGCAAATAAAAAAACCGGTGATTCCGATACTGGCAAGTTTTGTGGAGGATGATCTGGAACAGGAGCGCGTCCGCATTGAAACATTCGCGTCTCTGCGCAAAGCCGGATTCCCCGTCTATGCGACGATACAGGATGCCATCTACGCCATCCGGGCATACTTTGACTGGCAGGAGAGGCAGGCTTCCCGGAACACAAACAAACGCGGCAGTCGGGGCTGACAAACAGGCCCGCCCGGAGCTGTGACTGGCCGGCGCCTTTAGCCGGCGGAGTGCTTGCCTTCCATCTTGGTCTTGATTCTTTCCTGATACTCGAGGATTTCGTGGCGCAGGATATCCAGGTCGGCGATGCGGTCGTTGAGTCTTTTGAGGTGGTTTTCCAACAGCTCTAAAAGACGCTTCAACACTTTTTCATTGGATTTTTCATACGTCCACATGGCCTCGAGCTCCTGCATCTCGGAGAGAGTCATGCCCATTATTTTGAGCCGCTTGATTAGTTTGAGGCGGCGCAGATCCGCCTCGGTATATATCCTGCGTCCTCCCTCAACACGCTTGATCGAGTTGAGCAGGCCGATCTCTTCGTAGTAGCGGATCGTCCGCTGGCTCATATCCAGCTTCCGGGAGAGCTCACCTATCGAGGTAAATTCCTTGGCCATGCCTGTCTCCTCGGGCCGCAGATTTCATGCGGCCATGGGCCTCACAACGAGGCGAATGTCTCTTTAAGTTCCCTTTTCAGAATTTTACCCGAAGGATTCTTCGGCAGTTTATCGACGATAATCACCTTTTTGGGACATTTGAAGCCGGCAAGCCTCTCCCGGCAAAAGGAAATGATGTCTTTCTCGATGAGTGTGACATCTTTCTTCGGCACGATCACCGCGGCGACAACCTCGATCCATTTGGGGTCGGCCAGCCCGATCACGGCCGCCTCTTCGATACCCGGATACTGGTAGAGAGTTTCTTCCACCTCGCGCGAGGCCACATTTTCCCCGCCGGATTTGATCATGTCTTTTTTGCGGTCAACGACATAGAGGTAGCCGTCCTCGTCGAAACGTCCCAGATCTCCGCTGTGAAACCAGCCGAACTCGAAGGCCTCGGCGGTTTTTTCCGGGTCATTGAGGTAGCCGCTCATCACATGGCCGGAACGGTGAACGATTTCACCCACCGTTCCCACGGGAACAAATTTGCCCTCATCGTCCATGAGACGCGTCTCCACGTTAAGCACCGGTTTTCCCGCGGAACCGGGCTTGAGCAACTGGTCTTCCGGCTTCAAAATGGTCGCCACCGGCCCCATTTCCGTCTGGCCGTAGTAGTTCCAAAGCTTAAGGCCCCGGAAAGTGACGGACAACTGCTTGATGATTTCCACCGGCATGATGCTGGCACCGTAGGCGGCTTTTTTGAGACTTCTGTGGTTGTAATTCTTAAACTCCGGATGATTCAGTATGCCGATCCAGACCGTCGGCGGGGCAAACATATGTGTGATCTGGTACTTTTCGATGAGCCTGATCATTTCCAGGGGATCGGCCCGGTGCATGATGATGTTGGTCGCACCGACATAAAGATACGGCATGAGAAAACAGTGCAGTTGTGCGCAGTGGAACAGCGGCAGGGCATGGAGGCTGACATCGTCCGTTTCATACTGGCCGTCGAAAATGCAACTGTGATACTGAGACATCAGAGCGCGATGTGAAAGCATCGCCCCCTTGGGTTTTGATTCGGTACCGCTGGTGTACGGAATCTGCACGGTATCCTCCGCGCCGACCTCCACCTGGGGCTCATCATAGGGCATCGCCGCCATTTCCGTGATCAGATTGAAAAACCCCCCGGGGACATGGGCGTCTCCCAGCGGGAGGAAACCCCATTTTTCAACTGTTTTGAATTTATCCAGATCCTTGGAAATAATCGGGTAGAGGATGTCCTCCACAATGAAAATTTTAGAGCCGGAGTGATTGATGACGTAGGCGATTTCGTCGGCGTTGAGCATGTAATTTATGGGAACCTGAATGGCGCCGATTTTCGCCAACCCGAGCATACTGATGGGGTAGTAATGTGAATTGTAGGCGTAAATCGCCACCCGATCACCCTTTTGAATTCCGTAGCTGGTCATCAGATTGGCAAAGCGCCGTGACAGACGCTCCAGATCATAAAATGAAATTTTCAGGTCCCGGAAAATGATGGCGGTTTTATCTCCGTATTTTGTTGCGGCCCGGCGGGCCATATCTCCGATTGTGTCCCGATAGCAGATATTACTCATCTAAGTGTCCTTTCCATGTTGTAGCTGTTTTCTCGAGAGCTTTGCCAAACCCTGCCCGACCGGCAATGTTGCATACCGGTGAAAGCCTGCCCGCGCGAAATCGAGGGGCCGGTATCCAGTGTTGCCAAGTGCCTTGGGGATTCCGGGTCAAGCCCGGAATGACTGGAAGAGGCATTATTCAAAGATCTCTTCTCCTGAATGCAGCCGGGCAGTCCTGCGGCTCTCAACCAGCCTTGTATTTACTGTCATAGATTTCCTTGAGCTTGTATTTTTGCACCTTGCCGCTGGCGGTCATGGGGTAGTCATCGACGAATTCCCAGTATTTGGGGATTTTGTGACGGGCGATTTTACCCGTAGAGAATTCAATAAACTCTTCGGCGGTTGCACTCATCCCGTTTTTCAGCTGGATCGCCGCCAAAACCTGCTCCCCGTAACGCGCATCTGCGACACCCACCACCTGAACATTCATCACTTTGGGATGGGTGAAGAGAAATTCCTCCAGCTCTCGTGGATAGATGTTTTCGCCCCCCCTGATGATCATGTCCTTGATCCGGCCGGTCACCTTGAAATAGCCATTTGCATCCACCACACCCAGATCACCTGTGTGCAGCCAGCCGTCCCGGTCGATGGCCTCTGCCGTGGCCTCCTCCATTTTATAATAGCCGGCCATGATACAGGCGCTGCGGGTGACGATTTCCCCCTGCGTATCCGGAGGCAGATCAGCACCGGTTTCCGGATCCACGATTTTACCTTCGACATCGGGCAGGAGTCTCCCCACAGTGGAGACACGCAGCTTGATGGGATCGTCGCGCCGTGTCATCGTCATGACCGGCGAGGACTCGGTCTGACCGAAAGCGATGACAATCTCCGGACAGTGCATAAGCGTGTTTACCTGGTTCATCGTTTCTTCCGGACAGGGGGCTCCCGCCATAATGCCGGTGCGCAGTGAGGTCATGTCATAGCGGCTGAAGTCCGGATGATTCAGTATATTGACAAACATGGTCGGCACACCGTTTATGGCAGTGCATTTTTCGGAGGCGATTGCCTCCAGAGCAGCGCCTGCGTCGAAATACTCAAGCACCACCATCGTCGAGGCGTGATAAACACAGTTTAGTGTGCTCATCACACAGCCGAAGCAATGAAAGACAGGCACTTGAATGAGCAGCTTGTCTTTTTCGGTCATCCCCATCACGTCCCCGACCATGCGGGCATTGTTGACGATATTGTGATGCGTGAGCATGACTCCCTTGGGAAAGCCCGTTGTCCCGGAAGTGTATTGCATATTGATCACGTCGTCATCTGAGAGAGAACTCATCCGCTCATCCAGTTCGCTATCCGTAACTTTGTCAGCCATTTCCAGCATCGCGGAAAAACTGAACATGCCCGGCGTCTCTTTCCTGTCGCCGATATAAACAACGTTTTTCATCTTGGGCAGCTTCGCCGATTGCAACTGCCCCGGCGGGCAATGATCCAATTGCGGCATCACTGTGCGCGCCGTGTCGTAGAAGCTGACATCGCGATATGCGTCGATCAGAAAGAGCGTTGTGGAGTCGGACTGCTTTAAGATGTATTCCAGCTCATGAGAACGGTAATTGGTGTTGATGGTGACCAAAACACCGCCGACCATGCCCAGGGCAAATTGCAGATAGATCCATTCGGGCACGTTGGTTGTCCATACCGACACATGATCTCCTTTTTTGATACCCATGGCCATCAGCCCACGGGCGACCTTCCGACATTTGTCGTAGAGCTCGCTATAATTCATACGGATATTGAATTGAGTGGATACCAAAGCGGGATTTTCCGGATAACGTCCGGCTGTTTCTCTGATAACCTCTCCCAATGTTTTGCTCACAAAACCTGACATAGTGTCACCTCTTCTGATAATTTATTCCGGCATCCGTCCGGTTGAGTTTTTGCCAACCAGCCACGTGGGTCCATCTTTCCTTGCGGCTGATCTGTAACCTGCACGCACTTTCCTCAAGACTGAAACGTGAACTTATTCCACTTAACGTAAACTGGATTGAGTATAGACAAAATAATAATTTTGTCAACCTTCTTTTACCGCCCTTCGACGAGCTCAGGACAGGCCCTTCGACAGGCTCAGGGCGAACGGAGGACAAGAAGGTTGAGCTTAGCGCTTTATTACCGTTCGTGCTGAGCCCTAATGCCCGTTCATACTGAGCTTTTACTACCCATTCACGCTGAGCTATTACTAACCATTCATGCTGATCTATTACTGACCGTTCATGCTGAGCCTGTCGAAGCATCCTTTAGCCTTAACCACGAGCCACGAGCTATGAGCTATTTGCACATTATTTTCTGGATACCGGCCTTCGCCGGTATGACGATATTGACGGATTTTAACGATTGCGACACAGTCTCCAGTGGAGGACAAGAAGGTTGAGCTTCGCGCTTTATTAACGTTCATGCTGAGCCTGTCGAAGCATCCTTTATCCTTTTGCCTTTAGCCTTTAGCCTTTAACCTTTTGCCTTTGTCCTCAGCTACAAGCTATCCCCTCTTTTCTTTATACTAATTCATCCTCATCCCGCCGCAGACATTAATCGCCTGACAGGTGATATTTTTTGCCAGCTCCGAGCATAAAAAGAGCGCCATATAGCCTATATCCTCAGCGGTCTGGAAACGCCTCAAGGGGATGCTTTTACGGATATTCTCCTTCATCTGCTCTTCGGGCTTGCCTGAATATTTAGCCATCTGCTGGGACAGCGTGCCTCCCTGTTTCTCACCGATGCGGGTATCGATGATGCCCGGGCAGATGCCGTTTACGTTAATATTGTAACGCGCGGCTGCAAGCCCGATGCCCTGGGTCAGCCCCAGCGCGCCGAACTTCGACGCCGAGTAATGTGTGTAGAAGTCGCTGCCGATGCGGGATGAAGCGGATAGTATATTGACAATTTTCCCTTCCCGGCGAGGGATCATGTGCTTCAGTGCGGCGCGGCAGCAGTTGTCCACGCCGATGAGGTTGACCTCCAGCGTTTTTCTGAATTCGTCGTCATTAGACTCGAGATACGGCTTGCTGTACACGATGCCCGCACAGTTGACCAGATGGTCGATTTTGCCGTTTTCTTCCGCGATCCGGCTCATGAGAGAGTCGATTTCGTCCTTGCTGGTCACATCGAGCCTCACGGCGCGCGCCAGCATGCCGGTTTCATTAATACTATCCGCCTTCGCCCTTGCATCGTCCAGTTCCATGTCGGCCACATAAACCAGCGCCCCGGCCGCGGCAAAGACATCCGCGATTCCCCCGCCGATTCCTCCGCCGGCTCCCGTTATCAATGTAACTTTCCCTGTCATGTCGATCCCAACCATTGCAATGTCTCCTTGTCTGAATTACTATTGGCGGCGACGTTAGCATTTTATAGCTATGAAAGGGTATAAAAAAATCACTCGATGGCAAACGGGCGGGCTTTAAAAATCCAAGCGGCTTTTTTAGGCTGTTTTCTTTCGTGTTTATGCGGCATGGCCGCCGGGCCGGCTTTTGCCGGCAGGCCGGCTGCCCATGAGGAAGATCAGATCCTCAAAGATATCCTCAGGCGCTATCAGACCATCTACTCAAAGTACCGCGGCATCGAATCGACCGTGAAAAGTGTCACGATGGAATACGACACCCGAACCGGCAATATCAAGGGGCAGACGGAAATTGTCATGCACAGAAAAGACTATTTCTACGGCGAGCCGGAAATCAAAGTTATTTCCTACATAAAAGACGGGCGCGAAAAGAACCCCGCCAGCTATCGCTCATGGGAGATGAAACAAGGTTTTCTGGTCTTCGACTCTGCCGGTCCTGACCGCTATGATTTAAAAGTAGCCGGCAAAGAGGAGATCGCCGGGCGCAGTTGTTACAAAATAGAGGTCACACCGAAAAAGGCCACCGCACAGCACTTCAAGGGGGACATCTACTGCGACGCGGAAACACTTGCCATTGCCCGCACGGACGGGGGGCTGGGCAAGCTCGGTTTTCCGCTGAAGTACTACCGGGCCGTCTTTGACTACAGTCATACCGGCCGGTCGTCGATGGTCAAGGCAGGCAGGGTGGAGATACTGGTGGATGTGCCGATTTTCTATCCCCGGACACTGATCGTTACCTCCATAGGCGTGCTTTCATCTGCCTATTTTGAGTGACACGACCCCAATTTAGAAAAAGGCGGGGACGCCCCCGCCTTTTCCACAATCAAATATCTGTCGACACATCGCCTGTGCCATTACTCCATTAAAATATTTCAGAGAGCTTCCATTTTTTTCGTTTTTTCCAGTTCCCCTGATGATAGGCGTAACTCGCCAGGAGGGGCAAAGCGGTGGTCGCCTCGGCGTAAACCATCTGCTCGAATGATGAGTCAACCTTGCCCCAGGAATTGGCTTCCTTAAGGGTGGAGCTCGAACAGGCGCCGTCGCGCACATCGGCTACGGTAATCTGCACCGCGTACTTGTGCATGGGCGCGTCGTGACCGAGTATCTCGGCGCAAACGACGATGTCCTGCGCAAAATTTTTCGGCACACCGCCGCCGATCATCACCAGACCGGTCGTCCCGGCATGAATTTTTATTTGCGTCAGCTCTCGGAAATCTGCGACGGAATCAATGGAGAGGTGCCGCTCCGGACGCTCTACCTGGTGCTGGACCAGGCCGAAACCGGCCGAGCTGTCGGAAAAAGCCGGGCAGAAGATGGGCACATTGTTTTCAAAAGCGGCCTGCACGAGGGAATCTTTCTTTTTGGCATGCCTGGTCAGATAACGCCCCATTTCGGCGATAAACTCACGCGATGAATAGGGGCGCGGCTCGAGGCCGTCGGCGATCTTTTTGATGGTGCGGTCGCAATGCTGCAGGTCGTCCTCGCTGATGAAGGTGTCGTAAATCCTGTCGATGTACAGACTGCGCAAAAGCCTGTCGTCCACGAACGGTGTGCCCTGATAGTGTTTAAAGCCCAGTGCCTCGAAAAAATCCATATCGACAATGGAGGCGCCGGTGGCCACGACCGCATCCACCATGTTGTTTTTGACCAGATCGACATAAGCCTGCATGCAGCCGGCCGCACTGGTGGAACCGGCCAAGGTCAGGATGATCGCGCATCTCCTGTCTTTGAGCATCCTGTTGTAAATTTCGGCGGCGTTGGCCAGATCGCGTGCGGAAAAGGACATTTTTTTCATGGCCTCGATCATCTCGACCGAGTTGATTGCCTTGATGTCGATATGCTCAACTGCTTTTTTTAAAAAATCTTTTTTCTTCATGTTATTATTGCTCCATTGCTTTTCTTTATTTTACAGGCTTTTAGAACAGCCCGGGTAAAAAGTCAACATCCGTCAGAGGCAAGGGCTTCTCATCCCGCAAATATTGTGCTTAGTTTTTTCTTTTTTCTGGGATATAGAGTCCAAACCATATCAACAACGGTGCAAAAACAGTTATGGACACTTTCACATTGGCGGCCACCAGCTTCACAATCGCTTTGTCTGTTTTCATCACAGACAAGAAGGACAGGCTGCACATTTCGTTTGCCGCTTTTTGCCTGGCGGTCTGCGTTGCGGAGATGGCGCTATTTTCCCAGGAGCTTTCCCCTCGTTCTTTCTGGGCGGATATCCGTGAAATCGGGATTCTGGCGATGGCTCCCCCTGCCGTGTGGTTTTTCCTTCATCTGACCGGCAGCCGCTCCTATTTGATACAGGGATCGGTCGCTTTTACGGCGGCGCTGAGCGCCGCAGGCATCATGCTGAAGTTTTCGCTGTTCGGGCAGGGGCTTTACTTTCCACCCCTGGCAAGCACCTATGTTCTGGTGGTACTGGCTGTCTGTTACGGCGCTTTGCTGTGGCACGTAAAGAAACTGCCCCCGGGTCCGGATAAAAGGAGGCTTAAGTATCTTCTGATTGCCTGTGCGATCGCCGCTGTTTTATGCGCCGCCGCCGGTTGGGGAAATCTGGTGTGGGATTTCCCCCCCGTCACCGGCCTCGTTCTGTCGGCGCTGCTTTATTTCACACTGCTGGTTGTCGCCTATCCTCAGCTTTCCGCTCTTCATGATTATTTCGCCCGCGCTCTGATCATCTTCGTCAGCACCCTGACGGGGGCTTTTATCTTCTACACAGTTGCCTTCTTTTTCAGCCCCAGGGGGCTTTCCTTCACCAGCGTCCTGATGGCTTCGTTTCTGATTGTCATTTCCGTCACCCCCGTCAGGATCATACTGAAAAAATTTTTCAGTTTTTTTTACCCCGACAGCAAAAATGTCTTTACCTCTCTGTATGAGTTCGATGAAAAGCTGGAGAGGGAAAAAACATCATTGCTTGCGGAAATGGCGCCGGTTTTCGCCCATGAAATACGCAATCCGCTGGGCTCGATCAAGGGTGCGGCCCAGTACCTCGCCTCCGAGTCCCACACCGACGAGCACAAAAAGCTTCTTGGTGTGATCATCGAGGAGGCTAATCGCCTCAATACGGTCGTCAGCCGCTTTCTGGACTATGCCCGCCCCTTCCGTGCCGATATTCAGCCGCGTGACATAAACGCCGTAATCCGCCGGGCTATCTCCGTCATTGCCGCCAATCGTCTGGCTACGGGCATCACGATCACCGAAGAGCTGAACGAAGGCCTGCCCGCCGTTAAAATTGATGAGCAGCAGTTTGTGCAGGTCATCATCAACATTGCTTTAAACGCCATTGAAGCCATGCCCGACGGAGGGACGCTTACTTTCTTGACCCAAATAATCGAGACAGACGTTTCGGCGGCGGTGGAAATCGTCATTGGCGATACGGGCATGGGCATCGGAGCGGCAGGACTCAAAAACATTTTCAAACCCTTCTACACCACCAAGGACAGAGGAGTCGGGCTTGGTCTGGCAATTTGCCAAAAGATCATCAAGGAGCATGGCGGCTCCATCCGCGTCAGATCCCAGCCCGGACAGGGAAGCGTTTTTTACATCCGCCTCAACACGGGCGGCTGAAATCAGATCGAGAGTGCTTGATTTAAACGGAAAGTCATAATAGTAAAAAAAGATGGACAAAATACTGATCGTTGACGACGAACTAAACATGCGGCTGGTCCTGGAAGCCATGCTGAAGAAAGAAGGCTATGGGGTAGCCACAGCTTCCGACGGCCTCGAGGCATTACAGATGTTGAAGTCGGGGCCGTTTGCCGCGGTGATTACCGATTTGAAAATGCCGCGCATAGACGGTATGGAGCTGCTGGACCGGCTCGGCGGAGAATATCCGGACCTGCCGGTCATCATCATCACCGCCCACGGTACGGTGGCCACCGCCGTGGAGGCGCTGAAAAAAGGAGCGCTTGACTACATCACCAAGCCTTTTGAGCTTGACGAAATCAAAAATGTTGTGGCGAAAGCGGTGAAAACCGGCAACCTGAAAAAAAATGAGTTTCTCATGACGCCGGAAGACATCGAGCGGGCCGGCATCATCGGCGACAGCCGGGCAATGCAGGAAATGTTCGATGCAATCAAGCGCGTGGCACCCACGACCACCACGGTGCTCATCACCGGCGAAACCGGCACGGGCAAGGAGCTGGTCGCCGAGGCCATCCATCGGAACTCGCCCAGGAAAAACAACCCGCTCATCAAGATTAACTGCGCAGCCATTGCGGAATCCCTCATGGAAAGCGAGCTCTTCGGCCACGAGAAAGGCTCTTTTACCGGTGCGGCCATCACCAAGCCGGGCAAATTCGAACTGGCCCACAAAGGCACGATGTTTTTGGATGAGGTTGCGGAAATCCCGCGTGAAATGCAGGTCAAACTCCTGCGCGTGCTCCAAGAGCAGGAATTCGAACGGATCGGCGGACTGAAGACAATAAAAGTGGATGTACGCTTCATAGCCGCCACCAACAGAAATCTCACACAAAGCGTCGCGGAGGGAAGTTTTCGTGAGGACCTGTTTTATCGTCTCAATGTTTTCCCCATCAACGTGCCGCCTCTGCGGGAAAGAACGGAGGACATCTCCGTGCTGGCCGATTATTTCATACAAAAATTCAATCAGAAGCTGGGGCTTGCCGTCACCGGCATGGATCGGGCTGTCAAAAACATGCTCCTGGATTCGCGCTGGCCGGGAAACATCCGCGAGCTGGAAAACCTGATAGAGAGGATGATGCTTATGGCCTCAACAAGCATCATCACCGCCGCTGAAGTTCCCCAGGAATTCAAGGATGAGCTGGAAATAAATTCCCTTACCTCCGGAGACTTTGGTGAAAGACCCTTAAAAGACTTCATGCGCGCCCACATTGAAGAGGTGGAAAAGCAAATGATCATCAAATATCTTGAGGATCTCGACGGAAATGTCACCAAGGCGGCCAAGCAGATGGGCCTGAGCCGCAAGGGCCTGCAGCTGAAAATGATCAAATACAATCTGCGCAAGGGCTCTTAAAAAAAGACGGGCGCGTGCCGGCCCGTCTTTTGACGGCAATCACTGCCCGGGCGAGAATCGTCTTTGGCCATCATATGTGCCGGCACGCGGCTCACCCGGACAAAACTTCTTTTGTCTGCGTCCGGGCCGCGGCTATGGATTCCAGCCGGCCAGCCTCGCCCACAACCACCATGCGGCACGGCCTTTCAAGGCGCAGTTAAGCCCCTTACTATGAACACAGCCACTACAATTAGCAGCCAGCGTTGTCAGCGGATGGCCGGAATTGGCCGCCACCCATTCATCTGCCCAGTTGCACCCGCTGGAATAATCACAGTTGTCATTGGCGTAAAGCAGCATGTAATTTGTCGCTCCGACCGGATCAAAGCTTTCGATATCGGCAAAGTCGAAAAGAATTTTGTTGTTGGTCCGGCAATACTGGCGGATCTGCTCGTTACGTTGATTGACATTCCCTGCCTGCCCTGTACCGTTCAAGTGACCGGTCATGTACACAAATTTGACGGCAGGATATTCGCCTTCCAATTGATTCATCAAATTCAGATATTGATTTATTTGGGCTTCGGTGCCGTCCACCTGCCCGCACCAGGACCAGATAACGACGTTGATTGTCGGATTGGCGTTCAAAAAAGTCCTGGTGGCACTTGCCCAGGCAGTCCGGTTGGGATTGCCAAGGTCACTTGCGCCGGAAAAAGGATTATCACGAAGGTGCAGCGCACCGCCGCTTCCATATTGATTCCAGGCATACAGGTTATTGTACGAAGCCAGGGCATTCATGCCGGTAATTAACTGGCTGCCGTGCGAGGTGTGGCCGTAGGCGATGTGCAAATTTGTCTTGGCGTTTGTGATGGCGTTTGTCGGTATCGAAGTAAAAGCCGCTGCCGCCAGGTGATCGGCGATGATGGCGCCGGTGGACGCGGCCGCTTCATTGACTGTAACAGTATAATTTTTTACAGTCGAGTCTTGAGCCACAACAGTGTAGGTGACCTGTCCCGTAAAATTATTTTCCGTCACACCGCTGGTTTGCGTGGTTGAACCGATCCGGACCGTCTGCCCTGTCGTGGCGAAGGTCGCCACCAGCGCCGTGCGATCCACTCCGTTGGGAACGGTGGCGAAGATGTTCGTGCCGGAAATGGCAGCGTGGACATCCTGCGTCAGGGCGCTGTTGGCGTCATCAGTGAAAGAAAACGCCGTGATGTCTTTGGCAGAAACAGGGGAGGGAGGATCCACCTGTATAATCCCACCGCCTAAATCACCTCCCCCGCCGCCGCAGCTGATCAAAGCAAACGATACAAACAGAAGACAAAAAATTGAAGCCAGAGCAGTCCGCCTGGAAAATACATTTAAAATGCTGTTTATCCTCGTCATTTTATTCCCCCTTTCCTGCTTTCGTAAAAATGAAAGATTATGGAAGCCTCTCCCCCTGCCTTAGGCTGTCTATAACCTGATTGATTGCCGGCATGGCCTCGGCGGCGGCTTTTTCCCCCTCCATGATCGCCTCGTTCCTTTTTGTAAAATCGCCTGAACCAATATGCGTGACTTTTGGTCTGATGACTACATCTGCACCTTTTAGCTGGATCACCGACATTTTGTTGTGCATGATATCCACCGATTGCATAATGGTTTCAAGCGTTCCCGTCGGTGCGGTCGGGGTGACGCCCGAGGAGATATCCACCGCAATGACGATATCCGCACCGAGACGTCTGGCCGCGTGGACCGCCACGGGACTGACCACTCCCCCGTCCACATACATATTTTCACCGATGATCACGGGATTGAAAATACCGGGTATAGCGCAGCTCGCCCGCACGGCACGGCCGGTATTGCCCCGGCCGAAAATCATTTCCTCGCCGTTTTGTATGTTGGTGGCCACAGCGTAAAATGGAATTTTAAGTTTATCGAGCGGGGTGAATTTAACACGGTAATTGACATAATTTTCCAGCTTCTCGCCTTTGATGAAACCATTGTCAGGAATGATGTAATCGGCCACATCGTCTCTTTGTATGCCCAGCGCGATGGACTGCAACTCATATGGGCTTAAGCCATAGGCATAGAGGCTCCCGACAAAAGCTCCGGCGCTGGTACCAACCACCATATGCACCGGCACGCGATGGGTTTCGAGAATTTTCAGCACGCCAATATGCGCAAAGCCCCGCGAGGCTCCCGCACCCAGCACAACGGCGATTTTCGCCTGTTTGGGCGGAGACTCGGGCGGTGTTTCCTTGCGAACAAGACTGCATGAAAGCAAGGCAACAACACAAAAGCAAACGGCAGGGAGGTAAAATATTTTCAGGTAGTATGGGCGCAGGTTCATCATGGTTACGTCCTTTGCTCTTTTCTTTTTCGGGGGCGTGTCCTTTTCCTTTTGAGGGTGGATTGAGCTTTCAACGCCTCTTTCCCGTCAGGTTCGGGGGCGGGCTGGGGTGGAGGCGCATGCAGCGACTGCTGATAGTAGTCATCCAGCAGCATGACCATGAGTGACAGGCCCTCATCCGACTGAGCGAGTTGCCGCGCCAGCGGGAAAAATCTGCGCATCCGCTCCAGTTGCAGGTTGTCACGCACCCGCAGGCGCCCCTCCAGCAGGGCGGTGACCCGCTGGGCAACCACCTGTTCGACTTCTTCGTCGCCCGGCAGTTGCCTCTCCTCCATACGGATATTGTAGTGGCGGGCGATGCTTTGCAGCTTGAACTTCTCCATTTCCGCTACCAGCGAGATGGCCACGCCGCCGGAGCCCATCCGGCCGGTGCGCCCGGCCCGATGAATATAGGCTTCCGGGTCTTCCGGCGGTTCATATTGAATGACGTGCGATAGCTCCGGGATGTCGATGCCGCGTGCCGCCACATCGGTGGCCACCAGAAACCTGAGCGCCCCACGGCGCACGCGTGCCATAACTTTCTCTCTGGCTGTCTGCGCCAGGTCTGAGCTCAGTTCGTCCGCATCATATCCGAAGCGCTTCAGAACGATACACAGATAATGAACCGCATCTTTCGTATTGCAAAAAATAATGGCGGAGGCGGGGTTTTCGATTTCAATGATCCGCACCAGCGACCTCTCCTTGCGCATCCCCGGCACAGCGTAAAACACATGCTCAATCTCTGCGATATGGACCTGGTCGCCGCTTAAGCTCAACAACCGGGGACTTTTGAGGAACTGGTCGGCCAGGCGCACCACCTGCGGCGGGTAGGTGGCGGAAAACATGCTGCTGGCGATTTTACCGATAGGCACATATTTGCGGATTTTCACCATATCGGGATAAAAGCCCATCGACAGCATCCGGTCGGCCTCATCAAAAACAAGGATCCTCAAATTATCCAGAGACAATGTGTCCTTGAGCAGGTGGTCGAGAATGCGCCCCGGCGTGCCGACCACAAGCTGTGCCCCCTGGCGGAATGCCTCGAGCTGGGCACCATAGCCGACACCCCCGTAAACGACGGCGGTCTTGAATTCTGTGTCACCGGCCAGGAGCTTTGCCTCCGCTGCCACCTGCAGCGCCAGTTCGCGTGTCGGTACCAGCACCAGCGCCTGGGCCGCTTTTTTGTGCACATCCACTTTTTGCATGATCGGCAACAGATACGCGCCGGTTTTGCCGCTGCCGGTGCGCGATTGTATCATCACATCACGCCCGGCCAGCAGATAAGGAATCGCCCTGGCCTGTACCGGCACCAGTGATTTCCAGCCTGCCCGGTCACAGGCCGCCTGCAACGGGCCGGTCAGCTCATCAAGGCGGATATCGCCTAAATCCTCACTTCCAGGCAGGTCCGTCTCATCACGGAAGGTTTCGTCACTCATAAATCTATAAACCTCTCTTTAAAATATGGATTTTATTTAATTCAGCACGGCCAACTAAGCAAGGAAAAACTTAAAACCCCGGCCGCCGGAGGAAATGCACAACAAGATGAAGTAAATCACCAAGAAATTTTTTTTTAAGTTTCCCCTCGATTACCCGATAAAAGCATTGTGGCTGAAAACACAGCCATTTTTACTTCGTCAGAACGACACAAATAAAATATCAGGAGGGCATATAATGAAGAAAACCGGCCTAAAGCAAAAGCTGATGATGGGCTTCGGCCTGATGGCCGTCATTGTTTTACTTGTCGGGCTAAGCGGGATATACAGCTCCTGGAGTAACAGCCAGGCAAACTTAAAATTAACCAAAGCGCACAAAATCGTAAAAGAGATGCTGGCCAAGGAAATCGATCATCTGGTGTGGGTGCGGAAAGTAGGCGAGTTTCAACGTAATGAGTCGCTCACCGATCTGGCCGTGGAAACAGACCATAAAAAGTGCGAACTGGGCCTCTGGCTGCTAAGCGAAGAGCGGCAGGAAGCAGAAAAAGTATTTCCCGGCCTCAAAGAGCTGTTAGAGAAAATGGAAGCCCCGCACGAGCGCCTTCATGCCTCGGCAATTACAATTGAAGAAGCTCTGCAAAACGGCAAGCGCGATGAGGCGTTTGAAACCTTCAAATACCGGACCGATCCGGCACTACGTGAAGTACAGGTTCTTTTCGCTCAGATTCGCCCGATTGTCGAGCAATACATACAAAATGAAACAGAAATTTCCGCAAAGAAGATGCAAATCAATACCGGCGTGGCCCTGCTGGGTATCATGGTCGGGATAGCGCTTGCTATGATTTTGGGCTTTTTTATGACCCGTTCCATAACGAAGCCGATCACGCGCGCCAACTCAGGCATACAGGAAGGGGCCGAACATGTAGCCGCGTCCGCCATGGAGGTGGCTTCCGCCAGCCAGGAGCTTGCGGAAGGCGCTTCCGAGCAGGCCTCCTCTCTGGAAGAAACCTCCGCTTCGCTGGAGGAGATGTCGTCAATGACGCAGCGCAATGCGGACAACGCCGGGCAGGCCAAGTCGCTGATGGGCGAGATGGCTCAGGTGGTCGATAACGTCAATCATCATGTGGAGCAGACGGCTGGTCTGGTAGAGACGGCCATGAAAACAAGCGAAGAGACAGGAAAAATCATCAAGAATATCGATGAAATAGCCTTCCAAACCAATCTTTTGGCACTAAACGCTGCAGTGGAGGCGGCCAGAGCCGGCGAGGCAGGGGCGGGATTTGCCGTCGTAGCCGATGAGGTGCGCAATCTGGCAATGCGCTCGGCTGAGGCAGCCAAAGACACGTCGGCACTTATTGAAAATACGATTCAGGCGGTCAAAAGCACACAGGAGATGACCCTTAAAACCCGCGACGCCTTCCAGTCCAATGTGGAGATATCCCGGAAGGTGACTCAACTGGTGGAAGAAATTGCAGCCGCCTCCAGCGAGCAGGCGCAGGGCATCCATCAAATCAATCAGGCTATGTCCGAAATGGATAAAGTTGTCCAGAAAGTTGCCTCCAGCGCAGAGGAGACCGCCGCCGCATCCGAAGAGCTCAAGGGACAGGCAAGTCTTATGGAATCTTTCGTCGCGGAGCTTGCCGCCGTAATCAACGGCACAACCGTCGCCGTTACTGATGATCACGGCCGGTCGGACGACGAAAGCGAGCCACCGAAGAGAACCCTCCCGCTGTTGACGGCCTGACCGGGCCCACAGCGAACAAAATTATTGCATGCCGGCAGCCCCTTATCGTCTGTAAATAAACGGGCCGCTATAAGAATTTTTCCTTCAAAGGCCGGTTTTGCTGCCGGATAAAAACCGGGCAAAACCGGCCGGATTATTTTTTGGTAATAATTCTAATAAATATCTTGACAGGCCTTATCGATTCATATAATGTGCCCACAATTCGTCAGGGGCCGTGTCGGTCCCGTCTTTTGGAGCGATTCAAGTATTCAAATAAACAAGCCGATATTAAATCCGCAAGTGATTGTAATCGTGAGCGTCCACGCCCGCTTCAAGTATTAATACGGCTCAAACCATTAATTTCGTATAAATATCAATACTATATTTAATTGAAGCCAAGGAATATAATTATGAACATTGAGGACATCAAAAGGCTGCCAATAAGCGAACTCAACAACATGGCCAAAGACCTGGAGGTACCCGGCGCCAGCGGCATGCGTCGTCAGGATCTGATTTTCGCGATTCTCCAGGCCCAGGCCGAGCAAAACGGCGTCATCTCCGGATCCGGCGTATTGGAAATTCTGCCGGACGCCTTCGGATTTCTGCGTGCAGTCGATTACAATTACCTGCCCAGCCCGGACGATATTTATATTTCACCGTCGCAGATCCGCCGCTTCAACCTGCGCACCGGCGACACTATTTCCGGTGAGGTGCGTCCGCCCAAAGAAGGTGAAAAGTATTTCGCCCTCTTAAAGGTTGATGAAGTAAATTTTGAAAGCCCGGAGCAGGCCCGCGACAAAATTCTTTTCGACAACCTGACTCCCCTTTACCCCGATCAAAAACTAAACCTGGAATTCGACCCGGAAAACTACTCGACACGGATGCTCGATCTGTTCGCCCCCATCGGCAAGGGGCAAAGGGCTCTGATTGTCTCGCCGCCGCGCGCCGGGAAAACGGTGCTGCTCAAAGATATCGCCCACAGCATCACCGCCAACCACAAGGAAGTCGTCTTGATGGTTCTTCTGATCGACGAACGCCCCGAAGAAGTCACGGACATGCAGCGCAGCGTGCAGGGCGAAGTCATCTCCTCGACCTTTGATGAGCCAGCTACACGCCATGTGCAGGTGGCTGAAATGGTCATTGAAAAAGCCAAGCGCCTTGTCGAGCATAAAAAAGACGTGGTCATTCTGCTTGACTCCATTACAAGGCTGGCACGCGCCTATAACACGGTTGTGCCCCCCTCGGGCAAGGTGCTCTCCGGCGGTGTCGATTCCAACGCGCTGCACAAACCCAAGCGTTTTTTCGGCGCGGCACGCAATATCGAAAACGGCGGCAGTCTTACGATCATTTCCACCGCACTCATCGATACGGGCAGCCGGATGGACGAAGTCATTTTTGAAGAATTTAAGGGCACAGGCAACATGGAGCTGCATCTTGACCGGCGGATCGCCGACCGGCGCGTCTTCCCCGCATTTGACCTGATCCGCTCCGGCACGCGCAAGGAAGAACTGCTGCTTCCCAAAAACATTCTCAATCGCGTGTGGATTCTGCGCCGCCTATTGCAGGAAATGAATCCTGTGGACGCGATGGAATTTATCATCGGTAAAATCAGAAAGACGGAAACCAACCAGGAGTTTTTAGAGTCGATGAGCTCGTAGCCGCAGGGCAAAGAAGAATAAACGGATAATATTTACCTTGAAGTTTTATATATTATGCGATAAGGCAGCGCATCCGTTCCAGAATTAGAGCCTATAGAGATTCGGATCAAGTGTCAGGAGGAAAAAGAAAAAAATGAAACAGGGAATCCACCCCGAATACAAAGAGACAACCATTACCTGCGTGTGCGGCAATGTGATTGAAACCCGTTCCACCAAAAAAGATATAAAAATAGATATCTGCTCGAACTGCCACCCCTTTATTACCGGCAAGCAAAAGATAGTGGACACGGCGGGCCGCGTGGAGAAATTCAAAAAGAAATACGAGCAGAAAGACAAAGCCGCGACGGCCAAAAAAGCAAAGGCCTGAGAGCCGCCACCGGAATGCTGTCTTTCAGACGCTATCCCATGATCAACACACCGGCACATTCCCGGCATTTATAGCTATGCCCTGCCTCGACGGCAGGGCAACACAGCCAGTTTTCCCCCTTTTAAATTATTTTTTTGACCATAAAGACGAACCATGGATGCGATCCTAAATAAACTTCATGATATAGAGCTGCGTTACCGGGAGCTGGAAGGGCTTTTGGCCGATCCGGAAGTGGTCTCGCGCCAGGGCATGTATCAGAAGTACGCCAAAGAGCATGCGGATTTAACGCCACTTGTGGAAACGATCCGCCAATATGAAAAAACCAGAAAACTTCTGGCGGAAAATCATGAACTGCTGGGCGAAAGCGACGAAGAAATCCGCGCCATGGCCAGAGAAGAAATTCCCGCCCTGGAGGAGGAGATTTCTTCCCTGGAAGAGAGACTGAAAATCCTGCTTTTGCCCAAAGACCCCAATGACGATAAAAACGTCTTTCTGGAAATCCGCGCCGGCACCGGGGGAGACGAAGCCGGCCTGTTCGCCGGCGATTTGTTTCGCATGTATGCCCGCTATGCAGAACAGCAGGGCTGGCGGGTGGAAATAGTCAGTTCTTCACCGGCCGGCGGCATGGGCGGTTTCAAGGAAATCATCGCTCAGATTGACGGCCGGGGCGCTTACAGCCGCCTGAAATATGAAAGCGGCGTGCACCGTGTTCAGCGTGTTCCGGTCACGGAGGCACAGGGACGTATTCATACCTCGGCGGTGACTGTCGCCATATTGCCCGAAGCGGAAGATGTGGAAGTCAATATCGACCCCAATGATTTGCGTATCGATGTTTACCGCTCCACCGGCCACGGCGGCCAGAGTGTCAACACAACCGACTCCGCCGTGCGCATCACCCATCTGCCTACGGGACTTGTGGTTACCTGCCAGGACGAAAAATCACAGCTCAAGAACAAGGCCAAGGCCTTGAAGGTGCTGAGGGCGCGGCTTCTGGACGCGATGGTGCAGGAGCAAAACGCCCGGGAGGCGCAAACGCGCAAAAGTCAGGTCGGCTCCGGCGACCGCTCTGAACGCATCCGTACCTATAATTATCCGCAGGGGAGAATCACCGATCATCGCATCAACCTTACCCGCTATGATCTGGAAAACTTCATAAACGGAGACATAGGCCCTGTAATCGACGCTCTGGCCGCCCACCATCAGGCGGAGCTGCTCAAAAACCAGAGATAGTCATAATGTGGCCCCTATCCTTTATCCTTTATCCTTTATCCTTTCGCCTTTATCCTTTAGCCTTTAGCCTTTGTCCTTTATCCTTTCGCCTTTCTCCTCCTATCCATCGACTGGCGCGTCAAAAAGCTCCCGCTTCGGTTCGAACTGATTTTTGGCCAACCAGAAGGAAGGCAGGTGGCGTAAAAAATACCACAGGCTCCTGCGATGCTCCCAGATGCGCCTGCGGAATCGCCTGCGCCACGCCGGGTCGGAATAAAACCGCTTGACGTGTTCATTGTAGAGCTGATCGAGTCTTTCCCGCGAGGCGATGCCCTTCGGGACGAACACGAAGTTCAAACAGTTCATGAGCCGCCAGTCTTCATTAAATGTCCCCTCCTCACGGATGGTCGGCCAAAGGGGCGCGCCGGGAAAAGGCGTGAACTTGGCCATATTCATGTCATCGAGTTCCAGAGAAATAATGAAATCAGATGTACGGCGGATGGATTCTTCCGTCTCGCCGGGCAGCCCCATCATGAAAAGCCCCTTGGCGCGGAGACCGGCGGACTGAATGCGGGCTACCGTGTCACGCACATCATCGAGCGACACGCCGGATTTATGACGGGCAAGCATCTCCGGGTCGGCCGATTCAATGCCCAGTGACACCATCAGGCAGCCGGCTTCCTTGAGCATCCTTAAAAGGTCGTCGTCGGTGTAGCCCACGCGTACGGCGCAGTTGAAATTGATGCCCAGCGGTTTTTGCGTAAGTTTCGTGCATAGCTCGACGATGCGCCGCCGGTTGGCGGTGAAAAGATCGTCGTAGATGTTGATATGCCGTGCGCCGAATTTATCGGAAAGATATTTCATGTGCGCGTAGATGTATTCAGCTGAATTGTAGCGGTAGCCCTTTCGGAAAACGGAGCGGTCGCAGTAGGAACAGGAATACATGCAGCCGCGCGAGGTGATCATCGTTGCACCGGGCGTTTGGATATAAGAAAAAAGCGGCAGGTGGTAATCGCGCGGGAATCCCCGTAGTTTTTCATAAGCGGGGAAAGGCAGGCTGTCCAGATCGGCGATATGCTTTCTGGGTTGGTTTGCCAGGGCATGGCCGTTTTCCCGGCGGACGAGACCGTCAATACCGGCCGGGTCGCATCCCGCGGCAAGTTCGCTCATCGTTTGCTCGCCCTCGCCCACCACCAGAAAATCAAATGAAGGATAACCGGCCAGCAGTTTTTCACCAAGCGCCGAGGCATGCACTCCGCCACAGACGGTTATTATTCCGGGGTGCGCCTGTCTGATCTTTTCCGCCAGTTCGGTCGCATCGGGAAAAGATGACGTGGTTGCGGAAAAACCGACAATGTCCGGTTCAAAATTAAGGATCTCGCCGGCCTGTTTGTCAATGTCCAGCGGCGCAGCCGGCCCCAGACAGTCATATACGTAAACGTCATGGCCTTCGCGGGAAAGCCAGGCAGCCATGGAAAGGAGCCCCTGGGGAACCATGCGGTTGGCGATATCGGTGATATCGCGCCTGCCGGGAAACCAGTTGAAACCACGCGGGTGAACCAGCACGATGCGTTTTTTTTGTCTTGCGGTATTCATGTCCGAGGTTCTACCGGGAGACGGCGACAACCATGGCCTGCCTGCCGGAATCGGAAAAGTTACTACAGACCACAAGTGAGGAGGGGGTATTCCTGAGTGCCGAGGCCAGGCCGTAAGCCGAGGCGGTCGGGAAGACGCCGGAATAAGGCAGGTAGTCAAAAAGATCGAAGCCGGACGGAGCGACCGGGTTTTTCAGGCGGAACCCGGGCAGCCAAAGTTTACGCTCGGAGACCAATCCGGCCGGAAGGGCGGCCAGGATGTCATCACCTTGTGCTGAATCCGGGGCAGTTGTTTTGCGCGCACTGACCTGTACTGTGTAAATGTCACCTATTTTTTCCCGCATGTCTTTTCCCAGCACAAGCCAGGAACTCCCTTCGCCGATGGGCAGCATCCGCGAATTTTCCGCAAGCGCGTTCATCCTCATCCGGTATTCCTCAACAGTGGGTGTATAGACGTCGCAGCCGCCGACCAGCGCCAGGTCTATTTCACCGCTTGTCAGATAGCATTTGGCGAGCCATAAGGCGGATTCGAAAGAAAGCTCCTCATCGGATACGGTCAGAATAACCCCTTTTACACCGGAGTGGCGCGCCAGAAAAAAGGCGGCGGCGTTGCTCACGGAGTTGGCAAACTGGTTGGGGCTGGGGAAACCGCCGCTGTGTTTGAACACCTGGGTGACAAACGGCAGTATTTCATCGCCGTTGCCCAGGCCGGTGGCTAAAAAGATACCGGTTTTGCTGCCATTTAGCACTTCCGGTGCAACCTGCTGTAAACAGGAGACCGCCCCGGCACAGACCATTTTTATGAACCTGCCCGCCCGCCGGATCTGCTGTCCCAGCACCTTCTGGACCAGATCATCGCAGGCCAGAGGCAGCATGGACTCCTGCCAGGGCGGTTCTTCATTGGGCACTAAAGAAGGCCCGAGGTAGCTTGCCGCAATAACATTGACAGGGTTATTTTGTTTTTCAATCAGCATAGTCAGCTCTTATACGACTCTTTTTTAATGACGTAGCTGGTGCAGGTGGCGCCGAAGCCGAAAAAGTTGAAAAGATACGCGCCGTCCGGCGCCGGCCGGTTGACCTGCGACGGGGCGAATCCGATTTTCGGGTCTGTCTCGGTAAAGCCGAAACTCACCGGGATGGTTCCCGCCTCCAGGCAGGAAAGCCACAGGGCTGTTTCCACCGCTCCGGCCGCTCCCAGCTGGTGGCCGATCGCCCCTTTTAACGACACCACCGGAGGAAGTTTTTCACCAAAAACCCTGACCAGCCCCCGGCCTTCCGAGAGGTCATTGTCCTGGGTTCCCGTACCGTGCGCCTTGATGGCGACAATATCATCTGTGCGGATGTCCGCCCGACGGAGCGCCTCGCTAACCACAGAATCCACCATCGCGCCATCCGTGCCGGCGGAGGTGAGCGAGGTGTTGTCGCTGAACAGATAGCCGCCCGCGAATGTGTAGCGGTTGCCGGCGCTCGTCGAGTCGTTGCCACGCTCGAGAACAAGGCAGGCCGCACCCTCACCGATCTGCATGCCCATACGTGATTTGCAAAACGGCCGGCAACTGTCGGGATCGTATAGAAGCAGGCTGGCAAACCCGTGCAGCGTCATGTTCAGCAAGGGCTCGAAGCCGATGACAACCGCGCGGCGGACTCTATTGTGCCGAATCAGGTCCGCGGCCGCCACCAGCGCATGCGAGCTGGAGACACACGCCATACTCAGCGTGAAGATCATGCCGCCGATGCCATATTTTTCCGCAACAAACTGCGTCACTTCACCCGGCCCGCGGTTACGGCACGAAATGGGCGGTGATTCCCTGTCGGGGTGGCGGCGCACCTCATCCACAAACTCATGTTCGTTGCGGATGAAAAGCCCACCAGTGGTACCCATGAGGAGACAACTATCCGCGATTTCCTCACTGGTCAGGCCCGCGCGGGTGAAAGCCTCGGAAATGCAGGCATCGAGCATGGCGAGCGATTTCCGGAGGGGGTCTCCGTCGTAGGCAACTTCAAAAGCCTTGAATTCACGATCAATCATATGCGACGAGCGGCAGACATCAGCCGGACGGACGTTGCCCGCGATGATATTGGCCGCATTTTCGGGAGCGCTCCAGCCCAGCGTGGTCACTGCTCCCCAGCCGCGGATATGGATGGCGTCATCTTTCACTTTTTAACCTTGGGAGCCCCGATCACGAAATCCGCCAGCGTGTCGAAAGACTGCATCGCCTGGGCGGCGGTGGAGGCGTTTTTAAGCTCCACACCGAATGTGTAGCGAAGCTCCATGGCGATTTCCATTGCGTCGAGTGAATCGAGTTTGAGCGGCCCGGGACCGCCGATAAAGGGAACATCCGTGGGGACGTCTTCGGGGCGCACATCCTGAATTTCGCAGGCGCGGATGATAAGTTCCTTGAGCTTGAAAATCAAATCCTCCCTGGATGTCACCCCCAACTCCTGATAAGCCTTTTCTAAATCCATTTAACTCTCCTTCCGGCAATATAGAAGCAAATTCCGGCAAACACTGTCAATACAATTAATTTCGGCGCGATCCGGCAAAAGGGCGCCGAGCGTAGAAATATATCCAGATAGGCCTGATGCGCCCAGTACATCGGTGAGATCATGGCCGCCTTCTTCAATGCGGCAGGCAGAATCGCATGCGGCAGCATGATTGCGCCGAAAACGGCCATCAACACGGTGCTGACCGCCGCGAGAGTCGAGGCCTGCTCCTGGGTACGACCCAGCGCGGCGATCATCACGCCGAAACCGGTGGTGGCCGCCGCCACCACCAGTGTGACCGGGATCATATGCCAGGGATGCTCCCCCAGATAAAAGGCATGGCTGATAAAGTGCGACATGACAAAGACACCGACAAGCATCATCAGCACAAACTGCACAACATTGATGATATAGTAGGGGATGATCTTCCCCAGTGTCACCAGATGGGTGCTGACCGGATAGGTGAACAGGCGTTGAAGCGTACCATCATTCTTTTCCTTCAAAAAACCGATAGACAGAGGAATCGAAATAAAAAACATTGCAAAAATCGCATAGGCGGGAACCGTCTGCTGCAGCGGTGTGGGCAGGTCGCGGTTGGGTTTTATCTTTTCAACAATCAGCGCCTGCATGACCGCCTCCAGGTTGTCTATGTCCATGAAAACTTCCACCGCAAGTGACGTGATGAGCGAGCGTGCGGCTATTTTATAGCCCGCGTCAATGGACGGCTCGAAATACAGCTCCACAGGGCTGTCGCCTGCTTCGAAACCTTCGGGGATCGTCACCACCAGTTGAGTTTTACCGTCGGCCAGAATCAGGTCATTGTCGGTCTGCCGACTCTGAATCGCCAAAATCGCCGGGTTGTTTTTTATTTTTTGCTCCAGCAGCTTCGCCTTGGCTGAAGCACTTTCGTTTTTGACGACCAGCTGTATCTTCCGCCCGGTCAGCTTGTCCGTCCAGACTCCTTCCATCGCCAGCGATAAAAAGAAAATGAGCACCACCGGCATCAGAAACAGAAGCATGACGGTCTGACGGTCGCGTAACAGAATCAGCATTTCTTTGCGGATCAGTTCTTTTAGTTGCCCGGCCATTTAATTTTTAATCGCACCTCAATCCGTTTTTGTACGATGGAGAAAGGCAAAGATGGTCAAACAATGCCGCCCCTGCCCTAGTCATCGCGCAGCCCCCGGCCCGTCTTTTCCAGAAAAAATTTTTCCAAATTATCTATCCCGGACATCGGCCCTTCATAAATCACGAGCCCCTTGTCCGCCATGGTCACCGCCCGGCAAAGCCTTTGTGCTTCTTCCATGATATGGGTGGATAAAAGAACGGTCATCCCGGCGGCATTGAGTTCTGTGAGTGTCTCATAAATATGATGGCGGCTCTGGGGATCGATGCCGACGGTCGGTTCATCGAGCAAAAGCAGGGTCGGGGAATGCAGAAGGGCTACGGCAATGTTGAGCCGTCGCTGCATTCCGCCTGAATAAGTGCAAACCAATTCACCGGCATGACCCGCAAGACCCGTTCTCTCCAGAACTTCGAGCGACCGAGCCTCGATTCTGTCACCGGGCATGCCGGCCATCGCACCGAAGAAGCGCAGGTTTTCCATGGCGGTCAATCCCGTGTATAGTGATATGGGCTGTGGAACGTAACCGATGGACAAAAGAGCGTCTCTATCAGGTATCATGCGGCCGTAAACAGTGACGCTGCCTGAATAGTCTTTCAGTTGGCCGGTTATAATCCTCATCAGTGTGGACTTGCCGGCGCCGTTGGGCCCCAGAAGCGCATGCATGCCCCCGTCCGGGACCGCAAGAGAAAATTTCTCCAGAGCGTTTACCGCCCCGTTGCCGTAGCAGAAGGTCACGGCACAAACGTCCAGCGCATTCATGCTTTGAGCTTCCTCACCACGGAATCGAGGTCGCGGAAAAACTGTTCTTCCCTTCCTGCGCAGATGAGCACCAGAGCGCCTGCCTTGGCAAAGGTGTCTTCTCCGGAACCACGTTCCTTAATGACACGGGCAGAAACAACGGCAAACTGCCGCCAGATGTCGCCGATGGAGGTCATCTCTTTGGAAAGCCCGGCCAGCTCGTCGGAACCGAACAGGGCGGCCGCTTCCTGGAGAAAGGCCGCATACATGAAACGAAAACCCGCACCTCCCGTACCTACCTCTTCCTGCATACGAACCACATTGGCCAGACGGCGGCGCGCCTCGCGTACGCCCAGTACCGTAGGGCTTTTAATGATCTGCCTGGCCAGATAACGCATGCCCATAAGGCCGACAAAAGGAAAAGGAGTACGCAGCATCATGTTGCAGGAGTCTTTTATCGCGTCAATGCAGGCCTTTCTGAAGTTGGGTCTTGGATTGACGGATTTTGCATAATACATGTATCCCTTTGATTCCAGAGGGCCCCGGGCGAAACGCGCCCGCTCCAGATCTTCCGTCAGACAATCCACCGGGTGATCCAAAACAGGGTCGGCAACGCGAAAGCCGTCCTTGACTTCCCGCAGCACAATGATGTTGTGGCCGTTGAACTGAAAACGAAACCGGTCGGGAAAATAGGAAAGCCAGTAAATGTTTGTGGTCAGGCCGACGATGTTGCCGGAGGCAAGCAGGGCGCGCAGATCGTCCATGCCCTCTTTCGTCCGGTCTTTCTTCCACGGGAAGTTGTGATATTTTTTTGCGATAAATTCTCCGCCCAGTCTTTTTGCCACCTTGGTAAAAAGAGTGCCGGGCCGCGACCGGTAAGTGGTTACGGGCAACCCCACCATTTTGATAAACGGCAGGTGGCCGAAGAAAATGCCGCTGCCGACGCCGAAAGCCATCGCCTCGGACAGATCTACCCCCTTGTCCTGAAACAGAGAGGCGGTGACGCCGCTTTCACAGTGGGAAGCATGCAGGTGGTTAAAAGGTTTCCCCGCACAAGTCAGTTCAGTAGTCATGGGTGTGTAATTACCTTTCCTTGGGTGTTTATAGGTCCTCTTTTGAGCTCTTCGGTACTTATCGCGAGTGCCTGCGCGTAGCGCTCAAGCACCTGCGGCTTCAACTTGGCGAAAATTTCCGGACGAAAATGCCTTTTGACGCGGAATACGGCAATCCCTGCAGTTTTGCCCAGAATTTTCGGTGTCATCTGCCTGAGCTCCATGTAAAAGCCAAGAGGACTTTGGCGGCCGGCCAGCACTTCTTTTCTGATCTCAACAAGCCTTGCCTCCCAGTCTTCCATGGCCAGGCCGTTGACAATCGCTTCCGCCTCCCAGCCGGAGCTGGGAACGACCACATAGTTTCCCTGGTCATCAAGCGCGTAGCAGGCGCGCTTTTCCCCGTTGTAATAGGTGATGTCCTGCGGCACTTCGCTTACTTTCATAAACGCCTCCACCCATTGTAGTCAAAGTTTGCTTCTTATCTGTCTATGAAGCACAAAGCAAAGCTTATTTTGTCTGCCTTGCACCCGTTTGATCAATTTTTTTGCCGAGAAACGGTTCAAAATGATGCCACTCAAACGGGTGTTCGGCAACAAAACGCGCCAGATCATCGGCGTAGGCCTGCGCCGAGTCCAAAACCGCCTTGCGTCGCTCCGCACGCGTCGCGGCCTGCACCTTTCTTCCGGGAGAAATTTTAATCTGATGCACGCCCGCCCCGTCCTGATGAACGAAGAAAGTCATCAGCGGCGCACCGGACATCAGCGCAAACAAATGAGGTGTATCCGGCAGGCGCGTTTCATGCCCCAGGAAATTAACGGTGACCGAAGTCTGCTCCCCCCAGAGTCTGTCACCGGTCATGGAAACAATCCCCCCCTCACGAAGAAACCCGATACCTTCCAGCAGGGCGAAGGGCGATTTTTCTTTCTCGTCCGTCGCCACAATACGCACGCCCTGACGGGCCAGATTATCCTTATGAATCCGCTCCACCTGTTCCTTATGTTTGGCGCCCATATACAACATCACCGGCATTCCTTTCCGGCCCAGCCGCTGGGCGGCGATTTCCCAGTTCCCCACGTGCGACATGACGACAATCGCCCCTGTTTTATCGGCCACTGCCCGATGCAGATGCTCCCATCCGTCACGATGAAATTGAGACTGCTCGGCCACCCAGGGAATAAAGCGGTGCATATAAACATCGGTGAAACCGTGAAACTGTTTCCAGGCACAATACAGGTGGTAGGGGAAGCTGCGCCCGGGGAAAAGCGCCCGGTAAAATTTGACACTGCCGGCCACGCGTGCCGGAAAGAGAAAAAAATAGCCGGTGGCGATGCACCAGGAAAATGAGCGAAAAAACCACACACCGAGTCTGCGGGAAAGATAGCGGGCCAGCCGGTAGGACAGTATTTTCATAGAGAATCCTTCAAGTCTCCGCCCAGGCGACAAAAAATGATTTTCCGTCTATTAAATGCAATTGAAATAATTTATCAATCAAAATCTGGCGATGACGCCGATCGGCATTGAAGAGCATATTGCGGTTTGGCAATATTCCTCTTGCGGCCACGCGCCATCATACAACATAAAAACCCGCTGCTTGGGCGGGTTTAATAGACTTTCTGGAGCCTGACAGGATTATTGCCTGGTGGAGATGAGGGGGATCGAACCCCTGACCTCGGCGTTGCGAACGCCGCGCTCTCCCAGCTGAGCTACATCCCCCCATCGTCAAAAAACGTGGGGAGCATATATATTGTTTGCCCGCGTGTCAAGGACAATCGGCGCTTGAAACAGTGCCGAAACAAGCCGGAATCTTATCTTGACAAAGCAGCAGGATATTCCATATACTTAAGTTCACGATTTCATAGCATACGTTCAAAGGTGAAACAATCGTCAAAGTGCCTGGCCTGCAGGCAACGAGTTGAAAAAAATTCACAGGAGTCACTCATGGCAAAAATCGACGCCTTTTTCCAGTTGATGCATGATCACAAGGCATCAGACCTTCATCTGGTTTCCGGACAGCAGCCGGCCATTCGCATTCGCGGTGAAATTGAGCGTGTCAAATACGATGTGCTCACCAATGATATGCTCAAGGTTCTCCTTTATGAAATTACACCTGAACATAAGATCAAGCAATTCGAAGAAACGGGCGATATGGACTTTGCTTACGAAGTGCCGGGGCTGGCACGCTATCGCGCCAATTATTTCCAGCAAAAATACGGAATAGCGGCCGTATTCCGCGAAATACCGGCGAAAATCGCCACCTGCGCCGAGCTGGGCATGCCGTCGGTTGTTTCTAAACTGGCGACGCTGCCGCGGGGACTGGTGCTGGTAACCGGACCTACCGGCAGCGGGAAGTCGACAACGCTTGCAGCCATTGTCGACGAGGCGAACCGCCTGCGCCGCGACCACATCATTACCATCGAAGATCCGATTGAATTTGTCCACAGGAGCCAGAACTGCATCGTCAATCACCGTGAAGTCGGTATTCACACCAAAAGTTTTTCCGCCGCGCTGCGCGGCGCGTTGCGCGAAGACCCGGACATCATTATGGTCGGCGAAATGCGCGACCTGGAAACCACCGCCCTGGCGATCGAGGCCGCTTCCACCGGCCATCTGGTACTGGCCACCGTCCATACGACCAGTGCGGTTAAAACGGTCGACCGCGTTGTGGAAATTTTCCCCGAGTCCGAGCAACTGCAAATCCGCTCCACTTTGGCCGACGGCCTCAGAGCAGTTATTTCCCAGGTGATCTTCAAAAGGTCGGACATTAAAGCACGATGTGTCGCTCTGGAAATTCTCGTCGCCACGCCTGCTGTACGCAACCTGATCCGCGAGCAGAAAACCTATCAGATACCCTCCATGATTCAGGCGGGCAAGAAATACGGCATGCAGCTTTTGGACGACAGCATCATGGAGTTGCACAACAGGGGCTGGATCAGCGCCGAAGATGCGTATGTGAAATCAAACGAGAAAGGCAGATTCCGTCCGCTTTTGAAGTATCAACCCACAGACTTTACAGAAGCCTAGAAGGGGTTATTTATGAGAAAACCGGAAGTCGATCATATCCTGATAAAAATGCTGGAGTCCAACACCAATATTTCCGACGTCATCCTGACGGTGGACAAGCCGTTTCAGGTGGAGACGGCAGGCGTTTTAGTGCCGGTCGAACTCGAACCTCATTTTGAAAAGCTGACTCCTTTTCAGACGGAAACTTTCGCCTTGAATCTTATCAATCAGGACCGGCGGCTGATGGAGGCGCTGATCAAAGAAGGCTCCTGCGACCTGTCATACGAGCTGCCGGGAATTGCGCGCTTCCGCGTCAACATCTTTTCGCAGCGCAACCAGTATTCCATCGTTTTGAGAAAGCTGGAAACCCAGATACCGACTTACGCCGAGCTGGGTCTTCCTGACGCCTACCGGTGGGTGGCCACAGAAAAAAACGGCATCGTGCTGGTCACCGGTGCGACCGGTTCAGGTAAGACGACTTCGCTGGCTGCCGTGATCAACGATATTAACGAAAAACAGCCGGTTCACATTATCACATTGGAAGACCCGATTGAATACACACACTCACAGAAAAAAGCGACGGTCAACCAGCGCGAACTGGGCAAAGATTTCGATACCTTTGCCAACGGTCTGCGTGCGGCATTACGCCAGGCACCCAATGTGATCCTGGTCGGCGAAATGCGCGACCGCGACTCCGTCGAGATCGCCTTAAACGCCGCGGAAACAGGGCATCTGGTGCTGACTACACTGCATACGGCCGACGCCAGCCAAACACTTAACCGCATCCTGGGCATGTTTTCATTCGAAGAGGAAAATCAGGTCCGGACACGGCTGGCGGACTCACTGCGCTGGGTTATCTGTCAACGGTTGCTCCCCAAAGTCGGCGGGGGGCGCGTCGCGGCGTTTGAAGCTATGGGCACCTCATTGCGCGTCAAGGACGTCATCCTGCACGGCGAGTCGGAAGGAAAAACCTTCCTCGATATTATTCAGCAGGGCAAGGCATTCGGCATGATTACCTTCGACAACTGCATCGTGGAACTCTACGAAAAGGGGTTGATCACCGAGGAAACGGCCAGGGCCTATGCCTCGAACCGCTCCAATGTGGGGCGCGGTATCGACGCCATCAAAAACGCGCGGGGAGAGAAAACGACGGATCTGGACAAGCTGGAAGTTGACCGCTCCTACGGTAAGAACATGGATAAGCTCTGGTTGTAAAATAAGTAATCATAGCAATCGGACGGGGGATGAAGATGACTGAAGATAAACCGAAACCGGTGATGAAACAGATGACGGATGTTATGGATTACGGCGGGAGGCCTTTTGGCCGTCTTATTCCCGATGCTGAAACGGCGATGCTTTGCGAGCAGGATCCGGTTATCCGTGACAAAGTCGCGGCAGATCTGAAAAAAATGGGATTTCTGATCGCGCAGCCTCCGACCTACAAGGAAGCGCTCAGAAATATGCGCTTTCATATCTTCAATCTCGTTTTTGTCGATGAAGATTTCGATACAGGCGTCTGGGAAACGAATAACGTCCTTCGCTATCTGGAGAATCTCAACATGTCCGTCCGCAGGCGTATTTTTGTCGTTTTAATCAGCGCGACTCTGCCGACCATGGATTATCTGGCAACCTTCAATAAAAGCGCGAATCTCATCATCAACAAACGCGATATAGTTTCCATGGAGAAAATCCTGCGTCATGCGATGACCGAACATGAAGACTTCTACCATGTCTTCAAAGAGACACTTCAGAAGCAGTAGCAGGTCGTGCGATCCACAATAAGTTCATTGGGATGTTCAGGTCTGACCGAGGCGGCCATAAGCCATCTTCATCTTATAAACTTTTGTTTTCAGACCGCATGACGGTCTTTAGTCCAACTTTCTTTTGCGCCGCTTCCAACTGAGAGCCGCAGGGAGTTTGCCCGTCGAAGGCCAGCGCCGCCTCGAATGCTTTGATTGCGTCTGCGAAAAGTTCTTTTTTCATCAATGAATTCCCCAGACGATTCCAGTAAGCGGCAGTTTGCGACGGATCGGTCAGACAGGCTTTTTCATACGCCATAAAGGCATCAGCCGGTCTGTTCATGGCCAACAGAGCATCACCCAAAGCACAGTGATAGAGGCTTTCCCCCGGGGCAATAGACAAACATCTGGCAAGCAGCCGCTTCGCCCTTTCGGGAAGCTGTTTTTCCATGTATAAGCCGGCGGCCTGAAAGAGGTACCTGTCCTCATTTTCAGGTTCAATGAGTCCGGCCCGGCAACAGGCATTTTCAAATTCTTCGTAGCGGCCCGCATTGAGGAGCGCCTCTCCCAGCAGGCAATGATAAACCGGGTTATCATCCTCCACGGAGACGAGCTTACTGAAAACACCGACGGCTTTTTCAAATTCTCCCGAAAGCAGATAGGCCCTTCCCAGCTCTTCGGCCAGCCCCGGATCATCCGGTTGAACAGAAGCCGCTTTCTGGCACAAAGTAACAAGTTTGGCTGTTTTTCCTTCCAGCTTGCAAATCCTTACCAGTTCATCATAGGCGAAACCGGTAAAGACTTTTCGCTCCAGCTCGCGCTCAAACATCTCCTCCCAGTGTCTGATGGAACTCTCCCTGTCGCCTTTGTCCCAGTTGGCCCAGGCCAGGCGCAACAGAACAGACTCCTCGGTCGGGTGGACACGATGGACTTCTTCCAGAAGCGCAATCGCCTCGTCGATACTGTTTTGCGCCAGCAGCAGGTCTGCCTCGTCGAGTTTTCGCGTGATATCCTGATTATGGGGCATGATTATAAAAAAAGTGGGGGAGAAAAACTCCCCCACCGACGTCCTAACAGCTGCAGGATCCGCAGCCTCCGCCGCCCTGCGCCGCAAGGCTCGAAGTCAGCTTGAATCCCTCCCCGTGCGGGGTGCTGATAAAATCGATATTGATGGGTTTGGCCTGTTCCCAAAGAGTTTTTTCCACAACAAATTTCGTCCCTTTGTCGTCAATCACCTCGTCTTCGTTCCGTGGCTCGTCCAGAGCCATGCCCAAAGAGGGCCCTGCTCACCCAAATGACATGGTGATTCGAATCGCCGCGTCAGCGCCTTTGTCTTTCAGGAAATCTTTGATGACTTCCGAAGCTTTGTCCGTAACTTCCAGCATTGTGTTTTCTCCTTCCGATGATGCCC
>JAGPFA010000019.1 GCA_018056765.1 Syntrophaceae bacterium
CAAAGAGCTGTTTAAATGCGTCGCGTGGGTTTTAGAATTAATTGTAAGAAACGTACCGATGGAATTTCATGAAATCTATCGGCGGCGCAGGAAGTGAAATTAACATTTCTGTATTTGTTGTCAATTGATATTTTGAGAACGGAAACGATCATGACCGGGGGCTGTGTGTCGTGCGTTATGTAGGAAATATGGCCATGAGAAGAGGGTCTCTCGGGCATACGTGGTTTAGGATAATCCGGCCAGCCACTGCCAGGCGGGAGCGATGAGGATTATTTCTTTATTATCGGTGAAAAAGCGATAGCCTTATGGCCATTTTTTATTAAATTGTAAAATAGCCAGGACTATTTTTTGAGTAGGATGAAAATGGTGGATGGTCAATGGCACGTGGCCAAAGGCTAAAGGCTAAAGGCTAAAGGATGCTTCGACAGGCCGATCGACCGGAGGATTGGAGGGTTAGAAGTTTAGATGATTTGAGGGTTAGAGGCTAGAGGATAAAGGCCAAAGGCTAAAGGCGAAAGGCTAAAGGATGGTTCGACAGGCTCACCACGAACGGGTATTAAAAGCTCACCACGAACGGGCAGTAAAAGCTCAGCATGAACGGCAATAAGAGCTCACCACGAACGGGTATTAGAGCGCGAAGCTCACCCTTCTTGTCCTCTGCCGGAGACTTTGTCGCAATCGTCAAAAGCCGTCAACATCGTCATACCGGCGAAGGCCGGTATCCAGAAAATAATGTGTAAATATCTCATGGTTCGTAGTCAGAAGAGGATTAGAGGGTTAGATGAAGGGTGACTTGGAGGGGTTTGGTGAAGTTGTCTAAAGTGGCGCAAATCAGGGGGGGGAAGTAAAACGCCCGGGATTAATCCCGGGCGTGCAGGCGAATGTGTTGATTAACTGGTTGACGGCTCTAGTCGCGTTCGTATGCGCCCATTGACCAGGGCGCGGTGCGTGCCGTGCCTCTCTTGTCAATTTTCGAGTCGCCGCTGATGTTTTCCGGAAAGGATAACACTCCAGAGAGGTCTTGGCCTCCTTGGGTAACGGCTGTGGGACTCGCGGCAGTCAGGTCGTATTCGGGACTTGCGGAAAGAAGAGGGTCGACAATGATATTCCCTGTGCTGCCTGGGCGAAAAGTATTCAATTCATTGATTGTTTCCAATAAGTTTGAGCCAGAATTAAAAATATATGTACAACCGAAAAAGCTATTATTTTGTATATTGACGGATGCACATTTCGGCGAGTCACATTCCCGTATAGCGGAAATGGTCCTACCTGACTCTGGCTGGCAAACAAAGATATTGTTTTTAATGTCCGCGTTGGTTGGCCGGTCAACATTATGATGCGAATTAGCGAAAATGCCATAGGCATCGCCGGATGTGCTTACGCTCCTTACGATAATGGTGTTGTTATAGACCAGAGGAGTGCCGGAAACGAAATCGAAAGACATGGCGTATGCATCTATTCCCGCTTGAGTTATCTCCATGACATTATTAAAAATCCGCGGCTGGGCTTTCGCGAGGGGATCCGAACTAGATGCATTAATACCATATGAGAAGCCATTTGTATTGCTGGTGATGTAATTTCCGTGAATAACAACTTCAAGTGATGAGCCATTCTGAGTATTTCTAAGATCAATACCATACGAAATGCTACTTGATGATCCGCTGCTGATGTTGTTACGGTAAATTTTAGAATCTGAGCTCAGAGGGTACTGAATTAGTATGCCTCTTGAGCTTGCATTGCCACTGCCGCCATTGATTGAATTATCATAAATAGCCTGAGTGCCTGCCTCTTTGATAAAAATTCCGGTGGAATTGCCGACGCCATGCCCGCCGCTCGACGTGCCTCCGTTGATGTCGTTATCAAAAATATTCGTATTGGATGCGATGTTGTCAATATAAATACCTGCCGACTGGGTACTTCCACTGCCTCCCTTTATGGTGTTGTTGTCAATCAACAATTTGCCAGCATCGATGTTCACGCATACACCACGGGAAATATCGGAATGTTTCGATTCAATGACAAAGCCCTGGAGCCTCCAGCCGCTCGAACTGGCCGGTGACCCCGTGAATGTAACAGCACAGCTATCGTTTCCTTCTATGGACGTCTTGTATTTGCTGTTGTTTCTATTGACGACATTGCTGTCGCTCCAGTCGGTCGCGGAAAAGCCGCCGTAGAGAGAACGGCCGTTACCTATCGTGACGCTCTCATTGTAGGTGTCGGCGGAAACAGAAATACGGATGATGCCGGGTGTGGGCGCGGCTGCCGCAGCGCCGATCGTTTTTTTGGGGTGCTCGATGCTGCCGTCATTTGCGTCATCGCCACTGCTGTCAGAGACAAAAAGAGTATTGCGTTCATTGGTGGAGATCTCTATTTTAGTTGCGGCTGCCTGCAGCCTAGATGTCGTGTCCTCAGCCACGCAATAGACATCGTAGTGAGTGGAGTAGGTAAGCCCGATTATTTTCAAACTGGAAAAATTATCGTTGTCTGTCGGGGCAAAACCGCTAAATGCGGGATCATCATTTGCGTCTTCACCGTTTTTGACCTGGCCGGGAGATGGTTCCGGATCTCCCTGGGGTACGGCAACGCAGTAAACAGTGCCTTGTTTGTTCAGCTCGGATTTGACATAGACGTTAGAGTCCAATACATTGGCGTTCGGGGAACCGGCTTGCCATTTCGGCGGCTCTGCATTCCCGCCTCCGCCGAAAAACCCTCCTCCACCGCTGCTGCAGGCGGCCAGAAAAATACTCGTTAACAATGCAGCCGGAAGTAGTTTTTTGTTTTTTACCATATATCCTCCTTAATTTATTATTGTGCGCATTTTATCATGATTCTTTGGTCTCATAAAAGAGAATTTGGGGGGATAGGATAAAGGCTAAAGGATGTTTCGGCAGGCCGATCATGAACGGCAATAAAAACTCAGCACGAACGGTAATAAAGCGCGAGGCTCACTCTTCTTGTCCTCCGCCGCCGGAGACTGTGTCGCAATCGTAAAGAAGCCGTCAACATCGTCATGCCGGTGAAAACCGGCATCCAGAACATGCTGAAAATACTGGATTCCGTGTCGCGCTTCGCTTGCACGGAATGACAAAAAAGTAATTACGACACAGTCTCCAAAGGGGGACACAAGAGGTTCGTTTTTGTTTAATTATTTATCCTCTTAGCGTCACCCGCATCGGAGAGGACGCGGATCGTCGGGACCGGAAAATAAGATCAAAGCGTGAAGCGCAACCACTTCGTGTCCTCCGCTGGCGGAGGTGGCCTGCTTTAGCAGGCTGGAGGTGGAGAATAATAGTTCATGGCTCGTGGTTAAGGCAAAAGGATGTTTCGACAGGCCGATCATGAACGGCAATAAAAGCTCACCACGAACGGTTATTAAAGCCGGGCGCGAATGGCAATAAAGCGCGAAGCGTGGCCTTCGTCTGTTAATTATAAAGAGCAGCCAATTATGCGGATTATTTTGCATATTTAAAACAATAACGAAGACATTCTCATTATTGACAATCACTCGCGGTTGGGGCAAAATTTCCCCGAAGAGACGACATTTAGTAGTTATTGTTGCCATGTCGGCGCTATGTTATTTCCTGTGGGAACTTTCCCAGGTTTATCACAGATATTTGGCAGGAGACTGTCCCTTAAAATTGTTCAGATAACGGAGGTGCGAAATGAAGAAATGTGCCGCATGCGGAGGAAATAATAAGCCCGATGCCATGTTTTGCTCAAATTGCGGACAAAGCCTTCAACAGGCGGCGGGCAGGAAATGCCCCTCCTGCGGGGCAGACAATGAAACGGATGCCGCATTTTGCACCAACTGCGGCACCCGAATGGAAGGAGGAGAAGCGCCGGCGGCTGATCAATCACCCATCGCGGAACAGCTTTTGGCCTTAAACAGCGAATTTCTCTCTGTCCGCCAGACAGCTCCGGGGTGCTTTGAATTTTCGTCCGATACGGGAGCCTCTTCGCCCCTGCAACGTGTGAAGATAAAATATGACGCTTGGGCAATACTCGAACCGGCGACCAGACAATTGGTTTTCTGGGAAAAGATGGTGGAGAGTTCGTCGGGAATGCAAGCGGGTGTCTTTACAGAAAAAACAAAGCAAAAGGGCATCGAGGTCGGCAAGGGTGTTCATGGAGAATTACTGTTTGGTGGAAAGTATGGATTTGAATACGGAAAATTAAGAGAGGTTGTGAAGAATATCGCCGCAGGGCAGGGCTGGAAATTTAAACTAAGTATTTTCAAACCCAAAGCTCCAACGCCGGTAGCCGGGTCGGGCAGGCCGGGCGGGAAAATCCCCTTGCTGAAAATTTTTGCCGTAGGCGCCGCCGTTTTGCTGGTTTTGCTTCTTTTGATGATCGGTTATTGCTCACTTAGTGGCGGCTCGTCGAAACAGGCCTCCCGAACAGATATGGGAATTTATGAGGAAGACGAGAGGGAAGACGGTCGGGACGGGGTTTATGGGGAAAACACGAGAGGGACCGGCGAGCACGGACAAATCATCATGACCGACAGGAAGGTGTACAGTAGCGGCGAAGAAATACGGGTGAACTACTACCGGGCTCCGGGAGGCTCCAGGGATTGGATATGTATCGTGCCTGTCGGCTCGAGAAACACAGATGCGGGAGATTATCAATACATCCCGCAGCGCGGAGATGGAGTGATGACCTTCCGCTCTCCGGGGCCGGGAAGATACGAAGCGCGCGCGTTTTACCGCTACAACCCTGGCGAGTACCGTATCACCGGCCGTTATACCTTTACCGTAAGGGACTGAACGTGCCGGCCGGGTGAGGTTTTTGTCATTCCCCGCCTGCAGGCACAAAGAGTTATGGTGGATGGTCAATGGCACGTGGCTAAAGGCCAGAGGCTAAAGGATGCTTCGACAGGCCGAGCATGAACGGTCAGTGAAGGGCTCAGCATGAACGGTAATAAAGCGCGAAACGCGCCCTTCGTGTCCTCCGCCGGCGGAGGTGGCCTGCTTTAGCAGGCCGGAGGTGGAGAATAATAGTTCATGGCTCGTGGTTAAGGCTGAAGGGTGCTTCGACAGGCTCAGCATGAACGGTAAGTGAAGGGCTGGGCACGAACGGTAATATAGCGCGAAGCGCAACCACTGATGTCCCGTTCATCCCGGGCTTGTCGAAGGGCATGTTCCTTGTCGAAGGATGGATTTGTCAGGGAAATGTCATCGCATGACATTTTTGATTTAACTGGTAGTCCCACCGGGATTCGAACCCGGGTTACCGGCGTGAGAGGCCGGCGTCCTAACCGCTAGACGATGGGACCTTTTGACGTGTTGGGATCGGCGGAGGTAGCGGGTGTTTTGCCGCTACGGCCTAGCTTGACCCTTTCGCGAAGACAAAAGCTAAGTGCCACTCCTAGTCAATGGAGGACAAATTGTCAAGATAAAATGCCCGGCCGGCTGTGCATGCTTTTTCTGTGGGTTGTTTCGGGAAGTCGTCAATTTTCTGCCAGGCGCAGTAGCCGCGAGCAGCTCTGTTACGAAGGTTTCAGCCTTGTGCTTCGATGAATTTTACCGCGTCTTCAAGCCTTTGTGCCACCCGCTTTTTCCCCAGTGTAGCCATGACTTCGTCGATGCCTGGGCTGACTGTTTTTCCGGTAAGTGCCAGGCGCAGAGGCTGGGCGATGACTTTGAATTTAATCGCCTTCTCTTCAATGAAGGCCTTCAGGAAGGCTTCCAGTCCCTCTTTGCCGAAGTTGTCCAAGGACGAAATCCGTCCGGCCAGTTCTTTTAAATGAGGCAGAATTTCCGGTGTGAGAAATTTGCCGGACGCTTCCGCGTCATATTGAAGTTTGTCCGTAAAGTAAAAGTCTGCCGCTCCGGCCAGTTCCAGCAGAGTTTTTACACGCGTCTGGAGGTCGGAAATCACTTTTTGTGTGAAGTCCCTGTCGCTTGTGTCGATTGATGAAGGCCACAGTGTCGTCATGTCGTCAAAAAGACGTGACGGTGGTGCTTCCTTTATATAATGAGCGTTCAGCCACAGCAGCTTTTCAGGATTGAATACCGAAGGTGATTTACCTACAGACGAAAAATCAAAAAGTTCAATCAGTTCGGCGGGGGAAAATATTTCCTGATCACCGTGCGACCAGCCCAGACGCACCAGATAGTTTACCAGTGCCTCCGGCAGGTAGCCCATTTCTTTGTAGGCCATTACCGATGTGGCTCCGTGCCTTTTGCTCAGGCGCGCCTTGTCCGGCCCCAGAATCATCGGGACGTGTGCGAATTTGGGGACGTCGAAGCCCAGCGCACGATACAGGAGAATCTGCCGGGGGGTGTTGTTGACGTGGTCGTCGCCGCGAATGACGTGGGTGATGTTCATCATGGCGTCATCGACGACAACGGCGAAGTTGTAGGTAGGGTAGCCGTCGCCCCGTTCAATGATCAAATCGTCGAGTTCTTCATTATTGAAAACGATGTTGCCTTTGATGAGATCTTCCACAATAGTGACGCCCGTCTCCGTGCCGCGGAAGCGCACAACGCTCCCGGGTGATTTTTTCAGACCCCGGTCACGGCAGGTGCCATCGTATTTGGGTTTTCTGCCTTCGGCCAGCGCCGCATTTCTTTTGTTTTCCAGCTCTTCAGGTGTGCAGGTGCAGTAGTAGGCCCTGCCTTCGCCAATGAGTTTTTGGACCATTTCACGGTGGATGTCTACACGCTGTGCCTGAAAATACGGTCCTTCATCCCAGGAAAGCCCCAGCCAGGCCATGGCGTCAAGGATGGCTTTGGTTGATTCGTCGGTGGAGCGCTGTTGGTCGGTGTCTTCGATTCTCAGAACAAACTCACCGCCATGGTGACGGGTAAAAAGCCAGTTAAAAAGAGCTGTTCTTGCTCCTCCGATGTGCAGGTAGCCGGTTGGGGAGGGGGCGAAGCGGGTGCGGATCTTTGCTGTCATGATATATCCCTTATTTTTTCGGATCTTATAGGGCTTCAGGTCCTCATTTGTCAAGGAGCATTTGCGCTTCTTTGGTCAAAATCTGCTTGACAATTACGTGATTTTATCATTAACTTCGCCGCTTGATGCGTCGGGCTTAAATAATTTTATGACAGTTGGGGCTCATGTCCGATTCTTTGAAAATCAATTTGTTGATTCTTCCCGAAGAAGGGCTGAGAATTACTTTTTCACCCGACGACCAGTGGCTTGGCCGCCACTTTCCCGAGGAGGAATTGCCCGATTTTTTACTGGTGAGGGCGGAAGTCCGCTGTCTGGTAACCAAATCCGGCGAAACTGTTTATATCCGCGGGGAGCTGGAAGCACAAATCAGCCAGGAATGCAGCCGCTGTCTGGAACCGGCGATGGTTTCCATCGGCGGCGATTTCGCCTATACGATGGTGCCGGCAAAACCACAGACCGTCCCGGATCTGGAGCTGACCGCCGAAGAGCTGGAAACAAGCTACTACAGCGGAGATTTTATCGATCTGGCGCCTGTAGTGGGCGAACAGATCATTCTGCAGGCGCCGATGAAGGTTCTGTGTGACGAGGGATGCCGGGGGCTGTGTCCGCACTGCGGCACAAACCTCAATGTCGTTTCATGTAACTGCCGCGGTGAAGTGGTCGATGGACGGCTGGCCGCGCTGAAGAATTTTAAAGTAAAAACGTAAGAACTGAAAAGAGGGTAATTAAAATGCCAAATCCAGTAAAAAGACATTCCAGGTCAAGACGAAATATGCGCAGGGCGCATGACTTTTTGAAGCAGCCGCCCATGTCGGTCTGCCCGCAGTGCGGCGAGCCGAAGATACCTCACCGTGTATGTCTCAATTGTGGCACATACAAGGGCAGGGAAGTCATTCCGGCGGAGAAGCTTTCTTAAAAGTGCCGGCCGCAGAGTAAAACAGCGGCCCCGGAGGAGGACCGCTGTGGAGGCGCGGCGGTCTTTGCCGCCCTGGAGGGGGTGGTAAGCGGGGATGTCGGTGTGTGGTTCCCGGAATTCAGGTCCGGATGGTGTGACCTCGCAGAAGCACACTGTTTTGCGGCAAAAAAAGAAGGATATTTTTTGCAAAAACAGGTAATAGGGGCAAAATTTGTAGTTTTTCATATTCAATTTAAACGAGGGGGAGAATACTTATGACGTTGGAAGAGCAAGTCATCAAAGTTGTAGCGGAACAGCTGGATGTGGCTCCGGAAAAATGCAAACTGGAAGCATCATTTGTTGACGATCTGGGCGCCGATTCCCTGGATCTGGTCGAGCTGATCATGGAAATGGAAGAAGCTTTCGGCGTGGAGATCGCCGATGAAGAATTGGAAAAGATCAGAACGATTCAGGATGTCCTCGATTTTCTCCGGAAAAAAGGCATTAGTTAATTAATTTTATCAAGAGGTTGTCCATGAAAAGGCGTATCGTTGTCACAGGTCTCGGCGCTTTGACTCCTCTAGGCAATTCGCTGAAGGAATCATGGGACGGTGCGGTTGCCGGAAAATCTGGTATCGGTCTCATCACGCGTTTCGACGCAAGTCCTTACACTTCCAGAATCGCCGGCGAGCTGAAAGGTTTTGATCCCACCCAGTATGTAGAGAAAAAAGAAATCAGGCGTTATGACAATTTTGCGATTTATGCTCTGGCCACAGGGCAGATGCTCATGCAGGATGCGGCCCTGACTATCACGCCGGAGATTGCTGAGCGTGTCGGCGTGCTTATCGGAACCGGGATGGGGGGGATCAAGACTCTTGAAGATGAGGTCAATGTCCTTCATCAGAGCGGACCGCGCAAGGTGTCGCCTTTTGCCGTTCCGGCCATTATTCCCAATCTTGGCGGAGGCCATGTCTCCATACGCTTCGGAGCCAAAGGACCCATCGACTGCTCGGTTACCGCCTGTGCCTCCGGCACCACCGCTATCGGCAATGCCTATAGAACGATTCTTTACGGAGACGCGGATGCGATGATTACCGGAGGAGTAGAAGCCCCGGTCACGCCGCTGGGTATCGCCGGCTTTTGCGCCATGCGCGCTTTGTCGACCCGCAACGATGAGCCCGAGAAGGCCAGCCGTCCTTTCGACCGGGGCCGCAACGGTTTCGTGCTGGCTGAGGGATGCGGTCTTCTGATGCTCGAAGAGCTGTCTTTCGCCCAGGCACGCGGTGCGAAAATTTACGCGGAAATCATCGGCTACGGTTGCACGTCGGACGCCTTTCATATGGCCCAGCCGCCGGCCGGGCACGAAGGGGCCGGCCGCAGCATGCAGGCCGCCATTCGTGACGCGGATCTGGAAGTCACGGACATAGATTATATCAACGCCCACGGCACCTCCACACCGCTCAATGACCTCTACGAAGCGCAGGCCATCAGAAATCTCTTCGGTGAACATGCAGATAAGCTGATTGTCAGCTCAACCAAGTCGATGACCGGCCACATGCTCGGTGCCACCGGCGCGGTCGAGGCGATTTTTTCCATCAAGGCGCTCCATGAGGGTATTATCCCACCGACTGTCAACCTCGACGATCCGGACGATGGCTGCGACCTCGATTTTGTACCGAATACCGCCCGCCATCAAACGATCAATACCGTGATGTCCAACAGCTTCGGTTTCGGCGGCGTAAACGCGGTGGTTATCTTTAAAAAATATCAGCCCTGATTATATCTGGAGGATCTTTATTCACATGTCATTTTTAGAACAAGTCGACCCGGAAGTAGCCAAAGCCATTGACCTGGAAACAAGACGTCAGGCGGGCAAGCTGGAACTGATTGCCTCGGAGAATTTTGTCAGCGAGGCGGTTTTGGAAGCTCAGGGTTCGGTGATGACCAATAAATATGCGGAAGGCTACCCCGGCCGCCGCTACTACGGCGGTTGCGAGTATGTGGATGTTCCGGAGAGTCTGGCCATTGAACGATGTAAGAAACTTTTCAGCTGTGAAGAGGTAAATGTTCAGCCGCATTCCGGCACGCAGGCCAACATGGCGGTTTATTTCGCGGCCTGCTCGCCCGGCGATACGGTGCTGGGGATGAATCTGTCGCACGGCGGACATCTGTCACATGGTTCGCCCGCTAATTTTTCCGGCAAATATTACAAAATTGTTCCCTATGGTGTTAACCGCGACACGGAGACCATCGATTATGACCAGATGGCGAAAATCGCCCGGGAGTGCAAGCCCAAAATGATCGTGGTCGGCGCGAGCGCCTATCCTCGTACCATCGACTTTAACAGGTTCAGAGCTGTCGCCGACGAGGTCGGAGCGGTGATCATGGCCGACATCGCCCATATCGCCGGCCTTGTGGCGACCGGTCTGCACCCCTCGCCGGTCCCCGTGAGTGAATATGTCACCACGACGACGCACAAAACATTGCGCGGGCCGCGGGGCGGGCTGATCATGTGCAAGGAACCCTATGCCAAAATTCTCAACAGCCGTGTTTTTCCGGGCATGCAGGGCGGCCCGTTGATGCATGTCATCGCCGCCAAGGCAGTTGCGCTCAAAGAGGCGCTGAGTCCGGAATTTGCCGGCTATCAGAGGCAGATTGTGAAAAACGCCCAGGCCATGGCGCAGCAGCTCAAAGATGAAGGGTTTCGCCTTGTGTCGGGTGGCACAGACAATCACCTGATGCTCGTGGATCTGACGGCCAAAGGGGTGACGGGAAGAGATGCGCAGGAGGCGCTCGACCGCGCCTCGATCACCGTCAATAAAAACGGAATTCCCTTCGACACGCAGGGGCCGATGGTCACCAGCGGCATCCGCATCGGTACGCCGGCCCTGACCACACGCGGCATGAAGGAAGCTGAAATGCGCCTCATCGCCTCGCTGATTGCCGATGTGATCAACAACATAAATGATGAGCAAAAAATTCAAGCCGTGGCGGGAAAGGTAAAGGAACTTTGCGCCCGCTTCCCCCTCTACGCGGACAGAATAAAATGATAGGTCTCCGGAGCGGCGCATGCCGGGCGGCTTATCAGAAAGCGTGTAATTTATGACGCAACACAAGCACGCGCCGCCTGGTCATTTGCCGGCACGAACCGACCCGCGCCCTGACTGGGATACATATTTTCTGGATATTGTCGATCTGGTATCACGGCGCAGCACCTGCTTGCGGAGGGCTGTGGGGGCGGCCCTGGTGCGCGACAAAAGGATTCTCGCTACCGGGTATAACGGCGCCCCTTCCAAATTGCAGCACTGCCTCGATATTGGCTGCCTGCGCGATGAGCGGCAGGTGCCCTCCGGCCAGCGTCATGAGCTGTGCCGCGGTCTGCACGCGGAGCAAAACGCGATTATTCAGGCGGCGCTGCATGGTGTCAGCGTGAAGGATGCCACTTTGTATTGCACCAACCACCCGTGTATTATCTGTACTAAAATGATCATCAATGCCGGTGTGTCGCGCATCGTCATCCGCGACGGTTACAGCGACGAGCTGGCCGTGCAGATGCTTCAGGAGGCAGGCATTGGCGTTATACGGCTGGAAAAATGATCAAGGATCGGAAACGGTGAAGACATGAAGTGTCCTTTTTGTGGCAGCGCGGAAAACAAGGTGATTGATTCCCGCATCAGTAAAGACGGTAAGGCCATCAGGCGGCGCCGGGAGTGTCTCGGCTGTCAGAAGCGCTTTACGACTTATGAGTATGTGGAGGATATTCTGCCGATGGTCGTCAAAAAAGACGGCCGGCGCGAACCATTTGACCGCACCAAAATCCGCAACGGCGTGAGGACAGCCTGCGAGAAGCGCCCCATCAGCATGGAAGCCATCGAAAAACTGGTTGACGACGTGGAGGCAGCCTGTCAGGAGATGCAAAGTGAGGAAATCCTCTCGTCGGTCATCGGCGAAAAGGTGATGAATGAACTAAAGGGGCTGGACGGGGTGGCTTATGTCCGCTTTGCCTCGGTTTACCGCCAGTTTCGCGACGTGGCGGATTTTATGTCCGAACTCAACGCTCTTGTAAACAAAGGCGGGGAATAATGTTTACCGGTATCATCGAGGATCTGGGGAAGGTGATGCGTCTCACCATGAAGGGGGCGGATGCGCTTCTGGAGGTGGAAACGGCCATTGATCTGAGCGAAGTGTCTATCGGCGACAGCATCGCGGTAAACGGTGCTTGTCTGACGGTGACGGCCAAAACCGCCAAAACATTCACCGCCGATGTGTCCGCCGAGTCGCTGGCGCGTACGACGCTGGGCAATCTGCAACCGGGCGGGCGGGTCAATCTGGAAAAATCGTTGCGTGTGGGAGGTTTTCTGGGAGGGCATTTTGTCTTGGGGCATGTGGACGCCAAGGGGCGCATTTTGAGCAAAACGCAAAAATCAGGTTCGATGATTTTTACCATCGCCGTTGATGAGCCGGTGGCCCGTTATATTGTCGAGAAAGGGTCGGTAGCCGTCGACGGTATCAGCCTGACGGTCAACAGGGTTGAAAAAGGCCGGTTTTATGTTAATATTATTCCCCACACGGCTGCCAACACGACATTGGTCGGGAAAAAAGAAGCTGACCTGGTGAACATCGAAACGGACATTCTGGGCAAATATGTGGAAAAACTGTTGCAAAGGCCGGGGGGAGTCGATAAGAATTTTCTCGCCGAGCATGGTTTTATTAAATAAGAAGGAAGTTACATGACAGTCAGTAAAATTTCAGAAGCGATCGAGGACATCCGCAACGGGAAAATGGTAATTCTTGTGGATGATGAAGACAGAGAAAATGAAGGCGATCTGTGCATGGCGGCGCAGTTTGTCACACCGGAAGCGATTAATTTTATGGCGAGACTGGGCCGCGGGCTGATCTGCCTGACGATCAATGAGGAAATTGCCGCGCGGTTGAAGCTCTTTCCCATGGTGAAGGATAACCAGTCGCGTTTCGGCACCGCATTCACCGTTTCCATTGAGGCGCGCCACGGCGTGACGACCGGTATTTCGGCGGCGGACCGCGCCACGACGATTCTGGTGGCGGTGAACCCGGCGGGTAAGGCAGACGACATTGTCAGTCCGGGCCATGTCTTTCCGATTATCGCCCGCAAAGGCGGGGTTCTGGTGCGCACCGGCCAGACGGAAGGTTCAGTGGATTTGTGCCGGTTGGCGGGACTCACCCCCGCGGGCGTGATCTGTGAGATTATGAAGGATGACGGCACGATGGCCAGAATGCCGGATCTGGAAATATTTGCGCGGGAACATGGCCTGAAAATCTGTACCATCGCCGAGCTGATCGATTACCGGATGCAAAATGAGTCGCTGATCCGGCGTGTGGCCGAGGCGAAGCTGCCTACTCTCTACGGCGGTGATTTCAAAATCATTGTGTATGAGAACGACGTGGATGAAATGCAGCATATCGCGCTGGTGAAAGGTGAGATCGCCAAAGACGACCGTGTGCTGGTGCGCGTGCATTCAGAGTGCTGCACGGGCGATATTTTCGCCTCCGCCCGTTGTGACTGCGGTGACCAGCTGCACCGCGCGATGGAGATGATCGAGGAGGAAGGCAAGGGCGTGATCGTCTATATGCGGCAGGAGGGGCGCGGCATCGGCCTGGTCAATAAAATAAAGGCCTACGCCCTGCAGGATGAAGGGCACGATACGGTCGAGGCCAACATTGCGCTGGGCTTCAAGCCTGATTTGCGCGACTACGGCATCGGGGCGCAGATTCTGGCGGATCTGGGCGTGCACAAGATGCGGCTTCTGACCAATAACCCCAAAAAGATTGTCGGTCTGGAAGGTTACGGCATCGAAGTGACCGAGCGGGTGTCGATTGAAATTCCCCCCAACGAAAATAACATCCATTACATGACGACTAAAAAGCGGAAGATGGGCCATATATTGGATCTTTAAAACGTGCAGGGGCCTTGCCGCCCCGAAGGAAAACAGACAAGGATGGTGCTCAAATCATGCCGAAAGTTATCGAAGGAAAAATTGTTGCCAGGGGAATGAAGTTTGCGATTGCCGCCAGCCGCTTCAACGATTTCATCAGTGGACGGTTGATTGAAGGAGCCGTGGACACGCTTTGCCGGGCCGGGGCGGATGAAAAGGACATTGTGATCTTCAAGGTACCGGGCGCTTTCGAGCTGCCGCTGGCGGCCAAAAAGCTGGTGCAGACTTCCCGCTACGATGCGGTAATCTGTCTGGGCGCGGTGATCCGCGGCGCCACGCCGCACTTTGAATATGTCAGCGCCGAAGTGTCCAAGGGTATCGCCAGTGTGGGACTGGAGGCGGGTATCCCGGTGGTCTTTGGTGTGCTGACGACCGACACGATCGAGCAGGCCATTGAACGTGCCGGCACCAAGTCCGGTAACAAGGGAGCGGATGCGGCGATGGCGGCCATTGAGATGGTCGATCTGTTCAAAAAAATGAACGTTTAACGAAACAAACACGGCACAGCTATACCTGTCGCCGTGTGGAGCAGGGGCACCGGATGCACGGCAGGAGAAGGGCGCGCGAAGTCGCCCTGCAGGTTCTTTACAGTTTGAACTTTGTGGCTCTCGATGTGGAAAAAGCCCTTGAGCTTTTCTGGGGAAATTTTGTGGCGCCCCGATCGGCCAGGGAATTTGCGGCCACTCTGGTTGAGGGTACCTGGCATCACCGTGCCGAATTAGATGAGCTGATCGCCGGCTGCTCGGACAACTGGTCGCTTTCGAGAATGTCGAAGGTCGATATCAGTATTTTACGGATGGCTTCTTTTGAATTTCTGTACTTGAGCGATATTCCCCCCAAAGTGACCATCAATGAGGCGGTGGATCTGGGTAAAGCCTTCGGATCGGAAAATTCCGGTGCTTTCATCAACGGTATTCTCGATGCCATCAATATAAAAATAAGCGGTAAAAATGAAACTGCGCCTGACCACTCACCCGCCGGACCGGGAAGAACATAACTGCCTGGTACTCGGTTTTTTCAGCGATGAGCGCCCTCCGCGCGGTCCCTGCGGACTTGTCGATTGGCGGCTCAATGGTATGATTTCCAGAGAAATCAGCTGCGCACACATCGGAGGCGATTTTCAGGAAAAGGTGGCGATCCCCAAACCGGCGCGCCTGAACACGCAGTTGATCATTTTGTTCGGCTGCGGATCTGTGGCGAGCCTGTCCTATAATGTGATTTACGATGCGGCCTATGAAATGGCCAATACGGTCGACGCGCTGAAATTCAGCGATTTTTCCTTTGATCTGCCGGGCGAGGGGCGCACAATACTTGCCACGTCGGGAATGTTTGAAGCCATGGTGGCCGGCTTTTTTGATTTTTTCTCCGGCGACGTCAGTAAGCTCGGGGCGATGAATATCTGCCTTGTAACCGCAAAGGAGCGCCTGCCGGAAATTGCGGACGGTATTTCACAATTCAATAAAAATATCCGTCATCACGGTGCGGTGGATTTCAGCCCGATGGAATCAAATTTCGCCCATCTTTCCTAGTAAGTCATTTTGCCTGTGAAAGCCGCGGCGGTTTTGCCACGGATCAGTCCATGTGCTCCAGCGACAACCGCGCCGGTTGCCTGCCCAGAAGAACCATGCCGAAATGCTCATATTTTTCCCCGGTTTTTGCATCCAGATCATGCCAGCGTGCCAGAAATTCACGTTCACGCAGCCAGGTGCGGCGGATTGTCGCCGGGTCCTCGAACAGGAGCACATCCTTGCTAAAGCCGATGACAATGGCGTAGTGGCCGTCGTCCCAGTCGCGGCGCCAATCGTCAAGCGTCATGTAGCGGTCGGCCCAGGCCTGTAAAAGTACGATGACGGGAGTGCCTGCGCCCACAAACTGCTTCACCCGGCTCAGCGGCCACTGTGTGCCGGCCTGTACCTCAAAACCGTATTTTTGCGCAGCGCCGATCATCGCCTGCGGAGGGGTGCCGCTTTCTTCGGTGGTGCCCAGCGTCTCGATGAGTTCCTCGCGGTCCACTTCGGCTCCGTAAAAAGTCATCACGTTCAATAGCGCCTGCACGCCGCAGTCGTAATCGTAGATCTGCTTACCGATGTGCAGATCGATCATGGTGACCTTCTCAGATTCGAGCAAAGACTGCAGTGTTGCGGCGAGCGATTCGGCGAAGGCGCGCCTCAAACGATTGATCCGGTGGACATCGGGTGTTCCGTCTGCATTTCTGAACAGTCGCTCGTTGGTTTCCTGAATGAACGCCGGTGCGCGTGCGCCGGTTCGCTTGAGGGAATTGATACAATGGGCCGCACAGATGTGCCCGTGCACATGAATATATTCAGAGGCATTGATGGAGACCACAACATCCGGCAGACGTCTTCTGAGCTCGTCGGCGTAGGTTTCCACAATCAGATCCGGGCAGTAATAAAGGGGTTTATCGTCGCCCGGCGTTTTTTGAAAATTCATCAGGTCAATTTGATTGTCCGCCACGCCGCGGGCGGTGATGGTGGAATGTCCGTCAAAGATCAGGCCGGCACCGGCAGCGATGTTTTCTTCGATGCTGCGGTGAAAAGGTTTGAGGTATTTGTCCGACCAGGCGCTGCGCATGGAAGTTGATGGCTCGTAGGCCGGATGATAGATCTGGCGGCCGAAAACATCCTTCACCGGTACGCACTCGTCGAGATCCGCCGGGTCGCGGTTGGCGTCGAGTAAAATGCTGCAATAGGGGAAGACAAGCTGGCGGTTGCCCAGAATGTCGCGGAAGTCATAAAGCCATTGTGTGAACCAGTCGACGTTTTTCAGCAGTGTCGTAAAATCTTCCGTCAGGTCCTCAAGGGATATCTCCGGTGGGATGGAAACACCGCTGTGCGGCACCACCACTAAAACGTCAGAGCCGGTCATGTCTATGCTCCTTCCCGCAAGAGAGACAAGCAAGTAATTGAGTTTACCGCCTCGGGCTTTTCCGGAGGGTATTTTATCTTTTTTCCCCGCCGTTGAAAACGAAAAAATAAATAAATTATTTTAACTATTTAATTAACGATTGACTGGTTTTAGTGATTTTTATAGTCTCGCCACAAAAAGAAAGTGTTTGTGCAGATTTATGATTATTTCATCTCATCCGGGATATCATCGTTTTTCAGGATGGCTTGTTTTGGCGGGCGTTATGTTCGCCTACGGCAGTATTTGCGGCAATGTGACATACGCCTTCGGCGTTTTTCTTCCCTCCATCGGCCAAACTTATGGATGGAGCCGTTCGATGCTTTCCGCCCCCTACACATTATTTCTGACCATCGGCGGCATCCTCTCGCCTCTGGTCGGATTCACCGTGGCGCGTTTCGGAGCGAGAAAAAACATCGTTGTGGGAAACATCGTTGCCTCACTGGGGCTGTTGGGCATGTCGCTAATCAGCGAAATCCGGCACATCCATCTCTTTTTTGGGATCATGTGCGGCGTGGGCATGGCCTTTTCCGAATATTTAAGCACGACAACCGTCATCACGAACTGGTTTGTTAAGAAAAGATCCCTGGCGCTGGGGCTTTTATTCGCCTCCGGCGGGGCCAGCGGATTGGTCATGCCGCCCCTAATCAGTTTTTTGATTGCTACGCTCGGCTGGCGTCAGAGCTGGGTCTGTCTGGCGGGATTTCATTTGTTTTTGGGGGTGGTGCTGGCGGGATGGCTGATCCGTAATACTCCCGAAGAGATGGGGCAGACCAGCGACGGGATCGCGGTGACTGCCGCAGTAGGCACCGATCCCGGTGTGGAAAGCCGGGCCAATGCCGCCAAAATGGACTGGTCTGTCCGTGATGCTCTGTTGTCGCCTGTGTTGTGGGTCATCGTCGCGCTGTTCTCTGTGCTGATTTTTGTATATATGATGCTGGTCACGCACCAGGTAGCATATCTTCAGGATCTGGGCTACAAACCAATGGTCTCCGCCTCCGCCCTGGGGCTGATGCTGGGCATGAGCATTCTGGGGAGGCTCATAAGCGGTTTTTTGGGAATGAGAATTGACGGAAGGTATCTGGCGATTGCTTTTCTAGCTATTATGGGAATTGGTGTTGTGTCGTTAATCAACGCGCAGGAGGCTGCCTTTGTTTACGCCTATTCCGCGCTTACCGGTGTGGGGTTTGGCGGCATGCTCGTCATCAGACCGAATCTTATCGGTGCGTACTTCGGCAGGGCTAATTTTCCCCGGATTGTCGGGTGGACGGCACCCGTAGCGACGATTGCCGGTGGCGCCGGTCCTCTTTTTGCCGGTTTTCTTTTCGACCTGACAGGCGGCTATCGCCTGCCTTTGAGCATTGCCGCGGCTCTCTTGTTCGGCGGCTGCGTGCTGTCGTTTTTCCTGAGACCTCCCGCTGTTAAAAAAGACAGTTAGTGTTGCAGTACAGGTGTTGCCGGATTTTGCCGCCCCGTTTAAGTGTGCCGTCATGGTACCTGTTCAGAGATGGAAAGAGCCTCCGCCGCCAGCATTTGATTGATGAAGTTTATATCGATCACTTTGTTCACCAGTTTTTTTCTGTCGACAAGGGCAAAATATGATTCATGCAGGGGGTAGATTCGGGTAATTCCTCCGGTCCAGTTGGTAAACAGCCTGGCCATTTGATCTGAGAGGAACAGGGCCAGCACATACCTGAGGACCTCGGTGTCGAGGCTTACATGTTCAAGATCAGTGTATGACGGCAGGTGATGGTTGTTGACAGCCAGGATCATCAACTCCGAGAAGTTCCAGCGTTCGAGGGCGCATCCCCCGATGAGCGCGTGATTGATGCCGAAGAGCTGATCCTCCTCGGTAATCAGAAGGTCCATCGTATATTCGCCTTCGCGATCGCGTCCTCCCGGCAGATGGCGGGATGTCTCTGCCAGAACCAATTTCCCGATGTCGTGAACGATGCCCAGAGTGAAGAGTGTTCCCCGGTTCAGTCCGGCAAACAGGTCAAAAAAATGCTGCGTGCAAACACTCACCAGATTCGCATGCTTCCACAACGACGCGGCTTTGTCTTTCATGGTGCCCGTCTCAAAAAGTCCGCGCATGCCTTCGCGGTACGCAATGTTTTTAATGTTTTGCAGTCCAAGAATCATCAGTGCGTGGCTGATGGAGTCGACTTTTTGCGTCATGCCGAAATAAGATGAATTGACCATTTTGAGGACCTTTGCGGTCATCAGGGGATCGGAGGTGATGCTTTTGGATAGATCCGCCATCTGGACGGCCGGGTCATGGAGATATTTCTGCAGGCGTGTTTGCCGGATGCGGAATTGATCCATTACCGCCAGTTGTTCCGATACGGTTTCGAGCACTTGTGCGTCAATCTGCTCAAGCGTGCGGGGCGTGACGCCCTCGTCACCCTCGGGCATTTTTTCATCAAAGATCAGGCTGGTGCCGTTGATTAAATATTGACGGATTTCCCTGTGCATGATGGAGGGGGCCAACCCGCCGTATGATGAAAAGGCGACCGGCGCAGGGGCCTCAGAATGCTTCTGTCTGACGGCGGGAGCTGATGAGGCGGCCCGCCGTCGGGATTTTCGTTTTTTGCCCGCCCGCCGGAGGGCAAGCCCCGCAACGACGCAGACGAACACGGCCGCGGTAACGATCAAAAACACCATAAGGCAGTTCTTCCTGAAGGCATTTTCCGCCGTGCCTGTACAATACGGCTCAACGCCGCGGCGGATCACCTGTTTTCGGCGATATGTTTCAGCGGCTTGACCATCTGCTCTTTTAGCATCTTGAGAAACTTTTTGCGAACGGGTGGAATTTTGGTCAGTGTCATCATCATCATGTTCAGACGGCGTACTTTAAAGTTTTTCTGCGGAAAATCGAGATAGCCGTGTTTCTTGTAGAAGCGGTAATCAGATTGAAAGACAAAGCGCAGCATGCCGTAAATTTCGTCGCGGAAAATTTTTCTTCCCCCTATTCCCAGGAAAGTCATCGGCTGGAGCGGCATCGCGCCGCCAGGCCCGGCCAGCCGACGGGCCAGTTCCTCCAAAAGCATATCCGTTTCAGCACAGTTGTCTGCCTCATCCGTGACGATGCCTGCCAGGTCTGCCTCCTGAAACTCCGCGTAAGCTTCAAGGATCTGTCGCAAATTGGGAAGCTGTGCCAACGGGCCGGAAATCAGGTAGGCAATCTGCTTGCCCGAAAGTGTGGGGACATGAGTATTATAGAAAGAGCAGTCGAAAAACATCTTCCAGCGCGACGAGAGGTAGCGGTCGTGAATGGCTCCGGCAAAAACGACAACGTCTGCTTTTTTTACCTTGTCTTCATAGAAATTCACAAAGCCGTCCTTGCCCTGGTAATCACAGATATTGTCCAGACCACATTTGCAACAGCCCAGGCAGCCTCCTTTGATGTCCAGATCCATGATATTGACCACATCGGCGGCACCGCCCAGGCAGTCGGCCAGCCGGTCGACCATCGCATCGATATTGTCCGCCGGTTGGCGTCCGTCTTTGAGGATCAGGATGCTCTTGTTTTTCGCCGTGATACCGGCTGCGGCGGCTTCCGGAGTGTAGGCGGCAGGCGGGGTGACAAGCGGCGGATACACGCGGGCGAGAGGAGCTCTGCGTTCGATAATGTCAAGAAAGTTACTGAAAAACGCCAGCAAGCGCCTCCTTTCTTTTCCGCGCATCAGATCGTACATGGCGGCGGAGTATGAGCCGGCGAAGTGCATCCCCAGATCGTCGCAGATGGCGTGCATATAGTTGTGCGCCGTATGGTCGAAAAAGTGAATTGATGTGGACAGGCATGCGGTGTATTTACCGGCGAATGCCGACTGATGTTTTCTTTCAAAAATAAGCTCTATGAATCTCTTGTACTGCGCACAGACCAAAAAGAAATAAAGCGGAAAGGCCCACACGACGGCGTCGGCGTTTTTAACCGCATCAATGATTTCGCGCAAAGTACTGTCATCACGCTCGATTTTGCGGATTATCCGGGCGACGGGAAAAGCCTGGAAAGAATGCTGGGGAAATTTACGTTCCGCAAAACGTAAATACTGGAGGGTGACGCTCAAATCGCCTTTGGGGCTACCGTTTAAAACGACGATGTTCATGGTTGATTATCCGGTCTCGTTCCTGTTTGTTTTCCGGGTGTTTTTTCATAGATAAAAAACAGCTCTTCATTATGGAAATCCGGTGCATTCGTGCGCATGCTCTAGAAATATTATTTGTAAATCAAGTATATGCAAGTCATCCGTGAGTGTCAAGCCATTAACCCGGCTATCAGGCACAATGTTATTGACGGCGGGAAACCTTTTTCATATAATCTCCGGCAATGAGACAGGGGCGGTACCAATCACACAGGTTCTGATTATTTAAGAAAGCGGGGGAGAATAATGAAAATTTTAGTCGCTTACATGGGAGGAACGGAAATTGCCGGGAAGGTAATGGAAGTGGCAAAACAACATGCCAAAGCTTTTGGTGCCTCTCTTATTGTCGCAAGCTCCATTGAACGAGTTTCGGAAAAGGAGCAGGCGGTTCTGGAAAAGGTTGAAAAACAACTGGCTTATGTGAAAGAAAGTATAGCTGCGGAAGGAATTGATTGTGAAACACATATCCTGGTACGCGGACTGACACCCGGCGAAGACATGGTTGATTTTGCGGCAGACCGGAAAGTTGATGAAATTATTATCGGTATCGAAAAGAAGTCGAAGGTCGGCAAACTTCTGTTTGGCTCCAACGCGCAGTACATTATCCTGGAATCATCCTGCCCGGTGGTCTGTGTAAAATAACGGGATGGGCTTGCCGCCCGTCGCGGCCTTTGTAGAATGTAATGAAAAAAACTGCCCTCGCTCTTTAAAGAGCGAGGGCAGTTTGCTTTGTTTCAATGCCCGAAATTATTTTTTCCTCTTGGCCAGTTCTTCGGCTCTGAGTTCTTTGCGAAGAACTTTGCCCACCGTTGATTTGGGCAGCTCGGAACGGAATTCGATCTCGGAAGGCAGTTTGTAAACCGCGAGTTTGGTTTTACCGTATTCAATGAGCTCTTCCGCCGTGGCTTTCTCTCCTTCCTTCAGGACGACGAACAGCTTGATGTTTTCCCCTCTTTTCTGGTCGGGGATGCCGATGGAGCAGGCCTCGAGAACTTTGGGATGTTCGTAGTAGACCTCGTCCACATCGCGTGGGTACACATTGAACCCGCCGGTGATGATCATATCTTTTTTACGGTCCACGATATAGAAATATCCGTCTTTATCCATTGTGGCAATGTCGCCTGTGTAGCACCAGCCGTCACGCAGCAGATTTGCGGTTTCTTCAGGATTGTTCAGATAGCCCTTGGTGACCTGCGGACCGCGGATAATCAGTTCGCCCGGTTCGCCGATGGGCATGTCCACTTCTCCCTTGTCCAGATCAACGATCCGGCATTCCGTATCTGAAATGGGCAGACCGATACTGCCGATCTTGCGGACGCCCTCATAGGGGTTGGTGTGGGTTACCGGCGTTGTCTCCGTCAGACCATATCCTTCGCAGATGACCGATCCGGCGGTTTTTTCAAATTCGTGAATGACTTCCACGGGAAGCGGCGCGCTGCCGGAGAAGAATCCCTTAAAAGTGGTTAAATCTGTTTTCTTCATCTTTTCATGATTGAGCATGCCGATAAACATGGTCGGTACCAGCGCGCCGAAATTCGGTTTGAATTTGTGAATCGCGTCCAAAAGAGGTTCCGGCTGGGGCTTGGGAATAAGGATATCTCCCCATCCCTGATAAACGGAAAAGTTCATCGCACAGGACATGCCGAAAACGTGGAAAAACGGCAGGGCGCCCAGGTTGACGTTATATGTTCCGGTGAATTTGGGGAACCAGGCGTGCAGTTGCTGCACCTGCTTACTGATGTTTCCGTGCGTCAGGATAACGCCTTTGGAAACTCCGGTTGTGCCGCCGGTGTACTGATACATCGCGACGTCTTCAAAGGTGAGTTTGACCTTGGGAGGTGTGGGCTGATTTTTGGCGATGCAGTCTTTCCATTTATAGACATCCGGCGCCTGCTTCATCGGCTGGGAGGGAAGCAGTCCTTTTTTCTTTCCCACCAGCGGGAATAAAAGATTGACCGGAAACGGCAGATAGTCTCCGATAGAAGTAATGACGATCTGTTTTACTTTTGTTTTGGGTCGTAAATCGATCATGCGGTTAGCCAGCAGATCGACCGTGATGAGAACCTTGGAGCCGGAGTCATTGAGCTGATGCTCAAGCTCGCGGTCGGAATAGGTCGGGTTGTTCAGGACAACAATGGCACCGATTCTATGAATAGCGTAATAGGCTGCTACGCAGGGGATCATGTTGGGCAAAATAATGGCTACCGCGTCGCCTTTCTTTATGCCCATACCGGCGAGGCAGGTGGCAAAGCGGTTAACCATATCGTTGAGACCTTTGTAGTTTATGGTGTAGCCCTGGAAATTCAGGGCCATCCGTGTCGGCCATTTAGCTGCCACCCTGTCCAAAATGTCAGGCATGCAGATTTCTTCATACTGAATTTTTTCGGGAACACCTTTATCGTAAGACTTCAACCAGGGTTTTGATGCGTAAGTTGCTTCTCCAGCCATTTCCATTTACCTCCTACAGTTAAGTTAAGACGATTTAAGTGATACAAATTCAATAACACTGCTTCTTGACGCTAAGTAAATTAGATCTCCCTCCTCTTTGCATGTTTTAGATAAATAGCGACATGAATAACGACTGCTCGTCGAATTCATTTTTCTATATTAGCACTTATTTTCCTCAAAAGCTATGGGATATTCAATTTTTTATCGGCGGTTGCCGGGAAACTCAAAAGGCTTGACACAACAGCCATATTTAATAATATTTTCGTGCCGGTCCGAAAAGACGAAAAGGAAAGCTGTGCACACGCTTTCTTTAACCGGATGATATTATTAAGCGCTTGCCGCTCATGAGATACGCCCAGACGGCCATGGTCACCCCAAGAGTCCATTTCCGGCGGCCGGGCCTTTGCGGCAACGAAACAAAAACTGTTGATTCAGTGAGCGACGCGGGCCATGGCCCGCCGGGATATTTCTCTTTTTTATCTATGAGCATTTTTGACCTTCATGTGCATACGCGCCGGTATTCAGGTTGTTCTTTTATCCAATATGAGGAACTTATCGATCAGGCGGTTGCGGCCGGTCTGGACGGCCTGGCACTGACGGAACACGGCATGCGCTGGCCGGATGATGAATTTGAAGAATTACGTGAGGAGGCTGCCGGCAAAGGTATTGTTCTGATCAACGGTCAGGAAATTCATGCCAGAGACGCCCGGGGACGCTCTGAAGGTGAATATCTTATTTTTGGTTTGAGGCGGAGCCTGACCAAAACAAAGACGGCGGTCAAACTGATTGAAACCGCTCATGCAGAGGGCGGCGTGGTCATCGCCGCGCATCCCTATAAATTGTCCCGCGGCGGCCGCTCACACTACTATGGTGCCGGTGAGCTGATTTACAGATTAAAACTCGATGGTATCGAGCTATACCACCCGGATCACTCCGAAAACGCGATGAATAAGGCGCAAAAAGCAATGGAGCTTTTGAAAATACCGGGAACCGGAGGCAGTGACGCGCATAAAATTCTCAACATCGGTTCGCATGTCACGGTTTTTGAAAATCTCATTTCAAATGAAGATGATTTTTTGTCACAGATCAGGGCGGGCAGATTCCGTGGAGAAAAAGGGACACAAAAGCAGACCAAGAAATAAAGACAAACATTCATGTCAGATTGAATGTATGTAAATGAGCATGTACAAAGCGTCTCTGCACCAGCCTGAAATAAAACCTGAAACAGTTTAAAATTTCCATCCGATGATCGCCTGCGAAGTGTCTATGGCAGTTTTTCCGATCCCCGGGTTGTGAAAAGCCAAAACTTCATAGCGGTAGCCGGCAACGAAATTTTTAAAGTTGAAACCCATGTCGAGAGTATAGCCGATATCAGGTTTTAAATGACGGCCGTTGTTGCCGATATCAATAGGGAATTGTACGGCTGCTGAGGCAAAAAGCTGTTTGTATTTTATAAAAATGCCTGCCCGGCAATCAATGTAGGTAATTTCGCTCCAATCATCGTTCATGATTTTGCCTTCCCGCTCCATATAGTTAATACCGGAGCCGACATAAGGGTAAATCAGCAGATCTTTTATCATAAAGTTGTGACGGAATTCCCCGCCGATGCGTCCCCCTTGCAGCGGCATTTCTTTATCTTCGTCCAGGGCCTCTCCCAATCGCCATCCACTGACGGATAAAAAGAACTGTGTTCCCGGCCGCAGGGGTGAGCCTACTTTCAGTTCACCACCGACAAAAAATTTATGTCCTTCTGAATGGCCGTTTTCATAAAATCCCAAGCCGCCCATTTTAAGATATGTTTCCACCTCAAACCTGGGAGCTGCTTCTGCCGCTTCCGTTGTTTCTGATTTTTCAGCATAAACGGTGGCAGTGGAAAAAAGCACCAGTACAGCCACTATCCATTTAATTACTAACACTTTCACTATCAATTTCCTTTTTCAGCATATTCTTTATGCTGCGAGTTACCTATACCGCCCTGTTTCTGAGATGATTTCCCAAGTCACATATTCATTACACTATAATATAATGAGATGGTAAAAAAAGTGGTTCTTGATCACTCTTCCGGTTGGAAAAAATATGTAACAGTTGTTGGCAGGAAGTGGCCATGAAGTGCCCAGGCAACATTGTTATGCAATTAAACTTCAGATCATCTATGAAATTATGAGTGATAAGTAGGGCATACCAACGAAAACGGCTGTTATGAGATTACAGCCGGCCTTCTTCATCACCGGAAAGAACAATAATCCGGTAGTTTAGATATGATAAAGACAAAAGGCGGCGTATAAAACCACCGCCTTTTTGTTCAAGAGTGATTTTTTTATTCCCCGATGAAATTTGGTTCTCGTTTCTCGAGGAATGCGGTCATCCCTTCCATAGCGTCCTTGCTTGCGGCCAGTTTTGCCGTCCAGGCCTCATCCAGTTTAAGCCCCTCGTCAAAGCCCTTGTCCAGACCGACGCTCATTCCTTCGAGGACCGCGGCCACGGCCAGGGGGGGGCGCTTTGTCAGGGACTGAGCGAAGGCGGTTGCTTCGGCCAGCAAATCCGCCGCCGGGACGACCTTGTCTACCAGGCCGCAGGCGAGGGCTTCGGCCGATGTGAGTCTTTTACTGAAGAGAATCAGTTCAAGGGCCTTGGATTTTCCCAGTACCCGGGGCAGTCTCTGAACGCCGCCCCAGCCGGGGATGATGCCCAGATTGACTTCCGGCAGACCGATGAAGGCTTTTGGGTTGTCCGTCATGATCCGGAAATGACAGGCCAGAGCTGTTTCGCAGCCGCCGCCCAGGGCATGCCCGTTAATTGCCGCGATGTACGGTTTTTTGGAGCGTGAAATAGCGTTCATAATATCATTGCCGTTGGGTCCCTTGGCGATATTGGCAATATCAGAAACATCCATACCCGCGGAAAAGCCTTTTTCTCCCGCACCCGTGATAATTACGGCGCGCGTTTCCTTGCTTTCCTCAATGCTTTGCACCGCCCGAAAGAGCTCCTCCCGAATGCCGAGGTTGACGGAGTTCATCGGCGGTCTGTTGAGAGTGATGACTGTTACGAAATCTTTTGTCGATACGATGATGTTTTGATATTCCATTTTTATCCTCCTTAAAGTTTGGTTGTTGTATCCGATACCTTGCAACTTACAATCATTTGTTCTGGTGCACCAGCCGTTCGCCCGGACAGGGCACTTCAAAGCAGGGGATATTAGTACCGGCAAGGCTTCCGATGAACGCAATCCGGCGATCTTTTCCGCCGAAGCAAATATTAGACGGGTTTTTTAGCACAAAGCCTTTGGGATCTTCAAGATACATTTCCAGATTGCCCCCGGGATTGATGAAACCGATGGAGTTGGCGACGGGAAAAGCAACCCAGAGGTTGCCTGCCTCATCAAACGCGATACCGTCGGGGAAGCCCAGTTTGCCCAGGGAGGCAGGACCGTAAACCTCGGCAGGTCCCAGCCGGTTTCCCTGGAGAATACGGTAGCGCAAAATACGCCGTTGCATCGTTTCCGCCACATAGACGTGCCGGTTGTAAGCGTCGACGGCGATACCATTGGCAAAACAGATCCCCGTCGCGACAATGCGCGGAGCTTCACCAGGCGCCGAAACAACCAAACAACCGTCCGGCACAGGTCTCGCCAGCGCGGCGTCGAGGAGTGGATTGTCGGTCGAGTTGGATATCCAGAGCCTTCCGGCGAAATCCTGGAAAGGGAAATTAGGCGTCAGTATCCGCTTGCCATCGGCATGGGTAATTAAAGTTATGTGCGATCCATTGGGGGATAAAGACTGAATCTCTCCATTACCGATGTTGGCGACGATGCAGTTACCGTCCGGGGTGATGCAGATGCCGTTGGGCAGGCCGCCGACGTTACCGAAAAATTCAGTTCGCCCGTCCGGGTGGATGTGTGCGCATCGGCCATAGGCATCCGCCGCGAAAAGGCTGCCGTCGTCAAGCGCCATAACTCCTTCCGGACGGGTAAGCTCGTTGCCGATGGTGCCAACCTCCTGTAATCTGATTTTCATGATAAGAACCCTTTGTTCGGGTGAAAACGCTCAGTTTCACGTGGGAGTGTCGCCGGTTGAGCACAGCGCGGTTTGGGGCAAATTGCCTTCCCGGACCGGGATGACAGGGAAACTGCGCCTGTTCTTTACCGGGGATTATGCGGTACACCCCCGCAAATATTGTTCTTAGCTAGTAGGATTGTCCCGGACTGTCAAGTGCATTTATCGAGAGCTTTAATCATATGAAAAACTACCGTGCTCAAGCGGCAATGTCGTCATACCCGTGCGAAATCGGGGGGCCGGTATCCAGTGTTATCAAGTGCTTCAGGGATTCCGGGTCACACCCGGAATGGCTGGAGGAGGTATTATTCAAAACTCTCTTATCAATTTTATTGACAACAACACTCTTCTTTACTATGACCATATCAGTGACCCGCGAGCTACGGGAAAAATAAGGGACCTCAAGCAACATGCTCGGCCATTTCGTCAGCGCTTTATTTCTCATTTTTGTCTCAATCACCTCCATCCCCCTGTTTTTGATTGCTCTTATTTTGCGTCTGGTCACCTATCCTTTTGACCGTCGTCTGCGTCTTTTGCATTTGTTCACCTGTTTCTGGGCGTCTATTTATACCTGGATTATGCCGCCGTGGCGGATACGGATTGAGGGACGCGAACATGTCCGGAAGAACGCGACGTATATGGTGGTTTGCAATCATCAATCCCAACTGGACATATTGGTGGCTTTTCGTCTCTTTTTTCACTACAAGTGGGTTTCCAAGGTGGAAATGTTCCGGATACCGCTGATCGGTTGGAATATGATGCTCAATCGTTATATCCGCCTGAAACGCGGCGACAGAAAAAGCGTGGAGCAGATGCTCAGGGCCTGTGAGGTTCATCTGGACGAGGGGAGCTCGGTTTTTATGTTTCCCGAAGGAACGAGGTCGCCCGACGGCGAGGTGAAAGTTTTCAAGCCGGGAGCGTTTCAGCTGGCACTGGAGAAGAAGGTGCCTATTCTGCCCATTGTCATCAGCGGCACAAATAAGGCCTTGCCCAAGTACAGTATGAAGTTTACCGGTGTGCAGAAAATGTACATCAAAATATTTGAAGAAATTCCCTATGAAGCCTTTAAAAACTTATCCGTGGAAGAAACGGCGGAAATGGTTCGCCGGTTCATCATCGATAAATTAAATATCATGAACCGCTACACTCTGGGCGGGCCGCCGGATAGATCCGGTTAATTTGGCGGTGCCGTTCCCGTTTGTGTCGGCCAATCCCGGCATATCCTTGCGTGAGGCCGCGCAGGTCTTTCAAAGATAGTGCCGATGGACTTGTCAGGCGGGCCTGATGATTTGTTATTTGTAGTTTTTTCGGTGACGCCGAAGCGGAATATTTTTGCCCCTCACTGATTAAACCAGCTCTTCAATAAAAGATATCAATTGGTTGACATTTCTACAGGCGCGCACTTCATGGCAGTGAGTCGCATAGGTCATCATTTCACTGTCCCCCGTCCCCCACAGATTTTCCGGTTCCGGATTGAGCCAGATGACCCGACGGCAGCGGTCGCGCATCTGTCCCAAAATTGTGTCTTCGGGATTCATGTAGTTGGAGCGGGCATCACCGACGATGATGAGAGTCGTTTTCCTGGTGAGCAGCTCCATGTGGTTTTTCTTAAAATTCCGCAAGGTTTCACCATAGTCCGTCGGTGCATGATAGTGGATATTTTCATCTGCCATGACGAGCCTGATGGCCTCACTGATCTCATGTTCTTCGAAAGTTTTTGTAACGTCAGTCAATTGATCAACGAAGACGAAGCTGCTTACTTTGTCAAAGCACTCCTGAAGTGAGTACAGAAGGTTGAGCATGAAGCGCCCGGCTGCCCAGACCGAACCGGAAAGGTCGCAGAGGGTGACCACCCGGCTTTTACGCAGGGCTTTGTGGTGGAAGTGGATGTCCACCGGGACACCATTGTATTTGGCCGACGCCCTGAGCGTCTTTTTTATGTCAAGATTTCCCCGTTTGCGCGCCGCCCATCTACGGCTGACGATATTTTTCAGTTTACGCACCAGACGGTCGACTGCATCACGCATCTCTTCGATTTCTTCGCGGGTGAAAGATGAAAAGGGTTTTTCTCCGAAATCTTTCCTGTGCCGGTCACTGGCCTTAACTTTTTTATTGGTGTTGATACTTGCCGGGTCCTGTAACAGTATGCCGCGGGCGATATCCAGCCGGTTGTTAAAATGCGCGGCCATTTCCTCCAGGGTTGCCGCTGATACTTTGAAATAATTGTCCCGAATGAGCGCCAGGACAGCGTCCGCTGCGGCTGTAATCTGCATCAGGACGTTCAGACGGCTCGCCAGCGGCCCGAGATTGAAGCGTAACTGCGCCGGCTGGTCATCTGATTCCTCGCGGATCCGGCGTATTTCCGCCACCAGCCCCATCGGGCTCCCGGCCAGAAAGTCCACTACCGCGTCATAGACGGGACCGTGAGCATGTTCTTCTTTCAAAATCAGCGCAGCCTTTTTAAACATATCCGAGCAGGCTTCAGCTTGGTCAACGTCGTCCAAATTCATGCACATTTCATGAAAAAACAGATGATAGAGGCGATGGAAGTGGAGTTGGTCGCGGCGGCTTTTGGCAAAATTGGCCGACAAAAGTGTCCTGAATTGTGTCTCATCGGTCGGATCGATCAGTTGGAGCTGCCTGAGGCTGTCGAGTGTCTCCGAGGTGGATATGCGCAGACCGGCCGCACGGCAACAGGAGACGAATTGCTGAACGAGTTTGACCATGGATCACCGGTTAGCGCACAATACGATCCAGATTGTTCCGCACTTTTTCGAGGTCCATCTGGTATTTGCAGATTACGTTGAGGGTTTCGGAGACTACCTCCGGTGTCAGATCGTGGACCTGCAGGGCAATGAGGGATTTTGCCCAGTCGAGTGTTTCTGAAATGCTGGGACTTTTCTTCAGGTCCAGCGTGCGGATTTTGCGAATCGCGTCAACCAGTGCCTGGCATAGTTTTTGTTCGATGTTGGGAATCTTCAGGCGAACGATGGAGATCTCCGCTTCACGGTCCGGATAATCAATATACAGATGCACGCATCGGCGCTTGAGTGCGTCGCTCATGTCCCGGTAATTGTTGGAGGTCAGAAGTACAAAGGGAATCTGAACGGCGCGACGCGTGCCCAGCTCGGGAATGGAAACCTGAAAATCGGAGAGCATCTCCAGAAGGAAAGCCTCAAATTCCGGATCCGACTTATCAACTTCGTCGATTAAAAGCACTACGGGGTTTGCCGAAGTTATCGCCTGAAGAAGCGGTCGGGGCAGAATGAACCGGTCTGAAAAAAAGGCATCTTCCTGCCGGGCAATCTGTTCGACTGCTTCGGTAAGTGTGGCGGTGGCGCAGATGATATCGTTGATGCGATCGCGAACCATCTGTGAGTAGAGAAGCTGTTTGGCATATTCCCATTCGTAGAGAGCTTTTGCTTCATCGAGCCCTTCATAGCACTGAAGACGAATCAATTCACGGTCCAGGCTGCGGGCCACCGCCTTGGCCAGTTCGGTTTTTCCGGTACCCGCCGGACCTTCGACGAGGATTGGTTTTTGAGTAGCCTGAGCCAGGAAAACCACCGTAGCTATTTCGCGAGAAGGAATGTATCCGGCTTTTTCCAGCCGCTTGTGCGCATCCGCCACATTCTTGTAAGCCATATTCTTTTTTCAGCCTTTCCGTTGCGTCCATACAACAATCGGTGATGGCGGTCAAGCCTGTCTCCGCGGGGAAGGCGGATGATATTTGCCCCCTGAGGTCAGGATTGTTTCTTTTATGACAGCAATATGCTGATTTATTTGAATTTATTGGCACGACGAGGCTTGTCGGGCTTTGCGGGATGCAAACCGTTATGCCGGGTCAATGTCCGCAAAAAGATTGGCCGTGTGCCGGTGCGGCTCTGATCATTCCTTTTTTGGCGCGTGTTTCGGCGGGGGTCTCCTACCTTCGAGAAACAGCGACAAGAAAATGTTCTTTGCCCGATCATGAGTCGCTGCCGTTTGTTTTCAGGGAAATTTGCGCCTTGAAATCCTGCGTGAATTCTGATTGATTTCCGAAGGAGGGACAATGTGCAATGACGGCGGACTCAAAGCTTTCGGAAAAAAATAATCAGTGGGTCTCTACCGCCCTGAAAGTGAACCTGGAAAGAACGGCGGTCGAGGTGCAGATCCCTCCTCAATACGCGCCTCTTTTGCAGATTGCCGGAGATCATTACGGCTTTCACAAAAAGACGAGAGAGCTGCTTACAGAACTCAATCATCCCTACATTAACTGGGATTTTGTGCTTGATGAACTCAAGTCGATTTCCATTGGTAATTTTTACCTTTACAACAAGCATCCGGACGGTCTCGGCGCCATTGCCATCCTCAAGGCGATTTATTTCGATATTTTGAAATCCTCCGCTTCCGAGGAAGTCAAAGACAGTGCGATTCATTATCTTTTTGATTATGCCGATGCGATTATCCTGCAAAGCAACGAATTTCTCGAGCGGAATCTGTCTGTCCTGTCAGAGCTGGTTGACGACTTACTCGAGCTGGCCCGCGACGAGTCGCATTTGTTTAAAAAATGCTCATCATATCTGAAAAGAATTATCAGATCGGCGGCGGAAAAAGGAGTGCAGATAACGCGGCCTGATACTGAAACACTGCTTTTCAAAATGTTCCGTGCCACCTATTCCTTTTGGCTGAGCCAGCCGGACCCGACACGGTGGCAGGTTGCGGACAACCGGACGGACGCTACGCCTGACGACAGTATTTACCAGAGCCTGGTCACTAAGTTGGGGCATCAGTATTTTCACGCACTGATGGACAGGCTTGAGAAACTTCGGTCGGCGGGAAGCGGGAAGCCAGGTTCCGTATTTAACGAATACCTGAATCTGCCGGATTTTTTCCAGATCCTTGACAGCTACCTGGTCGTGGCCGATGAGCTTGAGAAAGCTGAAGCCTACCGCGGGCATCACCTGGTGAAGCTTGATTTTCTGATCTACATGATGTCTGTGCCCGGACTCAGGGATATCCATGTGCGTGCGATGCGGGAAATCAATTACGCACTGAAGCTCGTTTTCCAGGAGGAAAAGAAGGAAGATCTCGATGGCTTTATCCGGAAACTGTTTGTTTTTTTGAAAAAAAACGCCTCGCAGGATCAGTTTCGGGCGGCAAATATAGACTGTATCGTGACGGCCGCCACAGAAGTATTCGCGCACAACGTGCATTCGCTGGCGGAGACATTTATCGACGAATTGATCGCCTATGGCTTTGAATACCCTGATATACAGGGGGCGACGACAAATTGGCAGGTGCAGTTTAATCCCGAGCATGTTCGTACGATACGGGCATGGCTCGAAATTATCGCCATGAAACCGCGCTGGACAAAAAAACTTATCTCCGCCCTCATCATCAATTTGAAAATCGGCGGAGTATTTATCCGCGACACAGACCTCGTCCAGCGCGACATTTCACACCTGCTCAATGCGGACATCGGTTCGGCCTATAATCTGGTAAAGCAGCTGGTGCGCCTGTTTCCCGTCTATTTCAGCGAAATCGGGGCGGAGGGCGAACTGCGTGATATCACCACCCGCGTTGATGAAATTTTGGCGCGCAAAGATTTGCTGATTAATTTTTTCCGAAAACAGTCCCATGTGGAAAGCAACAGTCTACTGGTGGAGTTCGCCGAGGACATTTTCCGTTACTGGTTTTCGGGTGACAAAAATTACCTGTTAAGGCACTTACCGGAGGAAGTATTCGATCAGGTGGAAAATACGGGCAGCTATTTCGACGGCATGCACAAAGTTTTCTGCAGCCTGTTTCCAAAGTCCGGCCACAATCCGCATAGATTTCTGGAATGGGACCGGGCAAAAATGAACGAAGAAGTATCTTCTGTCGGGGATGTCAGCGACGTGGATCGCGAACGCGCCACTCTGATGATCAGAGCCTATCAACTGATCCATAAAAAATATTTTCCCCAGTATTACGATTTGCTAAACGACCTGGAGATGTCCAACACTTTTGCTGCGGCGGATATTGCGTCGCTGCGCCGTTCGCTGGGCGAAAAGAAATACCATCAAAGCCTCACGATGATCATGAAATTTCTGAGCCTCCTGAAGGAGAAGATCCTGTCGGGAAAGAAAACCAGAGCGTTTGAAAACATCTATCATAAAAGGCATATCGCAGCAGGTATACCTTCAATGTACGGCACCTACCATGAAGAAAAATTTGACGCGCTGGGCCTCACGCTGCGCCTGGAGATTCTGGGCAGTACGCTCCTGGAAGAACTGATCACGTCGATGAATCTGCATTTCATCACCAGGCGGACTCTCATCAGAATTCACGCCTACCTGTGGCACTATGTAAAGGCACTGGAACTTGACGGTATTTCTACCGAAGGGTTGGTGGCCAAGGTGAAATATGTCACCAGCGCGCTGCCGATCAAGCCTTTTTCCATGGACCAGTACCTGGATATCTTCCGCTTTATTTCCAAAGGCATCCAGGACATTATCCGCGAATACTACATTGATGTGCACAGCGTGAATCTGCCCGTCATTATCCGCCAGATTATGCCTTCCTCCGGCGGCGACGTATCCGCAAGTGAAGGTTCCCCCCTGCACGACGAGCTGGTTTATCAGGAGTCGGAAAATTTCCTCCGCTCGATCATCTCTTCGACCTTCGGCCTGCAGGTGCTGGACAACTTCATCCATGCGGTGATCAGATCGCTCAGCGCCGAGTTGGATAAATTCAAAGACAACAAAAAGATTCTCAATCTGCTGATGGATTATAACCCTGATCTGGCCGTTTCATCCATCTACACGAAAAAAGGCAGGATGGATAATCAGATCCTTTTGGGAAACAAGGGATATTTTTTAAAAAAAATGGTTTCCTTCGGTTTTCCGGTGCCGCCCGGTTTCATCATTACCACTGAAGTTTTCCGGGGCTATGAAGCGGTCAACAGCTATAAATATATTTTCCATGATCTGGTGGCACGCATCAATAAAGAAATAGCGGCGCTGGAAAAAAGAACCGGCCGGAGGTTTGGCGACCCGGACAATCCGTTGCTCTTGTCCGTGCGCAGCGGCGCCACCATCTCGCTTCCGGGCATGATGCGTTCCTTTTTAAATGTCGGCATCAACACGTCAATTGCGGAAAGTCTTGCATCGAAGAAAGAATTCCGCTGGGCGGCCTGGGATTCCTATCGGCGTTTTCTGCAGACCTGGGGTATGTTTCATGGATTGAGCCGTGATTTTTTCGACGCAATTATTGACGATTTCAAGCTCAGATACGGTGTGGAAAGAAAAATTAAATTTCCACCGGAACTGATGAAAGAAATCGCCCTGGCCTATAAGAAAGGAATTCTTGACAGTGGTCTTCCCCTTACGGATGACCCGGCACGACAGCTCAGGCAGGCCATTTTGCATGTTTTTGAATCGTGGCACTCCGAGCAGGCCAAAATTTACCGCCGCCAGATGCACCTGTCGGATGAGTGGGGTACGGCTGTCATCGTGCAGGCGATGGTTTTCGGCAATTACCACGAACGTTCCGGCTCCGGCGTAATTTTTACGCGCGATCCGAAAAGTTTTTCTTCAGATGTGGCCATATACGGTGATTTTATTTTTGGTGTGCAGGGAGACGACATTGTTTCCGGTCTGGTCGAAACCTATCCGGTTTCCGAAAAACAGCGGGTGGCGGAGCAGCGTGATACAGATATTTCCCTGGAGGCCACGTTCCCGACCATCTATGCCGGTCTGGCCAGAATAGCGGAAATCATGATTTACGAAAAAGGTTTTAACCATCAGGAAATCGAGTTTACTTTTGAAGGGCCGGACAGAGAGCATTTGTATTTGTTGCAGACGCGCGATATGGATCAGGCCAAAGCACAAAAACTGCACCGCTTTAAAGGTTCACCGCAACTGCGAGCCTCCCTCATGGGTACGGGCATCGGCGTAAGCGGAGGAGCGCTTTGCGGACGCGCCGTGTATTCCGAAGACGATATAAAGCGTTTCCGCGCTGCCGAGCCGCAAACCCCGCTGATCCTGGTTCGCCCGGACACTGTGCCGGATGACGTAGGCGTGCTGCTGCAGGTGGAAGGGTTGCTTACCGCCAAAGGAGGCGCGACATCGCATGCGGCGGTGACTATCCCACAACTGGACAAGGTCGGTGTGGTGGGCTTGGGCAAGCTGAAAGTGTATGAGGCAGAAGGCTATTCCCTGCTGGCGGGGCGCACCATCAGGGCCGGCGATTACATCTGTATCGACGGCTGGACCGGCGATCTTTACTGGGGCCGGCATGAGCAGGAACAGGACAGATACTACACCATAAATCTGTGACGGTAAGTCAATAATCATTGTAATGCTGCGGGTCTCCTCTTTTACATATGAAAAGCTGCCCCGTGTTTTTTTTGGTGCAGGGGCTGAGACGTAAAATAAGGGGGAAACCGACGGCATTGCCTCTTAGCGGTTGTCGCTTTTGACGCAAAAACGCCACAGAGCCTCACGGTCCTTTTTTTCGGCATACCCTATACCGATCCTCGGCGTCCGGGAGACCTCGTACCGGGCGATTTTTTTATATTCCTCCACCCACAGCTTTTCACCGTTGGTCATGTTCCAGCCGTTGAAAAGTTTGTTGATGCCCAGCGCCTGGCACAATTTGGCCGGCCCGTCAGTCAGGTTCTTGTCCTGTACCGGCCGGCGTGCGCGCATCACGGCAAGCCCCTCAAGAGGTTCGATGGCCCTGATCAGAACGGCGCAGGGGCGTCCTTCCTCTTCAGTTACAATATTAAGCAGGTAATGCATGCCGTAAGTGAAATATACATAAGCAGAGCCCGGCGGGCCGAACATCACGATGTTGCGCTTTGTCATGCCGCGGTGCGCGTGGCAGGCCGTATCCCTTTGTCCGCAGTAGGCTTCTGTTTCAACAATGATCCCGGAAAGCCTGGCCCGCCCCTCCTGCCGTACGAGCTTTTTTCCAAGTAAATCACGGGCAACTTTCAGTGTCGGCCGGTTATAAAATGATTTGTTCAGTACCGTCATGAGTTCCTCCGCGCATGTGGCGATTTTAAAACTTGACACTGTTCCCTGTTCGTTTTACTAAATATAAATTCATGCATTAAAAAGCATGGTAATGTCAACTTCCCCGTGCAATAAAATGATTTCCTTTGTGCGAAGAGAACTACGCGCTGTAAAATATAATATGCATGTGAACAATCAGCAAGGAAGCTGGCCGTATGTGTTTTCAACACGAAATGTTTATAATTTCGCAGAATTTTACTGAAGATTAAAGCGGTGTTTGAGTGGCACGGATTGTGCTGTAACGCGGGCAGCCATAACAATTGGCTTTTTTGGTTTTACGGAGGCGAGTATGGGTAGTGTGGGAAGCGTGGCCGTTGTTTTTCCGGGACAAGGGTCGCAAAGGCAAGGTATGGGAAAAGATTTTTATGACCGGATGACTGTTTGCCGCAGTGTTTTTGAGGAGGCGTCCGACGCTCTCGGGCTTGATGTCGCGGCCATCTGTTTCAACGAAGATGAAAGGCTGAATCTGACCGAATATACGCAGCCGTGCATCGTGACGACGGAAATAGCCATGTTCCGTGGACTTCAAAACGAGTATGGATTCAAGGCGGAGAGCTTCGGCGGTCATTCTCTGGGTGAGTTCACGGCGCTTGTCGCTGCCGGCGTGATGCCCTTTGCCGCCGCGGTGCAGATTGTCCGCGAACGCGGCAAGCTGATGCAGGAAGCGGTTCCGGTGGGCGTCGGTTTCATGGCCGCCGTGATTTCAGAGGGGATAGATGTCCCGGCTCTGCGCGACGGGCTTGCCGGACTGCCGGTCGATGTGGCCAATATTAATTCAGCCAACCAGGTGGTTATCAGCGGTGAGGCGTCCGTCCTGCCGGAGGTGGAACGACGGTGTAAAGAACTCCTCGGAGAGGCCAAAGCCTGCCGTTTTGTCAAACTCAATGTCAGCGCTCCATTTCACAGCCGCTTTATGAAAAAAATTGAAAAGCCGTTCGCGGAGGTGCTGGCCAAGTTCAGCGGCTCGTTTGACGCCGGCAATGCCTCGAAGGTAACGTCCAACTATCAGGGCTCCTTTCACGAGGAATCAGTCGATGCGATCATCGTCAACCTGGTAAGCCAGCTTTCCAATTCTGTGCGCTGGCGCGACAATATGCAGGCCCTGGCCGGGCGTGCTCAGAAGATTTATGAAATTGGTCCCGGACGACCGCTGCGTGATTTTTTCAAAACGATCGGCGTGGCCTGTGAGTCCGTTACGAGTCTTTCCGCGGCTGAAAAAGTATTTGCCGCAGGCTGACATTCACCAATCGAATATTTAAGGATGGGATATTATGGATCTGAGCTTCAATGAAAATCAGTTGTTATATGTGGAAGCAGTGCGTAAATTTGTCAAAAATGAAATTTCACCCCGTATTCTGGAGATGGAAAAAGAGCATAAGTTCCCCTGGCCTGTCATCGACAAGTTATGGGAGATGGGGATGATGAACCTGTGTATCCCGGAAGCGATCAAGGGCTTTGAAATAGACATTTTCTCTTCGGCTCTGATTATCCAGGAGCTTTCCTATGGTGACACAGGTCTGTCCACCTCGGCGATGTGCAATGATCTGGCCAATGTCGTCATCAGCCAGCGCGGGACTGAAGAACAGAAGGAAAGGTTTTTGCGCCCCTTCGTGGAAAAGCCCCTGCTGGCGTCATTTTGTCTTACCGAACCGGGCGCCGGTTCCGACAATACGATGATGACCAGCTTCATCGCCAAGCAGGATGACGGCACCTATGTGCTCAACGGTTCGAAGTGTTTTATCACCAATGCCTCTTATGCGTCGCAGTTTACAGTACTTTGCAAGGTCGGGAAGCCGACCAGCAATTTCATGGCCTGTGTTGTGATTCCGGTCGACGAAGTAACCTCCGCAGAGCTGCCCGACGTGGGCGACGGCACACGGGAAATAACTGTCCCGACAGGAGGGAAAATAATTATCGGCAAGCCGGAGGATAAACTCGGGCAGAGGCTGTCCAATACGGCCAGCGTCACGTTTGAAGATGTCATCATCCACCCCGACCAGATCATCGGCGACAGACGATTCGGCTTCAAGTACATCATTGATGTTCTGGATTACGCGCGCCCCATGGTTGCCGCCATCGGTCTGGGCCTGGCACGGCGCGCCCTGGATATCACCATGGAATACACGCGCGAGCGTAAGCAGTTCGGTCAGCGCATCTGCGATCTTCCCGTAGCGCGCGACATGATTATCAAGATGTGGAAAAAGGTAGAGCTGGCAGAGCTGTCTTTGATCAAGGCCGGCTGCAAGATTCAGGAAAAGGCCAAGGATGCGGGCATCTATGCGTCGCTGGCGAAAAACACCTGTGCCGAGGCGGCCATTTTCTGCACGACGGAAGGTCTGCATCTGCACGGCGGATACGGTTTTACCACTGATTACGAAATATCCAAACTGGCGCGTGACGCGCACATTATCGATATTTATGAAGGTGTACGTGAAGTTCAGGATATGATCATCGGACGGGAGATTGTCTGATCATGCTGTATCTTCATGGCATGGGGCATTTTCACCCCGACAATATTATTTCCAATCAGTTTTTGGTGGATCTGGACATCGGCACCTCGCACGAGTGGATCGAGGAGAGGGTGGGAATACAAAACCGCCGTACAGTTTTGGCCCTGGAATATATCAGAGAAACAAAAAACGTGGATTTCCGTGCCGCATACGAGGCCAGACAGTATAAGAATTCGCAGATGGCGGCGCTGGCCGCCCGCCAGGCGATGGAGCGCGCCGGGGTGAAAAAAGAGGATATCGGCATGGTCGTTGCGGGAAGTTCCTCGCCGGACAATATCGCGCCCGCGGAATCATCCGCCGTGGCCGAGGAGCTGGGCATTGAAGTTCCCTGCATAGACATGAATTCCGCGTGCAGTTCATTTGGTATGCAGATAAATTTTCTCTCCAAAATGGCCCCGGAAACTTTGCCTGCATATGTGCTGGTGGTAGACTCGGAGACGCTCACCAAATCTGTGAATTATGCCGACCGGTCGGTGGCCGTACTGTTCGGGGACGGCAGCACTGCGGCGGTGGTTTCGACAAAGGTCCCGTCGCGTGCGGTATTTTGCGGCTGTTGCTACGATTCACGCCCCTCCGCCTGGAGCAAGGTGGGTATCAATCACGCATGGCGGTTTTATCAGGAGGGTAATGCGGTTCAGGGTTTCGCCATCCGCACGACCACAGAGGGCGTCAGGAAGCTGCAGGGGGAATTTGCCACCGGGGCGCAACGGTTTTTATTTATCGGCCATCAGGCGAATTTAAGCATGCTCATGACAGTTTGCGAACGCACGGGGATCCCGCTGAAAAACTGCTGGTATAACGTGGATCAGCTCGGCAACGTCGGCTGTGTCGGGGCTCCTTCCGTGCTTTCTGCTCACTGGGAGCAATTACGCGAAGGCGACCGCATTGCCATGTCGATTGTCGGCGCCGGTCTGTCCTGGGCGCATATCATGCTGAAAGTAGAGGGAACCGCGTAATGGAGAAGAAGGTCGCCATCGTCACCGGCGGGGCAACCGGCATTGGTGCTGCTTGTGTCCGCACGCTGGCCGCGGATGGTTTTTACGTCGGTATTCACTATCGTTCAAGCGCGGATAAAGCCCGCGCGCTGCTCGGTGAAATTTCAGACGGTTTTCTGTTGCAGGCGGATCTTGCCGCGACAGATGAGATTGACCGGATGGTCGGAGAAATCAAAGAAACGGCGCGCACCGTGGATGTTCTGGTGAACAACGCCGGCCAGTCGGTCAATGCCGACATCATTTCCATGAAATTAGAGCAGTTCGACGCACAGCGTGCGTTGGCCCGCGGCGCCTGGTACCTGACCAAACGAATTTTACGCCAGTTTATGATGCGCGCCTCGCGGGGAAGGATTATCAATATCTCCAGCGTGGCGGGACATACAGGCAATCCCGGGCAGATCGCCTACACAATGGAGAAGGCGGCATTGGATGCGTTTACGAAATCCCTGGCCCAGGAAATGGCGGGTCGCAATATTTTAGTAAATTCCGTGGCGCCGGGGTTTATCGAAACGGATATGACCGATTCCCTCCCGGCGGAGGTCAAAGATCGGATCATGGCCAACGTCCCGCTGGGGCGCATCGGAAAGCCGGAGGAAATAGCCGAAGTTGTTTCCTTCCTGGCGACAAAAGGCAGCTACATAAACGGTACGGTCATTCATGTTAACGGAGGACTCTATGGCGGCTGATGAAAGTATTGTCGCCGAAGTACTCTCTCTGGTTCCGCAGCAGCGGCCGTTTCGTTTCATCGATGAGATTCTCTCTCTGAGCGAGGAGGAAATCTGCGGCGCCTACCGTTTTCGCGAAGATGAAGTGTTTTATCCGGGGCATTTCCCCGGCCGGCCGGTGACGCCGGGCGTGATTCTTGTTGAATGTATGGCGCAGATCGGTGTGGTGGCCTACGGCATCTATCTGCTGGCCTGCCAAAAGAAAGTCCGGCCTGCCGAAATGAAAAGTCCGTTGGCTCTTTTTACGCTGGCCGACGGCGTCGAATTCAGAGGCATCGTGCTGCCGGGCGAGAGGGTGATTGTCAGGGGCAGGAAAATTTATATGCGCAAGGGGGCGCTGAAAGTGGATGTGCAGATGGAAAGGGAAAATTCGGAGGTGGTCTGCGTGGGACAATTAGCGGGAATGGGTGTGGATATATGAGGAAAAGAGTCGTCGTCACGGGAATGGGGGTTGCCGCGCCGAACGCGCACGGTCTGGATGATTTCGAGCAGGCGCTCAGAGAGGGGAGATCCGGCATCCGCCATATACCGCAACTTGAAGAGCTGAAGTTCAGCTGTCAGATTGCCGGAATTCCGGAAAACTTCGATGAAATCCGCAAAAGTTACTTTGACCGGGAAAAGCTGCTGTCCTTCAACGACAATATCGGCTACGCGTCCGTTTCGGCCGTTGATGCCTGGCGAGATGCAGGTTTTGAGTTGCCCGACGGCAATGACGAGACGGTGGACTGGGACACAGGTGTGATTGCCGGCTCCGGGATCGGCGGGATGGATACCATCGCTCTGAGCGTTGTTCCGATGATCAATGAAGGGCGCGTCCGCCGCCTGGGCAGTCGTGTCGTCGAACAGGTGATGAACAGCGGCACGAGCGCACGCATCGGCGGGCTGATCGGTGCCGGTAACCAGGTGACTTCCAATTCGTCAGCGTGCAGCACGGGGAATGAGGCGGTGATTGACGCCCTGTGGCGTATTCGTGAGGGGCTGGCCAAGCGCATGGTCGCCGGAGGTTCCGAGGGGGCCTCTCCCTATATTTGGGGCGGGTTCGACGCAATGCGGGTGATCGCACGTAAGTTCAACGACAACCCGGCAGCCGGTTCCCGGCCGATGTCGGCCAGCGCCTGCGGGTTTGTGCCCGGTTCCGGCGGCGCGATGCTGCTTTTGGAGGAACTGGAAACGGCGCTGGCGCGTGGCGCAAGGATTTACGCGGAAATTGTCGGAGGATTCGTGAACTGCGGCGGCCAGCGGATGGGTGGTTCCATGACCGCGCCCAACCCCGTGGGTGTGCAAAAGTGCATCAGGGGAGCGGTTGCCGACGCGGGCATCAGACTGTCGGAAATCGACGCCATCAACGGACACCTCACCGCGACTTATGCCGATCCGCACGAGGTGAAAAACTGGGCGGCGGCGCTGGAGCGCACACCGGAGAGTTTTCCCTATATCAACTCGACAAAGTCCATGATCGGGCATTGCCTGGGCGCAGCCGGGGCTGTGGAGTGTGTGGCGTCTGTGCTGCAGGTTTACCGGGGTTTTTTGCACCCGTCGATCAACAGCGAAGATGTGCATCCGGAGATTGCCGATTTCGCGCCGAAAATTGTGCAAAAATGTATGGAATTCCCCGATCTGAAATACCTGGCCAAAGCCGGTTTCGGTTTCGGGGACGTCAACAGCTGCATTATATTCAGGAAGTGGGAAGATAAATAATCAATAAGGGGGAAGGAAAATGGATGAAAAACAAATTTTTGAAGAGATGGTAAATATTTTAAAGGCCTATACAAAAGACCTTGTACTGCTGGAGACGGCGACGCCCGACACGCATATTCTCAATGATCTTAAGGTAAATTCTGCGCGCCTGGTTGATGTTATCATCAAATGCGAGGATGTTTTCGGCATCAGCGTCGATGACGACGAGGCGGACAAGATCCGGACCATCGGCGACGCTGTGGCAATAATCAAAAAGAAACTGGGGGAATGAATATGGACAGGCGAGCTATCTTTATGCTGCGGCTGCAGAATTTCCTGGGGCGTCTGGCCATTGCCTTTGTTGCGCCTTTCTATTTTCTGATCGCACACGCTTTGCATTACCGGATCAGAAACCTGCATGAGCTGCGCCGCGAGTGTAAAGAGGCGCTGGACGGACACAAAGGGCCCTGGCTGATCTGTGCCAACCATTTGACAATGATCGACTCATTCATTTTGAGCTATGTTGCCTTCAGCTTCATCCGGCATTTTACCAGTTATAAAAAATTGCCCTGGAATCTTCCGGAAAGAAGAAATTTTCAGAGCAATCCGTTTCTGGCGGTCTTATGCTATTTGTCCAAGTGCATTCCTGTCGATCGCGGCGGCTCGCGCGAGAAAATGAGGAAAGTGCTCGATTCCTGCTCGTATCTGCTCAAGCACGGCCATACGATTATGATTTTTCCGGAGGGCGGAAGGTCGCGCACCGGGCGCGTGGAGCGAGAAAACTTCTCCTACGGGGTAGGACGGTTTATCGAGGAAGTGGATGACTGCAAGGTAATGTGTTTATACCTGCGTGGTGACAAGCAGCATCGCTACGGCATGATACCGGCCTGGGGTGACAGGTTTTATGCGAGCATGGAAGTGCTTACGCCGGTAAAGGCAAACCGCAGCGGGCTGCGTGCCCAACGGGATTACGCCCGGCAGATTATCGACCGGATCGCCTGCATGGAGGAGAAGTATTTTGCCGCTTACGGGAAACGACATCGTAGATTTAAAACATCCGATGAACGTGCGCAAAAGCACGGATTTGCGCTTTCTGAAGAAAATTCTCACCGATGATGAAATCAGTCTGGTAAAGGAATCCGATGTACCGGATGCCGCTTTGTGGTCGATATGGGCCTGCAAGGAGGCAGCCTATAAGGTAGTTCGGAAGATGACCGGCGGCGCGGCGTTTATACCGCGCCGCTGGTCTGTTTTATGGGTTGATGCGTCGCGGGGGTGGCGCAGTGTCGGCACCCCCGCGGCCGGTTTTGCCGAAACGGAAAGACAAAGCGCGACCATGTCCGGGTTCGTGATGATTCCTGATTTTTCAGAAATACCTTTTTGCCTGCACGTGACTCATATGTATGTACACAGCATCGCTTCGGACACTTGCCGGGCGCTGGGCGCGGCCAAGTGGCAAGTAGATACGCTTCCCCCTGAAATGGCGGAGGAAACGTCTGCTCCCTCTTCATTTGTGCGCCAGTGTCTGATCGGTTATCTGGCGGAGATGCTCGGACTAGACAGGCGGGAGATTGAAGTTATAAGGCCGGTGAAAACCGGGCTCCCTGAGCCGCCCCTCGTTTATCTGAACGGCTGTCGCGCCGCCATCGACATCAGCCTCAGCCATGACGGCGATTTTACGGCTTTCTCCTTCATTTCCGGCGATCCGATATCCGCGCTTATATGAGATTCGGGTTGTTTTGTGATATTTCTTGTGGTACACAAAAAAAAATTAAAAAATGCCGATGAACAGGGGGAGGAGAATGAACCTTAGGGAAGTTGTGGCTTTGGTTACGGGAGGAGCGTCCGGCTTGGGAGAGGCCACCGTACTGGCCCTGGCCGGAGCCGGCGCGAAAGTTATGATCGTGGATGCCGACGCGGCGGGCGGCGAACGTGTCGCGGCACAAAACACCGACAGTATTATGTTTGCTAAGGCGGATGTCGCCGATGAAAACGACATCGCCGCCGCGATAAAAAAGACGGTAGATGCTTTTGGAAAAGTCAACGCGGTCGTGAATTGTGCGGGGGTGGCGGATGCGGGGAAAATAAAAAGCAAAAGAGGTCCTCTGTCACTTGAGTCATTCAATAAAGTTATCCGCGTCAATCTGGTGGGGACGCTCAACGTGATTCGTCTGGCAGTGGGGCAGATATCCGTCAACGAGCCCGATGACGACGGGGAAAGAGGCGTGATCATCAACACCGCTTCCATCGCGGCATTTGACGGCCAGATCGGTCAGGCCGCTTACTGTGCTTCCAAGGGAGGTATTGTGGCGATGACGCTGCCTGTTGCCCGGGAATGCGCCGACTACGGCATCAGGGTCGTCACCATCGCGCCTGGTTTATTCGACACACCTCTGATGTCCGGAATGCCGCCCGAAGTAAAACAGGTCATGGCCGGTAATGTTCCTTTCCCGCGGCGTCTGGGTAAGCCGGAGGAGTTCGCTCGCATGGCTATGCATATCATGGAAAACCGGATGCTCAACGGTTGCTGCATCAGGCTCGACGGAGCCTTGCGTATGCCGCCGAAATGAAACCGCGGCGGGGGATACCGGTTTGCACGGGCCTTGAAAATCAGATGTCATGCACTTGGTAAAATAATGACGATTGAGGGGTATGTGATCTTTCTATGTTGCCATCAGACGATGCAATGAATACTCAAGGTATTGAGCCACATATGTTCAACCAGGTTTTCGAGATGGTGGATATCGGCCTGGTGATACTCGATAAAGAATTGCGGGTACGCTTCTGGAATCACTGGATGCAGATCCATTCAGGCCTGACGCCGGAAAAGATAATTGGATCGCCTGTGTGTGATGTGTTTCCCAATCTCAGACGTCCACGTTTTCTCAACAGTTGCAGGGCGGTCTTCGCCTTCGGCAATTTCTGCTTTTTCTCCCAGAAGCTGCACCACTACCTGTTTCCCTTCGATCCGGTCAGCGCCTTTGATAGTGATTTTAAACAAATGCAGCAAAGCTGCACAATGGGCCCACTGCGCAATGATCGGGGCGAAATCACCCATTTGTTCATTGCCGTGCAGGACGTGACAGAAACAGTGAAATTCGAACAGAAGCTGATGGATCTGAACATCACCGACTTCCTGACCGGCGTATATAACCGGCGCGGTTTTGATTTGCGGCTCAGAGAGGAGACAGACCGCCACAAAAGATACGGTCACACTCTGAGCCTGATCATCTTCGATATCGACCATTTCAAGAGAACCAACGATACCTACGGGCATCAGTACGGTGATTATGTCCTGCAGACAATTGCCGAACTTATCGGGAAATCAATACGCAGCGGAGATGTCCTGGCACGCTATGGGGGCGAGGAGTTCTGCTGTATTTTGCCGGAGACAAATTTGGAGCAAGCCCTGGTAACTGCCGAACGGTTTCGTCAAGCGGTTGCCGATTATTCCTTCCGTTGTATGCAAAACAACATTAAGTTGACGATCAGCCTGGGCGTGTCGTCGATGGGAGCCGAAACTTCGACGGCGGAGATGCTTTTAAAAAAGGCGGATGAGGGGCTTTATCTGGCCAAAAGCAAAGGACGAAACCGGACCGAGGCCGTTCGCTGACCGGTGCGGCCGCATGAGAGACAGAAGAAGGTCTGTTCAATATTACGTCATATAAGCGGGGCGGGTGATGATAAAAAGAATATTGATTGTTGATGATTCTCCTGTATCCATAAAGATCCTCAAAAGTTGCATCCCGAAGGATCGGGGATATGAATTCTCCGACGCGGCCGACGGACGACAGGGCCTAGAGGCCTTCAGGCGGATCAGGCCGGAGCTGACTTTCATGGATTTAACCATGCCGGTGATGAATGGCTTTGATGCGTTGCAGGAAATCATCGCTATCGATGAAAGAGCGATCGTTGTGGTTGCTACTGCCGATGTGCAGGTAAGGGCAATTGCGCGGGCGCACGAGCTGGGCGCTTTTTCCGTTCTGCGCAAGCCGCCGACAAAAGATAACGTCGCCGCTGTGATCGACCAAGTCGAAGCGGCGCTGAAGGAGCGCGGATAAACCATGCAAACCGATGCCCCCAAAACGATGATCACTGCCGAAGAAACGGATATTTTGCAGGAGATTATGAATATCGCCTTTGGCCGTGCAGCTTCTGATCTTGGCGAATACATCGACATATTCGTTATTCTCAGTGTTCCTTACGTCAGGCTGTTGAAATCGTCCGACCTTCCACCCTACATTAGTGCCGAAATAAAAGATTACGACGATATTTCACTGGTCGAGCAGCGTTTCTGGGGAAAATTCAAAGGTGCCGCCTTCCTGGTGTTTCCCTCGGATGCGGGGAAAAAAATTCTGTCACTTCTGGACGGATCCGAAGAGTACCTCGAATCAGACCCGATAAGTGAGCTGGTAAAAGAAGCATTTAGAGAGGTCAGCAACATTCTCATCGGAGCGTGTATCGGAAAGATCGCTGAACTGCTCGGTGATGTCATCACTTATTCCCCGCCCCGGGTCGTGATGGACAGATGTCAGCAGAGCTTTATTTCCGAAAATATTTTCGATGATGACAGCCTGGCCATTGTTCTGAGAACCGTTTTCGAGTTCAATGAAAAAAATGTCAACGGTTTCCTTTTTATCGTTACCAGTGAGGACTCTTTCGCCTGGCTGAAGACGGCGCTGCATAACTTCCTTGATCAGTACGATCTATGAGCGTCTTGTCGGGCAAATGCACGAGCCGTTTCTTGACGGGCCTCGTGTAAAAATGAACAGCTGCTGAGCCGGTCTGGTCCGGATGCATTGATCAATTATTGTGAAAACCATACTCATTTTAAAGAAGACAAGATCTGTCGCTCCCTATATCGTCGATATAATGGCGGAAACATGGAGGGAGCTTGGTCACAGGGTGATCGAGCATAACAGCGTTGACAATCCGCCCGCGGCGGATGTTCTCTTCCTGCATGTTGACCGGACGGTAGTACCGGATGAGTTTTTGCGCCTGGCGCTGCAATATCCCGTTGCGGTGAACGGCGCGGCACGTGATATTTCCCGACGTCTATACAGCACGGCATTGCTTACCCGTAACGACAGCTATCGCGGGCCGGTAATCGTCAAAACAAATGCCAATTACGGAGGGATTCCGGAAAACGGTTCTGCATCCCGCCTGGTGAAAGTTGCGCGAAAGTTTTTCCCCAGGGAGCATGCCGCGGCCATCTGTCAGGTCGCCTCGTGGCGGAGGCTTACCGCCCTGAATCCACTCCACTATCCGATTTTCGCCGGTATTGACCGTGTCCCGGCCGGTGTCTGGAGGAACGAACACCTGATCGTGGAAAAATTTTTGCCGGAAAAGGAGGGAGGGCGGCACTATGTCCGGTATTGGACATTTTTCGGCGATGTAAATCTGACCGGCCGGCAGGGGTCAGTCTCTCCTATTGTCAAGTTCGGCAACAGTGAGGCCTCCGATGTTTCTGTCGAGGTTCCGCAAATATTGCATCGTGTGCGGCGGATGCTTGGTCTGGATTACGGCCGGATCGATTTCGTGATGCATGAAGGTGAACCGGTGGTGCTCGATGTGAACAAAACACAGAGCGCCGGAATACTAACTGCGTTGTCCAGACAGCAGTATTCACATTTGTCCAAAGGGATGGATTATTTTTTAAAACAGTGATCCGGTCCGGCACTCTGCTGTTTTCTTTTTTAACGATTATCACTGCCGGCCGCATGGGTTTTCGTTCCCTTGAACAGCTTCAACGCGAACGTTTGGACAGCTTTGCCGGAGTGCATGCTCCGCCAGGGAGACTGTGTCGCAATCGTAAAGAAGCCGTCAACATCGTCATGCTGGTGAAAACCGGCATCCAGAACATGCTGAACCCAGATTACGCAATAGGGTTCAATTTTGGAAGGGTTACAGGCAACGAGAAGCGTGATGATTTGTCCCAAAGCCCAAGAAACCACTCCCGGCGTTTCATGGCCAGTGATAATTTTAGAATGCGACGGTTGCCGTCTTTCACCATGTAACCGCCCATAGCAAAAAGTTTGTATCGTAACGTCGACAGCTTCTGCTGGACTTTCGTCCCGATAATGCTCTGACGGAATAAGCTCATCAGATTGTATGCCAGCATAACCATGTTTAAAGCCGCCTCTGTGC